>CAVYUH010000004.1:0-117205 GCA_963771645.1 uncultured Actinomycetota bacterium | reverse complement strand
CTGAGATGACGGTCCAGCGGCCCGCGAAGCTCGGGTCCCATCGCGGCACCGACCACGGCTTGCATGCTGCCGACGCCGGTGGCGGTGCGCGCGGTGATGTTCGCGTCATAGACCGGGATCAGCCGAGTGCCAGTGGGCAGTGCCGAGGCAGGCGTGCGGTAGCGGCTCGAGGTGCGTCCGTGCCCTGTGTACGTCCAGGAGTCGCTGTTGGTCGGATCCTGCACGATCGAGCTGTCGGGGGTGTCGACCACCCCGAAGTCTGCCTGTGTATGCCCCAGCGCGATGTCTACCAGTTCCGCGTTCGTGGCATGCCCGCTGGCCTGCACCAGTCCGCCCAGCACAGCGCCGGCGACGGGCAGCGCGATCATCGCCGCGATCAGCGCCGACCGGCCAGGAGCGGCCCGTACCGACCGGACAGCAAGGCGGGCCGAAACACCTCGGGCGCTCACGAGCGCACCGTGGCCAGGAGCGAGTCGGGGTTCGGAGCCTGCCGGGAGTCGATGACGCTCCCGTCGCGGAGGAACACGATGCGGTCCGCCCAGGACGCGTGCCGCGCGTCGTGCGTGACCAGCAGGCCACCGGCGCCGGCGTCAACGCGAGCCCGCAGCATCCGAAGGACGAGCTCCCCGGTGGTCGAGTCCAACGCGCCGGTCGGCTCATCCGCGAGGACCAGGCGCCGCGGACCCACGACCGCGCGTGCGATCGCGACCCGTTGCTGCTGGCCACCTGAGAGATCGTCGGGGAACCGGTCCGCCTTGTCCGCGAGCCCGACCGCGGCGAGCGCCTCCTCGGCGGTGCGGCGGACTCGGCGCCGGTTCCAGCCGTCGAGCTCCAGCGGCAGGCCGACGTTCTCGGCAGCAGTGAGGGTCGGCACGAGGTTGTAGTCCTGGAACACGAAGCCGAGTGATCGGCGGCGCAGCGCGGCGAGTCGCTTCGGCGGCAAGTCGGCGAGCGACTGCCCGTCCACCAGCACGTCGCCCTCGCTCGGCTGCGCCAGGCCGCCCGCGATCGTCAGCAGGCTCGACTTGCCGCTGCCGGACGCCCCCATCACAGCGACCAGCTCGCGGGGCCGCACCTCGATCGACACGTTGCGCAGGGCGTGCACCGCTTGCTCGCCCTGCCCGTAGACCAGGGAGACGTGCCGCAGCTCCAGCAGCGCGCTCACCGCTGCACCGCCTCGTCCGAGACCTCGGCAGCCGCGACCGCGGGCGCGCTCACGAGTCCTTCACGAACCGCCTTGCCGATCACCGCTTCGGAGTGGTCCAGCCAGCGCACCTCGGCCTCCGCCTGGAACAGCATCGACTCGACGACCAACGACCAAGCCAGGTCGGCAGCGCTGCGCGGAGTCGCCGAGTCCGCCTTCGTTCGAGTCAGCGACTGGAGGTGCGCCAGGGTCGAGGACCGCTGGATCTGGATGATGTCCGCGATCGCGACACCGGGCAGCGTCGCCGCGATCGCGAGCTTCATCGCCAGCTCATCCCGCGTCGCCTGACGCTGCACCGGCGTCGTCAACCACGACCTCACCTCTGCCGACCCGGCATCCGTGAGCGTGTACCGCACCCGGCCCTCGGCGTCGCTGCCGCTCCGGTCGACCAGGCCGTCACGCTCCAGCCGATCGAGCGTCGAGTACACCTGCCCGACGTTCAACGGCCAGGTGCCGCCGGTCCGGAGATCGAACTCTCCACGTAGCTGGTAGCCGTACGCCGGACCCTCGCTGAGGATCGCGAGCAAGCTGGAACGGATCGACACCGTGCACCTCCGCAAGTCGGGACTCACTCAGTATGCACATACTGCGTATGCATTCGAATCGACACACCGGCGTGCGGACCGGGTTGGATCGGCCGGATCCGGATGGCGGGTCGCTTCATCCCCATGAGGTGATGCGGCTGCTGCCGCACGACGGCGAGGGTGAACCGTGGCTGCGGGAGTGATGGCATGCATCGGTGGCCCGGGCGACTCCCGTGCGTGAGCAGGCCGACGACCTGATGGGGCCGCGACTCCGCGACGACGACGGCGACGCGCTCGCATACAGGTGGTTCCCGGAGGGATCCGGCGACGGCAGCGCCTGGGTGACGGCGCTCGAACCGAACCACCTCACCTCTTCTTGAAGGGCGCATCGATGTCGGTCCTCGCTCGTTTCACCCCCGAGTCGCTGCGGGGCTACCAGCCCACCTGGTTGTCCCGGGACGTCATCGCCGGGGTGACCCTGGCGGCGGTCGCGATCCCGGAGACGATGGGCTACACCTCCATCGCCCAGACCCCGGTGGTCACCGGCCTGTACACGGTGATCTTCCCGACGCTGCTGTTCGCCCTCCTCGGCTCGTCGCGCCTGCTGGTGGTCGGTGCCGACTCCGCGACGGCGGCCATCCTGGCGGCCGGGCTCGCCGGTGCCGGCATCGCCGGTCTTCAACCCAACTCGACCGAGTGGGTGGCGTGGACCAGCCTGGTCGCCCTGGTCTGCGGCGGTCTGCTCCTCCTGGCGCGGCTGCTCAAGCTCGGGTTCCTCGGCGACTTCCTCAGCTCGAGCGTCCTGGTGGGTTTCCTGACCGGCGTCGGTATCCAGGTGTTCGCCGGGCAGATACCCGACATGCTCGGCATCCCGAAGGGGACCGGCAACTGGTTCGAGCAGCAGTGGTGGACGATCACACACCTCGGCGCCGCCAACGGCTGGACGGTCGCCTTCGCCGCAGGCGCGCTCATCCTCATCCTGGGCTTCAGGCGGTTCCTGCCGAAGGTCCCCGGCGCCGTCGTCGCCGTCGTCCTGTCGATCATCCTGTCCGCCGTGCTGGACGCGTCCTCCCACGGCGTGGCGATCGTCGGGGCCGTGCAGGGCGGGTTCCCCCCGGTCGGCCTGCCCCAGGGCATCACCTGGAGCGACATCCCTCAGGTGCTCGGGATCACGTTCTCCTGCTTCGTTCTGATCATCGCCCAGAGTGCCGCCACCTCCCGCAGCTTCGCCATGCGGCACAACCAACGCGTCGACATCAACCGGGACATCGTCGGGCTGAGCGCGGCCAGCTTCGCCGCGGGGCTCACCGGAACGTTCGTGGTGAACGGCAGCCCGACCAAGACCCAGATCCTCGACGAGCAGAAAGGACGCACCCAGGTCGCGAACATGACCATGTCGCTCGTCGTCCTCGTCGTGGTGCTGTTCCTGACGGGCCTGCTCACCGACATGCCGAAGGCCGTCCTGGCCGCGATCGTGTTCCTCATCGGCATCGGGCTGATCGACATCAAGGGGCTCCGCCGGATCCTGGCAGCGCGGCCCAGCGAGTTCGTCATCGCAGCGATCACCGCTGTCGTGGTCTTCGCGGTCGGGGTCGAGCAGGGCATCGTGCTGGCCATCGTGCTGTCCATCGTCGAGATCGTCCGGCGTGCGTACGGCCCGAAGGACTTCCTCGTCGGGGTCGACAAGCAGGGCGAGCTCACCTACCTCAGTGCCGAGCCCGGCCACCAGAGCATGCCCGGCCTGCTCGTGTTCCGCTTCGACGCCGAGCTCTTCTTCGCCAACGCCAGCCGGTTCTCTGACGAGGTCCTCAGCGTCCTGTCCTCAGCGCCCACGCCGGTTCGGTGGCTCGTCCTGGACTGCTCCTCCCTCGACGACGTCGACTACTCGGCGAGCCTCACGCTTCGCGGGATCATCAGCTCCCTGCACTCCGACGGTCGGGTGTTCGCCCTGGCCGAGGCCGACCCACAGCTGCTCAGCACGCTGAAGAAGTACGGCACCCTCACCGAGTTCGACAACACCCACATCTACTCGACCGTCGAAGACGCGGTCGCCGCCTTCCGCGACACGCTTGCTACGCCCAGCCCGGCCGCCGCCCCCGAGCCGCAAGCGTGAGACGCGGATGTGGTGCCGGGGCGCCGTGACCCGGTCTGGGTTCCGGTCCGACTGAGGAGGCGGAGCGCTTCGGGATCCGTGCCGGCTTCCTGGCCCGAATCCGTGATCGCTTGCGATCAGCGGTCGATCGTGGCCATGTTCGCCTCGTCGTGCCGCTTGCCCGCGGCAGCTGGACGGAGCCGAGGCGCTCGAGCTGGTCCGGGGTCGGTTCGATGCCGTTGGCTGCGGTGTTCTCCTCGACGCGGGCGACGCGGCAGGTGCCTGGGATCGGTGCGATGTCGTCCCCGTGGCTCGCTCAGCATCGGTGAGAGGCACTGTCCTGAGGGGTACCGGCAGGACACCCTCCCGTCGAGGCGTGGTCGTATCGTCGGAGCCATGGGCTCGCCGAGCCACGACGGCCTCAAGCTGCTGGAGAGCGGCTCGGCGGCGCACGCTGCCGCCGAGCCGCCGGCTGACGCTCGCGGGCCTCGCTGACCGCTGTCGGCTCGTCGGCGATCCGCTCCGCCGCTCACCCCACCACCACAGTTGCCATCCCGATGAGAAAGGCGCCTTCCGAATGACCACATGGACCGAGAACGAGCTCAGCCGGATCGGCGCCGGCGGCGAGCTGCGCATCGCAGGCACCCGCGCCGACGGCACGCTGCGGAACCCGGTGATCATCTGGGGCGTCCGCGTCGGGGACGAGTTCTTCGTCCGCAGCGTCCGCGGCGTCAGCGGCGGCTGGTTCCGCGGCACCCGCGCGACCCACGAGGGCTGGATCTCCTCCGGCGGCGTCGAGAGGGACGTCGACTTCGAGGACGTCGACCCGACGGATCCGATCAACGAGGAGATCGACGCCGCCTACCGGGCCAAGTACGGCCGCGGACCCAGCGTCGAGGCCATCATCGGCACCACGGCTCGCGAGGCGACGCTCCGCGTGCTCCCGCGTTGAAACCCGGCGGGCTCCGACGAGCGCGTCGCCGAAGCGTCGCCACGGCCAGAGATGGTGGAGGCCCGGTCGGACGCGATTTCGCGTCGGACCGTGCCCTCACGTGGCGCTCGGTGTGACGCTGGATGCATGGACATGGACATGGACATGAACGAGATCGTGACGACGGTCGCGGTCTGGGACGGGGTGTTGACACTCCGCCCTGGTCCCGGGGATGGCTCACCGGAGGTCAGTTGGGGGGACGTGTTCCTCTATGTCGCCCCGGACGGCAAGCTACCCAGCGGTCAACCGTTTGCGACCATCGTGACGAAGGACTACCCGGGCGAGCCCAGTGCCGGCCTGGACCGCCCCGGTGCCTTCCGCGTGAACATCGACGCGGGTCGGTCGCGGGGAGCGGCAGCACCAGACGCTGACCAGGCGGTCGACGCGAGCGCGTCCGATCAGCTGATGCCGCACCCCGTCTACGGAGAGTTGGGCTGGGTAGCAGTGGTGAATCCTGGCGACCGGACACGTGAGCAGGTCATGGCTCTGCTGCGCGCCGCCCATCAGGCAGCCTGGGCCCGCTGGCGGCGCCGTCACGACGGCGATCAGCGGGAGCCGTGACCTCGGCTCCGCCGTGGAAACGGGTTCCGGTGCAGTACAGGGAGATTGCAGAACGCCTGCAGACCTCTTCGACGATGACCTGGACGACGTCGCGGACCGCCTCGATGAGGCCGCGTCTCGTGCGGCTGTGTCCAAATCGTGTCGACCGCCGGAAGAAGGTGGAGGCCCGACCGGACGCGTTCTGCGTCGGGCCGGGCCTCACGGGGCGCGCCCCCAGCAAGATTCGAACTTGCGCCCCTGCCTCCGGAGGGCAGTGCTCTATCCCCTGAGCTATGGGGGCCGAAGGGACGCCCAAGGCTATCAGGCGAGGAGCGTCCCGCCCTCGCGCGGTAGCCGTGGCGTCGCGCGGTACGCATGCGTACCGCGCGACGCCCTCCCCGTCGCACGGCGTCACGCCGCTTCGCGTCGTGCCGGAACCGGCTCCGTGGGCCCAGGTACCGCGCGACGGGGTGGGTGCGGTCGGCGGGGGAGCGGCTAGACCCGCGCGCCCATCTCGGCGTAGCGCTTCGCGGCGGCGAGGTGGGCGCGGAGGCCGTCCGCGTCGTCCGGGCGCACGTAGCCGGGGGTGTCGCGCTGGATGCGCCAGCCCTCGGCGAGCGGACCGCCGTCGACCACGTCGAAGCCGAACTCGTCGATCAGCTCCGCGACGGTGGCGCGGGCCTCCTCGTCATCGCCGAAGATCGCCAGCGCGCGGCGGCCGGGCGTGCCCGCCGGGCTGTTGGCCGTGGTGAGGTCGGCGGATCCGATGTGGTTGAACGCCTTCACGACCTTCGACTCCGGCAGGTGCCGCTGCAGCAGCTCCGCGGTCGTCGTCGACTCGTCGTCGAGCTCCGCGATCTGCCCGTCGCGCTGCGGGTAGTAGTTGTTCGTGTCGATGACGATCTTGCCCGCGAGCGGCGCGACCGGCACGGCGTCGATGTTCTTCAGCGGGATCGTCACGACGACGATGTCGCCCTCGCGAGCGGCGTCCTCGGCGGTGCCGGCGGAGGCGCCGTCCCCGATCTCGGCGACGAGGTCCGACAGCGTGTCCGGGCCGCGGGAGTTGCTGAGCACGGCGCGGTAGCCGTGCTGCACCGCGAGGCGGGCGAGCTGCGAACCGATGTGGCCGGAACCGATGAGACCGATGGTGGTGATGTTGCGAACCGTCATGCTCGGCCGAACCCGAAAAGGGTGAGTGGCTATGCCCGGTCCCAGCAGGCTGTCAGGAATCGCCGGGTGCCGGGTCAGCCCGCTAGCGTCGAGCGCCGAATCGACTCCGGAGATGAGGCCCGCGGCGTCTCCGGGCTCGTACAGGTCGGGCGAGGTCGCGACGATCCAGTACGGGCCGTGGAAGTCGTCCACCTCGCCGGCGCCGCCGCTGACCTGGAAGTACGCCTCCTCGCGGTAGGTGGGCACGGAGTTGCTGCGCTCCACCAGGTCGTTCTTCAGGGCGAGGGAGTCGGATGCCGACGGATGCGCCACCGCCACCTGCAGCTCGTGGCCGGTCTTCGCGTCCCGCCAGGCGCAGACGGTGCCGCCGAGTGCGGCGAGCTTCGAGGTGGGGGAGTCGACCGGCGCGGTGTAGCCCTTGACCGGCTCGTACCCGGGGGCGATGCCGTGTGCGGTGGCCGTCGGCACGAGCGTCGCGCAGGGGACCGCGACCGGGGTCGCGCCGCTCGACCTCGGCGTCGGCGGCGGCGTGGTCATGGTGTGCGGCGTGGGTGCCGCGGGCGCGGATGCCGCGCGCGTCGGGGCCGTCGTGACGGTCTTGCCGACCGGGCTCGACGTGCAGCCGGCGACGGCGAGGGTCATCCCGAGCGCCAGTGCGCCCACGACGATCGGCCGTGCTCTCCGCATCCCGTCCCTTCCTGCGTCCGCGCTCGCACGATAGCGAAGGGCCGGGACAGCATCGGGCAGCGCTCCGGCGGGGCGCGCGCTTCCCGCTTGGGTAGGCTCGATGCGCCATGACTCCGGCCGATCTGCAGGTCGCCCTGCGCGACCTCGTCGCATCCGCCGCCACCGCCCGCGGTGCCGACGCCTCCCTCACGGACGCGGAGCTCGTGCTCGAGCGCCCGCGCACCCGCGAGCACGGCGACTGGGCGAGCACCGTCGCGATGCGTGTCGGCAAGCGGATCGGCGTCGCGCCGCGCGACCTCGCCGCCGAGATCGCCGCAGGGCTCGCCAGGCGTTCGACGGCGTCGCCGCCGTCGACGTCGCCGGCCCCGGCTTCATCAACATCACCCTCGAGGCCGCATCCGCAGGCGAGCTCGCCCGCCGCATCGTCGCCGAGGGCGAGGCGTTCGGCCGCGGTACGGCGCTGACCGGGCTGCGGATGAACCTCGAGTTCGTCTCCGCGAACCCCACCGGGCCCGTCCACCTCGGCGGCACCCGCTGGGCCGCCGTCGGCGACAGCCTCGCCCGGATCCTCGACGCGCAGGGCGCCGACGTCGCCCGCGAGTACTACTTCAACGACCACGGCGCGCAGATCGACCGCTACTCGGGCAGCCTGCTCGCCGCGCACCTCGGCGAGCCGACGCCCGAGGACGGCTACGGCGGCGCCTACATCGGCGAGATCGCCGCCCGCGTCGCCGACGCCCATCCGGAGGTCGACTCGCTGCCGCGCGACGAGGCGCGCGAGCTGTTCCGGCGCGAGGGCGTCGACCTCATGTTCGGCGACATCCAGAAGTCGCTGCACGACTTCGGTGTCGACTTCGACGTCTACTTCCACGAGAACTCGCTCTACGAGTCGCACGCCGTCGAGCACGCCGTGCAGCGCCTCCGCGACCTCGGCCACATCTACGAGGCCGACGGCGCCACCTGGCTGCGCACGACCGAGTTCGGCGACGACCGCGACCGCGTCGTGCTCAAGAGCAACGGCGAGGCCGCCTACATCGCCGGCGACATCGCCTACTACCTCGACAAGCGGGAGCGCGGCTTCGAGCGCAACCTGATCATGCTCGGCGCCGACCACCACGGCTACATCGGCCGGCTGATGGCCGTGGCCGCCGCGTTCGGCGACACGCCGGGCGTGAACCTCGAGATGCTGATCGGGCAGATGGTCAACCTCGTGCAGGACGGCGACCCGATGCGCATGTCGAAGCGCGCCGGCACGGTCGTCACGATGGAGGACCTCGTCGACGTCGTCGGCGTCGACGCGGCCCGCTACTCGCTCGTTCGCTCGTCGATCGACTCCTCGCTCGACGTCGACCTCGACCTCCTCGCGAAGCACACGCAACGACAACCCCGTCTACTACGTGCAGTACGCCCACGCGCGCACGCGATCGGTCGGCCGGAACGCGGAAGCGGCGGGTGTCACCCGCGAGCACGACGGCGCGGACGCGTTCGATCGCGTCGCTGCTGACGCATCCGACCGAGACCGACCTGCTCGGCACGCTCGAGCAGTTCCCGCGCATGGTCGAGCAGGCCGCCGAGCTGCGCGAGCCGCACCGCGTCGCCCGCTACCTCGAGCAGCTCGCCGGCGACTACCACCGCTGGTACGACTCCTGCCGCATCATCCCGCCCGGCGGCGAGGAGATCGGGCCCGTGCACCGCACCCGCCGCGTGGTCAACGAGGCGGTCAGCCAGGTGCTGAGGAACGGCCTCGGCCTGCTCGGGGTGAGCGCGCCGGAGCGGATGTAGCCGTGTCGGACCCTGGGCCCACGCCGGCCGGTTCCGACGCGTCGCGAAGCGGCGCGGCGGCCGAGCCGGTGGGGACCGACACCTTGCCGCTGCCCGTTCAGCGCGCGCCGCGCAAGCGGCGCCATCCGGTGCGCACGACCCTGATCGTGCTGCTCGTCCTCGCGGTGCTCGCGGTCGTCGCCCTCGTCGTCGGGGACGGGGTCTTCCGGAGCTACGCCGAGACGCAGATCGACAGGAGCGTGCAGCAGAGCCTGCCGGAGGGCGTGACCGGCACGGTGCACTCGAAGATCGGGGGCGGCTCGGCGATCCAGCAGTACCTGCACGGCTCGTTCGACGACGTGCTGCTCACCTCGAACGACCTGCGGGTCGAGGGGGGACCGGCGAGCGCGAGGATCCGGGTGCACGGCCTGCCGGTGAACGGATCCGGGACCGTCAGGATGCGGCGGGCTCGCTGACCGTCAGTCAGGCCTCGCTGAAGAACCTCGCGCCGCTCGAGGCCGCCCAGGCGACGGCGCCGCAGCTCGGCGCCGGCACGGTGGACACCTCCGTGCAGCGCACCGTGCTCGGGGTGCCGATCACCGTCGAGGTGACCCTCGTGCCGAGCGTGCAGGGCAAGACCGTGCACCTGGACCCCACGAAGGCCACGCTGAAGAGCGGGCCGCTCTCCGTGCCGGGCACGACCATCATCAGCACCCTGCTGCCGAACGGCATCTCCGTGTGCGCGGCGAAGTACCTGCCGCCGACCGTGCGGCTCACCGACATCGCCGTGCATCCGGGGTCGGCGACGCTGGATCTCACGGCCGACCACCTCGACCTCGCCGGCCTGCAGCGCGGCGCGACCGGCTCCTGCTGAAGCGACGGCGCGACCGCCCTCAGCTGAACGGACGGTGATCCTGCCGAAAGACGGTGATTCAAGCGGGTTCGCGCCGTCATCCGGGGCGGATCGCCGTCGTTCCGACGGCCCGCTGGTCGTGGTGCGCGAGGGGCCCCTGCTGAAGCCCGGCGCGGCCGCCTCCTGCTGAACGGACGGTGATCCTGCCGAAAGACGGTGATCCGAGCGGATGTGCACCGTCATCCGGGCGGATCGGCGTCGTTCCGCCGGACCGCCTGGGCGATGCCCGGTCCTCGATAGGCTTCCGTGTCCGTCGAGAAAGGGCCCGTCGTGTTCCAGCCGAACCCCCTCGCGTCGGCGCGTCTGACCACGGATCCGCTCGACCTCGATCCGGCCGTCTGGCCCGCCGGCACCGTCCGTGACGCCGATGGCGCGCTCCGCATCGGGGGAGCGGATGCCCGCGCGCTCGCGGCCGAGTTCGGCACCCCGCTCTACGTGGTCGACGAGGCCGTGCTGAGGGCCCGCGCCGCGGCCGCGCGAGCCGCCGTCGAGGGCGCAGCGGCCGCAGCGGCTGGCGCGCCGGCGCACGTCTACTACGCCGGCAAGGCGTTCCTCACGGCCGACGTCGTGCGCTGGATGCTCGACGCCGGGCTGCGCATCGACGTCTGCACCGGCGGCGAGCTCGCCCTCGCCCTCGCGGCGGGCGCCACCGGCCCCTCGCCTCGGCTTCCACGGCAACAACAAGTCCGAGGCGGAGATCGCCGCGGCGGTCGAGGCCGGCGTCGGGGCGCTCGTGCTCGACTCGGCGCAGGAGGTCGGCCCTGGTCGCCGCCGCGGCGGCGCGCCGCCGGCCGCGTGCAGCGCGTCCGGCTCCGCGTGAACTCGGGCGTGCACGCCTCCACCCACGAGTACCTCGCCACCGCCCGCGAGGACCAGAAGTTCGGCGTCGCCCTGCAGGACGTGCCCGCGGTCGTGGCGGCGGTCCGCGCCGAGCCGTCGCTCGCGCTCCTCGGCCTGCACTCCCACATCGGCTCGCAGATCGTCGGCACCGCCGGGTTCGCCGAGGCCGCGCGCCGCCTGCTCGCCCTGCACCGCGACCTGCTCGCGGACGGCCCGGTGCCCGAGCTCAACCTCGGCGGCGGCTGGGGCATCGCCTACACGAGCGACCAGACCCCCGCGGACGTCGAGGCCGTCGCCGCCGACCTCGTCGGCGCGGTCGTCGCCGCGGCCAGCGAGTACGGCGTGCCGGTGCCCGACCTCGCCGTCGAGCCCGGGCGGTGGATCGCCGGCCCGGCCGGCGTCACCCTCTACACGGTCGGCACGGTGAAGGAGGTCGAGGTGCAGGCTCCCGACGGCGGCATCCGCGGTGCGCCGCTACGTCTCCGTCGACGGCGGGATGAGCGACAACATCCGCGCCGCGCTCTACGGCGCCGACTACACCGTGCGCCTCGCGTCCCGCGCCTCGCAGGCACCCCAGGAGCTCGTGCGGGTGGTCGGCAAGCACTGCGAGTCGGGCGACGTCGTCGTGCGCGAGGACCTGCTGCCGGCCGACGTCGGCTTCGGCGACCTCGTCGCGGTGCCGGCGACCGGCGCGTACCACTTCAGCCTCGCGAGCAACTACAACCTCGTCACCCGCCCGGCCGTCGTCGCCGTCGGCACGGAGGGCGCGCACACCCTCGTGCGCCGCGAGACCATCGACGACCTGCTCGCCCGAGACGCCGGGCTCACCCGCGTCGGGAGCGCAGCATGACCCCGTCGAGGCCGCCCATCCGCATCGCCGTGCTCGGCGCGGGCACCGTCGGCGCCGAGGTCGCCGCGCAGCTGCATCGAGCACCGGCGAGGAGTTCGAGGCGCGGATCGGCGCCCCGATCTCGCTCGCGGGCGTCGCGGTCCGCGACCTCGACGCGCCGCGCACGCGGGCGCTGCCGCGCGAGCTGCTCACCACCGACTCGAGGAGCCTCGTGCTCGGCGCGAACATCGTCGTCGAGCTGATCGGCGGCGTCGAGCAGGCCCGCGAGCTCGTGCTGCTCGCGCTCGAGAGCGGCGCGGACGTCGTCACCGGCAACAAGGCCCTGCTCGCCACGCACGGGCCGGAGCTCTTCGCCGCCGCCGAACGGGTCGGCGCGCAGCTCAACTACGAGGCCGCCGTCGGCGGTGCCATCCCGATCATCCGCCCGCTGCGCGACAGCCTCGCCGGCGACCACGTGCGGCGCATCCTCGGCATCGTGAACGGCACCACCAACTTCGTCCTCGACCGGATGGACGAGGAGGGCCTCGGCTTCGACGCGGCGCTCGCCGAGGCCACGCGGCTCGGCTACGCGGAGGCGGACCCGACCGGCGACGTCTCGGGGGCGGATGCGGCCCAGAAGGCCGCGATCCTCGCCGGCCTCGCCTTCCACACCACCGTGCCGCTCGAGAAGGTCTGGGTCGAGGGCATCACCGGCGTCACCGCGGACCAGGTGCGCTCCGCCCGCGCGGCCGGGCAGGTCGTGAAGCTGCTCGCGATCTGCGAGCGGATCACCGCGCCCGACGGCACCGAGGGCGTCTCGGCCCGCGTGCATCCGGCGCTGCTGCCGCGCACCCATCCGCTGGCCGCGGTGCGCGGCGCGAACAACGCCGTCTTCGTGCAGGCCGAGTCGGCCGGCAACCTCATGTTCTACGGCGCGGGCGCCGGCGGCCCCGAGACCGCGTCCGCCGTGCTCGGCGACCTCGTCTCGGCCGCCCGGCGGCACGTGATCGGCGGCCCCGGCCTCGTCGGCTCCGCGGGCGCGGACCTGCCGGTCCTCGACCACGGCGTCGTCGAGACCCGCTACCAGATCACCCTCGCGGTGCGGGACGAGCCGGGCGTGCTCGCGCGCGCTCGCCGGCATCGTGTCCGAGCGCGGGGTGTCGATCGAGACCGTCGAGCAGTCCGAGGGCCGGTTCGGACGGCACCGCTAGCCTGGTCGTCGGCACCCATCGGGCGCGGGAGGCCGCGCTCGCGGCCACCGTCGAGGCCCTGCGCGACGCGGCCGAGGTCGAGGCCGTCCTCGGCGTGCTGCGCGTCGAGGGCGAGTGAACGGAACGAGGATCGGGAGACATGAGCATCGGCACGGCTGATCGGTCCACCCGCCTGTCCCGGCAGTGGCGGGGGGTGATCCGCGAGTACGCCGACCGGCTCGACGTCTCCGAGGCCACCCCGGTCGTCACGCTCGGCGAGGGCGGCACGCCGCTGATCGAGGCGCGCGCGCTCTCCGAGCGCACCGGCGCCCGCGTCTTCGTGAAGTACGAGGGGATGAACCCCACCGGGTCCTTCAAGGACCGCGGCATGACGATGGCGATCTCGAAGGCCCTCGAGGCGGGCGCGAAGGCCGTCATCTGCGCCTCCACCGGCAACACCTCCGCATCCGCCGCCGCCTACGCCACCCACGCGGGCATCACCGCCGCCGTGCTGGTGCCCGAGGGCAAGATCGCGATGGGCAAGCTGAGCCAGGCGATCGCGCACGACGCGCAGCTGCTGCAGGTGCAGGGCAACTTCGACGACTGCCTCGACATCGCGCGCGAGCTCGCCGCGCACTACCCGGTGCACCTCGTCAACTCGGTGAACAACGACCGCATCGAGGGCCAGAAGACGGCGGCCTTCGAGGTCGTCGAGGTGCTCGGCGACGCCCCCGACTTCCACTTCATCCCGGTCGGCAACGCCGGCAACTACACCGCCTACCACCGCGGCTACCGCGAGGAGCTCGACCGCGGCGCGACCGTCACGCCTGCCGCGCATGTTCGGCTTCCAGGCCGCGGGCTCCGCGCCGATCGTCGACGGCCACGTCGTGAAGAACCCCGAGACCATCGCCTCGGCCATCCGCATCGGCAACCCGGCCTCGTGGAAGCTCGCGATCGCGGCGCACCAGGACAGCGACGGCTACTTCGGCGCGATCAGCGACGCGGACATCCTGAAGGCGCACCGCATCCTCTCCGCCGAGGTCGGCATCTTCGTCGAGCCCGCCAGCGCGATCAGCGTCGCCGGCCTGCTCGAGCGCGCCGAGGCGGGCGCGATCCCGCGGGGCGCGACCTGCGTGCTCACGGTCACCGGCCACGGCCTGAAGGACCCGCAGTGGGCGCTGAAGGCGCCGGGCGGCGGCGAGGTCACGCCCACGTCCGTGCCCGTCGACGCGGCCGCGATCGCCGAGACCCTCGGCCTCGGGACCGCCGGATGAGCGGAGGCCTGCCCGTCGGCCGGCAGGTCACCGTCGAGGTGCCCGCCACCACGGCGAACCTCGGTCCCGGCTTCGACACCCTCGGGCTCGCGCTCAGCGTCTACGACACCCTCACCGTCACCGTCACCGACGAGCCGGGCGTGCACGTCGACGTGCACGGCGTCGGCGAGGGCGAGGTGCCCACCGACGAGACGAACCTCGTCGCGCGCGCCATCGCCGAGGTCTTCGCCGAGGTGGGGGAGCCCCTGCCCGGCCTGCACCTCGACGCGACGAACACGATCCCGCACGGCCGGGGCCTCGGCTCCTCCGGCGCCGCGATCGTCTCCGGCGTCGTCGCCGCCTCCGGGCTGCTCGAGGACGTCGCCCCGCTCGACGGCGACCGGCTGCTCGCGATCGCCACGCGGATGGAGGGCCACCCCGACAACGTCGCGCCGGCGCTCTTCGGCGGCCTCACCATCGCGTGGACCGGTCCGGACGGCCCGCAGCACAAGAAGCTGCTCGTGCACCGCGGCGTCTCGCCGCTCGTGCTCGTGCCCGACCACACCATGTCCACCGCGCTCGCCCGCAGCCTGCAGCCGGCGAGCGTGCCGCACGAGGACGCGATCTTCAACGTCTCCCGGTCCACGCTGCTCATCGCAGCGCTCATCCAGTCGCCCGAGCTGCTGCTCGTCGCCACCGAGGACCGCCTGCACCAGTCGTACCGGGCGTCGGCGATGCCCGAGACCGACCGGCTCATCGGGCTGCTGCGCGCCGCCGGGCACGCCGCCGTCGTCTCGGGAGCCGGCCCGTCCATCCTCGTCCTGTCGGCGGATCCGTCCCAGCGGCTGAAGGCCGCGGAACTGGTCGCTGATCAGGCCGATCAGCACTGGACGGCGCTGCTTCCCGCCGTGGATTTCAAAGGTGCTACGCTCAGGAACCGATCGGCACCCGCCGGAAGCGCACCGTCCTGAACGGTCGTTCCGGAACGCCGCTTCCCGGACGCATCGCCGCCCGGTCTGCACCGGCCGGTGCACGCGGATACTCAGCGCCCCGGCCAGGGACCGATCACATGAGGTGCGCGGGAACCGCCCGACCGCCTCGCCCAGGGGCCAAGGACCCCGTTTCCTCACGTGACTGAAGTCGAACCGCGTGCTGCCGGCGCCCCTCGCGCCGCAGCCCTCTCCCGCAGTCGTCTGGCGGCGCTCCGTCTCTCCGAGCTCCGCGACCTCGCGGCCTCCCTCGGTATCGGCGACGTCGACACTCTCCGAAAGGGTTCCCTCGTGGATGCCATCTCCGACAGCTACACCACCGATTCACCCGCGACCGACGACGCCGCCGTGGTGAGCCCCGACCAGGCGCCCGCCGACGAGGCCGCCGCCCGAGCAGACCGAGCCGGAGCACGCCGCGGCCGAGCCGGCCGCGCCGGTCGTGGACGAGTCCACGCCGCTCCCGACGCCCGAGGAGCCCTCGTACACGCCGCCGGCCGAGCCGTCGCCGATCCCGGCGCCGGAGCCCTCGCCCCTGAGCGAGGCCGAGCCCGCTGCGCTGCTCACCGACGCCGAGCCGGCCGCGCCGATCACCGACGCCGAGCCCGTCGTCCAGGCCGCCGAGGCCGAGCAGGCCCCCGCGGTCGACGAGTCGGTCGCCGAGCAGGTCGCCGAGGAGGTCGCCGCCGGCGCCGAGCCGAAGCCCGCCGTCGACCACCTGAACGCGGGGATCACCGGCATCGCCGAGGACCTCCAGCAGCTCCAGCGCCGTGAGCAGGGCGAGGCGCCCGATGAGAACCAGCACGACGGCCAGGTGCCGACCGAGGCCGGCGAGGGCGCCGAAGCCACCGAGTCGACCGAGTCGACCGAGAACGAGGGCCCGCGACGAGGCCGTGGCCGCAACCGCAACCGCGGGCAGAACCGGCAGAACGCATCCGGCGAGCAGGGCGCCCCGCAGCAGGGCGGCGCCCAGCAGCAGGAGAAGCAGGGCGGCCAGCAGCAGGAGAAGCAGCAGGGCCAGCAGGGTCGCGGCGCGCAGCAGAACCAGCAGAACCAGCAGAGCCAGCAGACGCGCACCCAGGAGGCGCCCGAGGCGCAGCCCGAGCGTCAGCAGGCCGGCCAGCAGCAGGACGGCGAAGGCCGTCGCGGTCGGTACCGCGACCGCAAGCGCCGCGGCGGCACGAACGAGTGGGACGAGCCCGAGGTCCGCGACGACGACGTGCTGATCCCGATCGCCGGCATCCTCGACGTGCTCGACAACTACGCGTTCGTGCGCACCTCCGGCTACCTGCCCGGCGCGAACGACGTCTACGTCTCCCTCGGCCAGGTGAAGAAGTACCACCTGCGCAAGGGCGATGCCGTCGTCGGCGCGATCCGCCAGATCCCCGAGGGCGAGCAGCCGGCGCGTCAGAAGTACAACGCGCTGGTGCAAGGTCGACTCGATCAACGGGCTGCCCGTCGCGCAGGCCGAGGGCCGCGTCGACTTCTCGCAGCTCACGCCGCTCTACCCGCAGGAGCGCCTGCGCCTCGAGACGGATGCGCAGAAGCTGTCGACCCGGATCGTCGACCTCGTCGCGCCGATCGGCAAGGGCCAGCGCGGCCTCATCGTCTCGCCGCCGAAGGCCGGCAAGACGATGATCCTGCAGTCGATCGCGAACGCGATCACCAAGAACAACCCCGAGGCCCACCTCATGGTCGTGCTCGTCGACGAGCGCCCCGAGGAGGTCACCGACATGCAGCGCACGGTGAAGGGCGAGGTCATCGCCTCGACCTTCGACCGGCCCGCCGAGGACCACACCACGGTCGCCGAGCTCGCCATCGAGCGCGCGAAGCGCCTCGTGGAGCTCGGCTACGACGTCGTCGTGCTGCTCGACTCGATCACCCGGCTCGGCCGCGCGTACAACCAGGTCGTCCCGGCCTCCGGTCGCGTGCTGTCCGGCGGGGTCGACGCCGCGGCGCTCTACCCGCCGAAGCGCTTCTTCGGCGCCGCCCGCAACATCGAGAACGGCGGCTCGCTCACCATCCTCGCCACGGCGCTCGTCGAGACCGGCTCGAAGATGGACGAGGTGATCTTCGAGGAGTTCAAGGGCACCGGCAACATGGAGCTGCGCCTGTCCCGGCAGCTCGCCGACAAGCGGATCTTCCCGGCCGTCGACGTCTCCGCATCCGGCACCCGCCGCGAGGAGATGCTGATGGGGCCGGACGAGGTCAAGGTCACCTGGCAGCTGCGCCGCGCGCTCGCCGGACTCGACACGCAGGCCGCGCTCGACATCGTGCTCAGCAAGCTGAAGGAGACGTCCTCGAACGTCGAGTTCCTCGTGCAGATGCAGAAGTCCCTGCCGGGCACGGGCACCCGGGGCGCGTGACCGGCACCGCCTCCGCCGACTCGCGGTTCCCGTCCGTCGCTCCGCTCGTCGCGGAGCACGCGGACCTCGAGCGGCAGCTCGCCGACCCGGCGCTCCACGCGGACGCCGGGCGGGCGAGGCGCGTCGGCCGGCGCTACGCCGAGCTCGGCGCAGATCGTCGCCGCGCACGCCGCCTGGCGGCAGCTGCTCGACGACCTCGAGGCCGCGCGGGAGCTCGGCGCCGAGGACCCGGCGTTCGCCGCCGAGGTGCCCGACCTCGAGACCGCGGAGGCCGAGGCGGCCGAGAAGCTGCGCCGCCTGCTGCTGCCGCGCGACCCCGACGACGGCCGCGACGTCATCCTCGAGATCAAGGCGGGGGAGGGCGGCGAGGAGTCGGCGCTGTTCGCCGCCGACCTGCATGCGGATGTACCTGCACTACGCGGAGTCGAAGGGCTGGAAGACCGAGCTGCTCGAGCGCACCGAGAGCGACCTCGGCGGCTACAAGGACGTGCAGGTCGCGATCAAGGGCTCCTCGAACGACCCCGCCGAGGGCGTCTGGGCGCACCTCAAGTACGAGGGCGGCGTGCACCGCGTGCAGCGGGTGCCGAAGACCGAGGCGCAGGGCCGCATCCACACCTCCGCCGTCGGCGTGCTCGTCTTCCCCGAGGTCGACGAGCCCGAGGAGGTCGTGATCGACCCGAACGACCTGAAGATCGACGTCTTCCGGCTCGTCCGGCCCCGGCGGCCAGAGCGTGAACACGACCGACTCGGCGGTGCGGATCACCCACCTGCCGACCGGCATCGTCGTGTCGATGCAGAACGAGAAGAGCCAGCTGCAGAACCGCGAGGCCGGCATGCGGGTGCTCCGCGCCCGGCTGCTCGCGGCGCAGCAGGAGGCCGCCGAGGCCGAGGCGTCCGCCGCTCGCCGCAGCCAGGTGCGCACCGTCGACCGCTCCGAGCGGATCCGCACCTACAACTTCCCGGAGAACCGGATCAGCGACCACCGCACCGGGTACAAGGCCTACGACCTCGACCGGGTGCTCGACGGCGCGCTCGAGCCGATCGTGCAGTCCGCGATCCAGGCCGACGAGGCCGCCCGCCTGCAGGCCCTCGCCGACACCCCGGCGTGAGCGACGCGCGTGAGGCCCTCGAGGCCGCGACGCGCCTGCTCGCCGCCGCCGGCATCGAGTCCGCGCGGGCGGATGCGGAGTCGCTGCTCGCGCACGAGCTCGGCACGGGCCGCGGACGCGTCCAGGCCATCGCGCTGACCGGCGGCCCCGTCGATCCGGCGGTCGCTCGCCCGGTTCGCGCGCGCTCGTCGAGCGCCGCGCCGACCGGGAGCCGCTGCAGCACCTCACGGGCACGCGCCGGGTTCCGCACGATCGAGCTGGCCGTCGGCCCGGGGGTCTTCGTGCCGCGCCCGGAGACGGAGGTGGTGGCGCAGCTCGCGATCGATGCCGCCCGCGGCATGGAGGCGCCGCTCGTCGTGGACCTCGGCGACCGGCAGCGGCGCGATCGCCCTGGCGGTCGCCGCCGAGGTGCCCGCCGCGACGGTCTTCGGCGTCGAGCGGAACCCGGCCGCGCTCGTCTGGGCCGAGCGGAACGCGGTCGCGCTCGCGCTGCCGAACGCCCGGATCGTGCGCGGGCGACCTCGCCGACGCGCTGCCCGGACCTCGACGGGCAGGTCGACGTCGTCGTGTCGAACCCGCCCTACATCCCCGACGGGATGATCCCGCGCGACCCCGAGGTGCGCCTGCACGACCCGGCCGACGCGCTCTTCGGCGGCCCGGACGGTCTCGACCCGATGCGCGCGGTCGTCGCCACCGCCGCGCGCCTGCTCCGCCCGGCCGGCTTCGTCGTGGTCGAGCACGGCGAGCACCAGGGCGCCGAGGTCCGTGCCCTCTTCCCGGACGGCGACTGGCATCCGGCGCAGACGCACCGCGACCTCACCGACCGCGACCGAGCGACGACCACCCGCCGCCGCCGTGACCCCGTCCATCCCGGGAGTTGCCACTGGTGGTGACTTCCGGGCGCGACAAGTCGACCCGCGCGCACACCCGCCGACTGAGCCCTCCGGCTGTTGCCACCTCCTGCGGTCTTGAGGCCCTCATGATCGACAAAAAGTGGCAACAGTCGTGTCGGGGACGGCAGCCGGTGGGCTCGCCCGGTACCATGACGGCATGGCGACGGTGGTCGATTGCGCCGACCCGGTCTCGTTGCTCCCGGGCATGCGTGAAGCCCGCGCCGCGATCTCCCGCGGCGATCTCGTCGTCATGCCCACCGACACCGTCTACGGCATCGCCGCGGATGCGTTCCAGCCGATGGCCGTCCGCCGCCTGCTGATGGCGAAGGGCCGCGGCCCCGACGCGCCGCCGCCCGTGCTCGTGCCCACGCGCGGCACGCTCGAAGCGCTGGCCGAGGTCGTCCCCGACGCCGTCGTCGCGCTCACCGAACGCTTCTGGCCCGGCGCGCTCACCGTGATCCTGCCCGCCCGCTCGACGCTCGCCTGGGACCTCGGCGACACCCACGGCACGGTCGCGCTCCGGATGCCGGACGACCGCATCGCGCTCGAGCTGCTCGCCGAGACCGGCCCGCTCGCCGTCAGCTCGGCCAACCTGACGGGGGAGACGCCCGCGACGACCGCCGAGGACGCGCAGCAGCAGCTCGGCGACGTGCGTCGACGTCTACCTCGACAACGGACCGACGCCGGGCCCCGTGCCCTCCACGATCGTCGACGCCACCGCCCTCGCCGACGGCACCGGCCCCCTCCGCATCGTCCGCCTCGGGATGATCGCGCGAGGAGGACCTGAAGGCCGTCGCGCCCGAGGCGTTCGCGCTGCCCGAGACGCCCGACGGGCCGCCCGCCGGCCGACGAGCCCTCGAGTCGGCGAGCCGGCCGAGCGCCGGGGATCCGCCCGCCGCCGGCGCCGCCAGGCCCGAGACGAGCCACCCCCGTGATCGTCACCCTGCTGGTCGCCCTCTGCTCGGCGGTCGTCACCTTCCTCATGTCGCTCGTCATGTGGCGGGTCGGGGTGAGGTACAAGCTGTATCCGAAGATCCGCGAGCGGGACGTCCACACGACCCCCACTCCGCGCCTCGGCGGCATCGCGATGTTCGCGGGCGTGCTCGCCGCGCTGCTGCTCGCCTCGCAGATCCCGTTCTTCCACCTCGTCTTCGCGGACGAGAAGCAGATCATCGCCGTGCTCCTCGCCGCGACGCTCATCGTCGTGATCGGCGTGCTCGACGACTTCTTCGACCTCGACTGGTCCACCAAGCTCATCGGCCAGGTGCTCGCCGCCGGCCTGCTCGCGTGGCTCGGCGGCCTGCAGATCGACTCGCTGCCGATCGGCGGCGTCACCGTCGGATCCACCTGGGCGTCGCTCGCGCTGACCCTCTTCACCGTGGTCGCCGTGATGAACATGGTGAACTTCATCGACGGGCTCGACGGCCTCGTCGCGGGCGTCGGCGTCATCGCCAACGGCACCTTCTACCTCTACAGCTACATGCTGATCCGCATCGTCGACCAGACGAACTACTTCAACCTCGCCTCGCTGATCTCGGCCATCACGCTCGGCGCATGCCTCGGCTTCCTGCCGCTGAACTGGCATCCCGCCAAGCTGTTCATGGGCGACGCGGGCGCCCTGCTGGTCGGGCTGCTCATGTCCATCTCGGCCATCAGCGTGACCGGGTCGATCGACCCGATCCAGCTGCTCGGCAACCGGGCCCAGCCTTCGCGCCGGCGTTCCTGCCGCTGCTGCTGCCGTTCGCGATCCTCATCGTGCCGCTGCTCGACTTCAGCCTCGCGGTCGTGCGCCGCCTCGCCGCCGGCAAGAGCCCGTTCAGCGCGGATCGGAAGCACCTCCACCACCGCCTGCTCGACATGGGCCACACCCGCTTCCACGCGACGCTGATCTTCTACGCGTGGACCGCGGTCATCTCGGTCGGGTCGCTGCTGTTCTTCGTCGCCCGGCCGTTCTGGTGGGCCTGGGTGTTCATCGGCGGCGGCCTGCTGCTCTGCGCGGCCGCGACGCTCGCACCCCTCAGCCACCGCAAGCGCCGCGAGTACGAGGTGCAGAGCAAGCCGGTGGCCACGACGACGACGGAGATCGCGGTGCTCGACCCGCTCGACAAGGCCACGAACACGACGCCGGTGCAGGGGCGGCACGCGTGAGCGCCGCCACCGGCCCCACCTTCGACACCGGCCGCACCGTGCTGCGCCGCGCCCTCGTCGGCGGCATCGCCGTCACCCTCGGGATCGGCATCGTGGCCGGACTCGTCGGCCTGCTCCTCTACGGCACCGGCGGCCTCGTCTCCGGCCTCGTCGGCGCCGGGTTCGCCCTCGTCTTCCTCGGCCTCACGATCGCCGGCCTGATGGTCTCCGGCCGGCTGATCGGCAGCACCAACCCCGTGCCCGCCCTCGTCGTGGTCCTCGGCAGCTGGTTCGCGAAGGTCGTGCTGTTCGTCCTCGCGATGGTCGTCGTCGGGCGGCAGCCGTGGGTCCAGCCGATGGTGCTGTTCCTCTCCCTCGTGGTGGCGGTGCTCGCCTTCCTCGTGCTCGACGCCGTGGTCGTCGCCCGCGCCCGCATCCCCGTCGGCAGCATCGAGACCTGAGCGCCCGGTTCGACCCCGCCCTGGGCGGATTGATAGGGTGGAGGCCGTCGAGTTCACCTGTCGTGCGTCGCGCGCACCTTCGGTTCGGAGACACTGCTGATTCCCCACCTAGTGCCGGCGGCCGTTGCCGCGAGCGGGTTCGAGCCACCGACGATCCAGGACTTCTTCCCTCCTGCGGTCCTCTTCGCGGGCACCCCGTTCGAGCTGAACCGCACCATGCTGATCCGGCTCATCGCGCTCCTGGCGCTCTGCGCCTGGCTCTACCTCGGCACCCGCCGGATGAAGCTCGTCCCGGGCCGCGGCCAGGTCGCCACCGAGTTCGCGCTGGGCTTCGTCCGCAACAACATCGCGATCGAGACGCTCGGCGAGGAGGACGGCCGGCGCTTCATGCCGATCATCATGACGATGTTCTTCCTGGTCTTCGGGATGAACATCACGGGCGCCGTCCCGTTCCTGCAGCTCGCGGGCACCGCCGTGATCGGGCTGCCGCTGATCCTGGCGCTGATCGCCTGGGCGCTCTTCATCTACGCCGGCTTCAAGAAGCTCGGCTGGACCTACCTCAAGAACGCGCTGTTCCTGCCGGGCGTGCCGTGGCCCCTCTACTTCCTGCTCACGCCGCTCGAGATCCTGTCGACGTTCATCGTCCGGCCGATCACGCTCACCATGCGTCTGCTGATGAACATGGTCTCCGGCCACCTGCTGCTGGCGCTGGTCTACGCGGCGTCCTCGTTCTTCCTCTTCACCCTCCTCCCGCAGGGCAACCTCTTCGGGCTCATCGGCGTGGGCACGGTCGTGTTCGGGGTCCTCTACCTCGCCTTCGAGATCTTCGTCGCCCTGCTGCAGGCCTACGTGTTCGCCTTCCTGACCGCGATCTACATCCAGCTCGCGGTCGCCGAAGAGCACTGAACGCCTGCTCGCAGGCCCCACACCTCACCGAAAGGAAACCCTGAATGCATATCGTCGGCTACCTCGCCGCCTTGGGCTTCGGCTTCGCAGCGATCGGCTCCGGTATCGGCGTCGGCATCATCGTCGGCAAGACGATCGAGTCCGTCGCCCGCCAGCCCGAGCTGCAGGGCCGTCTCACCTCGCTGATGTTCCTGGGCATCGCGCTGACCGAGGCCCTCTGCTTCATCGCGATCGCGATCGGCTTCATCCCCTTCCCGTCCCCGTAAGTCCGGTACGAGGCAAGGGGAGGGAGTAACACGTGCAGACCCACATCATCGCCGCGGAGCAGGGCAGCCTGCTGATCCCGACGCTGCCCGACCTCGTCTGGGGCGTCTTCTCGTTCGTCGTGCTGCTGGTGCTCTTCATCTGGAAGGTGCTGCCGCGCCTCAACCAGCTGCTGGACGAGCGCAGCAAGGCGATCGCCGGCCGCATCGACGAGGCCAAGCACGCCCGCGAGGAGGCCGAGCGCGTCCTGCAGCAGTACCAGGAGCAGCTCGCCGAGGCGCGGACCGAGGCCGGCCGCATCCGCGACCAGGCCCGCGAGGACGGCAAGCGGATCATCGCCGAGCTGCGTGAGCAGGCGTCGGCCGAGGCCGCGCGCATCACCGCGCAGGCGCAGGCGCAGATCGAGGCCGAGCGCGCGAGCGCCGTGCAGTCGCTCCGCGCCGAGGTCGGCTCGCTCGCGATCGACCTCGCGTCGGGGGTGATCGGCCAGCACCTCGCGGATGACAAGAACGCGTCCGCGCTCGTCGACCGGTTCCTCGCCGAGCTCGACCTCGACACGGCCCGCTGATGGGCGCCGCGACGCGGGAGTCGACCGCCGCCGCGGTCAGCACGCTCGACGACCTGCTGAAGCCGGGCCTGCTCGGCCGGCGGCGGGCCGGATCCGACGAGGTCGGCGCCGAGCTGCTCGCTGCGGCGCGCGCGGTCGCCTCGTCGCCCCAGCTCACCGCCGTCCTCGCGGACGTCGGTGTCGCGGGCAAGCAGAAGATCGCGCTCGTCCGGCGCGTCTTCGGGAAGGCGTACGACAAGCGCACCGTCCAGGTGCTCGAGGCGCTGGCCGCCTCCCGCTGGTCCGAGCCCGGCGACCTCATCGACGCGCTCGAGCAGCTCGGCATCCGCGCCATCTCGCTCACCGCCGACGACGTCGACCTCGAGGGCCAGCTGTTCGCCCTCGAGCGGGCCGTCACCGGCTCGCCCGAGACCGAGCTCGCGCTCGGCAACGCCTCGGCTCCGGTCGAGGCGCGCGTCGCGCTCGTCGACCGGCTGCTCGTGAACGCCGCCGCGCCCACCCAGGTGCTCGCGCGGCACCTCGTGCAGCTGCCTCGCGGTCGCCGCATCGTGGAGTCCCTCCAGGAGGCGCAGCGCCGGATCGCGGACTCCCGAGGCGGCCTCATCGCCGTGGCGAGCGCTGCGCAGGCCGCTCACAGCCTCCCCAGGTGAAGGCGCTCGAGGAGCGCCTCGCCGCCGCCTACGGGCGTAAAATCGTGGTCAACCAGGTGATCGATCCGGCACTGATCGGGGGAGTGCGGATCACGATCGGCGACGACGTGATCGACGGCACCGTCCGCACCCGCCTCGACGACCTGCGTCTCCGTCTCGCGGGCTGACGCTCTAGTCCCTCGCTGCTTCAAGAAGGAATCCCGATGACCGATCTCAGCATCAGCCCCGACGACATCCGGAGCGCGCTCGCCGACTTCGTCGCCGCGTACGACCCCGGCAAGACCACCGCGACCGAGGTCGGCACCGTGATCGACGCCGCCGACGGCATCGCGCACGTCGAGGGCCTGCCCAACGTCATGGCCAACGAGCTCATCAGGTTCTCCGACGGCACCTCCGGCCTCGCGCTGAACCTCGAGGAGAACGAGATCGGCGTCATCGTCCTCGGCGACTTCGAGGGCATCGAGGAGGGCATGGAGGTGCGCCGCACCGGCGAGGTCCTCTCCGTGCCCGTCGGCGACGGCTACCTCGGCCGCGTCGTGGACCCGCTCGGCCAGCCGCTCGACGGCCGCGGCCCAGTCGCGACCGACGCGGTCCGCGCGCTCGAGCTCCAGGCGCCCGGCGTGATGGCGCGCCAGAGCGTGCACGAGCCGCTGCAGACCGGCATCAAGGCGATCGACGCCATGATCCCGATCGGCCGCGGCCAGCGCCAGCTGATCATCGGCGACCGCCAGACCGGCAAGACCGCCATCGCGATCGACGCGATCATCAACCAGCGCGCGAACTGGGAGTCCGGCGACCCGACGAAGCAGGTGCGCTGCATCTACGTCGCGATCGGCCAGAAGGGGTCCACGATCGCCTCCGTGCGCGGCGCCCTCGAGGACGCCGGCGCGATGGAGTACACGACCATCGTCGCGGCGCCCGCGTCCGACCCGGCCGGCTTCAAGTACCTCGCCCCCTACACCGGCTCCGCCATCGGCCAGCACTGGATGTACCAGGGCAAGCACGTCCTCATCGTGTTCGACGACCTGTCGAAGCAGGCCGCGGCGTACCGCGCCGTGTCGCTGCTGCTGCGCCGCCCGCCGGGCCGCGAGGCCTACCCCGGCGACGTGTTCTACCTGCACTCCCGCCTGCTCGAGCGCTGCGCGAAGCTGTCCGACGAGCTCGGCGCCGGCTCGATGACGGGTCTGCCGCTCATCGAGACGCAGGCGAACGACGTGTCGGCGTACATCCCGACCAACGTGATCTCCATCACCGACGGCCAGATCTTCCTGCAGTCCGACCTCTTCAACGCCAACCAGCGTCCGGCGGTCGACGTGGGCATCTCGGTCTCCCGGGTCGGCGGTGACGCGCAGGTGAAGAGCATCAAGAAGGTGTCCGGCACCCTGAAGCTCGACCTCGCGCAGTACCGGTCGCTGCAGGCGTTCGCGATGTTCGCGTCCGACCTCGACGCCACCAGCCGCCGCCAGCTCGCCCGTGGCGCGCGCCTCACCGAGCTGCTGCGGCAGCCGCAGTACTCGCCGTACCCCGTCGAGGACCAGGTCGTCTCGATCTGGTCCGGCATCAACGGCAAGCTCGACGAGGTGCCGGTCGAGGACGTGCTGCGCTTCGAGCGCGAGCTGCTCGACTACCTGAAGCACAACACGGAGATCCTCACCACGCTCCGCGACCGCAACGTGCTCGACGACGACACCGTCGCGGCGCTCGACGACGCGGTCGACGAGTTCAAGAAGCAGTTCACGACCGGTGAGGGCAAGCCGCTCGACTCGGTCGGCAAGGAGAGCTTCGAGGCCGCCGACCGTGACGACGTGGAGCAGGCCAAGATCCAGAAGAACCGCAGGTAGCCGCTCGTGCCAGCACAGGTCCGCGAGTACCGGGGTCGCATCCGGTCCGCGCAGACGACGAAGAAGATCACCCGCGCCATGGAGCTGATCTCGGCGTCGCGCATCGCGAAGGCGCAGCAGCGCGTCGCGGCGAGCCTGCCGTACTCGCGCGCCGTCACCCGCGCGGTGTCGGCCGTGGCGACGTACACGAACGTCGACCACGTGCTCACCCGTGAGAAGGAGAACCCGCGCCGCGCCGCGATCGTCGTGCTCTCCTCCGACCGCGGGCCTCGCCGGCGCCTTCAACTCGAACGTGCTGCGCAAGAGCGAGGAGCTCGCCGAGCTGCTGCACAGCGAGGGCAAGGAGGTCGTCTCCTACCTCGTCGGACGCAAGGCCGTCGGCTACTACCGGTTCCGTCGGCGCGAGTTCGTGCGCGACTGGGTCGGCGGCACGGACAACCCCGA
Source organism: uncultured Actinomycetota bacterium (assembly GCA_963771645.1). Taxonomy (GTDB): domain Bacteria; phylum Actinomycetota; class Actinomycetes; order Actinomycetales; family Microbacteriaceae; genus Amnibacterium. Next base: position 90,596 of record CAVYUH010000004.1, on the reverse strand, counting down.
CGTCGAGACCGCGCGCGAGATCGCCGAGGCGGTCGTCCAGCACTTCATCCAGGACACGGACGAGGGCGGCGTGGACGAGATCCACATCGTCTACAACCGCTTCGTGTCGATGCTCACCCAGACCCCCGAGATGCTGCGCCTGCTGCCGCTCGAGGTCGTCGAGGGCGTCGAGGAGCCCGGCGAGCACACGGCGCTGCCGCTGTACGAGTTCGAGCCCGACGCGGGCGAGGTGCTCGACGCGCTGCTGCCGGTCTACATCGAGTCGCGGATCTACTCCGCGATGCTCGAGTCGGCGGCGAGCAAGCACGCGGCCACGCAGCGGGCGATGAAGGCGGCGAGCGACAACGCCGACGCCCTCATCCGGGAGTACACGCGCCTCGCGAACAACGCGCGGCAGCAGGAGATCACCCAGCAGATCGCCGAGATCGTCGGTGGCGCGGACGCGCTGGCCGGCTGAGGCAGAGACAGGAAAGGCGAGAAGCCATGAGCTCAGCAGTCGCCGTTGCAGACGCACCGGCACTCCGGAGAGGTCGGCGTCGGCCGCGTCGCGCGGGTCACCGGCCCCGTCGTCGACATCGAGTTCCCGCACGACTCGATCCCCGAGATCTACAACGCCCTGAAGACGACCATCGACATGGGCGGCGAGAGCACCGAGATCACGCTCGAGGTCGCGCAGCACCTCGGTGACGACCTCGTCCGCGCCATCGCGCTGAAGCCGACCGACGGCATGGTCCGCGGCCAGGAGGTGCGCGACACCGGCGCGGCGATCTCGGTGCCCGGTCGGCGACGTCACGAAGGGTCACGTCTTCAACGTGATCGGCGACGTGCTGAACCTCAGGAGGGCGAGAAGCTCGAGATCACCGAGCGCTGGCCGATCCACCGCAAGCCGCCGGCCTTCGACCAGCTCGAGAGCAAGACCCAGCTGTTCGAGACCGGCATCAAGGTCATCGACCTGCTCACGCCCGTACGTGCAGGGCGGCAAGATCGGCCTGTTCGGCGGCGCCGGCGTCGGCAAGACCGTCCTCATCCAGGAGATGATCTACCGCGTCGCGGCCAACCACGGTGGTGTGTCGGTGTTCGCGGGCGTCGGCGAGCGCACCCGTGAGGGCAACGACCTCATCGGCGAGATGGAGGAGGCGGGCGTCTTCGACAAGACCGCCCTCGTCTTCGGCCAGATGGACGAGCCGCCCGGGACGCGCCTGCGCGTCGCGCTGTCCGCGCTGACGATGGCGGAGTACTTCCGCGACGTGCAGAACCAGGACGTGCTGCTCTTCATCGACAACATCTTCCGGTTCACGCAGGCGGGCTCCGAGGTGTCGACGCTGCTCGGCCGCATGCCCTCCGCGGTGGGCTACCAGCCGAACCTCGCGGACGAGATGGGCGTGCTCCAGGAGCGCATCACCTCGACGCGCGGCCACTCGATCACCTCGCTGCAGGCGATCTACGTGCCGGCCGACGACTACACCGACCCGGCTCCGGCCACGACCTTCGCGCACCTCGACGCGACGACCGAGCTCTCCCGCGAGATCGCGTCCCGCGGCCTCTACCCGGCGGTCGACCCGCTGGCGTCGACGTCCCGCATCCTCGACCCCAGGTACCTGGGCGACGACCACTACCGGGTCGCCACGAACGTGAAGCAGATCCTGCAGAAGAACAAGGAGCTGCAGGAGATCATCGCGATCCTCGGTGTCGACGAGCTCTCCGAGGAGGACAAGATCACGGTGTCGCGTGCGCGCCGGATCCAGCAGTTCCTCTCGCAGAACACGTACATGGCGACGAAGTTCACCGGTGTCGAGGGCTCGACCGTGCCGCTGAAGGAGACGATCGAGTCGTTCGACGCGATCGTCAAGGGCGACTTCGACGACGTGGCGGAGCAGGCGTTCTTCAACGTCGGCTCCATCTCGGACGTCGAGGAGAAGTGGGCCCAGATCCAGAAGGAGAACGGCTAGCCCATGGCGGACCTCGAGGTCACCGTCGTCTCGGCGGACGAGCAGGTCTGGGCCGGTCGCGCTCAGATGGTCGTCGCCCGCACCCTCGTGGGCGAGATCGGCCTGCTCGCGGGCCACACGCCCGTGCTCGGCATCCTCGCCCCCGGTGAGGTGCGCATCCACACCAGCGACGGCGGGCGCGTCACGGCGAAGGCCGAGGACGGGTTCATCTCGCTGCAGAACGATCTGGTGACCATCGCCGCCCGCTCCGTGGAGCTGGTGCGGTGAGCGGGTCCCCGATGCCGGGGACCCTCAGGTGAAGCTGCTGCTGCCGCCGTCCGAGTCGAAATCGGACGGCGGCAGCGGGCGTCTCGCCCTCGGTCGCCTCAGCCGGCCGGCGCTGAACCCCGCGCGCTCCGCCGTGCTCCAGACACTGGTCGCGCTCTCCGCCGACCGGGCGGAGGCCGCCCGGGTGCTGCACCTCGGCCCGACGCTCGCCGGCGAGATCGACCGGAACGCCCACCTGCGGCGCGCACCGGTGCTGCCCGCCGCGCTGCGCTACACCGGCGTCGTCTACGACGCCCTCGCTGCCGCATCGCTGCCCCCCGCAGCGCGAGCCTGGCTCGACGAGCACGTGCTGATCGCCTCCGCCCTCTTCGGGCTGCTCTCGCCCGCGGATCCGATCCCGGCGTACCGGCTCTCGGGCTCCACCGCGCTGCCCGCCCTCCCGCTCAAGCGGCACTGGGCGCAGCCCGTCGGCCGTGCGCTCGCGCGCGAGCGGGACTGGATCCTCGACGCCCGGTCCGCCGCCTACGCCGCGCTCGGCCCGGCGCCGGCCGGCAGCGCCGTGCTGCACGTCGACGACGCCGGCATCCGGACGGGCGCTGAACCACTTCAACAAGCACGCGAAGGGCGACCTCGCCCGCCGGCTGGCGCTGTCGGCCCCCGAGCTGCGATCCCGCGACGACCTGCTCGCGTGGGCACCGACGGCAGGGCTGCGGATGGCGCCGCGCGGCGAGCACGACGTGGTGCTGATCGTCGACTGAGGATGCCGCCGCCGGACGCCGCGGCCGCAGACGCGCAGCGAGGCGCGGCTAGCCTCGGGACCGTGGCGAGGATCTCGGAGACGCGGGCGCTCGAGGCGGTGGAGCGGGCTCTCGAGCTCGCACCCGTGATCGACGGGCACAACGACTGGCCGTGGGAGACCCGCATGACGCGGGACGGCACCCTCGACGGCCTGGAAGGGCCGCTGCCGGGCGACACGGATCGTGCTCCGGCTCCGGCGCGGCAGGGTCGGCGGCCAGTTCTGGAGCGTCTTCGTCGAGGACGAGTCGAAGGGCGCGGACCACGTCGCCCAGACCCTCGAGCAGATCGACTGGGTGCACCGGATGGCGGAGGCGTATCCGGAGGACTTCCTGCTCGCCCGATCCGCGGCCGACGTCGAGACCGCCAGGGCGACCGGCCGCATCGCCTCGTTCCTCGGCGCCGAGGGCGGCCACAGCCTCGCGGACTCGCCGGCGGTGCTGCGGATGCTCGCCGCGCTCGGCGTGCGCTACCTCACCCTCACGCACAACCGGAACACGGCCTGGGCGGACTCCGCCACCGACGAGCCGCGCGCACGGCGGCCTGACCGACCGTGGCCGGGCCATGGTGCGGGAGCTCAACCGGCTCGGCGTGCTCGTCGACCTCTCCCACGTGTCGCCCGACCACGATGCATGCCGCGCTCGACGTCACCGACTCGCCCGTCATCTTCAGCCACAGCAGCTGCCGGGCGCTCACCGATCATCCGCGCAACGTGCCCGACGACGTGCTCGTGCGCCTCGCCGGCAACGGCGGCGTGATCATGATCGCCTTCGTCCCGCAGTTCGTCGATGACGACTACCGCCACTGGTTCGACGGCGACCGGCTCGACGCCCCGCCCGTCGTGCCGATGTCCCGGGTCGCCGACCACATCGAGCACGCCCGCGAGACGGCGGGGCGTGCGGCACATCGGGCTCGGCAGCGACTTCGACGGCACGGAGGAGTTCCCGGAGGGGCTCTCCGGCGTCGACTGCTACCCCGACCTGCTCGCCGAGCTCGCCCGGCGAGGCTGGAGCGCCGCCGACCTCGCCGCGCTGACGGGCGGCAACGTGCTCCGGGTGCTGCGTGCGACCGATGCGCGGTTCGCGGGCACCCGCACCCCGACGGAGCTGGCACGCTGACGCGCCGTCATGAAACGCGGGTGTAACCGGCGGGCGCCTAGCCTTGAGTGCTTCCTGCACCTAGCCATTGGAGACGCATGACCCGCGTACCCGTCCGTCCCGCAGCGATCGGCGCTGCCGCTGTAGCCTCCGTGCTCGTGCTCGCCGGATGCGCCGCAGGCGGCAGCTCGTCGAGCAGCAGCAGCGGTGGTTCGAGCAAGACCCTCGTGGTCGACAACACCTTCGACCTGAAGACCTCCGACCCGGCCCGTGCCTTCGAGCTCACCGGATCGATCGTCGACAAGGCGCATCTACGAGACCGCGCTCACGTTCAAGGGCTCCGACACGACGAAGCCGCTCCCGCAGCTCACCACCTACTCCGAGTCCCCGGACAACAAGGTGCTCACGCTGACGCTGAACGGCAAGCACGCGTTCTCGTCGGGGAATCCCGGTGACCATCGACGACATCGTCTGGTCCTACAAGCGGGTGCAGGCGATCGCCGGCAACCCGTCGTTCCTGCTCAGCGACCAGTCGACCGGCAAGCCGCTCGACATCGCGAAGACGAGCTCGACCACGCATGACGATCACGGACCCGAACCCGAACCCGGCGCTCCCGTTCATCCTCCCGAACCCGTCGCTCGGCGTGCTCGACTCCAAGCTCGTGCAGAAGCACGGCGGGACGACCACCAAGGACGACAGCGCGGAGAAGTTCCTGAACAGCACCTCGGCCGGATCGGGCCCGTACCAGCTCACGTCCTACAGCGCCACGACGAAGGTCGTCTTCGGCCCGAACCCGCACTACGTCGGCACCAAGCCGGTCTACGGCAGGGTCGTGCTGCAGAACGTCACCGGGCCGTCGCAGAAGATCGACGTGCAGGGCGGGCAGGCGCAGGTCGCGACCGGCCTCAACGCGCAGCAGGTCGCGGGCATCGGGTCGAGCGTCAAGGTGCACAAGAGCACCTCGCCGGACGTCGGCTACCTCTGGCTGAACCAGAACCCGACGTACGGCAAGGGCGTCACGAACAACGCCGACTTCGTCACCGCGGTTCGCAAGGGCCTGAACTACCAGGACATCCTCGCGGTCGCCGGTGAGGGCTCGACCCAGCCGGGCGGCATGGTGCCGTCGCAGTTCGTCGGCGCGATCACGCCCGATGCGACCAACACCTACGACGCGGCAGCCGCCAAGGCCGCCCTGTCGAAGGCCGGCTACAAGGGCCAGACCCTCACGCTCTCCTACCCGACGGACGCCACGCTGTCCGGCGTCGAGTTCTCGACCCTCGCGCAGAAGGTCCAGTCGCAGCTGCAGGCGGCCGGCATCACGGTCAAGCTCGCCGGCACCCCGATCTCCACGCTGCTCGACGCCTACCGTGCGGGCAAGCTGCAGGCCGGACTCATGTACTGGGGCCCCGACTTCCCGGACCCCTCGGACTACACGACGTTCAGCCCCGGTGAGGCGCTCGGCCTCCGCGCCGGGTGGGCGAAGACCATGTCGCCCGAGGTGACGAAGGCGAAGGAGGCCGCGACGGCCGCCACCGGTGACGCCCGCGCCGCCGCCTACGAGGCGTGGCAGAAGGCCGCGAACGCGAACGGGCCGTTCGTGCCGCTGCTGCAGCCGGCCCAGTACATCGTCACCGCGTCGTCGGTCGGCGACGTGCTGCCGAACGCGGTCTGGACGGTGGACCTGGCCGCCATCACGTGACACTGATCGACGAGCGTGCGGAGACGGCTGCCCGGGCTGAGCGCCCGGGCAGCCGCTTCGCCACACCGCTGGTCCGCTACCTCGCGATCCGGCTGCTCATCTCGTTCCTCCTGCTCATCGGCGTGACGATCGTCACCTTCGTGCTGACGAACCTCGTGCCGGCGAGCCCCGTGACGGCGGCGCTCGGTGAGCGGGCGTCGTCGGATCCGAAGATCGTCGCGGCGTTCAAGGCCGCCCAGGGACTCGACAAGCCCCTCGTGCAGCAGTACCTCATCTACCTCGGCCACCTGCTGCACGGCGACCTCGGCACCTCGATCCAGACCCACAACCCCGTCGTGCAGGACCTGGCCGTCGCCTTCCCCGCGACGGTGGAGCTCGCCCTGTTCGTGATCGTGCTGTCCGTGATCATCGGGCTCGGGCTCGGGCTGCTCTCCGCGCTCACGCCAGAACCGGTTCTCCGACCAGGTGATCCGGGTGGTGTCCCTGCTCGGCATCTCGGTGCCGACGTTCTGGCTCGCGGTCGCGGCCTACTTCCTGTTCTTCTTCGTGCTGCACTGGGCGCCGGGGTCCGGGCGGCTCGATCCCGCGACGACCCCGCCGCCGACCGTCACCGGGCATGTACACCGTCGACGCGCTGCTCGCCGGCCAGTTCCCGGTGTTCGTCGACGCGCTCTCGCACCTCGCGCTGCCCGGGCTGGTGCTGATCCTCTACACGGTGGGGCTCCTCGTGCGGTTCTCGCGCTCGGCGATCCTCGACGTGCTGAACCAGGACTACGTCCGCGCCGCCCGGGCGAAGGGCCTGCCCGCCGTCAGGTCGTGTTCCGCTACGTCCTCCGCGGCGCGCTGCTGCCGATCCTCACGATCGTCGGCCTCGCCTTCGGGTCGCTGCTGTCCGGCACCGTGCTCACCGAGCAGGTCTTCGCCTGGGGCGGCATCGGCCAGTACGCGTTCCGCGCGGCGACCGCCCTCGACCTGCCCGCCGTGCTCGGCGTCGGCCTCATCGTCGGCTTCGTCTACATCGGCACGAACTTCGTGATCGACGTCGTGTACGGGTTCGTCGACCCGCGGGTGCGTGTCGGATGACCGCCGCCGTGCTCGCGCCGCCCCGCCGTCGCCGCGCGCTGCCCGCCGCCTGGCGCCGGCCGCTCGCCGTCGTCGGCGCCACCGTCATCATCATCTGGGTGCTGATCGCCGTGCTCGTGCCGGTGCTCCCCATCCAGGACCCGCTCAAGCAGTCGGCCGCCGTGCTCACCGCCCCGAGCTCCGCCCACTGGTTCGGCACGGACGAGCTCGGCCGCGACGTGTTCTCCCGCACGCTGTGGGGCTCGCAGGTGTCGCTGCCGCTCGCGGTCGTGCTCGTGGTCGCGTCGCTGCTGATCGGCAGCCTGCTCGGCGCCGTCGCCGGCTACGTCGGCGGCGCCGTGGACGAGGTCATCATGCGCATCGCGGACCTCGTGTTCGCGTTCCCCACGATCATCCTCGCGATGGTCGTCGCGGCCGCGCTCGGGCCGAGCCTCACGAACGCGGTCGTCGCGCTGATCTTCGTGAACTGGCCGAACTACGCCCGCGTGATGCGGGCGCTCGTGCTCGGTGCTCGGGGCCAGGAGTACGTGATCGCGGGCCGGTTGCTCGGCGCCGGCCCGTTCACCTCCCTGCGCCGGGACGTGCTGCCGAACGTCGCGGCACCGATGGGCGTGCTCGGGACCCTCGACTTCGGCAACCAGATCCTGCTGCTGTCCGGGCTCTCGTTCCTCGGCCTCGGCGCCGTGCCGCCGACGCCGGAGTGGGGCTCGATGGTGGCCGACGGCGTGCAGCAGTTCTCGAGCTGGTGGCTGGCCACCTTCCCGGGCCTCGCGATCTTCTCCGTGGTCGTCGCGTTCAACTTCCTCGGCGACGCGCTGCGCGACGCCCTCGACCCCCGCACCGCGGGCGCCGTGCAGGGGACGACCGTATGAGCGGGCTGCGGATCGCGGACCTCCGGCTGACGATCGGCCGATCGGAGGTGCTGCGCGGCATCGACCTCGAGGCGCCGGGCGGCGCGATCACCGGCCTCGCGGGGGAATCCGGCTCCGGCAAGACGATGACCGGCCTCGCCGTGATCGGGCTGCAGCCGGCCGGCTCCCGGGTGTCCGGCACCATCGCCTTCGACGACGAGCGAGGACGGTGTGCCGAACCTGCTCGACCTGTCGCCGCGGGCGATGAACCGCCTCCGCGGTCGGCGCATCGCGATGGTGTTCCAGGACCCGACCGCGAGCCTGCAGCCGATGCTGTCCGATCGGCAGCGCAGCTGACCGACCACCTGCGGCACCATCTGCACCTCGACAAGCGGGCCGCGATGCAGCCGCGCGGTCGAGCTGCTCGAGCGGGTGCGCGTGCCGGATCCGCAGGCCGCGCGTGCGCCGCTACCCGCACCAGTTCTCCGGCGGTCAGCTGCAGCGGATCGCGATCGCGATCGCGATCGCCTGCGAGCCGACCGTGCTCATCGCCGACGAGCCGACCACCGCGCTCGACGTCACCGTGCAGGCCGGGATCCTGCGGCTGCTGCGGGAGCTCACCGACGACCTCGGCCTCGCCGTGCTGCTCGTCACGCACGACCTCGGCGTCATGTCGGCGGTCGCCGACACCGTCGCGGTGATGCGGACCGGCGAGGTCGTCGAGCACGGGACCCGCTACCAGGTGATCCGCGAGCCGCGGACCGAGTACGCGAAGGAGCTCATCGCCGCCCTGCCGAGCACGCCGCCGCCCGGGCGCCGGTCGGCCGACCCCGACCCCGACGAAGGGGAGCAGCCATGACCGCCCGGCTCGAGATCGACCGGCGACGGTGACCTACCGGCAGCCGGGTCGCCGGGTGCTCACCGCCGTCGACGGCGTGAGCCTCACCCTCGGCACCGGTGAGGTGCTCGGGCTCGTGGGGGAGTCGGGGTGCGGCAAGTCGACCCTCGCCCGCGCGGTGTGCGGCCTCGAGCCGCTCGCCTCCGGGGCGATCCGCTTCGACGGCGAGCCCGTCAGGAGGCTCGGGCTGCGGCCGCGGGAGATGCGGCAGCGGCGCATCCAGATGGTCTTCCAGAACCCGTACGCGTCCCTGAATCCCCGGCGCCGGGTGGGCGAGCAGATCGAGGACGCCCGCAGGATCGCCGGCTCCGCGGCGATGTCGATCGAGGCGCTCCTCGAGCAGGTGGGCCTCGAACCGGCGGTCGCGTCGCGGTACCCGTACGAGTTCTCCGGCGGCCAGCGGCAGCGGATCGCGATCGCGCGGGCCATGGCGGCGGCACCCGAGGTGCTGATCGGCGACGAGCCGATCGCCTCGCTCGACGCGAGCCTGCAGGAGCGGATCGCGACCCTGATGCGCGACGTCGCCCTGCAGCAGGGCGCCGTCGCTGCTGTTCATCAGCCACGACCTGTCGGTGGTCCGCGTGATCGCCGACCGCATCGCGGTCATGCAGGCCGGCCGCATCGTGGAGGAGGGGCCGACCGACCAGGTGTGGTCGAACCCGCAGCACCCCTACACGCGACGGCTGCTCGCCGCGATCCCGATCGCCGACGGCCTCGGCCGCCTTCCGGGCTGACCCGCCCGCCGACGCGCCTGCAGTCCGCACGGAAACTGCTGCGGAGCCACTGCAGCTGTCCGCCGTGACTGAGCGGCTCGAGCGCGCGAGCGTGCGCCTCAGGACGGGGTGTCGGCGCGCAAGCAGCCCTGCACGTGGTCGTCGACCAGGCCCGCGGACTGCATGAGGGCGTAGACGGTGACGGGGCCGACGAACGTGAGGCCCGCCGCCTTCAGCGCCTTCGCGAGCGCGGCCGACTCGGGCGTCGAGGCGGGCACGTCGCCCATCCCCGTCGGGCGATCCGCCACGGCGCGCGGCTCGGGGGCGTGCGACCAGATCAGGCGGTCGAGCGCGCCCTCCCCGTCCCGGTCGCGCAGCGCGGCGACGGCGCGGGCGTTCGTGACCACCGCCTGGATCTTCAGCCGGTTGCGCACGATCCCCGCGTCGCCGAGCAGCCGCTCGAGGTCGTCCTCGCCGAACGCCGCCACCCGCTCGGGTTCGAACCCGGCGAACGCCTCGCGGAAGGCGGGCCGCTTGCGCAGCACCACGATCCACGACAGGCCGGACTGGAACCCCTCGAGCGACAGCTTCTCGAACAGCGGCACGTCGCCGTGCAGGGGCACCCCCCACTCCTCGTCGTGGTAGCGCGCGTACTCGCCGGGCGCGGCCCACGGGCAGCGGGCGACGCCGTCGGCGCCGGTCGTGACGGTCATCGGATAGCGGAGGGGGTTCTGGAGCACCACGCCCCGGACGGTACGGACGGAACCGCAGCCGCGGGGCGGTCGAGCTGCAGGAAGCGGGTCGCGGGCGGCGCTCGACACGCCTGTGGAGGAGCGGATCACCCGAGGGCGACGAGGGCGGCGTCGCCCCAGTTCAGCGTGCTCGCGTACAGGATCCAGAGCAGGTAGGGCACGAGCAGGATCGCAGCGACACGGGAGACCGGCCAGAAGGCCGCGATGGTCGCGGCGACGACGAGGTCGAGGGCGAGGATCACGAAGAGCGCGATCCACAGCGCCGCGGGCCCGACCAGCGCGTAGCCGCCGAAGAAGATCGGCGTCCAGAGGCTGTTGCAGCACGAGCTGCAGCACGAACAGCGGCAGGGCGATCGCCGCGGCGCGCTCGCCGTGATGCCGCCAGACCAGCCAGCCCGAGACGGCGATGAGCGTGTAGAGCACGGCCCACACCGGCCCGAACGCCGCGTTCGGCGGCGTCCACATGACGTGCGGGGAGTGCGCGTACCAGCCGTCGACCGCCGCGATCGTCGTCACGGCGCCGAACGCAGCCACCGCGTAGGCGATCGCGAGGAACGCGATCAGCATGCCGATGCTCCTCGCATCCACCCTGGCCGGGTCGCGGCGGCTGTGGCCCGGCGGGCGGTCGTCGTGTAGGACAGCGTCGGCTCCTTCGATCCGTGCCAGCCTACGAGCGGACCCCCTCCGGCGCCTACCGCAGCCCGAGGCGCGTGACGGCGGCCGCGATCCGCGACGGCGCCCCGGTCAGGCGCTCCTCGGCGTCGGCGAGCCCGCTCGCGGCGACGACGGCGTTCACCCCGAGCACGCGCAGCGGCTCCGGCTCCCACCGCGGCGGCACGTGCCCGACCCAGGGCAGCGCGGTGAGCTCGCTCTCCCGCCCGGTGACGAGATCGGCGATGGTCCGGCCCGCGAGGTTCGTGGCGGCGACCCCGTCGCCGACGTAGCCACCGGCCCAGACGAGGCCGCCACGCAGCGGCACGACCGCCGGATGCCAGTCCCGCGGCACGCCGATCGGGCCACCCCAGCGGTGCGTGATCCGCGCGCCGGCCGCGGCGGGGAACAGCTCCCCGAGCGTGTGCTCGAGGTGCGCGAACACCCGAGGCGACACGTCCCACTCGGGCCGGACCGTGCTGCCGGCGTGGTAGCGGGCGCCGCGGCCGCCGAACGCGAGCCGGTCGTCGGCGGTGCGCTGCCCGTACACGAGCAGGTGCCGGAAGTCCGTGACGGTCTCGCCGTGCTCGAGCCCGATCGCGGCCCAGGTGGACTCGGGCAGCGGCTCCGTCGCGATCATCAGGGAGTACAGCGGCAGCACACGGCGCCGGAAACCGGGCAGCCGGGCCGCCCAGGCCTCCGCGGCGACGACGACCCGGTCGGCCCGGACGACGCCGCGGTCGGTGAGCACCTCGTGCGGATGCACCGCGAGCGCCCTCGTGCCCTCGTGGATCCGCGCGCCCCGGTCCTCGGCAGCGATCGCGAGGCCGCTCGACCAGCTTGCCGGGGGAGATGCGGGCGCACTGCGGGTCGAACAGGGTCGTGCCGAGCGGCTCCCGGTCGCGCCACTCGGGCGCCGGCAGCCCGAGCGCTGCGGCGTCCTCGATCTCGGCCTCGGCGCCCTGCCGCGCGGTCGCCGATCGCACGAGCGAGTGGGTGCCGCCCTTCACGTAGTCGAAGTCGATGCCGAGCGCGGCGCCGGCCCGGCCGACCTCGTCGACCGTGTCGTGCAGCGCCGTGCGCATCCGGATCGCCGCGTCCCGGCCGTGCCGGCGGGCGAGCTCCGCACCGGAGACGGGGAACAGGGCCGAGCACCAGCCGCCGTTGCGGCCGGACGCCCCGAAGCCGGCGAACGCCTGCTCGAGCACCACCACCGTCGCCTCCGGCTCGCGCTCGAGCACGCCGAGGGCGGTCCAGAGCCCGGTGAACCCGGCACCGACGATGCAGACGTCGGCGCGGGTGTCACCGGGCAGCGGCGGGCGATCCCTCCGCTCGATCTCGTCGAGCCAGAGCGCACGCCCTTCGATCACAGGCGCGCCCACGCCTCCGTGAGGACGCCGTGCAGGATGCCCTCGATCTCGTCGAACTCGCGCTGGCCGATGGTGAGCGGCGGGGCGAGCTGGATGACGGGGTCGCCGCGGTCGTCGGCCCGGCAGTAGAGGCCGGCGTCGAACAGCGCGGTGGAGAGGAAGCCGCGCAGCAGGCGCTCCGACTCGTCGTCGTCGAACGACTCCTTCGTGGCCTTGTCCTTCACGAGCTCGATGCCGAAGAAGTAGCCGTCGCCGCGCACGTCGCCGACGATCGGCAGCTCCTTCAGCCGCTCGAGCGTCGCGCGGAAGCGCGGCGAGTTCTCGCGCACGTGCGCGTTCAGGCCCTCCTCCTCGAAGATGTCGAGGTTCTCGAGCGCGACCGCCGCGGACACCGGGTGGCCGCCGAACGTGTAGCCGTGCGGGAACGACGCGGAGCCGTGGGAGAACGGCTCGTAGATCTTGTCGGAGACGATCGTCGCGCCGATGGGGGAGTAGCCGCTCGTCATCGCCTTCGCGCAGGTGATCATGTCGGGCGTCGTAGCCGTAGGCGTTGCAGGCGAAGGTCTCGCCGATGCGGCCGAACGCGCAGATGACCTCGTCGGAGACGAGCAGCACGTCGTACTTGTCGCAGATCTGGCGCACCCGCTGGAAGTAGCCGGGAGGGGGCGGGAAGCAGCCGCCGGCGTTCTGCACCGGCTCGAGGAAGACGGCGGCGACCGTCTCCGGGCCCTCGAAGAGGATCTGCTCCTCGATGCGGTCGGCGGCCCAGCGGCCGAACGCCTCCGGATCCGTCGGCGCGTTCATCTCCTCGGCGCGGTAGATGTTCGTGTTCGGCACCCGGAACCCGCCGGGCGCGAGGGGCTCGAACATCTGCTTCATCGCCGGGATGCCCGTCAGCGCGAGCGCGCCGTGCGGGGTGCCGTGGTACGCCACCGCGCGGGAGATCACCTTGTGCTTCATCGGCTTGCCGATGACCTTGAAGTAGTGCTTCGCGAGCTTGAAGGCCGTCTCGACGGCCTCGCCGCCGCCGGTGCAGAAGAACACGCGGTTCAGGTCGCCCGGGCGCCTCGTCCGCGAGGCGCTCGGCGAGGCGGATGGCGGAGGGATGCGCGTAGGACCAGAGCGGGAAGAACGCGAGCTCGGTCGCCTGCTTCGCCGCCGCCTCCGCGAGGCGCCGGCGGCCGTGGCCGGCGTTCACGACGAAGAGGCCGGAGAGGCCGTCGATGTACTGCTTGCCGCGGTCGTCGAAGATGTGGTGGCCCTCGCCGCGCACGATGATCGGCACGCCGTGCTCCTCGAGCACGCTCTGCCGGGAGAAGTGCAGCCAGAGATGATCCGCAGCCGCCTCGCGGAGGGCCGCGCCCTCCTCGTCGAGCGGCGCGCTCCCCGGGACCAGCTGGTCGGTGACGGTCATGATGTCTCCCCTTCGAGAGGAACCGCGCCTAGCGCGTCCCCCAGTTGTAGAACTGCTTGCGGAGCTTCAGGTAGACGAACGTGTCGGTCGACACGACGCCCGGGAGGGTGCGGATCTCGGCGTTCAGCAGCTCGATGAGGTCGTCGTCGTTCTCGCAGACGACCTCCACGAGCAGGTCGAACGTGCCGGCGGTGAGCACCACGTAGTCGATCGCGGGCAGCGCCGCGAGGCGGTCGGCGATCTCGCGCACGTCGCCCGAGACGCGGATGCCGATCATCGCCTGGCGGTAGAAGCCGAGCTGCATCGGATCCGTCACGGCGACGATCTGCATGACGCCGGTCTCGGTGAGCCGCTGCACGCGCTGCCGCACCGCGGCCTCGGAGAGCCCGACGTGCTTGCCGATGTCGGCGTAGGAGCGGCGGCCGTCCTGCTGCAGCTGCTCGACGATCGCCTTCGACACGTCGTCGAGCGCGACGGGGCCCGGCTTGTCTCGACCGCGAGATGCCACGAGGGCGAGTCTGCCAGGTCGGGGTGGCCCGTTCTCAACCGATTCCGTCGAATCGGCTCGCTCGCCGCTGCGGAATCAGTCGTCAACGCTCGCACGGCCTGGCGTACGGTGTGGCCATGGCGCTCCCCACCCTCGGCAACTTCATCGCCGGCGAGCACGTTCCCGCGGACGTGCCGACCCTCGACCTCGTCTCACCCGTGGACGAGGCCGTCTACGGCACGGAGGTCGACTCCGGCCCCGAGCAGGTCGACTCGGCGTTCCGCGCAGCCCGCGACGCGTTCGCGACCTGGAGCGAGACGACGCCGTCCGAGCGCCAGCTCGCGCTGTTCCGCATCGCGGACGCGATGGAGGCGCGCGCCGAGGAGTTCGCCGCGCTCGAGTCGAAGGACACCGGCAAGCCGCTGCGCAGCCTCGTCGCCGACGAGATCCTCGTGTCGGTCGACCAGATCCGCTTCTTCGCCGGCGCGGCCCGGGTGCTCGAGGGCCGGTCGGCGGGGGAGTACCTGAAGGACCACACGTCGATGATCCGGCGCGAGCCGATCGGCGTGATCGGCCAGGTGACGCCCTGGAACTACCCGCTCAACATGGCGACCTGGAAGTTCGCGCCGGCGATCGCCGCCGGCAACACGATCGTGCTGAAGCCGTCCGAGACGACGCCGTCGTCGACCCTGCTGCTCGCCGAGGTCGCGGCCGAGTTCCTGCCGGCCGGCGTGCTGAACGTGATCACGGGCGGCCGCGACACCGGCGCCAGGATGATCGAGCATCCGATCCCCGCGATGGTGTCGATCACCGGATCCGTGCGGGCCGGCATGGCGGTCGCCCAGGCGGCGGCCAGCGACCTGAAGCGCGTGCACCTCGAGCTCGGCGGCAAGGCCCCGGTGATCGTCTACGACGACGCCGACATCGAGCTCGCCGTCGCGGGCATCGTGACCGCCGGCTACTTCAACGCGGGGCAGGACTGCACGGCCGCCACCCGCCTGCTCGTGCAGGAGGGCATCCACGACGAGTTCGTGGCGGCGCTCGCCGAGTACGCCCGGGACAACGCGACGACCGGGGCGCCCGACGAGGACGTGCTCTTCGGGCCGCTGAACAACGCCGACCAGTTCGCGCGGGTCGGCGGGTTCCTCGACCGGCTGCCCGACCACGCGAAGGTCGAGCTGGGCGGCCGCAGGCACGGCGAGCAGGGGTACTTCTACGACGCCACGATCGTCTCGAACCTGCAGCAGACCGACGAGGCCGTGCAGAGCGAGATCTTCGGGCCGGTGCAGACCGTGCAGCGCTTCTCGACCGAGGAGCAGGCGCTCGAGTGGGCGAACGACGTGCAGTACGGCCTCTCCTCATCCGTCTGGACGCGCGACCACGGCAGGGCGATGCGAGCGGCGAAGCGCCTCGACTTCGGCTGCGTGTGGATCAACACGCACATCCCGATCGTCGCCGAGATGCCGCACGGCGGCTTCAAGCACTCCGGCTACGGCAAGGATCTCTCGATGTACGGCTTCGAGGATTACACTCGCGTCAAGCACGTGATGTCGTTCATCGGCGCCTGACTCACCGGCCCTCGGCTTCGGCACCGAGCATCACCACATGCCACGCAACATCTGTGGAACGCCGCGCATGCGGCCTCTGACATCGGGGGGCTCCTTCTCACATGGCGAGCGCCTACTACCCGCCGGAACCGCTCGCACCCGGTGAGGAGTGGCGGCTGCTCGCGACCGACCGCTTCGTCGGCGCGTTCGCCCCGAGCACCGGGATGCACACGATGGCCACGCTGTGGCGCATCGCGGCCGAGCCGTCGCTCGGGCTCGACGCCCTCGTCGGCGCGATCCCGACCCGCGGTGGGGACGCGGTCGAGTCGTTCGCGATCGCCGGCATCGGCCGGGCGACGGTCTTCGTCGTCCGCGGCGAGGCGTGCTCCGACGTCTCCGTCGCAGGCCGGATGCGGCGGGTCGACGCCCGGGGCGCGCAGCCCTGGTACGTCGCCGAGCTGAACGAGGTCGACCGCTTCGCCCTCGGCCCGCTGCAGCGCTCGCCGGGCGATCTGCGGCCCACCGAGTCGGACCTGCCGCTCGACGGCGGGGTGGTCTTCGGGCCGTGGCTCGGCTGGGCGCGCGACGTCGTCGCCGCCGCGCCGCCGGCGCGGCCCGGCCCGGCCCGTCACGGCGCCGTCCCCGCTGTCGGAGCTCTCGCCGTACGACACGAACGTGCTCGGTGACCTCGGCCGGCGC
Source organism: uncultured Actinomycetota bacterium (assembly GCA_963771645.1). Classification (GTDB taxonomy): domain Bacteria; phylum Actinomycetota; class Actinomycetes; order Actinomycetales; family Microbacteriaceae; genus Amnibacterium. Next base: position 74,323 of record CAVYUH010000004.1, on the reverse strand, counting down.
GCCGCGTCCCTCACCCGGCACCGCACCGAGCCGCCCGCGACCGCGCCGACGCCCGAGACCGCCGGCGCCGCAGCGTTCCGGCTCGGCGACCGCGCACCGGAGCGGGTCGACGCGCCCGTCTACGTCGGCCGTCAGCCGCGCAGCCCCCGCGTGACCGGACCGATGCTGCCGCGCCTGGTCCGGGTGGACAGCCCGAGCCGGGAGGTCTCCGCCACGCACATCGAGCTCCGGCCGACGCCGCACGGGCTCGTCCTCACCGACCTGCAGTCGACGAACGGTACGGTCGTCAGGCAGCCCGGATCCGGGGTACGTCGCCTCGAGTCGGGTGAGTCCCTCCCGGTCGCACCCGGTACGCTCATCGACATCGGTGACGGCAACGTCATCGAGATCCTCGCGTACCGCTGATCCAGAGCCCGGTCGGGCCGGAACCCGGAAGGTCGTCGTTGACCCACATCGGCCAGAGCAGCCCGGGCACCCGGCTTCCGCTCCCGCACCGCGGCGGCGCGATCACGCTCGCCTGGGGCGCGGCCACGGACGTCGGCCACCGGCGTCAGGTCAACGAGGACAGCTTCGTCGCCGAGCCGCCGATCTTCGCCGTCGCCGACGGGATGGGCGGCCACGCGGCGGGTGATCTCGCGAGCGAGGCCGTCGTGAACCGGCTCGGCGGCGTGATCGCCGACGGCTTCGTGACCCCCGCCGCGATCGGCCTCGCGCTGGCGCAGGCGTCGCACGACATCGCGCAGCTCGACGGCACCGCGCTCGTCGGGGCGGGCACCACCGTGACCGGCATGGCGCTGACCATGTCGGACGAGGATCCGTACTTCGCCGTCTTCAACGTCGGCGACTCGCGCGTGTACCGGTACCTCGAGGGCGAGTTCGAGCAGGTCACGGTCGACCACTCGGTGGTGCAGGAGCTGGTCGACGCCGGCGCGATCACGCGGCGGCAGGCGGACAACCACCCCGACAGCAACGTGATCACGCGCGCGATCGGCTTCAACGAGCCGCCGATGCCGGACTACTGGATGCTGCCGGTCGAGCCGGGCCTCCGGCTGCTCGCCTGCTCCGACGGGCTCAGCAAGGAGCTCGACGACGAGCGGATCGAGGCGCTCCTCGCCGCCGGCGCGCCCGCCGCCGACACGGCGAGCGCGCTCGTGCAGGCGGCGCTCGAGTCGGGTGGCCGCGACAACGTCACCGTCGTGCTCGTCGACGTGCTCGCGGTCGAGACGAACTAGCCGCCGCGATCCGCCCGTCCGTCCGACCGCTCCTCCACAGGCGCCGGGCCTCGCGCCGTGGGGCGGCCCGCCGGCCGACCGGGCACCGTCGTCGGCGCCGCGCGTCCGGCATCCTCGGCCGCGTGCCCGCAGCCCTGACCCTCCCCGTGCGGCCCGAGCCCCCCGAGCCGCCGCCGTTCCCACTCGTCGGCGCGCTGGCGCCGCTCGCGGTCGCGGCCGTGCTCTTCGCGGTGATCCGCGAGCCGAGCGTGCTGCTGCTCGCCGTGCTCACACCGGTCGTGGCCGTGGCCGGCGTGCTCGACGGCCGGCGCCAGGTACGCCGCCGAGCCCGGCGCGACGCCGCGCGGCATGCCGCGGCGCTCGACGCCGTCGCGCGCGCCGCCGATGCCCGCCGCCTCGCGCTCGAGGGCGCCGAGCGCCGGGCCGCACCGGGCCCCGAGGCCTTCGACGGGCTGCGTCGGCCCGGGGAGGGCCTGGTGCTCGGCACCGAGGACCGGGCGATCGAGCCCCTGGTCGGCGGAGCGCCGGCCGATGAGGAGGAACGGGCCCTCGTGGCGTCGTCCGCCGTGCTGCGGCGGGTGCCGTTCGTCGTCCCGCCCGGCACGACCCTCGCGGCGTCGGGGCCGCCGGTGATCGCGGCCTCCTTCCTGCGCGCGGTCCGGGTGGCCGCGGAGGCGGTCGCGGCCACCGATCCCGTGCGGGACGGCCCCGCCGCCGACGTCGAGGTGCGGCTCGACGGCCCGACCGCCGCGGTCGTGCTCCGCGGCCCCGCCGGCCTGCGGGGCCGCCGGTTCCGGCCCTCGCTCGTCACAGCTGCCTCCGCCGCGGCGGCGCTGCCACGCGCGGAGGACGTGCCCTCGATCGCCGCGCTGACGTCGGATCCGGCCCCCGACGTCGGCCTCGCCGCCCGGTTCGCGCTCGAGCACGGCCGGCCGGTCCAGGTCGACCTCGTCGCCGACGGACCGCACGCGATCGTCGCCGGCACCACGGGCAGCGGGAAGAGCGCCCTCCTGACCGCATGGGTGCTCGCGCTCGCCGCCGCGCATCCGCCCGACCGGCTCGTGCTGCTGCTCGTCGACCAGAAGGGCGGCGCGGCGTTCGATCCGGTGGCGCAGCTGCCGCACGTGGCCGGGATCGTCACCGACCTGGACGGCGCGGGCACCGAGCGTGCCGTGCTGTCGCTCGCGGCCGAGCTGCGGCGGCGCGAGCAGGTGCTGCGCGATGCCGCGGTGGCGGACATCGCGGGCACCGGCGAGCCGCGCCTCGTCGTCGTGGTCGACGAGTTCCGGGCGCTGCTCGAGGCGCGGCCCGCGCTGGCCGCGGTCTTCACCGACGTCGCCGCACGCGGGCGATCGCTCGGGGTCCATCTCGTGCTCTGCACCCAGCGGCCGGCGGGCAGCATCCGCGACGAGCTCGCCACGAACTGCGGGCTGCGCATCGCGCTCCGCGTGCTCGACGCGGCCGACAGCGTCGCCGTGGTCGGCACGGCGGCCGCCGCCGCGCTGCCGAGGGAGCCCGGCGCCGCGGTGCTGGCCGTCGCCGGAGCGCGCCCGCGACCGATCACGGTCGCCCGGGTCGACCCGGACGCGATCGCGGCGGCCCAGGAGCACGCCCGACCCGGTCGGGCGATGCGCCGCCCGTGGCTCGACCCGCTGCCGGACCGGCTGCCCCTCGAGGGGCTCGGTGCGGTGCCGGGCCGCCTGGTGCTCGGGCTCGTCGACGCGCCGGACGAGCAGGCGCAGCCCCCGCTGGCCTGGCGGCCGAGCGGCGGCCTGCTGGTGGCCGGGCGTCCCGGATCCGGTCGGAGCACCGCGCTCGTGCTGATCGCGGGCCTGCTCGGCGCCGTCGACCCGGCGGGCGAGGCGGCAACGGCCTGGGACGCGGTGCACGACGACGACGTGCCGGTGGTGCTCGACGACCTCGAGGCGCTGCTCGACGGCTTCGGCGCCGCGCCCGCCGCCGCGCTGCTCGAGCGGCTCGCCCAGCGCCTGCGGCGTCCCGGGGCCGCGCCGGTCGTCCTGGCCGTCCGCGGTCCGTCGGCGTGGGGCGGCCTGCCCCTCCGCCCCGTGACCGGGCTCTGCACCGAGCGGCTGCTGCTCGCGCTCGACCTCGACGACCACCTCGCGCTCGGCGGTGAGCGGACCACCGCCGGCCTCGCCGCGACGCCGGGCGCGGTCGTCTGGCGAGGGCGCCTCGGCCGGATCGCGCTTCCGCCCTGGCCGCGGAAGCCGGCCCTCGCGCCGTCGGCGGCACCGCTCGTCCCCGGCGCGGCGCCGATCGCGCTGGTCTCGTCCCGCCCGGCGGCCCGGCTCGCGCAGCTGCAGGACGCGGGCGTCGCGGCGGCGGGCGTGGATGGTCAGGGGGACGTGCTGGTCGGCTCCCCGGCGGAGTGGCAGGCCAGGTGGGCCGTGTTCGGGCGGCTCGCGGCGGAGGCGCCCGTGCTCGTCGACGCGGTGCCGGCCGGTGACCTGCGTGCGCTCACCGGATCCGCGGCGATCCTGCCTCCGGTCACCGGACCGGACGACGTCGTGGCGGTCCGGGCCGGCGAGGCGCCGGCCCGGGTGCGCCTCGTCAGCTCCGGCGCGTGGCCTCGATGAGCGCCTCGCGGAGCACGGACACCGCGTCGCGGAGCTGCTCGTCGGTGATCGCGAGGCTCGGCAGGAAGCGGAGCACGTTGCCGTACGTGCCGGCCGTGAGCAGCAGCACGCCGTGCTGGCCCGCGTAGGCGGAGATCGTCTGCACGGCCGCCGAGTTCGGCGTCTTCGTCGTCGCACCGGTGCCCGGGGCGACGAGCTCGATGGCCAGCATCGCGCCCTTGCCGCGCACGTCGCCGATGATGTCGAACTCGCGCTGCAGCTCCTCGAGCGCCGGGCGGAGCGTGCCCTCGATGCGCCGCGCCTCGCCGAGCAGGTCCTGCTCCTCGATCTGCTCGATCACGGCGACCGCGGCCGCCGCGGCGACCGGGTTGCCGCCGAACGTGCCGCCGAGGCCGCCGGGCTGCGCGGCGTCCATGATCTCCGCACGGCCGGTCACGCCGGCGAGCGGCAGACCGCCCGCGACCCCCTTCGCGAAGAAGACGAGGTCGGGCTCGAAGCCGAAGTGCTCGCTCGCGAACCAGGTGCCGGTGCGCGCCATGCCGCTCTGGATCTCATCCGCCGCGATGACCACGTCGTGCTCGTTCGCCCAGGTCTGCAGCGCCGGCAGGAACCCCTCGGCCGGCGTCTGGAAGCCGCCCTCGCCCTGGATCGGCTCGACGACGAGGATCGCGAGGTCCTCCGCGCCGATGTGCTTCTCGATGTAGGCGATGGTGCGCGCGGCCGCCTCGGCGCCGGTCAGGCCGTCGCGGTACGGGTAGGAGGAGGGCACGTGGTAGACGTCGCCGGCGAACGGGCCGAAGCCGGTGCCGTAGGGCATCGCCTTGAAGTTCATCGCCATCGTGAGGTTGGTGCGCCCGTGGTACGCGTGCTCGAGCACGGCGACCGCGCGCCGTCCCGTCGACTTGCGGGCGATCTTCACGCCGTTCTCGACGGCCTCGGCGCCGGAGTTCACGAGCACCGTCTTCTTCGGGAACGAGCCCGGCGTGCGCTCGGCGACGAGCTCCGCGACCCGCACGTACGACTCGTACGGCGTGATGGTGAAGAGGGTGTGCAGGAAGTCGCCGAGCTGGGCCCTGGCGGCCTCGACGACGGCGTCGTTCGTGTGACCGATGGTGGTCACGCCGATGCCCGCGCCCAGGTCGAGGAAGCGGTTGCCGTCGACGTCCTCGACGACGGCGCCGTGGGCGCGGCGGATGTAGACGGGGAGCATCGAGTTGACGCCGACCGGCACGGCCGCGAGGCGCCGCTCATGCAGCGCCTGCGACTTCGGGCCGGGGATCGCGGTGACGATCCGGCGGGCGGTCAGCTCGTCGGTCGTGGTGGTGTCGGGGACGAGCGTGTCGGTCATGCCACCAGTCTACGAATCGCGCCGGAGCCCGGCTCGATCCCCGCCATCGCCCAAGGATTCCGGAAGAAAGGGAGTGCCCGGCACGCCTGCTCCGAACCGTGCCTCAGGATGGACGGATGCCTTCGACGACCTCCATCCACCTGCGCCGCTTCGCCCCCGCCGCCGTGGCCGCCGCGCTGGCTCTCGCGCTCGCCGGCTGCAGCGGCACGCCGTCCGGCGGGTCGAGCGCCTCGTCGTCCGCCGGATCGTCCGCGTCGTCCTCATCGACCGCCTCTCCCGTGACGAACCCCACCGCATGCGCCGCCGAGGGCAGCGCGTCCAAGGCCGTGCGAGTGAGCGGCAAGGCGGGTGCCCCGCCGACGGTGAAGTTCCCGCTGCCGACCTCCTCGACCGCCACCCAGCGCACGATCGTGACGGCCGGCTCCGGCGACACGGTCAAGGCGGGCAGCAGCGTGAAGATCGCCTACACGCTCTTCGAGGGCGCCACCGGGAAGCAGCTCGACCAGAGCGGCTACACCGCCGCGAAGAAGCCGGTGATCCTCACCGCGGACACCAGCCAGTACCTGCCCGGCCTCGTGCAGGCGATCGTCTGCGGCAAGGTCGGCGAGCGGTTCGCCGCCGTCATCCCGCCCTCGGCGGCGTTCGGCACGCAGGGATCCGAGCAGCTCGGCGTGGGCGCCAACCACTCGCTCGTGCTGGTCGGCGACATCCTCTCCCTCACCCCGACGAAGGCGACCGGTGCCGTGAAGACGCTGCCGTCCGGCTTCCCGAAGGTGACGCTCGCGTCAAACGGGCAGCCGACCGTGACCGTGCCGAAGACCGCCGCGCCGACCACCCTGAAGATCGCGGACCGGGAGGTCGGCACCGGGGACACCGTCAAGAGCGGCGACACCGTGACCGTGCAGTACCAGGGCGTGCTCTGGCGCAACAACACGGTCTTCGACCAGTCCTGGACGAAGGCCGGGCCCACCAGCTTCGCGACCACCGCGGTCGTCAAGGGCTTCGGCGACGCGCTGGTCGGCCAGAAGGTCGGCTCGCAGGTGGTCGCCATCATCCCGCCGGCGTACGGCTACGGGAAGACCGGCTCGAGCGACGGCTCGATCAAGGGCACCGACACCCTCGTCTTCGTGATCGACATCCTGGCCACGACCCACGCCTGACCCCGCCCGCGGCGCCTGCCGCTGCCGCTGAGCCACGCTGCCCAGCACTTCAGCAGGACGATCTCACGACAGCAGGACGAAACAGGCCGGATCGTCCTGCCGAAGTGAGATCGTCCTGCTGTCGTGCTGCTGGTCGGGCGCCGAGCGGTCAGGCCCCGCGCGAGGTCGTCCCCGCTCGGCGCATCCGGCGCTCCAGCGGGTCCTCCGGCGAGACGCCCTCGTCGACGAAGCCGCAGCGCTCGTAGAGCCGGATCGCATGCGTGTTCGCGGCGCGGACCGACAGCAGCACGTCCTCACCGTCGGCGAACGCGACGACCGCGCCGAGCGCCGCCTCACCGACGCCGAGGCCGCGGAACGCCGGATGGACCCACAGCGAGACGACCTCGACCGCGCCCTGCGGGCGGTAGGCGCCCACCATGCCGGCGGTCCGTCCGTCCACATCGACGAGCGCGCTGAAGGGCGAGCCGGCGAGGCGGGCGCGCCACCGCGCCTCCAGATCGTTCGATCCGCTCCACTCGGCGAGCGTCGATCCGAACGCCGCCGGGTCGGTGGCGAGCGCCGCCAGCCGCATCGCGCGCCACTGGAGCCAGTCGTCCTCGCCGATCTCGCGGACCCCGATCACCGGCCCATCCTCCGCCCGTAGGCTCGGCACATGCCGCACGGATACGAGCTCTCGGTCGAGTGGACCGGGAACCGCGGCACCGGCACCTCCGCCTACCGCGCCTACGGCCGCAGCGTCGTCGTGCGGTCCGACGGCAAGCCCGACCTGCCCGGCAGCGCCGACCGACCGTTCTTCGGCGACGCGGACCGCTGGAACCCGGAGGAGCTCCTGGTCGCGGCGCTCAGCCAGTGCCACCTCCTCTCCTACCTGCACGTCGCGGTGCGCAACGGCGTCGTCGTCACCGGGTACACCGACGCCGCGACCGGCGCGCTCGAGGTGGACGCGGACGGCGGCGGCCGGATGACCGAGGTCGACCTGCATCCGGTCGTGGCGCTCGCGGACGAGTCGCAGCGGGCGCTCGCCGACTCGCTGCACGAGGAGGCGCACCGGCTCTGCTTCATCGCGAACTCGGTGACCTTCCCTGTGCGGGCCCACCCGGCTCGCCCCGGAGGACGCCCGATGAGCCGCCGCCGGGTGCTGCTGCTCGGCTCCACCGGCTCCATCGGCACCCAGACCCTCGACGTGATCGCGCAGAACGCGGACCGGTTCGAGGTCGTCGGCCTCACCGCCGGCACGGATGCGGCGAGGCCTCGCCGAGCAGGCCGAGCGGTTCGGCGTCGGGCGACCGCCCTCGGCGCCGACGCGGCCGAGGCCCTGGTCCGCGAGGTGCCGGCGGACGTCGTCGTGAACGGGATCACCGGCGCGGCCGGCCTCGGTCCCACCCTCGCGGCGCTCGAGACCGGGACCACCCTGGCGCTCGCGAACAAGGAGTCCCTCATCATCGGCGGCCCGCTCGTCACGCGGGCGGCCCGGCCCGGGCAGATCGTGCCCGTCGACAGCGAGCACTCCGCGATCGCCCAGTGCCTCGCCTCCGGCACCCACGACGAGATCCGCCGGCTCGTGCTCACCGCATCCGGCGGCCCGTTCCGCGGCATGTCCGCCGAGCGCCTGGCCGAGGTCACCCCGCAGGAGGCGCTGCGGCATCCGACCTGGGACATGGGCCTGATGGTCACGACGAACAGCGCGACGCTCGTGAACAAGGGCCTCGAGGTCATCGAGGCGCACCTGCTCTTCGACGTGCCGCTCGACGCGATCGACGTGGTCGTGCACCCGCAGTCGATCGTGCACTCCATGGTCGAGTTCACCGACGGCGCCACCATCGCGCAGGCGTCGCCGCCCGACATGCGGCTGCCGATCTCGCTCGGCCTCGACTGGCCGCACCGCGTCCCCGGCGTCGGCGTGCCGCTCGACTTCACGCAGGCGCAGGAGTGGACGTTCGAGCCGCTCGACGAGGACGCGTTCCCCGCCGTGCGGATCGCGAAGCAGGTCGCGGGTGTCGGCGGCACGGCACCCGCGCTCTTCAACGCGGCGAACGAGGAGGCGGTGCTCGCGTTCCACGCCGGGCGGATCCGCTTCCCGGACATCATCGGCACGATCCGGGCCGTGCTCGACGCGGTACCCGCCGAGACCGGCGATCTCGACCGGGCCGCCGTGCTCGAGGCCGATCGGGCCGCACGGGCCGCGGCACATCGGATCCTCTCAAAGAACTCGTAGCCTCCGGCGCCACGTCGCGCCGGGCGAGGGAGCCGGGCGCACGTACCCTGTCGGCGTGACCGTGCTCCTCTACCTCGTCGGCATCCTCGTCGTCGCCCTCGGCGTCGCGCTGTCGATCGGGCTGCACGAGGTCGGCCACCTGGTGCCCGCGAAGCTGTTCGGCGTCCGCGTGACCCAGTACATGATCGGCTTCGGCCGCACCGTGTTCGCCCGCCGTCGCGGCGAGACCGAGTACGGCCTCAAGCTCGTGCCGCTCGGCGGCTACATCTCGATGGTGGGCATGTTCCCGCCCGCGAAGAGCGGCGGCCGCGCCCGCACCGCGTCGACGGGCTTCTTCAACTCCCTCGTGCAGGACGCGCGCGACTCGAGCCGTGAGCAGATCCACCCGGGCGAGGAGCATCGCGCCTTCTACCGCCTCGCGGTCTGGAAGCGCGTCGTCATCATGCTCGGCGGCCCGACGATGAACCTGCTGCTCGGGATCCTGTTCATCGGGATCGCGCTGATGGGCTTCGGCGTCTACCAGCCGACCACGACCGTCGCCTCGATCTCGAAGTGCATCGTGCCCGCCAGCCAGACGACCACCGTGTGCCGGACGACCGACCAGGCGGCCCCCGCGGCGAACTCCGGCCTGAAGCCGGGCGACCGGATCCTCGCGGTCAACGGCGCCGACGTGCAGGGCTGGACCGACGTGACCGGCGTCATCCGCAAGTCCGCCGGCAAGCGCATCACCCTCACGGTCACGGGCCCCGACGGCCGCCGCACGATCGCCGTCACCCCCGCCGAGAACACCGTCGCCGTGACGGATGCGAACGGCACGCCGGTGAAGAACGGTGCCGGAGCGGTCGAGACGCAGACGGTCGGCTTCATCGGGATCAGCCCGACCGAGCAGCTGGCCAAGCAGCCGGCGTCGGCCGTGCTGCCCGCGGTCTGGAACAACTCCGTCGCGGTGGGCAACGTGATCGTGCACCTGCCGCAGCGCCTCGTCGGCGTCGCCCAGGCCGCGTTCGGCAGCGGTCCGCGCGACCCGAACGGCCCGATCAGCGTCGTGGGCGTCGGCCGGGTGGCCGGCGAGATCGCCAGCTCGCCCGAGGTGCCGCTCGTCTCGAAGGCCGCGAGCCTCATCGGCATCCTCGGCAGCCTGAACATCGCGCTGTTCGTCTTCAACCTGATCCCGCTGCTGCCGCTCGACGGCGGCCACATCATCGGCGCCCTCTGGGAGGGGCTCCGCCGCAGCATCGCGAAGCTGCTGCGGCGACGCGACCCGGGCCCCGTCGACACCGCGAAGCTGATGCCGCTGACGTTCGCCGTCGCGATCCTGCTCGGCGGGATGAGCCTGCTGCTCATCTACGCGGACATCGTCCGCCCCGTCGTCCTCTTCTAGGAGCCGACGCCAGTCCGGTGCACGCGTTCGGGACGCTTGTACGGGTTCGCCGCCGTACAACCGTCCCGAAGGCGTACGCGCTGCGGGGCGTCAGGCCTCGGGCCGCACCGGACGGCGCGAGCCGGCGGGTGGCGCGGCGGCCTGCGGGGGCGCGCTCCGGGACGTGGCTGCCGGCCGGGATCTCATCCGCGAGCCACGCGATGCGGTGCCGGCACGGAGACGACGAGCACCACGCCGGCGATCAGCACGAGGCCGCCGAGCGCCTGCAGCGGCCCCGGGATCTGGCCGAGCACGAGCGCGGCGGCGACGGTGGCGAACAGCACCTCGGTGAGCGCGAGGAACGACGCGGGGCGCGGGCCGATGTGCGCGGCCGCCGCGACCTCGATGGAGTACGCGAGCGCGGTGGCGATCAGCACGACGACGGCGAGCGGCACCAGCGCCGAGACCTGCGAGCCGAACATGTCGACGGTCCACGACCCGATCCGGATCGGCACGAGCCCCACGAGCCCGAGCACCCCGGAGACGACCGTCGCGACCGCGAAGCCGAGGCCGGTGAGCGCCAGCGGGGGGATCGGCAGGGTCGCCGAGAGCTGGAAGTAGACGGCGCACACCACGGCGGCGACGAACGCGGCGCCCACCCCGACCGGGTCGAGCGCGGTGCCGCTGCCGACGTCCAGCACGAGCAGCAGGCCGCCCATCGCGAGCACGGCGCCGGCGATCACGCGCAGCGGCGGCCACTGCCGCAGCCACACGCCCGTGGCGACGATGAGCAGCACCGGCGCGAGGTACTCGATCATGAGCGCGGTGCTCACCGGGATCCGCGAGACGGCGAGGAAGTACGAGGTCTGGGTGCCGGCGATGCCGACGCCGCCGAGCACGAGCACGCCGATCCAGTGCTGCCGGACGAGGGACCACCGGCCCCGCAGCGCCGCGGATCGTGGGCACGGCGAGGATCAGCACGCCGACGCCGGTGCGCACGATGCTTCCGGCGCCCGGGCTCCAGCCCGCGTCGAGCACCGGCTTCACGAACGTGCCGGACATCCCGAACGCGAGGGCCGAGAGGACGGCCACGAGCATCCACCGCGTGCGTCCCATGCCCACCCCGTTCCGTGTCACGACCGTTCGGCGCTACGCTCCTGACACTAGTCCTCGGTCTGTAAGGAGTGAAATCGTGTTCGGTGATGACACGGAGTCCGTCCTGCAGGCCGCCGCGGCGCTCGTGAACACGGAGCCGGGGCGTCGCACTCGGGCGAGGACGAGCTCACGCGGGTCGAGGACGTCGCCGCCTTCTACGCCGGCTGGTCGTACAGCGGGGCGCTCGCGCGGAGCGAGCGGGAGCTCGCCGCGGTGCGGGGCGTGCGGGCCGAGCTGCGCCGCTTCTTCGCCGAGTCGCGCGACGAGGCGGCCGAGCACGTGAACCGGGTGCTGGCGATCCTCGGCGGCCCTGCCGCGACTCGTCAAGCACGACGGCTACGACTGGCACCTGCACGCCGTGCCGAACGATGCGCCCTTCGACCAGCGGATCCTCGTGGAGACCGCGATGGCCGTCTCCGACCTCGTCCGCGCCGACGAGCTCGGCCGGCTCAAGGAGTGCGCCGCCGACGACTGCACCGCCGTGCTCGTCGACCTGTCCCGGAACCGGTCGAAACGGTTCTGCGACGTGGGCAACTGCGGCAACCGCACCAACGTCTCGGCCTACCGGGCACGGCGGGCCCTCGGCACCTGAGGCGCGCCTGAGCGTTCACCGATCCCGCGTACCCTCGACGAGCGAGAAGGAAGGACGGTCCGCCGTGCCCGCTGTGAACCTGGGGATGCCGAAGGCGCCGGAGGTGCTGACGCCGCGTCGGAAGTCGCGCCAGATCCGCGTCGGCAAGGTGCTCGTGGGCGGTGACGCGCCGGTGAGCGTGCAGTCGATGTGCACGACGCCGACGACGAACATCAACGCGACCCTCCAGCAGATCGCCGAGCTGACCGCATCCGGCTGCGACATCGTGCGCGTCGCCGTGCCGTCCAGGGACGACGCCGAGGCGCTGCCGATCATCGCGAAGAAGAGCCAGATCCCGGTCATCGCGGACATCCACTTCCAGCCGAACTACGTGTTCGCCGCGATCGATGCCGGCTGCGCCGCGGTGCGGGTGAACCCGGGCAACATCCGGAAGTTCGACGACCAGGTGAAGCAGATCGCCGAGCGCGCGAAGGCCGCGGGCGTCTCCATCCGGATCGGCGTCAACGCCGGCAGCCTCGACCCGCGGCTGCTCGAGAAGTACGGCAAGGCCACCCCCGAGGCGCTCGTCGAGAGCGCCGTCTGGGAGGCGAGCCTCTTCGAGGAGCACGACTTCCACGACTTCAAGATCTCGGTGAAGCACAACGACCCGGTCGTGATGGTGAAGGCCTACCGCATGCTCGCCGAGCGGGGCGACTGGCCCCTGCACCTCGGCGTCACCGAGGCCGGGCCCGCGTTCCAGGGCACGATCAAGAGCGCGACGGCGTTCGGCATCCTGCTCGGCGAGGGCATCGGCGACACGATCCGCGTCTCGCTGTCCGCCCCGCCGGTCGAGGAGGTCAAGGTCGGCCTGCAGATCCTGCAGTCGCTGAACCTCCGCGAGCGCAAGCTCGAGATCGTCTCCTGCCCGTCCTGCGGCCGCGCCCAGGTGGACGTCTACTCGCTCGCCGACAGCGTCACCGAGGGGCTGCAGGGCATGAGCGTGCCGCTGCGGGTCGCCGTGATGGGCTGCGTCGTGAACGGCCCGGGGGAGGCCCGCGAGGCCGACCTCGGCGTCGCGTCCGGCAACGGCAAGGGCCAGATCTTCGTCAAGGGCAAGGTCATCAAGACGGTGCCGGAGGCCGAGATCGTGAAGACGCTGATCGAGGAGGCGAACCGCCTCGCCGACGAGATGGGCCCCGACGCCCCGGTCGGCACCGCCCAGGTCGTCACCGCCTGAGCCGTCCATATCGCAACGCGCATGGTCGCTTTCCGACCTCGTCCGACGGGTTCGAGGGCCGAGAACGGCGGTCCGCGTCCCGGCCTGACCCCCGGATTGGGGTGCCCATCAGGGCCGCGATGATTGGCGCCGCGCGCCGCCGCGGCATAGCCTTCGAGCACCAGGTGGCCCGAACGGCGAACCCGGCCACGGACCCCGCGTCGACCCCTCGACCGGGGTCCGCGTTCGTTCGCCCGGTAGGTTCGAAGCGTGGTCACACGCATGAGCCGGCTGTTCCTCCGCACGCTGCGGGAGGACCCCGCCGACGCCGAGTTCCGCAGCCACAAGCTGCTCGTCCGCGCCGGGTACATCCGCCGGCAGGCGCCCCGGGCTCTTCGCGTGGCTGCCGCTCGGGCTGAAGGTCAAGGCCAAGGTCGAGGCGATCGTCCGCCAGGAGATGGAGGCCGCGGGCGCCCAGGAGGTGCACTTCCCGGGCCTGCTGCCCGCCGAGCCCTACCAGATGACCGGGCGGTACGACGAGTACGGCGACGACATCTTCACCCTGCAGGACCGGAAGGGCGGCGACTACGTGCTCGCGCCGACGCACGAGGAGGTCTTCACGCTGCTCGTCAAGGACCTCTACTCGTCGTACAAGGACCTGCCGCTGACGATCTACCAGATCCAGGACAAGTACCGCGACGAGCCCCGGCCCCGCGCCGGTCTGCTGCGCGGGCGCGAGTTCACGATGAAGGACGCCTACTCGTTCGACATCGACGACGCGGGCCTCGACGCCTCCTACGAGCTGCAGCGCGCCGCGTACGAGCGCGTCTTCGCCCGCCTCGGGCTCGACTTCGCGATCGTCTCCGCCCACGCGGGGGCGATGGGCGGATCGCGCAGCGAGGAGTTCATGCACCCGACGCCCGTGGGCGACGACACCTTCGTGCGCTCGCCCGGCGGGTACGCGGCGAACGTCGAGGCGTTCCGCACCCTCGCGCCCGCGCCCCGGGACGCCTCCGGCGTGCCCGCCGCGCTGGTCTTCGACTCCCCGGACACCCCGACGATCGCGACGCTCGTCGACCTCCTGAACGAGCGGCACCCTCGCGACGACGGCCGCGCCTGGACCGCGGCGGACACGCTGAAGAACGTCGTGCTCGCCCTCACGCACATCGACGGGACGCGCGAGATCGTCGTCGTCGGCATCCCCGGCGATCGGGACGCCGACCTCAAGCGCGCCGAGGCGACCTTCTTCCCCGCCGCGGTCGAGCCCGCGACGGAGGCGGACTTCGCCGCGAACCCCGCGCTCGTGAAGGGCTACATCGGCCCGTGGTCGGCACGCGGGCCCGTGCTGGGGGAGACCTCGGCGAGCGGCGTCCGCTTCCTGGTCGACCCGCGGGTCGTCGACGGCACCGCCTGGGTCACCGGCGCGAACGAGCCCGAGCGGCACGTGCTGTCGCTCGTCGCCGGCCGCGACTTCCACCCCGGACGCCACCGCCGAGGTGGCCGAGGTGCGTGCCGGCGACCCGGCGCCCGACGGCTCCGGGCCCATCGAGCTCGCCCGCGGCACCGAGATCGGCCACGTCTTCGCGCTCGGCCGCAAGTTCGCGGATGCGCTGGGCCTGAAGGTCCTCGACCCGAACGGCAAGCTCGTCACGGTGACGATGGGCTCCTACGGCATCGGCGTCACGCGCGACCTCGCGCTCGTCGCAGAGGCGAACTCCGACGAGAAGGGCCTGGTCTGGCCCCGCTCGATCGCGCCCTTCGATGTCCACGTCGTGGCGACCGGCAAGGACGAGGCGGTCTTCGAGGAGGCCGAGCGGATCGGCCGCGAGCTGGAGCTGCGCGGCGCCGACGTGCTCGTCGACGACCGGCGGGTCTCGCCCGGCGTGAAGTTCGCGGACGCCGAGCTGCTCGGGGTGCCGACGATCGTGGTGGTCGGCCGAGGACTCGCGGACGGCGTCGTCGAGCTTCGCGACCGCGCATCCGGCGAGAACGAGAGCGTGCCGGTCGACCAGGTCGTCGACCGGGTCGCAGGGCTGCTCGAGCCCTGAGCGGGCGCGAGCGGGCCGACACCAGCCGTCCGTCCCGGCTGCATGCAGATGTGCCGAACGTGGGCCGAGAGGCCCGGGTCAGGGGCCGTTCGGCCATCCGCATGCACGCGGGACGTGCAGCGGGGCCGGGCGCGGCTGATGGGAGGAGCGGCGCTAGCCGACTCGGTCGGCGATGGCGATCGTCGCGGTGTCGATCCGCTGCGGCACGCCCTCGAACGCCTTCCGGCGCTCCTCCGAGGCGGCGTAGCGCTCGTCGACCGCGCGGAACGCCTCGCGGTCGCCCTCGACGGACACCGCCCAGACGAACTCGTCGTTCTCCGGCACCGCGTACGCGAACTCGACACGGAACCCGTGCGCCTCGCGCGCCGGCACGATCCGCTCCCGCCACCAGTCGACGAAGGCGGGCAGCTCCCCGACCACGATCCGGTAGCGGCGCAGCTGCACCGTGCGTCCTTCGGTCCCCGCGTCGCTCATCCGCGCCTCCGTTCCGCCTGCTCGGCGCTGCTACCGTAGTGGTCCCGGCGGGGCGGAACCCCCGTGCCGGAGCCAAGTGGACAGTGGGAGGAATGGCGATGGAGATCGACCTCGCCGTGCTCCGGCTGATGGAGCGTGAACGGGAGATCCCGTTCGACGAGCTGCTGCGGATCATCGAGGCGGCGGTGCTGACGGCCTACCTGAAGCACACCGACCAGCCCGAGCACCCGGCGCCCGGCACGCCCCGGCCGCGCGTGCACATCGACCGGAAGACCGGCGGCGTGACGGTGCTCGTGCCCGAGCTCGACGAGAACGGCGAGCAGATCGGCGAGTCCGAGGACGAGCCGCACGACTTCGGCCGCATCGCCGCGTTCGCGGCCAAGCAGGTCATCAACCAGCGGCTGCGCGACCTCGGCGACGAGCGGATCCTCGGCGAGTTCAAGGGCCGCGAGGGCGACATCGTCGCCGGCGTCATCCAGCAGGGGCCGAACCCGCGGATGGTGCATGTCGACCTCGGCACCGTCGAGGGGATCCTGCCGCCCGAGGAGCAGGTGCCGGGCGAGACCTACCAGCACGGCGACCGCATCCGCGTGTACGTCACCAGCGTCTCCCGGGGCCAGAAGGGCCCGTCGATCACGCTGTCCCGGACGCATCCGTCGATCGTGCGCAAGCTGTTCGCGCTCGAGGTGCCCGAGATCGCGTCGGGTCTCGTGGAGATCACCGCGCTCGCCCGCGAGGCGGGGCACCGCTCGAAGGTCGCCGTCCGCGCGACGCAGCCCGGCGTGAACGCCAAGGGCGCGGCGATCGGCGAGCTCGGCCAGCGCGTCCGGGCCGTCTCGGCGGAGCTCGGCGGCGAGAAGATCGACATCGTCGACCACTCCGACGACCTCGCCACCTTCGTCGCGAACGCGCTCTCGCCCGCCCGGGTGTCGTCGGCGTTCATCATCGACAAGAACACGAGGGCCGTGCGGGCGCTCGTGCCCGACTACCAGCTGTCGCTCGCGATCGGCAAGGAGGGCCAGAACGCCCGCCTCGCCGCGAAGCTGACCGGCGCCAAGATCGACATCCAGCCCGACTCCATCCTCGACGGGGAGTAAGCGTGGCGGATCGTCGTGGGCACGTCGTCGTCATCGGCGATGCGCTGATCGACGAGATCCACGACGACGCGGGCGTCCGCGACGTGGTCGGCGGAGCCGCCCTGAACGTCGCCGTCGGCCTCACCCGGCTCGGCGTGCCGACCACCTTGATCGCGATGCTCGCGGACGACGCCGACGGGGCCGCCGTCCGGGCGTTCCTCGAGCGCTACGGCGTGCGGCTCGTCGCGACGGCCGCGCCGCGTGGCACCGCGCGCGCGGTGGCGACGAAGACGGACGGCGAGGCCCGCTACACGTTCAACGACGCGGCGGTGCACCGCGCGATCGAGTTCGACGGCGCCGCACGCGAGGCGCTCGACGCCGCCCCGCTCGTGGTCGTGAGCTGCTACCCGTTCGACCGCGACGACCTCACGGAGGCGCTGCTCGACGCCGTGGCGGATCCGGCCGGCCGGCTGGTCGTGGACCCGAACCCGCGTCCGGCGCTGATGTCGGACCTGCCGGCGTTCGTCCGGAACCTCGACCGGGTCGCATCCGCCGTGCGGCTGATCAAGATCGGCGACGAGGACGCGGCCCTGCTCTACGGCGCCGACCTCGCCGACGCCGCGCAGCGGCTGCAGCGCGACGGCGCGCACATGGTGCTCGGCACCGCCGGCAGGGACGGTGCGAGCCTGTTCTTCCCGGAGGGCCGGATCGACGTGCCCGTGGCGAAGCTGCCGGGCCCGATCGTCGACACGATCGGCGCCGGCGACGCCACCCTCGCATCCCTGACGGACGCCCTCCTGCACGGCGACCGGGACGGCGGCGGCGACGCCCTGTTCTGGGAGGGTGCGCTGCAGAACGCGATGATCATCGCCGCGGCCACCTGCCGCTCCGAGGGCGCGCTGCTCCAGCTGCCCTGACCCGGCCGTCGCCGCGCCGAAACGACGGTGATCTCACCGAAAGACGGCGGTACGAGCCCCGGATCGCCGTCGTTCCGCAGGATCGCCGTCTTCTGGACGGCATGGTGCGGGCCAACATCCCGCCGCCCGGAATGCCCCACCGACCTCCGGCGTTGTCCCCTCTGTCAGGTCGGGCTCGCGTCAGCGGGTACGACCGGTAGACTCCTCTGCGGCCGGTCGGATCCGGCCCTCTCCGCCTGCGGCGCATCCGCGCGCAGGCTCACATCCCCCTTGAGGTGGAACAGGCACATGGACAAGCGATGAGCGACTCGAAATGAGCTCCGCACCGCATTAACGGCCTGCCTGTCTGGCAGGTCCAGACAGGAGAACAGTGGCGAAACCACGCGTCCACGAAATCGCATCCGACCTCGGCATCGACACGAAGCTCGCACTCGCGAAGCTGAAGGAGATGGGCGAGTTCGTCAAGGGCCCGTCCTCGAGCGTCGAGCCCCCCGTCGTCCGCAAGCTGAAGGCGAAGCTCGCCGCGGACGGCATCCCGACCGGCGGTGGATCCGCCGCGCCGGCTCCCGGCCCCCGGCCGGTCGCCCAGGCCCCCGGCCGGACCGCGCCCGCGGCTCGTCCGGCGACCCCCGGCGCGCCCCAGCCGCAGCGGGCGGCAGCGCCCGCCCCGGCTCCGGCGGCCCGTCCGTCGACGCCCGCTCCGCAGGCCGCTCCGCAGCCCGCAGCCGCGCAGCCCGCGCCCGCCGCTGAGCGTCCCGCCGCTGAGACCCGGCCCGCGCCCGGCACCGACGAGCAGCGCCCGGCGGCTCCCGAGGCCCGCAGCGACGCCGCCCCGGCGACCGCGAGCGCGATCCCGCGCCCGCAGCCGCGTCCCGGCGCCCCGCGTCCCGGCAACAACCCCTTCGCGTCGAGCCAGGGCATGGGCCGCGCGCCCGTGCCGCGTCCCGGCAACAACCCGTTCGCCTCCAACCAGGGCATGCGTCCCGGTGGGCCCGGCGGCGGCACGAACGGCATCCCGCGTCCCGGCGCCCCGCGTCCGGGTGCACCCCGTCCTGGCGCTCCGCGTCCCGGCGGGCCCGGCATGGGCGCCCCGCGTCCGGCCGGCTTCGGCGCTCGTCCCGGCGGCCCCGGTGCACGTCCGGGTGGTGCCGGTGCCGGTGCACGTCCGGGTGGTGCGGGCGGTGGCTTCCAGCGTCCGGCCGGCGGCTTCAGCGGTCCGCGCCCCGGTGGTGGCGGCCGTGGCCGTGGTCCCGGTGGTGGCACCGCAGGTGCCTTCGGCAAGGGCGGCGGCAAGTCCCGCCAGCGCAAGTCGAAGCGGACGAAGCGCGCCGAGTTCGAGATGCGGACGGCGCCGACGCTCGGTGGCGTCAGCGTCCCGCGCGGCGACGGCAGCACGGTCATCCGTCTGCGCCGCGGCGCGTCCATCACGGACTTCGCGGACAAGATCGACGCGAGCCCCGGCAACCTCGTGACCGTGCTGTTCCACCTCGGTGAGATGGCCACGGCGACGGAGTCGCTCGACGAGGCCACCTTCCAGGTGCTCGGCGAGGAGCTCGGCTACCGGATCGAGATGGTCTCGCCCGAGGACGAGGACCGCGAGCTGCTCGAGGGCTTCGACATCGAGTTCGAGTACGACGAGGACGAGGAGGATCTCGAGATCCGCCCGCCGGTCGTCACGGTCATGGGTCACGTCGACCACGGCAAGACGAAGCTGCTCGACTCCATCCGCAACGCCAACGTCGTGGCCGGTGAGGCGGGTGGCATCACCCAGCACATCGGTGCGTACCAGGTGTGGACGGAGCACGAGGGCTACGAGCGCGCCATCACCTTCATCGACACCCCGGGCCACGAGGCGTTCACCGCCATGCGTGCCCGTGGTGCGCAGGTGACGGACCTCGCGATCCTCGTGGTCGCCGCGGACGACGGCGTCATGCCGCAGACCGTGGAGGCGCTGAACCACGCCCAGGCGGCCGGTGTGCCGATCGTCGTGGCCGTGAACAAGATCGACAAGGAGGGCGCGAACCCGGCGAAGGTCCGGCAGCAGCTCACCGAGTTCGGTCTCGTCGCGGAGGAGTACGGCGGCGACACGATGTTCGTCGACGTCTCGGCGCGGACGAACACCGGCATCGACAACCTGCTCGACGCGGTGCTGCTCACCGCCGACGCGGGCCTCGACCTGCGGGCCAACCCGGATCGGGATGCACGCGGTGTGGCGATCGAGGCGCGGCTCGACAAGGGCCGCGGTGCGGTCGCGACCGTGCTCATCCAGGCGGGCACGCTCCGCGTCGGCGACGCCATCGTGGCGGGCACGGCCTACGGCCGCGTCCGGGCGATGACGGACGAGAACGGCGTCGCACTGGCCGAGGCGGGTCCGTCCCGTCCCGTGCAGGTGCAGGGCCTCTCGACGGTCCCGCGAGCGGGCGACACCTTCCTCGTCACCGAGGAGGACCGCACCGCCCGTCAGGTCGCCGAGAAGCGTGAGGCCGCGGAGCGCAACGCGCAGCTGGCGAAGGCCCGCAAGCGCATCTCGCTCGAGGACTTCATGGGCCAGATCGAGGCCGGCAAGGTCGACTCGCTGAACCTGATCATCAAGGGTGACGTCTCCGGTGCCGTCGAGGCGCTCGAGGAGTCGCTGCTGAAGATCGACGTCGACGAGAGCGTCCAGCTGCGGATCATCCACCGCGGTGTCGGTGCGGTCACCGAGTCCGACGTGAACCTGGCGACGGTCGACAACGCGATCATCATCGGCTTCAACGTGCGGCCCGACCCGAAGGCCCGCGAGCGCGCAGCGCGCGAGGGCATCGACGTCCGGTTCTACTCGGTGATCTACTCGGCCCTCGAGGACGTGGAGAACTCGCTGAAGGGCATGCTGAAGCCGGAGTTCGAGGAGGTCCAGTCGGGCCTCGCGGAGATCCGGGAGATCTTCCGCTCGTCGAAGGTCGGCAACATCGCCGGTGTCATCGTCCGCAGCGGCGTGATCACCAGGAACGCGAAGGCTCGCGTCATCCGCAACGGTGTGGTCGTCGGGGACAACCTGGCGATCGACTCGCTGCGCCGGTTCAAGGACGACGTCACCGAGGTCCGCACGGACTTCGAGGCCGGTATCGGACTCGGTCGGTTCAACGACATCCAGATCGGTGATGAGATCGAGACGATCGAGACGATCGGAGAAGGTGCGCGCGTAACGACGCGACAGCGTCGACACGCACGGAGCTCGAGCGGCCGGCCCTCCGGTCGGCCGCTCGACCCCATCCGGTTCGAGTCCTGAGGAGGGCGGATCCAGCGGAATCGCGGATCCGCCCTCCTCCATTTCCACGATGTAGACGAAGGGAGCCACGATGGCCGACCACGGACGGGCTGCGAAGCTCGGGGACCAGGTCAAGGAGATCATCGCCCGGCGGCTCGACAAGGGCCTGCGCGATCCGCGCCTCGGGTTCGTGACGATCACGGACGTGCGGATGACGGGCGACCTGCAGCACGCCTCAGTCTTCTTCACCGTGTACGGCACGGAGCAGGAGCGCGAGGACAGCGCCGCGGCGCTGAAGGCGGCGACGGGTATGCTCCGCACCGAGGTGGGGCGCAACATCCACACGCGGCTGACGCCGACGCTCGAGTTCATCCCGGATGCGATCCCGGAGAACGCGGCGCACGTCGCCTCGCTGCTCGCGGAGGCCCGGGAGCGGGACTCGGCCGCGGCGGCGCTCGCGGCCGGCGCCCAGTACGCGGGCGACCCGGACCCGTACGTGCAGCCGCGCGAGCTCTCCGACGACGAATGAGCGGCAACCGGGCGCAGCGCAGAGCCGCCGCCCGCGGTGAGGTCCCTGCGGCTTCGAAGATCGACGACCGGTACGGCCGCAGGCCGGAACGCCGCGCGCTCGCGCCTGCCGTGCTGGCGGCGATCGTCCTGGTCGCGGGCATCGCCCTGCTCGGATCCGACGGGTTCCTCTGGATCCGCTACGGCGTGGCGATCCTGTCGCTGATCATCGCGGTCTTCGTCTGGCAGGCCCGGCGCTGGGCGTGGCTGCCGGTGCCGATCGTGATCGCGGTGCTCTGGAACCCGGCCGTGCCGTTCGGGTTCTCGGGCAAGCCGTGGGCGATCGGCCAGCTCGTGGCCGCAGTCGTCCTGGTGGTGACCGGCTTCTTCGCGTCGAAGCGGGCGGAGCCGCAGCAGCCCGTTCGCTAGCCGGCCGGCAGGCTCCAGCCGTCCGGCCCGCGCTCCGCGAGCCCGTCGGCGGCGAGCCCCGCGAGCACCCGCGCGCGGATCTCCGCGTCCGGCAGCACGACGGCCAGCTCGGCGTCGGACACGGGCACGTCCGCGGCGCGGAGCTCGGCGAGCACCTGGCCGCGCCGCTGCCGGTCCGAGCCCTCGAACCGCGCCTGCCGGCGCGCTGGCGGCCCTTCGGCGGGCGGGTAGCCGGCGGCGCGCCAGGCGCACGTCGCCGCGAGCGGGCACTCGTCGCACCGCGGGCGTCCGCGCGGTGCAGACGATCGCGCCGAGCTCCATCACGCCGGCGTTGAAGGCCCGCTGCGCCTCCAGGTCGTCGGGCAGCAGGGCCGCCATGGCCGGCAGGTCGCGGCGCGCGTTCGGCGCGGCCGGCTGCGCGAGCCCGTCGACGGCGCGGACGAGCACGCGGCGCACGTTGGTGTCGACGACCGGATGCCGGGTGCCGTGGGCGAAGACGGCGATCGCCCTGGCCGTGTAGTCGCCGATGCCGGGCAGCGCGAGGAGGGCGTCGACGTCCTCGGGCACCCGGTTGCCGTGCCGCTCCGCGATCGCGGTGGCGCAGGCGTGCAGCGCGAGGGCGCGCCGCGGGTAGCCGAGGCGTCCCCAGGCGCGCAGCACCTCGGCGGGCGGCGCGGCGGCGAGATCGGCGGGCGTCGGCCAGCGCACCAGCCACGCCTCGAGGATCGGCACGACCCGGGACACCTGCGTCTGCTGCAGCATGAACTCGGACACGAGCGTGCCCCAGGCGCTGAAGCCGGGCCGCCGCCACGGCAGGTCGCGGGCGTTCTCGCGGAACCAGGCGACCACGGCATCCGCGTCGATCGCCGCCCCGGTCGCACCCATCGCGCCCCAGCGTAGGAGCGCCCGGCCACCCCGGCGCGCGTAGCGTGCTGCCATGGCACGGTGGGCGCCCGCGCGGGCGGATGTGATCGACGAGTACGCCGCCGAGGTGCTCGAGGTGTTCGCGCGCGGCCGGATCCTCGTCGGCCTCGACCGCGACGACGCGGTGGCCGGTGCGGCCTTCGCCGCGGACCTCGCTGCCGCCATCGCGGCGCGCGGCGTGCCCGCGGCGCCGTCGCCTTCGACGACGAGCAGGCGCTTCCGCACCGCCGTGCTCGAGCCCTTCCGGGCGGGCGCGGTGCTGCCCGGCGACCGGGCTGTGCTCGTCGTGCAGGGCCAGGGCCTGCTCGAGCCCGGCGTGGTCGGCCTGTGGCACGCGACCGCGTGGCTCGACGTCCCGGGCGCACCCCGGATCGACCGCCGCACGGTGCCGCGCACCCGGGCGGCTGCGACCTTCGATCTCAGCGATCCGGCGCATCCGAGGCGCGTCTTCGCCGACGCCTGCTGAGCCGCGATTCCGGGCCGGATCCGTCATTCCGGGCGCGGAAAGACGCCCGGAATGACGGAAGGCGCCCGGAATCCGGGCTCAGGCGAGGATGCGGCGCGCGGCCCGGTCGGGCGGCACGAACCGGCCGTCCGCCTCCACCTCGTGCACGAGGTCGACGATCCGCCGGTTGACGGGGGTGTCGACCCCGAGCCGGGCGCCCTCGGCGACGACCGCGCCGGAGAGGTGGTCGATCTCGCTCGGCCGGCCGCGGCGGATGCTCTGCAACGTGCTGCCGGGGTTCGGCACCGACCCCATCCGCTCGACCATGCGGCCCGCGAGCACCCGCCCGGAGATCGACGGCGGCAGCAGGTCGAGCATGCGGAGCACGCCCGGCGTGAGGCCGGGCACACCGCCGAAGTGCACGCCCGCGGCGCGGCCGGTGCGGAACGTCTCCCGCATCGCCAGCGCGACGACGCGGCGCATCGCGGGGGAGGCGAGCGCCTGCTGCGCGGGCAGCCCGGTGATCGCCGCCGCGGCGTTCAGCTGGTTGACCACGAGCTTCGACCACTGCGCCCCCACGAGGTCGGGGGCGATCGAGATCGGCGCGGCCTCGCGCAGCACGGCCGCCGCGGCGGCGAGCTCCGCACGGGTGGCGGTGTCGGTCGCGAGCACGGTCGTGCCGGGGGCGGTCACGGTGATGACGCCCGGCTCGAGGTAGGAGGCGGCGATCAGCGAGAGGCCGCCGATCAGCGGCGACGCCGGGAGCAGCCGCCGCAGCGCCTGCGGCCCGTTGAGCCCGTTCTGGATCACCACGACCGGCACCCCGGCGAGCAGCGAGGCGTGGGCGGTCGCGGCGGCCTCGGCGTCCTGCGCCTTCACCGTGATCAGCGCCAGCTCGGGCGGCTCCGGCAGCACCTGCGCGGCACCGATCCGCGCGACGTGGTCACCCCACGCGCCGCGCAGCTGCAGCCCGCGCTCCCGGATGGCGTCGAGGTGCTCGCCGCGCGCGGTGACCACGACCTCATGCCCGGCACGGTCGAGCAGCGCGGCGAACGTCCCGCCGATGGCCCCCGCGCCGACGACTCCGATGCGCACGATCAGAGACTCTAGGGCTGGCAGCATGGGGCCCGTGACGGCCGCCGGCATCCTCCTCGTCGACAAGCCCGTCGGGCCCACCTCGCACGACCTCGTGCAGCAGGTGCGGCGCCTCGCCGGCACACGCCGAGTCGGCCACGCCGGCACGCTCGACCCCGCCGCGAGCGGGCTGCTGCTGCTCGGCGTCGGCGCCGCCACCCGGCTGCTCACCTCGCTCGTCGGCCTCGACAAGACGTACCGGGCGACGATCCGCCTCGGCTTCGCCACGACGACGGACGACGCGGAGGGGGAGCCGCTCGGCGAGCCCGCCGAGGTCGATGCCGCGGCCCTCGCCGGCCTCGACGCGGCCGTCGCGGCCCTCACCGGCCCGATCGACCAGGTGCCCTCGTCCGTCAGCGCGATCCACGTGGCGGGTCGCCGAGCGCACGAGCTGGTCCGCGCGGGGGAGCGGGTCGACCTGCCCGCCCGGCGCGTGACGGTCGCCCGCTTCGACGTCGAGGCGGTGCGCGGCGCGGAGCTGGACGTGGCGGTGGACTGCTCGTCCGGCACCTACATCCGGGCGCTCGCCCGCGACCTCGGCGCCGCGCTCGGCGTCGGCGGGCACCTCACCGCGCTCCGCCGCACGCGCATCGGCCCGTTCCGGGTCGAGGACGTCGACCCCGCTCGAGGCGCCGCTCGCGCTCACCGCACCGGCCGACATCGCCGCGGCGCTCTTCCCGACGCTGCCGCTGAGCGCCCAGCAGGCCGCCGACCTCGCTCAGGGCAAGCGCCTCGCGGTGCCGGATGCGGCGGACGCCGAGACCGTCGCCGCGATCGCCCCCGACGGACGGCTGGTCGGCCTCGCACGCGTGAGCCGCGGCGTCGCCTCGGTCGTGATGAACCTCCCCGCCGAGGAGCCGGCGTGATCGCCGGCTACACCGACGTCGCCGTCGCGATCGCCGTGGTCGCGGGGGTGCTCGCGATCGTGCTCGGCCTCGCGGGCCGCCGCCCCTCCGACCTGTCGCTCGCGGGTCCCGCGATCGTCGAGCTGCTGCTGATCGCGCAGCTCGTGATCGCCATCGTCGCGCCCGCGGCGGGCAACCCGCCCTCCGGCAACCCGGTCGAGTTCTACGCCTACCTGCTGTCGGCGCTGATCATCCCGCCCGCCGCGATCGGCTGGGCGCTGATGGAACGCACCCGCTGGTCGGTCGTGGTCGTCGGGGTCGCCTGCCTCGCCGTCGCCGTGATGCTCGTGCGGATGCAGATCATCTGGACCGTGCAGCACGCCTGATGCGGAAGAATCGAGGCCTGATGAGCGGATCCGACCTCGATGCGCGCCCGGCGCGCCCGCGCACCTCCGGGCCGGGCCGCACCCTGATCGTCTTCTACTTCATCATGACGATCGCCGCGCTGGCGCGGAGCATCTTCGAGATCGTCGTCCACTTCGACGTGGCGCCCGTCGCCTACCTGCTCTCGCTCTTCTCGGGGATCGTCTACCTCGTCGCGACGATCGCCCTCATCACACCGGGACGCCGGGCGTTCCGGATCGCCTTCGTCGCGATCACGATCGAGCTCGTCGGTGTGCTGGTGATCGGCACGGCCTCGGTGATCGACTTCGGGCTGTTCCCGTACTCCGGCGATCGCAGCACCGTCTGGGCGTACTACGGGCTCGAGTACCTGCTCATCCCGCTCGCCCTTCCCGTGCTCGGCCTGCTCTTCCTGCGCAGCCAGCGGCGGGTGTTCGCCGCGGCGGGGGCCTGAGCACCATGCGCGTCTTCCACGGGGTCGGCGAGGTGCCGGCCGGGTTCGGGCCGTCCGCGGTCACGATCGGCAAGTTCGACGGGCTGCACCAGGGCCATCGCGCCGTGATCGGCGACCTGCTGGCCGCCGCAGGCGACGTGCTCGTGCCCACCGTGGTGACCTTCGACCGCAACCCGCTCGAGCTGCTGCGGCCAGAGGCCTGCCCGCCGCCGCTCGTCGGCCCTGGCCAGAAGCTCGAGCTGCTCGAGTCCGCCGGGGTCGCCGCGGTGCTCGTGCTCGCGTTCGACGCGGCACGCGCCGCGCAGGAGCCCGAGGCGTTCGTCCGCGAGGTGCTCGTCGACGCGCTGCACGTGCGGCGGCTGCTCGTCGGCGACGACTTCCGCTTCGGACGCGGCGGCCGGGGCGACATCGCCCTGCTCACGCGGATGGGGGCGGAGCACGGCTTCGTGGTCGAGGTGCAGCAGCAGATCGAGACCGCCGCCCGCCGGGTGTCCTCGACGTGGATCCGCGAGCTGCTGTCGGCGGGCGCGATCGAGGAGGCCGCGAACCTGCTGGGCCGGCCGCCGGCAGTCCGCGGCGTCGTCGTGCACGGGGCGCACCGCGGCCGCGAGCTCGGCTACCCGACCGCGAACCTGGCGCAGGAGTCGGACGGCATGATCCCCGCCGACGGCGTCTACGCCGGCCGGCTCGATCGACGGCAGCGACGGCGCCGACTACCCGGCCGCGATCTCGGTCGGCAGCAACCCGACGTTCGAGGGCGTGCCGCCGAAGCAGGTGGAGGCCTACGTGCTCGACCGCACGCTCGACCTCTACGGCCACGTCGTCGACGTCGTCTTCACGCACCGCATCCGCGGGCAGATCGCCTACGAGGGCGATCGAGCCGCTGATCGCGCAGATGGCCGTCGACGTCGCCCGCGTCCGCACCCTCGAGCGCCTGACCCGCACCCGGATCGCGCCGTTCCGGAGTTCTTGCGCGACACGCCGCGCCCGGACGCATCCGGGACGGCGTGTCGTCCGATTCCTCCGGAACGGCGCGATGAGTGGGCCGCGCGGATGCGGCTTAGAGCAGGCCCTTCGTGTGCCAGACCGTCTTCGTCTCGGTGAACGCGCTGATGCGGGCGAGCGTCGGGACCGGCGCCCCGTCGCCGTCCTCCGGCTGCCAGCACCCGCTTCAGGGTCTCGGCGGCGTCCATCTGCAGCTGCACCCAGTCGAGCGCTCCGGCGCCCACGAGGTCGAGCGCGTTCACGTCGGCGTGCGAGGCGAGCCAGGGGGCGATCTCGGCGGCGTCGCCCGTGAGCACGTTGACGACGCCGCCCGGCACGTCGCTGGTCGCGAGCACCTCGCTCAGGCTGATCGCGGAGAGCGGCGCGGTTCGGCTCGCCACGACGACCACCGTGTTCCCGGTCACGAGCGCCGGCGCGACGGCGCTGACGAGAGCCGGTCAGCGAGTGCCCCTCGCCCGCCTGCGGGCGCGACGACGGCGACGACGCCGGTCGGCTCCGGCACCGAGAGGTTGAAGTAGGGCCCGGCGACCGGGTTGCCGTTGCCGAGCACCTGGGCGACCTTGTCGGCCCAGCCCGCGAACCACACCCACCGGTCGATCGCCGTGTCGACGACCGCGGCGGCGCGGCGCTCGCTCAGCCCCTCGCTGCGCACGAGCTCGTCGGCGAACTGCGCCCGCCGGCCCTCGAGCAGCTCCGCGATCCGGTAGAGCACCTGCCCGCGGTTGTACGCGGTGCTGCCCGACCAGCCCTTGACGGCGGCGCGCGCCGCCACGACGGCGTCCCGCGCGTCCTTCCGGGAGGCCTGCGCGGCGTTCGCGAGGAACGCGCCGGAGGCGTCGGCGACCTCGTAGGTGCGGCCGCTCTCGCTCCGCGGGAACTTCCCGCCGATGTAGAGCTTGTAGGTCTTGGGCACGGCGAGCCGGGTCACTTGCATCCCTCCCGAGGGTGCGAGGTAGGCGGCCAGGCCCTGCCTGCCGCCCTCCCGGCCGTAGCCGGACTCCTTGTAGCCGCCGAACGGCGAGGCGGGGTCGAAGCGGTTGAAGGTGTTCGTCCACACGACGCCGGCGCGCAGCCCGTCGGCGACGGCGAGCACGCGGCTGCCCTTGTCGCTCCAGATGCCGGCGGACAGGCCGTACGGGGTGTTGTTCGCCTTCGCGATCGCCTCCTGCGGCGTGCGGAAGGTCAGGATGGAGAGCACGGGGCCGAAGATCTCCTCCCGCGCGATGCGGGAGCTGGTCTGCACGCCCGTGAAGATCGTCGGCGCGAACCAGAAGCCCGCGTCCGGCAGCACGCAGGGCGGGCTCCAGCGCGTCGCGCCCTCCTCCTCGCCCGCGGCGGTCAGCTCGCGGATGCGGGCGAGCTGCTCGGCGCTGTTGATCGCGCCGATGTCGGTGTTCTTGTCGAGCGGATCGCCGAGCCGCAGGGTGGTGAGCCGCTGCTTCAGGCGCTCCACGACGTCGTCGTGCACGTTCTCCTGCACGAGCAGGCGGGAGCCGGCGCAGCAGACGTGGCCCTGGTTGTAGAAGATGCCGTTGACGACGCCCTCGATGGCCTGGTCGATCGGGGCGTCGTCGAAGACGATGTTCGCCGCCTTGCCGCCGAGCTCGAGGGTGAGCCGCTTGCGGGTGCCCGCGGTCGCCCTCGCGATCTCCCGGCCGACGGCCGTGGAGCCGGTGAAGGCGATCTTGTCGACGTCCGGGTGCCGCACGAGCGCCTGCCCGGTCGCTCCTGCGCCGGTCACGATGTTCACGACGCCGGCCGGCAGGTCCGCCTGCTGCAGGATCTCGGCGAAGAGCAGCGCCGTCAGCGGCGTCGTCTCGGCGGGCTTCAGCACGACGGTGTTGCCGCTCGCGAGGGCCGGCGCGATCTTCCACGCGAGCATCAGCAGCGGGAAGTTCCAGGGGATGATCTGGCCTGCGACGCCGAGCGGCCGCGGATCGGGGCCGAGGCCCGCGTGGTCCAGCTTGTCCGCCCAGCCCGCGTAGTAGAAGAACCAGGCCGCGACCAGGGGGATGTCGACGTCGCGGCTCTCCTTGATCGGCTTGCCGTTGTTCAGGCTCTCCGCGACGGCGAGCTCGCGCGCCCGCTCCTGCACGAGCCGCGCGATCCGGAACAGGTACTTGCCGCGGTCGCTGCCGCTCATCCGGGACCAGACCCGGTCGTACGCCTTCCTGGCGGCCGCGACGGCGCGGTCGACGTCGGCGTCGTCGGCCGTCGCGATCTCGGCCAGCGGCTCCTCGGTGGCGGGGGAGATGGTGGTGAACGCGGCGTCCCGCTGGCCGTCGACGAACTCCCCGCCGATGAAGAGGCCGTAGGACGGCTTCAGGTGCAGGATCGCGCGGGACTCCGGCGCCGGCGCGTAGTCGAGGAAGCTCATCGCCTGCATCCGGTCCCATCAGTCGATCGTCACGTAGTCGGCGCCCGAGTAGTGCCCGGTCCGGGCCTTCTGGCGCTGCAGCAGCACGTCGTTCAGCAGGCTGGACGCGCCGATGCGGAACAGCGACGGCTGCAGCCACTCCTCGCCCGCCGTCTCGGCCACCGTCACGAGGTTCTTGATCGCGTCCTTCGAGGTGCGGATGCCGCCCGCGGGCTTCACGCCCACCTTCTCGCCGGTGAGCCGGTACCAGTCGCGCACGACCTCGAGCATGAGCAGCGTCATCGGCAGGGTCGCGTTGCTCGCGACCTTCCCCGTCGAGGTCTTGATGAAGTCGGCGCCGGCGAGCACGGCCAGCCAGGACGCGCGGCGGGCGTTGTCGTAGGTGACGAGCTCGCCGACCTCGAGGATGACCTTCAGGTGCGCGTCCTCGCCGTCCGGCCGGCGGCAGGCCTCCTTGACGGCGCGGATCTCCTCGAACACCTGCTCGTAGCGGCCGGAGAGGAACGCGCCGCGGTCGATCACCATGTCGATCTCGTCGGCGCCGGCGGCCACGGCGTACGCGACGTCCGCGAGCTTCACGGCGAGCGAGGCCCGGCCGCTCGGGAAGGCGGTCGCGACGGCGGCGACGGCGATGCCCTGACTGCCCCGCGGCACGAGCGCGCGGGGCGTGGAACGCGCCGAGCGCATCGACGGCCACCTCGGCGAGGTCGCCGTAGACGCAGACGGCGGCGACGCGCGGGCAGGTCGGATCGGACGGATCCGGGCGTGATCGCCTTGGCGACCAGCGAGCGGACCTTGCCCGGCGTGTCAGCGCCCTCGAGCGTCGTGAGGTCGATCAGCTCGATGACCCGGTCGAGCGCCAGCGCCTTCGACGTCGTCTTGATCGAGCGGGTGCCGAGGCCCGGCCGCGCGCTGCTCGAGCCCCACGGCGTCGACGCCCGGGATGCCCTCGAGGTAGCGGCGGAGGGTCGTGTCGGTCACGGGCCCGTCGAGCAGCTCGAGCGCGCCGCCGGCGCTCGCGCCCCCGGTGCGGCGCGCGACCCCGGCCGCGAGCGGTGGTTCGGACTCGGTGCTCACGACCGGCAGCCTAAGCGTGCACCCGGCCGACGCTCGCCCCTCTTCCGGACCCGTGCCGTACCCTGAGCGACGTGACCGACGCCCGATCCGTTTCCGCTCCGGGCTCCGCCGGTTCGGCCGGGCCCGTCGTGTTCCTCGGCGACAGCCTCACGGAGGCCGGTCGCTGGGACGAGTGGTTCCCCGACCTCGAGGTCGTGAACGCGGGCCGCAGCGGCGACACGACCGCCGACGTGCAGGACCGGCTCGACGAGGTCGTGCAGCGGCAGCCCGTCCGCCGTCGTGGTCATGGTCGGCACGAACGACTTCGGCCTCCGCGCCACCGGTGGAGCAGGTCGTCCGCGGCACCGAGAACATCCTCTGGACGCTGCACCACCAGCTGCCCGACGCCCGGATCGTCGTCGTCTCGGTGCTGCCGCGGGAGCGCGAGCGGGCCGAGTGGATCCGGCAGGTCAACATCCACGTGCGGCAGTTCGCGCCGAGCGTGAAGGCGGGTTCCTCGACCTCTGGCCCGTCGTTCGCCGAGGAGGACGGCGAGCTGGACCCGCGGTACACCGAGGACCGCGTGCACGTGAACGAGGCGGGCTACGCTCGCCTGGGCCGACGCGCTGCGCCCGCACCTCGCCGCCTGACCCGGCGCCTGACCCGGCGCCTGTCCGCATGATCCACGGGCGCCCCGTGGCCCCTCCGGGTCGCGCCCTCTAGACTGCGGACGCCCGGCGACCGCCGGGTCCGCACTCGATGCCGCGCTCCGGCCGGCAGGAGGATCCGCGACCGCTGCCACCACGAGGGGGACCTGCTTGGCCGACGTGCGCTCGAAGCTGCGACCCCTGCCGACCCCGGCCGCCCGCATCCGCGGCCGCTCCGACGTGGTGGTGCAGGACGGCCTGCTGGCCCTGATCAACCGCACGGAGACGCCCGCCGACGCCCAGGTCGCCGACCTGCTGTTCCTCGCCGACGCGCTCTCCGAGGCCGGCGTCGAGGTGCTGCTCATGCGCGACGACATGGACCGCCCGATCCTCGTCGTCGACGAGGCCGAGCGCGTGGCCGTGCAGCGCGCCCTCGTGATCGCCTGCGCCGAGGAGCCCTGCTACGCGGTGCCCCTGAAGCGCGACCTCACCCGTCGCGGCCGCCCCGTGCTCATCGCCGACGGCGAGCTCGCGAGCCGCGACGAGCGGCTGCTCGCGATCGTCCGGCCGCGGATCGACGCGGCCGGCACCCTGCGCACCGACCACGCCGTGCGCTTCGAGTTCTGGGTGCGCAGCGGCGCCGAGGTGCGCGTGCCGGCGCCGAACGCGCTCACCCGCCGCCGCTTCGTCCGCGAGGACATGCACCTCGACGAGGTCGAGCGCTACGGCCGCACCTGGCTCACGATGCGCGACATGTTCGCGGACCTCGTCGGCGAGGTGACGTTCCCGGTCGACATGGTCTTCTCCTGGGTCGACGGCACCGACAAGGAGTGGCAGCGGGCCCGCGCCCGCCGGATGGAGAGCTACGTCGTCGGCGAGGGCGACGACGCCGAGGCCCGCTACCGGCAGATCGACGAGCTGAAGTACGCGCTGCGGTCCGTGCACCAGAACCTGCCGTGGGTGCGCACGATCTACATCGCCACCGACTCGCCCGCCCCCGCCTGGCTCACCGACCACCCGAAGGTGCGGATCGTGCGGAGCGAGGAGTTCTTCGCCGACCCGTCCGTGCTGCCGACGCACAACTCGCAGGCCGTCGAGAGCCAGCTGCACCACATCCCCGGCCTCTCGGAGCACTTCCTCTACTCGAACGACGACATGTTCATCGGCCGTCCGCTGCGTCCCGAGACGTTCTTCTCGCCGGGCGGCATCACCCGCTTCGTCGAGGCGGACCTCCGCATCGGCATCGGGGAGAACCACCAGCGCCGCAGCGGGTTCGAGAACTCCGCCCGCGTGAACCGGGCGCTGCTGAAGGAGCGGTTCGGCCGCGTGACCACCCGTCACCTCGAGCACGCGGCGACGCCCCTGAACCGCACCGTCATCGAGCGGATGGAGCAGGAGTTCCCCGAGGAGTTCGCCCGCACCGCAGCCAGCCCGTTCCGCGCCGCCGACAACATCTCGGTGACGAACTCGCTGTACCACTACTACGGGCTGCTCACCGGGGCGGCGATCCAGAACACGGACGCGAAGGCGCTCTACGTCGACACGACCACCCGCAAGGGGCTCGCGCTGCTGAAGCGGCTGCAGAAGCGGCGCGACCAGGACTTCTTCTGCCTGAACGACGGCAGCTTCCCCGAGGTGGGCCCCGAGGAGCGCGCGCACAAGGTGCTCGGCTTCCTCGAGCGCTACTACCCGCTCGCCGCGCCCTGGGAGGTGGCCGCCGAGGCGGTCACTCCGAGCGCGGCGGCAGGGTGATCGGCGAGGTCATCGCCTCCAGCTCGCGGTCGACCGCGTCGCGACGCCGCTTCGTCGGGACCGCGCCCGACTCCGGGAACACGACGCCGTGCTCGGCGAGCGTCGCGGCGCTGTCCGCCGCGGACGTCACCGAGAGCGTGCGGCCGGCCGCGATCGGCACCACCGAGTGCAGCACCATGTCCTCGTACACGTGCACGAGGTTGTACGACTGGGCGCCGTCCTGCGGGCGCGTTCCCCGCGCCTCCGTCGTCAGGTCCTGCGTGTAGCAGGTCGCCGACGCGACCGAGACGGGCACCCCCGCGAACGTGCCGTTGGTCGAGAAGTGCAGGTGGCCGGCGAGGATCGAGCGCACGTCGCTGCCCTCGATGACCTCGCGCGAGCTCGCGCTGCTCGCGGAGCTCGACGAGCACGGCGAGGTCCTGGATGCACGGCAGCGGCGGGTGGTGCAGCGCGAGGATCGTGCCGTGCGGCGCCGGCTCGGCCAGCTCCTCCGCCAGCCAGTCGAGCTGCGCGCCGGAGAGGGAGCCCCAGTGGAACCCGGGTACGGACGTGTCGAGGCTGATCACGCGGAGCCCGTGGACGTCGTAGACGCGGTCGACGGGCTTCGCGCTGCCGACCTGGCCGAGCAGCACACGCCGGAACGTGGCGCGATCGTCGTGGTTGCCCATGCACCAGATCACCTGCGCGCCGAGGCGGCGGGCCGCCGGCTCGACGATCCGCTTCAGCTCCCGGTAGGCGCTCGCCTGGCCGAGGTCCGCGAGGTCCCCGGTGAACACGATCGCCTCAGGCCGCGTGCCCGCGGCCTCGAGGTCGGAGAAGATGCGCTTCAGCGTGACGTCGGGGCTGACCGATCCGTAGAGCTTCCCCTCGTCCGACAGCAGGTGCGTGTCGCTGAGGTGCAGCAGGAAGTGGTCGGGGCGGGCGTGCTCCGCCGTCCGCACGGGCTCGACGTGGCCGGAACGGCCTCGGGTCGTCATCGGGGTCCTGCTCTTTCATCGCCGGAAGAAGTACCGCATCGTACGTATCGGGATCCGTCGCGAACCGGGCGCGGGGTTGGACCCCCGATGACCGTCGCGTGAACAGGAATCGTCGTCCTTCCCCGGGGAAACCGGGGTCAGGCGGGCCGCGCGCCGAGGATTCCGACCGCGTCCGCGGCCCGTTCCGTCGCGATCCGCAGCGCGTCGTCGAGCGCTGCCCCCCGAGCGAGGGACGCCAGCAGCGCGCCCGCGAAGGCATCGCCCGCACCGGTCACGTCGAGGGGCTCGGACGGGGCGGCCGGCACCACGTACTCGCGGTCGCCCGAGACCGCGACCGCGCCGTCGGCGCCGCACTTGACGACGACCGTCGCGTGCTCCTCGGCCAGGGCCCTGGCGGCCCGCATCGGGTCGTGCTCGCCGCTCAGGATCTCCGCCTCCTCACGGCCGGGCAGCAGCAGCTCGCAGCCCGCGACCAGGCGCCGGAACCGTTCGGGCCCGTACTCCGTCGAGCAGCCCGCGTCGAGCCGGGGTCGACCGAGACGTGCAGCCCGAGGTGCGCGGCGCGCGCGAAGAGCGCCCGCCATCCGTCGTCGCGATCGGGGCCCGTGACGACGTGCCCCGTGAGGTGCAGCCGCGTGTGCTCGACGAGGAGATCGGCCCGCACCGCATCCGGGCCGGTCTCGGCGTTCGCGCCGCGGGAGGTGAGCATCGTGCGCTCGGCGCCGTCCGTCAGCACGACGATGGTGCCGGTCGCGGTGTCGGACGCCGTGAGGAACGGCGTCACCCCGGCCTCCTCGAGCACCGCCGCGTGCCGCTGCACGTCGTCGCGGTGCACGGTGGCGATCACGCTCGCGTCGACCCCGGAGGCGGCGATCCAGCAGGCCGTGTTCGCCGCCGAGCCCCCGGGCAGGCGCTCGATCGTGCTCGGGGTGTCCGTGCCGTGGCGGATGGGGCCGTCGGGCCGCACGAGCACGTCGTCGATCACGTCGCCGACGACGAGCACCCGCGGCTGGATCATGCCGAGGCGGTGTAGGCGGTGGCGACCCGCGCGGCGACGGCGACGTTGTTGCGGGCGAGGGCCAGGTTCACCTCGAGTGACGTGCCGCCCGACGCATCGACGATGAAGGCGAGCAGGAACGGGGTGACCGCCTTGCCGCGCACCTTCGCCGCATCCGCCGCCGCGAACGCCTGCGCGAGCACCCGGTCGTGGTCGGCGCGGTTCCAGGCGGCGTCCGCGGGGACCGGGTTCGCGAGCACCAGGCCGGGCGTCGCGCCGGGCTCGGCGAGCACGTCCTGCGCGCGCAGGATCGCCGCGACCTCCTCGGGGGAGTCGACCCGCCAGTCGAGCGGATGGCCGCTGTCCGGCAGCCAGAAGCTCGGGAACTCGTCGGTGCGATAGCCGACGACCGGCACCGACAGGGTCTCGAGACGTTCCAGCGTCGCGCCGATGTCGAGCACGCTCTTCACCCCGGCGCAGACCACGGCGACCGGATGCGCGGCCAGCGCGCCGAGGTCCGCCGACTCGTCGAAGGTGGTCGCGAAGCCGCGGTGCACCCCGCCGAGCCCGCCGGTCGCGAAGACCCGCACGCCGGCGAGCGGCGGCGAGCCGCATCGTCGCTGCGACGGTGGTGGCGGCGCTGCCGCCGCGGGCGGCGAGCACCGGCAGGTCGCGGACCGACGCCTTCGCCATCTCCTCGCCCGCGATCCGGTCGAGGCCGGTCGGAGTCGAGGCCCACGCGGGGCACCCCGTCGAGCACGGCGATCGTGGCGGGCACGACGCCCGCGTCGCGGAGCACCGCCTCGAAGTCGCGCCGCCGCCTCGCGGTTGCGCGGTCGGGGGAGCCCGTGGCTGATGATCGTCGACTCGAGGGCGACGACGGGCCGTCCGTCGGCGAGGGCGTCGGCCACCTCCTCGGACAGCTGCACGCGCGGATCCGTCACGGGCCCAGCGTAGGGAACCGGCGGGTCGGCGTCCGGGCCGCCGGGTAGCGTTCCCTCTCATGGCGCATCCCGGTCCCACCGTCCTCGTCGTCGGTGCCGGGATCGTCGGGCTCGTCACCGCCGTGCAGCTCGCCGAGCGGGGCATCGCGGTCACCGTGCTCACCGCCGAGCAGGTCGGCGGCGGCTCGAGCGGGCGGTCCGCCGGCATCGTGAGCCAGCTGCACGGCACCGCGTACCGGCGGATGCAGGGCGAGACGGCGGCGAAGAACGCCGCCGCGTACCGGCGCGCGAACGCCGACGGGTTCGCCTTCCTCGAGCGGTTCGCAGCGCGCGGGAGGTGCCGTTCGAGCGCCGCGACGCCTACCTGGTGGCGGGCGACGCGGCCGCGACCAGGCGCATCGACGACGAGCACCTCGCCGCCCGGCGGGCCGGCCTCGCCGTCGAGAAGCTGCGCCGCCCCGACCTGCCGGTCCCCGCGCACGGCGCGCTCCGCCTGCCCGGCCAGCTGCTGCTCGACCCGCGCGCCCTGCTCGAGGCGCTCGCCGCCGAGGCCCGCGAGCTCGGCGTCGTGATCCACGAGGGCGAGCGCGTCCTCGACGTCGACGTGCGCACGCCCGGACCGAGCCGGGTCATCACGGCGGCCGGGCAGTGGCCGGCCGACTCGGTGGTGCTCGCCACCGGCACGCCGATCCTCGACCGCGGCCTCTACGCGTTCAAGACGCAGCCGTACCGCATCCTCGCGGTGCACGGCACGGTCCCGGATCCGTCGGCGCCGCTGCTCACCTCGGTCACCGCGTCGGGCGGCGTCACGGTCGCGACCGCCGCGGACGGCGGCGTCACCGTGCTCGGCGGCGCGCATCCGACCGGCGTCGACCAGCCCGAGTCGCGGCACCTCGCCGCCGTCGAACGGTTCGCCGCGACGCACCTGCCCGGCTTCACGCAGGACGCGGTTCTGGAGCGGCCAGGACTACCGCCCGTTCAACCCGATCGCGTTCGTCGGCCTGCTGCCGCTCTCGCTCGGCCGGGTGCGCGTTCGCCACCGGCTTCGACGGCTGGGGCCTGACCCACGGCACCGCCGCAGCCACGCGGATCGTCCGCGAGATCGCGGGGGAGCCGAAGCAGGACTGGGCCGCCGTGATCGGCCGCCGGGTCACCCGGCCGCAGAGCGGCCGCATGGGCATCTCCGCCGACGCCGCCGCCGCCGCGCGCCGCGTCGTCACGCCGCTGCGGATCACGGCCACGGACCGCCGGCTGCTCGCCGAGGGGCAGGGCATCGTGCACCGCACGGACCGGGGCATCACCGCCACGAGCCGGGTCGACGGGGTCGTGCGCAGCGTCTCCGGCGTCTGCACCCGCCTCGGCGGAGCGCTCGCCTGGAACGACGTCGAGCACTCCTGGGACTGCCCCGTCTGCGGCAGCCGCTTCGCGCCCGACGGCGCCGTGCTCGAGGGCGGCGCGAGGGGTGCGCTCGCGCGATTCGCGGACCCCGCGGACTGGGGCGGCGCGCCGGAGCGACACGCCGATCCCGGCGCGGTACACTGAGGCCTCGCGGCCGGATCCTTTTCGGCAGGCGGATCGCCCGGACTCAGTCGGGCATCCGCGTGAACTCCCACGGCCGCCCCGCACCACCCCATGATCCGTCTCGCCCGGCCGTCGGCCAGGGCTCGGATGTGCACTCAGGAGACCAGCTTGGCTCGACCCACGGCGACCGCCACCCGTACCCGCACGCCCAAGAAGGGCCCGTTCGACAACACGGGCCTCATCCCCGTGCTCGCGCGCGCCGTGCGGGAGGTGGAGACCGCCGCCTCGCGCGGGCCGGTGAGCCCCTCCGGCCGCACGAAGTTCCAGGTGATCGCGGTGCTCGTCCGCGAGGAGCGCGCCCGCGCGAAGACCGACCCCGACATGAGCGAGGAGGTGCGCGCCGAGACGCTGAAGCGGCTCGACGGCGTCGCCACGATCCTCGCGAAGACCGCCGCCCGCGACACCTCGCTGATCGCGCTGCTCGAGCCCGGCAACCAGCCGTCCGACGCCGCCCGCTCGCTGAAGCGCCGGATGCTCGAGGAGGCCGGCTACGACGTGCCCGAGGAGGAGGCGCCGGCGATCTCCGGCCCCGCCGACCCGTTCGCCGAGCGTCAGGTGCTGCCCGTCTCCGTGCGCGCCCGCCAGCTCGGCGAATCCCTTCCTCGCCCCCGACTTCGCGCTCGGGACCACCCCGCACCTGACGCGGCGGCTCTCCAACTGGGAGCTGCTCGGCCCGCTGTTCCGCGCGTTCGAGCGCGGCGGATCCGTCACCAGCATGGAGCTGCCCGAGCCGCAGGCGAAGCCGCGGTGGGCACCGCCCGGCAAGCCGCTCATGCACCACCAGGCGGAGCTCATCGAGGCCGTCGCGCAGGGCCACCGCACGTTCCTGCTCGCCGACGAGCCGGGACTCGGCAAGACCGCGCAGAGCCTCATCGCCGCGAACGTCGCCGACGCGTATCCGCTGCTCGCGGTCGTGCCGAACGTCGTGAAGATGAACTGGGCCCGCGAGGTCGCGATGTGGACCCCGCAGCGCACCGCCACGGTCATCCACGGCGACGGCGAGGACCTCGACGCCTTCGCCGACGTCGTGATCGTCAACTACGAGGTGCTCGACCGGCATGCCGGCTGGCTGAAGACGCTCGGCTTCAAGGGCATGGTCGTCGACGAGGCGCACTTCATCAAGAACCTCGGCTCGCAGCGCTCGAAGCTCGTGCTCTCGCTCGCCGCCGCGCTCCGCGAGCGCCGGCACGACCCGCTCCTGCTCGCCCTCACCGGCACGCCGGTGATCAACAGCACCGAGGACTTCAAGGCGATCTGGCAGTTCCTCGGCTGGATCGACGACACGAAGCCGCGGCCCGAGCTGATGGCCGCGCTCGAGGAGACCGGCCTCACGCCGGCCGACCCGGGCTTCCTGCCGGCCGCCCGGCAGGCCGTCATCGACCTGGGCATCGTGCGCCGCCGCAAGATCGACGTCGCCGCCGACCTCCCCGCCAAGCGCGTGGTCGACCTGCCCGTCGAGCTCGACGACGACCTCGGCCGCTCGATCAAGCAGGCCGAGCGCGAGCTCGCCCAGCGCCTCGTCTCCCGCTACCGCGCGCTCGTCTCGGCGCGGAAGCCCACCACGGACGAGGAGCGCACCGCCCTCATCCGCATGGTCGCCGAGGCGGAGCTCGAGGAGTCCCGCGCCGCGACGACCGGCGAGAACATCTTCACGATGGTGCGGAAGATCGGCCAGGCGAAGGCCGTGCTCGCCGCCGACTACGCCACGCAGCTCGCCCGCAGCGTGGGCAAGGTCGTGCTGTTCGCGAAGCACATCGACGTGATGAACCAGGCGGAGGCGACGTTCGCGCGCCGCGACATCCGCAGCATCTCGATCCGCGGCGACCAGACCGCCCAGCAGCGGCAGCGCGAGGTGGACGCCTTCCTCACCGACCCGGACGTGAAGGCGGCGGTCTGCTCGCTCACCGCGGCGGGCGTCGGCCTCAACCTGCAGGTCGCCTCGAACGTCGTGCTCGCCGAGCTGTCGTGGACCGCGGCGGAGCAGCAGCAGGCGATCGACCGCACGCACCGCATCGGCCAGGACGAGCCGGTCACCGCATGGCGGATCATCGCGGCGCACACGATCGACGCGAAGATCGCGGAGCTCGTGGACGCGAAGGCGTCGCTCGCGGCGCGCGCGCTCGACGGCGACGACAGCGAGGTGCAGTCGGAGACCTCCGTGCAGCTCGACGCGCTCATCGGCCTGCTCACCGACGCCCTGCGCTGACCCCGCCCGCCCGACCGTTTCCCGGGACGTGCGCGCGCGCGCCTCGAGTGCCTGCCGGCGGCCCACGCGATCGCACTCCTCGACTCCGCCTTGCACGAGCGACTCCTGCACCGCGAGGGTCTACGAACGCTCGTGGCCGCGCCCCCGCCGCGGCTCGCCGCGACGGCCCGCTGCGCCGACGGCCGCAGCGAGTCGTGGGCGCAAGCAGCGAACCTGTGGATCCGCAAGGGGTTGCTCATCCGCCACGCCCGGTGGCATAGACGCCGCAGTCCGGGCCGCCCGTACCGTTCCGGCGGTGCGGAGGGAGCACCCCATGACGGACAAAGGCACCATGGTGGACGCGGTCGGCCGGGCGCGGCACTCGCTGCAGCAGCTGCACGATCCCGGCTCGGCATCCGTGACGGTGCACGGGACCTGCCCGATCGCGGACTGCCGCCAGATGAACGTGATCGACGTGCGCGCGGACACGATCGTTCACCTGCAGCGGCTGCGGGACCGCTTTCGACGCGTAGGTCTCGTAGGCCGCGCTGCGGTGCCGGCTGCATGCTGATTCGCCTTCACGGGTCGGATGCGCGATCCTGAGCGCCTCGTCGAGCTCCTCTGCATGCGCCCGCACCGGGCCAGATCGCGCACAGCGTTTCGCGCCGCTCGGCCCTGGCCGGCACCCTCGGGAGCGCGCGGTTGTCCCGGCTTGCATGCGGATCTGCTTCACGGGGCCGGATCGGGCGCCCGGGGGGCCTCGCTCGGCACATCTGCATGCACGCGGGACGGCGCCGCGGGCAGCGGCTTCTCGAAGGCCAGGCGGCTCGGCCAGTGCGCCACCTCGGGCGTGTGCACGTAGCCGTGTGCCCGGTACATCGCGACGGCCTCGGGCTGCGCCGGCCCGGTCTCGAGGCGGATGCGCCGGTAGCCGCGGGCGGCCGCGAGGTCCTCGAGGGCGCGGAGCACCCGCGAGGCGTGGCCCTGGCGGCGTGCCTCGGGTGCCGTCCACACCCGCTTCACCTCGGCGATGCCGTCGCCGATCGGCCGGATGCCGCCGCCCGCGACCGTCCGCGCCCGTCTCGTCGTCGACGAGCACGAGGAACGCGCCCTCCGGCGGATCGAACTCCGTCGGATCCACCTCGTCGGCGCCGCCGTACCACTGCCGGTACTGCTCGCCGATCCAGTCCAGCAGGGGCGCGACCGCGGGGTCGGCCAGCGACACCTCGCGCAGCCGCGCGGTCAGGCGAGCCCCAGCACGTCGAGGATCCACGCCAGCTCGAACGCGCGCTCCCGCCAGGCCGCGTACCGCCCGCTGACGCCCGCCGTGGCCCGCGCTCATCTCGATCTTCAGCAGCACGTCCGCGCCCACCTCGCGCAGCCGCGCCACCCACTTCGCGGGCTCCACGTAGAGCACGCGGGTGTCGTTGAGGCTCGTCGTCGCGAGGATCCGCGGATACGGGTGGTCGCCGACGTTCTCGAGCGGCGAGTACGCCCTTCATGTACGCGTACACCTCCGGGTCGTGCAGCGGGTCGCCCCACTCGTCCCACTCGATCACCGTCAGCGGCAGCGACGGGTCGAGGATCGAGGTGAGCGGATCGACGAACGGCACCCCGGCGTGGATCCCCGCGAACAGCTCCGGCGCGAGGTTCGCGACGGCGCCCATGAGCAGGCCGCCGGCGGAGGCGCCCTCGGCGACGAGCTGCTCGGGGCTCGTGTAGCCCTCGGTGACGAGGTGCCGGGCGGCCGCGACGAAGTCGGTGAAGGTGTTCCGCTTCTCGAGGGTCTTGCCCTCCTCGTACCAGCGCCGGCCCATCTCGCCGCCGCCGCGCACGTGCGCGATCGCGAACACGACGCCGCGGTCGAGCAGCGACAGCCGCGCGATCGAGAACGACGGGTCGATGCTCGCCTCGTACGAGCCGTACCCGTACAGCAGCATCGGCGACGGCCGCTCCGGCTCGCCGAACAGGGCGGCGGATCCGACGAGCGAGATCGGGATCTGCGTCCCGTCCTCGGCGGTCGCCCACTCCCGGCGCTGCACGTACTGCAGCGGGTCGTATCCGCCCAGCACGGGCTGCTGCTTCAGCAGCCGCAGATGCCGCGACGCGACTGCGTAGTCGAAGACGGTCGACGGGGTGACCATCGAGGTGAAGCCGATCCGCAGCGTCGGCTGCTCCCACTCCGGGTTGCCACCGAGGCCGGCCGTGAACAGCGGCTCGTCGAACTCGATCTCCTCGATCTCGTCCTCGCGCTCGGTGTCACGGCTCAGCAGGCCGACGCGGGCGAGCCCGTGCCGGCGGTAGGAGACGGCGACGAAGCCGGCGAACGCGTCCACGTCCTCCAGCCGGGTCGACTCGCGGTGGGGGATGACCACGCGTGGGGTCGCGGACGGATCCGAGGGCGGCACGGCGACCAGCTCGAAGTTCTCCGCCCCGTCGTTGTGCAGCACGAGCAGCAGGTCCTCGCCGTCGAGCACCGCGTGCTCGACGGAGTACTCGACGCCCTCGCGGCGCGGCCAGACGAGACGGAAGCCGGCCTCCGGATGCTGCGTGTCGAGCAGCCAGGACTCGCTCGTGATCTTCGAGCCGACCCCGATCTCGAGGTAGCGGCGGCTGCGGGTCATGCCGATGCCGACCCAGTAGCGCTCGTCCTCCTCCGTGAAGACCTGCTCGTCCTGCCCGGTCGCGCCGAGCTCGTGCCGCCAGACCGTGTCCGGCCGCCACGCGTCGTCGCAGGTCGTGTAGTAGAGCGAGCGGCCGTCCGGCGCGAAGAGGGCGCCCGGCATGGTCCCCTCGATCACGTCGGGGAAGCGCTCACCGGTCGTCAGGTCCTTCACGAACAACGTGTAGCGCTCGTCGCCCTCGGTGTCGACGGCCCAGAGCATCCGCCTGCCGTCGAGGGAGATGTCGAAGCTGCCGAGCGCGTAGAAGTCGTGGCCCTCGGCCTCCACGTTGTCGTCGAGGAGCAGCTGCTCGCCCGGCACGTCGGCCTCGAGCTGCGGAGGCGTCCAGTCGTCGTGGCCGGCGACCGGCGCGCGGAGGTGACGGGCGTACTGGAAGCCCTCCTGCGTGCGGCTGTAGTACCACCAGTCGCCCTCGCGGGTGGGCACGGAGAGGTCGGTCTCCTTCGTGCGCGCCTTGATCTCGTCGAAGATCGCCTGCCGCAGCGGCTCGAGGCCCGCGAGGCGCTCGTCCGTGTAGGCGTTCTCCGCCGTGAGGTGCTCGAGCACCGCCTCGTCGTCCTTGTCGCGCAGCCACTCGTACTCGTCGACGACGGTGTCACCGTGGTGGGTGCGCTCCGACGGACGGCGGTCGGCGGTGGGTGGGACGAGGTCGGTCACGAACGCTCCTTCAGGCGAGGCGGGAGACGGCGCGCTCCGGGATGGGGAGCCACGCCGGGCGGTTGCGGACCTCGTAGACGCACTCGTAGAGCGCCTTGTCGAGCTCGAGCGCGGCGAGGAGGCGCGCGTGCGGCGCGAGCGGCTGCCCGAGCTCGGCGGCGTACCCGTCGAGGAACGCGGCGCGGGCGGCGTCCGGCCCAGCGCGCGGCCCGACGGGTCGTCGTCCTCGAGCTCGAGCGTGCCGGCGACGTAGTCGAACGAGCGGAGCATCCCCGCGACGTCCCGCAGCGGCGAGTCGGGCTCGCTCCGCTCGGCCATCGGCCGCAGCGGCTCGCCCTCGAAGTCGAGCAGCACCCAGCCGCGGCCGGGCGCCGACAGCACCTGGCCGAGGTGGTAGTCGCCGTGGATGCGCTGGAACGGCGGCCAGTCGTCGGCCTCGGCCGCGGACAGCACGGCGTCGATCCGATCCTCGGATCCGGCGAGCGACGGCACGGCACGGACGGCCTGCCG
Source organism: uncultured Actinomycetota bacterium (assembly GCA_963771645.1). Classification (GTDB taxonomy): domain Bacteria; phylum Actinomycetota; class Actinomycetes; order Actinomycetales; family Microbacteriaceae; genus Amnibacterium. Next base: position 31,195 of record CAVYUH010000004.1, on the reverse strand, counting down.
CGGCGCTGGCCCGCATGCCGTCGAGCAGGGCGCGCTTCGCGATCGCGTCCGCCGGCACCGTCGGCAGCGCGTCCGCGAGCACCTGGTGCACCTCGGCGGTCGCGGCGCCGAGGTCGCGCGCCTGCCCGGTGAAGTCGATGCCGGCGCGGGCGGCGGACAGCGCGACCCGCCAGGCGTCCTCCGTGTCGGCGAGGAACTCCTGCGCGACGGCGAGGTGGCCGCGGGCGCGGCCGTCGGGGCGGCCGGCGTCCGGCCACTCGCCGAGCACGGCGCCGTACGTCGCCGGCACGCGGCGGGATCCGGCGCCGGCGATCGCGGACTGCAGCACGACGTCGGGGTTCTCGCCGTGGTGCAGCGCGCGGAAGACCTTCATGATCACCGTCGGCCCCTCGCCGCCGTCCGGCGTCGCGGTGCGGATGATGACGGAGGTGTTCGACTGCTCGCCGGAGAGCACCCGGGCGCCGGTGACCGCGGGCGGCGGCCCGAGCCAGCCGAGCCGCGTGCCGAGGGCGGTGACGCCGCCCTCCTCGCCGGCCGTGCCGCCGCCGAGCGCGAGCGTCAGCAGCGCCGCCGCCCAGCGGCATCCCGCGGGCCGTCGACGACGACGGAGTCGCCGAGCTCGATGCCGTCCTCGGCCCCGGGACGCTCCGCGAGCGGCACCTGGTAGAGCGCCGCCGCGTCGGGGGAGTGGTCCTGCACGAGGTAGGTGCGGGAGACGAGGTCGTGGGCGTGGAGGTCGAAGGAGCCGATCACGGTGAGGCGCGGATCGGCAGCGCCGTTCGCGAACCAGCGCTGCCGTGCCATCCACGCGGTCAGCCTCGGCGGGGCGTCGTCCCCGTTCCGGCTCTCCAGCATCCCCATGCCTGCAACCTACCGAGGCCGGTTCGGTGCGGGCTGGTCGCCCGGAGGTCAGGCGGGCTGGTCCGGCTCGGCGCCGGTCTCCACATCGGGGTCCGCGGGGGTGCTGAAGTCGCTCGCGACCTCCTCCTCGCTCGGGAGGTCGGGGTCGCCGTGCCGTGCCGCCATGGCCGGCGACGCTACCGCCGCCCCTGAACGAGCCCAGGGCCCGCCGGCGCCGTCAGTGGGGGACGCGCGGGCGGCGCGGGGGGCGGATGCGGCGGGCCTCGGCCGCGATGCGGAGCTCGCGGCTCTCCGCCTCGGCGCGCGCCATGCGCTCCGCGAGGCTCGTGCTGCGGTGGGCGTCGCGGACGACGACCAAGACGTGCTCCTCCGCCGGCATCCCGGCGCGGATCTGGTGCATCCGCACGACCTCGATGTCGAGGCTCGCGCCGAGCACGAGCACGAGGTTCGACAGGAACAGGTACAGCGTGATCACGAGCGCGCCGGTCATCCAGCCGTAGACGCTGAACCGCCCGAGCCGGGTGACGTAGAGCGCGAACGCGCCGCTCGTGACCGCCCAGCCGAGGATCGCGATCGTCGGACCCCAGCTGATCGGCCCGCGCTGACGGCGCACGTTCGGCGTCCACCGGTAGAGGGCGCCGAGCATGAGCACGAGGACGACCAGCAGCAGCGGCCACTTGAGGACCTGCCAGCCGGAGCCCAGGAGGTCCCCGAAGGACGCGGTGGCCTCGACCGCCCTGCCGAGCCGCGGGGTCGTGAGCACGATCGCCGCCACCAGGGCGCCGCCCGCCGTGAGCGGGACGGCGAGCAGCAGCATCGTCAGCCGCACCGTGACGACCGCGCGGCCCTCCTCGACGCCGTACAGGGCGTTCAGCGCCCGGCCGAACGACGCCGCGTAGGCCGAGACCGCCCAGATCGTCAGGAGCACGCCCACCGCGAGCGCGAGGCCGGGCAGCGGGATGGTCGCGAGGGCCCGCAGCGGATCGCGCAGCGCGGCGACGCCGGACGGCGGCGCGACGGCCGCCATCACGGCGAGGATCGTGTCGTCCGCGTCGGGCCGTCGGGTGAGCAGCGCCAGGGCCGACACCGCCGACAGCGCGATGGGGAACAGGGCGAGGAACGACAGGTAGGTGAGGGCCGCCGCGGCGTCGACGCCGCGGTGCTTCACGAATCCGAGCCAGGTCCGGCGGAGGACGTGCCGCCACTCGGCCGAGGTGAGCAGGCCGCCCTCGTTGCGGGTGACGTCCGTCGTCCCCGGATCCGCCATGGCACCGGCCGCCTCACTGCTCGCGGATCACATCCGCGGGCCGCTTGTCCGGTCGCCAGCCGCGCCAGCTGGGCTGGCGGAGCCGGCCGGTGGCCGTCCACTCCGCGAAGCGTACTTCGCCGACGAGGTCGGGCGTCACCCAGTGCGCGTCCCGGGCGTCCGGCCGGGGTACGTCGACGAACGGGGAGGTCGGCTGCTCGCGGCCGGCGAGGCGTCCGCCGATCGCGTCGAGGTCCGCGTCCGTGAAGCCGGTGCCCACCTTGCCGACGTAGGCGAGAGAATCGCCGTCCGGCACCCCGAGCAGCAGGGCGCCGATGCCGCCCTCGCGGCGGCCGGCCCCCGGCTTCCAGCCGCCGACGACCACCTCCTGCGCGCGGTCGTGCTTCAGCTTCAACCAGTCGCCGCCGCGGGCGCCGGGACGGTACGGGCCGTCGCTGCGCTTCGCGACGACGCCTTCGAGCCCGAGCCGCAGGCTGGTGGCCATCGCGTCGTCCACCGCCGGCGCGAGGTCGTCGCCGGTGGCCTCGGCGACCACCGGCGGCACCTCGATCGGGCCGCCGCGGGTGACGAGCTGCTCGAGCAGCGCTCGCCGCTGCGCGTACGGGCGGTCGGCGAGGCCCGCGCCGTCGAGCTCGAGCAGGTCGAAGAGGAACAGGCGCACCGGCGCGGTGCGCCGCACCCGTTCGACGTCGCCCGGCTTCGTGAGCCCGAACCGCTGCTGGAGCAGCGCGAAGCTCGGCCGGCCGCCCGCGTCCAGGGCGACGATCTCGCCGTCGAGCACCGCGGACTCCGCCGCGATCGCGCCGGCGAGGGCGGCGAGCTCCGGGTAGGTCGCCGTGAGGTCGAGCTCGTTCCTGCTGGTGAGCGTCACGCCGTCCGGGCCGACCTCGGCGATCGCCCGCACGCCGTCCCACTTCATCTCGAGCGACCACCGCTCCGACGGCATCGGCCGCTGCCCGGCGCTCGCGAGCATCGGGGCGATCGGGCGGAGGAGCGGATCGCCCTTCGGGCGGTGCTTCAGGTCGGGCTGCGACTCGAGCGCCATCCGGTGGATCAGCCACTGCTCGCCGGAATGCTCGCCGCCGGCCTCCTCGGCGTGGTGAGCGCCGGTCGGCGCCTCGCCCGTGCGCAGCAGCGCCACGCGCACCCGCTCGCCGCCGAGGCCGCCGCCGTCCCGCCCCGTGAGCGTCACGATGACCTCGTCGTCGCGCCACTTCTCCGCCGAGTAGGTGCCGGCGTCCCAGATCGACACCGAGCCGCCGCCGTACTCGCCCTTCGGGATCACGCCCTCGAAGGAGCCGTAGTCGAGCGGATGGTCCTCGGTGTGCACCGCGAGGTGGTTCCGCTCCCCGAGCCCCGGCACGCCGCGGGGGAGCGCCCAGGAGACGAGCACCCCGTCGCGCTCGAGCCGGAAGTCCCAGTGCAGCCGCCTGGCGTGGTGCTCCTGGATCACGAACGCGTTCCCCGCGCCCACCGGCGGCGGCTCCACCGCGACGCCGGGCTCCGGCGTGCGCACCGGGTCGCGCATCGCGCGGTAGCGGGCGAGCCGGTCCTCACTCGATCCGGCGCCCTCGGCCGGATGCAGCACGGCCAGCGGATCGACGCCCCGGCGCAGCCGGTCGAGCACCGCGTCGGGCGACAGCTGCGCGAGGTCGGGCTCGTCGAGCTCCTCCCAGGTGCGTGGCGCCGCCGCCGCCGGCACCGAGGTCCCGCGCAGCGAGTAGGGCACGAGCGTGGTCTTGGCGGCGCGGTTCTGGCTCCAGTCCACGAGCACCTTGCCGGTGCGGAGCGTCTTCTTCATGTCGGAGACGACGAGGTCCGGATGGTCGGCCTCGAGCGCGCGGGCGAGCTCGTGCGCGACCTCGGTCACCTGGTCGGAGCTCCACCGGCCGTCGAGGGCGGCGTAGAGGTGGATGCCCTTCGACCCGCTCGTCACGGCGACCGCCGTCAGCCCCATGTCGGCGAGGATCGGCCGCACGAGCCGCGCGACCTCCGCGCACTCGGCCAGCCCGGCGCCGTCGCCCGGGTCGAGATCGAGCACGAGCCGGTCGGGGTGGCCGGCGGTGCCGTCGGGGGCGAACCGCCACTGCGGCACGTGGACCTCGAGCGTCGCCTGCTGCGCGAGCCAGGTCAGGGTCGCGCGGTCGTGCAGCAGCGGGTAGACGTTGCCCCGCGACTCGCCGGGGATCCTCCGCCGCTCGATCCACTCGGGGGCATGGCTCTCGAGGTTCTTCACGAAGAACACCGAGCCGGGCGCATCCGCGGTGCCCACCCCGTCGGGCCAGCGCTTGCGGGTCACCGGGCGCCCTGCGGCGAGCGGCACGAGGGCGTCGGCGACCTCGGCGTAGTAGGCGAGCACGTCGCCCTTGGTGAACCCGGTCGCCGGATAGAGCACCTTGTCGAGGCGCGTGAGCGTGATGCGGCGGCCGTCGACGTCGACGACGCGTCGGTCCGAGTCCCGTCCGGCCATGGGATGAGCGTGGCCTGTGTGCCTCCTGAATTGCTGAGACCACCTGCAGGAACACCGTGATCGGGGCCATACTGGCCCTCCACCAGGCACTACCCACTTGGGAGGACCCACTCGTGCGCAGCATCTGGCGCGGGGCCATCACCTTCGGTCTCGTCAACGTGCCCGTGAAGCTCTACGCGGCGACGGAGGATCACGACCTCCCGCTGCACCAGGTGCACGACGCCGACGGCGGGCGGATCCGCTACCAGCGCCGCTGCGAGATCTGCGGGCGCATCGTCGACTACGAGCACATCGACCGCGCCTACGACGCCGGCGACCGCACCGTCGTGATCACGGACGACGACCTCAAGGCCCTGCCGAGCGCCGCGAGCCGCGAGATCGACGTGGTGGAGTTCGTGCCGAGCGAGCAGGTGGACACCATCCGCCTCGACAAGAGCTACTTCCTCGAGCCGGACTCGAAGAGCCCGCGCTCCTACATGCTGCTGAAGCGGGTGCTGGAGAAGGCCGACCGCATCGCGATCGTGCAGTTCACGCTCCGCCAGAAGACACGCCTCGGCGCCCTGCGCGTGCACGGCGACGTGCTGCTGCTGCAGTCGCTGCTCTGGGACGACGAGGTGCGCGCCGCGGACTTCCCGTCCCTGAAGGCCGACGTCCGCATCCAGCAGCGCGAGCTCGAGATGGCGGAGTCGCTCGTGCGCAGCTTCGAGTCGGACTTCTCGCCCGCCGACTACACGGACGAGTACCAGGTGCAGCTGAAGCAGCTGGTCGACGCGAAGCTCGAGCACGGCGAGTCGGTCGACACGGAGGCGACCTTCGGCAAGCAGCCCGACGAGGGCGACGGCGACGTGATCGACCTCATGGAGGCGCTGCGGCGGTCGGTCGCCGCCAACCGCGAGGCGTCGGACAAGCGGAAGAGAACCCCCGCCAAGCGCGGTGCATGATCGAGCGGTGACGGAGCAGCAGCGCTACCAGGTCCGGTTCGACTGGGGCGTCCCGGGCGCCGAGGCGGTCGCCGACGACGCCGACGTGCTCGTCTGGCTGGACGCGATCGACGCCGTGCGGGCGCCCCTCGAGGCGCTGCCTGCCGGCCCGGCGGTCCTCGACGACCGGCATCGCGGGCGCCGAGGCGACGGCGGAGTGGATCCTCGCGCTGCAGGAGCGCCTGCAGCGCCGCACGATGGTCGCCCTGATCGCGGCCGGCTCGCCGCGCGAGGCCGGCGTGCGGTTCGCCGCGGAGGACCTGCTCGCCGCCGGCGCCGTGACGGACGCGCTCGAGTCGCGCGGCATCGACGCGATGAGCCCGGAGGCGGCCGTCGCCGACGCCGCCTACCGCACCCTCGCCCGCGCCGCCTCGTCCCTGCTCGCGGCCGTGGCGCACCCCGGCACGCCGAACCTCGGCGGACCGGTCGTGGCCCGGCCGCACCCCGAGGCCTGACCTCAGTCCCGGCTGCGCCGCAGCCCGATCGGCAGCGCCACCCAGGCGGAGGCGATGACGAGGAACATCACGACGCCGGCGACGACCGCGGCGGTCGGTCCGGCGGCCACCCGGAACACGAGCACGGCGACGCCCACGATCGCGAGGCCCGCAACGCCGAGCACGGCGCGCACGATCCGATCCGTCCAGTGCACGAGCACCGCCATCCGGTGCTGGCGGAACAGCCCGCGGTGGATCGCGACGGGCGAGAGCACGAGCACGGTGGCGAGCGCCGCGAGGGAGACGGTGACGAGGTAGATCACGACCTCGTCCGGCTGGAGCTTGGAGAACGTCTGCTGGAACGCGACGGTGAGCAGGAAGCCGGTGAGGATCTGCGTGCCGGTCTCGAGCACCCGCAGCTCCTGGAGCAGCGCGTTCCAGTTGCGGTCGAGCCGCTCGGCCTCGGTCTCGTTCCGGCCGTCGCCCGGGACCGCGTCCTGCTCGATCCCCGCCGTCGGTGCGCCTGCGTGTCCTCCATGGCCCGAAGGGTATCTAGGCTGCTCGGATGGCGGTTCCGGATGCGCTCGATCGGCTCGCAGCGGAGCTCGGCCCCGCGTTCACCGCGGACCCCGCGGCGCTGGCCGCCTACCGCACCGACAAGAGCGGCTGGACGACCCCGGAGAGGCCGCTCGCCGCGGTGCGCGCCCGCAGCACCGAAGACGTGCAGGCGGCGATGCGGATCGCGTCGGAGCACGGCATCCCCGTCGTGCCGCGCGGCGCCGGCACCGGCCTCGCGGGCGGCGCGGTCGGCACCGCGGGCACGCTCGTGCTCGACGTGGCGGCGATGGACCGCGTGCTCGAGATCCACGCCGCGGACGAGATCGCGGTGGTGCAGCCGGGCGTCGTCACCGACGACCTCGCAGCGACGCTCGCGCCGCACGGCCTCTGGTGGCCGCCGGACCCCGCGAGCCGCGCGATCTCCACGGTCGGCGGCAACATCGCCACCAACGCCGGTGGCCTGCTCTGCGCGAAGTACGGGGTGACCCGCGAGAGCGTGCTCGCCCTCGCGGTCGTGCTCGCGGACGGCACCCTCGTCCGCACCGGGCACCGCACCGTCAAGGGGGTCACCGGCTACGACCTCACCGCGCTGCTCATCGGCTCGGAGGGCACGCTCGGCATCGTGGTCGAGGCGACGCTGAAGCTGCGCCGGCGGAGCGCGGACCCGGTCGTCACGATCGGGGCGGGCTTCCCCACCGTCGTCGAGGCGGCTGCCGCCTCGGCCGCGATCACGGCGGCCGGCATCCGCTGCGCCGCCCTCGAGCTGCTCGACGCGGCGAGCTGCGCCGCGATCGACGCCTACCTGGCGGACGTGCCGGGGATGCCGTCGCTCGCCGGGCGCGGCGCCTTCCTGCTCGTGCAGACCGACGGCGCGGCCGCGGCGGACGAGGCGCGGGCGGTGGTGCGGCTGATCGAGGCCGCCGGCGGCGTGCCCGAGCTCGCCGCCGACGAGGCGGAGGGCGAGCGCCTGCTGCAGGTGCGCCGGAGCGCGCATCCGGCGTTCGAGCGGATGGGACAGGTGCTCATCGAGGACGTCGCCGTGCCGCGCACCCGGCTGCCTGCGATGTTCGCCGCGATCGAGCGGATCAGCGCCGACTACGGCCTGCCGATCCCGACCGTCGCGCACGCGGGCGACGGCAACCTGCATCCGAACCTCGTGATCCCGCCGGGCATGCCGCACGAGCCGGGCAGCTACCCGGACGTCGTGTGGGCCGCCGCGGAGGCGCTGTTCCGCGACCGCGATGGAGCTGGGCGGCACGCTCACCGGCGAGCACGGCGTCGGCGTGCTGAAGCGGCGCTGGCTCGAGGACGAGCTCGGGCCGGAGGTCACCGCCCTCTCGAAGCGCATCAAAGCCGCATTCGATCCCCAGGGGATCCTCAACCCCGGCAAGGTCTTCTTGGACGCGTGACCCAGCCGCCGCTCGCCGCGCACTCCGTCCGGGACCTCGCCCTGCTCGCGGACGGCGAGCGCGGTGCCGTGCTCTCGCCGGACGGCAACGTCGCGTGGCTCTGCGCGCCGCGGTGGGAGAGCCCCGCGGTGTTCGCGCACCTGCTCGGCGGCGGCGGCACCTTCGCGGTGCGCCCGCAGGCGACGAGCGTCTGGAGCGGCAGCTACGAGCCGGGTCGCTGATCTTCCGCAGCAGCTGGAAGGGGCGCGGCGCCTCGGTCGATGTGATCGACGCGCTCGCCCTGCCGTCGAACCGCGACTCGCTCACCCTGCTGCGGCGGATCGACGCCACGGACGGCGGGGTGGCGGTCGAGATCGAGCTCGACGTGCACGGCCGCTACGGGCGGCACCGCTCGCGGGACGTCCGGCGCGACGAGGGCGGGGTGTGGCACGGCCGGCTCCCCGACGGGCTCCGCTGGCGGCTCAGCGGCCTGCCCGACGCCGAGCCCGACCGCGACGGGGTGCTGCGCCTCATGCTCGAGCTCGGGCCCGGCTCGCAGCGGGACCTCGTGCTCGAGCTCGGGTCACCGTCCTGCCGGACGCACCGCTCGGGGCGGACATGGCCTGGGCGGCGACGGAGGACGCCTGGCGCACCCGGGTGCCGGCGATGGACCGCTCCGTCGCGCCCCGGGACGCGCAGCAGGCGTACGCGGTGCTGTGCGGCCTCACCTCGCAGGGCAACGGGATGGTGGCCGCGGCCACGACGAGCCTCCCCGAGAACATCGGCGGCGAACGCGACTACGACTACCGCTACACCTGGATCCGCGACCAGTGCTTCGCGGGTCTCGCGGACGCGGCGGCCGAGTCGACGTCGCTGATGCAGCCCGCGCTCGACTTCGTCACCGCGCGGCTGCTCGAGGACGGCCCGAACCTCAAGCCGGTCTACACGAGCTACGGCGAGGCCATGCCCGACGAGGAGCAGCTCGCCCTGCCCGGCTACCCGGGCGGCCGCTCCGTCGCGGGCAACCGGGCGCAGCGGCAGTTCCAGCTCGACGTGTTCGGCGACTCGCTGCTGCTGCTCGCGGCAGGCGAGCGGATGGGGCTGCTGCACTCCGACGGCCGCACGCGCGGCGAACATCGCCAAGCAGGCGATCGCCGACCGCTGGGAGGAGCCCGACGCGGGCATCTGGGAGACCGAGCCGCGGCAGTGGACGGAGTCGCGGCTGATCTGCGTCGCCGGGCTCCGCGCGATGGCGAAGGAGCACGGGCCCGCCGAGGCCGCCCGCTACCTCCAGGTCGCCGACCGGATCACGTCGGTCACCACCGACCGCGCGCTGCACCCCGACGGGTACTGGCGGCGGCACCCCGACACGGACGGCACCGACGCCGCGCTGCTCATGCCGGCGGTGCGGGGCGCCTTCCCCGCCGACGACCCGCGCACGGTCGCGACCGTGCAGCACGTGCTCGACGACCTCACCGTGGACGGCTACGCCTACCGGTTCCAGCACGGCGACCGCCCGCTCGGCGAGAGCGAGGGAGCGTTCCTGCTCTGCGGGTTCATGGTCGCCCTCGCGCAGCACGCGCTCGGCAACGAGGTCGAGGCGTTCCGCTGGTTCGAGCGCAACCGCGCCGCCGCCGGGTCGCCCGGCCTCTTCGCGGAGGAGTTCGACGTGCAGCAGCGGCAGCTGCGGGGCAACCTGCCGCAGGCGTTCGTGCACGCGCTGATGCTCGAGACGTCGCTCGTCCTGGGCCGCTGAGGGGGCGCGCGAACCTGGATGCGTTCCGAGCATCCGGTGGGATCATCCCGACGTGACGAGCGAGCCGATCGACCGGCAGGCGGAGCGGCTGTTCAAGGCCGTGCGCCGCGGCGAACGGCTCTGGCCGCTCGCCACCGGCGTCGCGGTGCTCTACCTGCTCTCCACGTGCTGGTCGTTCAGTCGTGCGCTGGGCGGTGCCGGGCTGCCGGTGACGGTGCACGCGCACCCCACGATCTGGGTGCCGCTCGCCCTGGCGGCCGTTGTCGGCGCCACCCGACTGCTCAGCCGGGTCGCGGAGGAGTCGGGCGCCTCGCCGTTCTGGTGGCCGCGGCAGTCGCGGCGGCTGCTGATCGGGCTGGCGTTCGCGCTGCCGGTGCTGCTCGCCGCCGTGCAGCCGGCGATGGTCCTGATGCAGATCGACGCCGGCAACGCCCATCCGGCGACCCTCGGCGCGTGGCTCGTCGGGCTGACGACCGCGGCGTGAGCCGCTAGATGCTGCCGACGCTGCCCGCGTCGACCCGGTAGTTCGCGCCGTTCACGAACGACGCAGCCGCCGAGACGAGGAACGCGATCACCGCGGCGACCTCGTCCGGCTCGCCGCGCCGCTTGATGGCCATGAAGGGGCGCTTCTCGGTGAGCATCTGCTCCACCGCCTCGTCGAAGGAGATGCCCTGCTCCTGAGACGCCTTCGTCATCATCGCGTCGGTCATCGGCGTGCGGATGAACGCGGGGGAGACGGCGTTGACGGTGAGGCCCTCCTTCGCGTAGGTCCTGGACAGGCCCTTCATGAGGGCGAGCACCCCGGCCTTCGCGGCGCAGTACGGGATCTCGTCGTCGTAGGGCTGCACGGCGTCCTCGCTCGCGAGCAGCACGAGGCGCCCCCAGCCGCGCGGAGGTGCGGCAGGAAGGTCTCGACGATGCGCACCGGCCCCATCAGGTCCGTCTCGATCGTGCTCGTCCAGCCCGCGTCGTCGATCTCGTGGAAGAGCCCCTGCGCGCCCGTGATGCCGGAGGACTGCACGAGGATGTCCACCGGTCCCGTGGCGGCCTCGATCCGCTCGCGGAGGGCCCCGAGGCTGCCGAGGTCGGTCACGTCGGCGGCGAAGGCGTGCAGCCGCCCCGCGGGCGCGTCGAGGCGCGCGGCCGCCTCGTCGAGGCGCTCCTGGTCGAGTCGGACACGACGACGATCGCCCCCTCGTCGAGCAGCCGCTTCGCCGTGTGCCAGCCGATGCCGGAGTCGCCGCCGAAGACGAGCGCGGTCCTTCCTTCGATCCCGAGGTCCATGCGGCGCAGCCTAGGAACCCCTCCTGAGTCGTCGGTCGGCGTCCCGGCTTCCCAGACGGCGTCCAGAGCAGGAGGCCTGTACTTGTCGCGTGGCGGGCGACGTGGTGCTGGGCGCGCCCCGGGTGTTCCGGGACGTCGGTGCGGTGCTGGCCGAGAGCCCCTTCTGGGACGACGGCGCCCTGCACTGGGTCGACATCGTTCGCGGGCTGCTGCACGTGTCGCCGGAGGACGGTGCCGGCGACGGCTCCGGCGACCGCGTCCTCGAGCTGCCGGCCCCGCTGCCGTGCATCCAGCCCGCCGAGGGCGGCGGGTACGTCGCCGCGCTGAAGGACCGCATCGTGCTGGTCGACGTCGACGGGACCATCACCGCCGAGATCGCGCGGGTGACGCTGCCGAACGACGAGGCGCGGCTGAACGAGGGCAAGGTCGATCCGCAGGGCAGCCTCTTCGTCGGCGCGATGGACGCCGACGACGCGGACGCCGCCTGGTACTGGGTGACCGGGTCCGGCGCCGCGGTGCACCTCGGCGGATTCGGGGTCACCAACGGCCTGGAGTGGTCGCTCGACGGGGCCGACCGTGTACCTGGCCGACACCTCCGTGCTCGACGATCTACCGGGCGCCATGGGACGCGGAGTCCGGGCCCGGCGAGCTCACCGGCTTCCACTCGGGCGACGCCGCCGACGGCGCCGTGCTCGACGACGCCGGCTGCCTCTGGACGGCCGTGAACGGCGCGGGCGTCGTGCTGCGCCTCGACCCCGACGGGCGCGAGCTCGAGCGCGTCGAGCTGCCCGCGCCCGGCCTCTCCGGCATCTGCTTCGGCGGCGAGCGCGGCGGCACCCTGTTCGTCTGCTCCTCCGCCGAGGGCATGTCGGATGCGGAGCGCGCGGCGGCGCCGCTGTCCGGAGCCGTCTTCGCGGTCGAGACCGCCGTGCACGGCCTGCCGCTGCGCCGGTTCCGCGCGGCATGACCACCCTCGCCGGCCCCGTCCGCCCGCAGCAGCCGATCTGGGCCGAGCCGCAGGTGCCGCGCCACGTGGGCACCGCGATCGCGGCGGTCGCCGGCATCGCCTTCGCGGCCCTGGCGCTCGCGGCCGTCCTCGTCTACCTGACGAGCGCGCTCGGCACCGGCGGCGTCGTGCTCGCAGGGATCGCCGCGCTCGTGCCCTTCGCGATCGTGATCGCGGTGGTGCGCTGGATCGACCGCTGGGAGCCGGAGCCCCGCGCCGCCCTCGTCTTCGCGGTGCTGTGGGGGGCCGGGGTGGCGGTCGCGATCGCCCTGCTGTTCGACCTCGGCGTCCAGGTCGTCACGAGCACGGAGGGGACGACCCCGGACCCGGTGCTGCAGGCGGTCGTGCAGGCGCCGCTCGTGGAGGAGAGCGCGAAGGGCCTCGGCGTGCTCCTGCTGCTCTGGTTCAACCGGCGCAACTTCGACGGACCGGTCGACGGGATCGTGTACGCCGCGGCCGTCGCCGCCGGGTTCGCCTTCAGCGAGAACATCCTCTACTTCGGGCACACCATCGTGGAGCACGGCGTCGGAGCCGACTTCGCCGTCGTCTTCATCGCCAGGGGCCTCTTCTCGCCGTTCGCCCACGCCCTCTTCACGTCCTGCACCGGCTTCGCGCTCGGCCGCGCCGCGGAGCGGGGCTCGAGGCTCGGCTCGCTCGGCTGGTTCGTGCTCGGCGTGATCCCCGCGGCGTGCCTGCACGCGCTCTGGAACGGCGGCCTCGCGGCGTCGCAGAACACGATCGGCTACTACTTCACGGTGGAGGTGCCGATCTTCCTGCTCGCGACCGCGCTCGTGCTGACCGTCCGCGTGCGGGAGCGGAGGATCACCCGCGCCCGCCTCGGCGAGTACGCGGCCGCCGGCTGGTTCACCCCCGACGAGGTGGCGCTGCTGTCCACCTGGACGGGCCGCAGGCACGCCCTCCGCTGGGCCGACCTGCAGCCCGACCGGCGGCGAAAGCGCAAGGCGATGGTCCGCTTCGTCCGCGACGCCACCCGGCTCGGCCACGCCCGGCAGCGCCTGCTGCGGGCGCGGCGCGGGGTGGGCCGCACGCCCGACGAGCAGGAGCTGCTCGCCCGGATCACCGCGGACCGGGCGGTCCTCACCTCCTGACGCGCCGCGCCTCCATCCGTCTGTTCATCGCGCCGTTCCGGAGTTCCTGCGGGACACGCCGCCTCCGGCGCCCTTCGCACGGCGTGTCGCCGGATTTCTCCGGAACGGCGCGATCGCGGATGCGGGGGTTCAGCCGTGGGGGAGCGGCGGGTGCAGCAGCAGCACCGCCGCCCGCCAGCGCGACGAGCGACGCCAGCACGAACAGCGCCCACCACACCCCGCCGGGCAGCGCGGTGATCCGGGCCAGCTGATCCGCGTCCGAGGTGCCGCGCCGGTCGCGGCGGCGGGCGGCGCCCAGCTCGACCGCGGCGCGCAGCCCCCCGAGCAGCAGCAGCGCCGTGAGCGCGAGCCCGATGCGCATCCGCCACACCGGGTCCAGCCACCAGGTCGCGGCCGCGACGAGCACGCCGGAGACGAGCACCGACAGCAGGCCGAACCAGTTGCGGATCTGCACGAGCACGAGCACCAGCAGCACGAGGGCGCCCCAGAGCGCGGCGGCGGCGTGGCCCGCGCCGACGGCCCAGGCGGCGAGCACCCCGGCGGCCGAGGGCGCCGGGTAGCCGGCGGCGAGGGTGAGCACCATGCCGGGCCCGCGCGGCCGGCCGACGCTCACCGTCAGCCCGGACGTGTCCGAGTGCAGGCGGATGCCCGAGAGCCGCCGCCGGGTGATCGTCGCCGCGAACCCGTGCCCCGCCTCGTGCACGATCGTGATCCCGTGCCGCAGCCGCCGCCAGAGCGGATGCCAGACCACCGCGGCGGCGACGAGGCGCCGGCCACGAGGAGGTCGGGCGCCCGGGCGCCGGCGAGACCGCGGCGATGCGGGCGACGAGCGCGGCGAGCACCGCGGCGACGGCGTTCACGGCGTCGGCGACGCCGCGTCGTAGCGCCGGAAGCCGCTGCGCGCGCACGAGCACCGTCACGAGCGCGATCACGAGCAGGCCGCCGAGCACCGGCGGCAGCCACAGGACGCCGAGCATCGCCACGAGCCCGGTGAAGAAGTCGCCGATGCGGGGGCCGCCGGTGACGACGACGATGAACACGCCCTGCAGGCGCCCGCGCACGTCGTCGGGCGCCGCGGCCTGCAGGATCGTCGAGCGGAAGATCGAGCTCACGTTGTCCGCGGCGCCCGCCCCCGCGAGCAGCACCGCCGCGACGACGATCGCCCCGACGTCGACGCCGGGCGGCCCGGGGAGGAAGCCGGCCGCGTCGCCCACCGTCGCGACGGCGAGCACCACGCCGAAGCCGAGCACGCACGCGCCGTAGACCTGGATCGCCCGCTCGATCGCGAGGCCCTGACGCCGCACCGCACCGAGTCGCCCGGAGAAGACGCTGCTGGTCAGCGCGCCGACGGCGAACGCGGCGAACAGCAGCCCGACCGTCACCGGGCCGCCGCCGAGGAGCACCGACCCGATCGCCGGGAACAGCACGCGCGGCTGTCCGAAGGTCATGGCGACGATGTCGACGAGGAAGGTCATCCGCACGTTCGGCGCGCTGCCGCAGGAACCGCATCCCGCTCGCCAGCGACTTCAGGCCGGGCCGGTCGACCCTGCCGCTCGGCGGGAGGGCCGGGAGGGTGAGGATGCCGGCGAGCGAGGCGACGAACAGCACCGCGTCGATCGAGTAGCACCACTGGAAGCCGACCGCGGCGACGAGCACGCCCGCCAGCGCCGGACCGAAGGTGACCGCGATGCCCGTGCCGATGCCGTTCAGCGCCGCCGCGGCGGGCAGCAGCCGGATCGGCAGCAGCCGCGGCGAGATCGCCGACTCGGTCGTGAGCAGCACCGTCGTCGCGACCGCGGACAGCGCGGTGAGCAGGTAGAGCGACGTCGCCGACTGCATGCCCGTCCAGGAGAGGCCGGCGAGCCCCAGCGTCGCGAGCCACGACACGGCGGCCGACGCGATCGCGACCACCCGGCGGTCGAACGCGTCGGCGAGCATCCCGCCGTACAGCCCGGCGAGGATCGTCGGGACCAGCGCGACGACGCCGATCAGCGCCACGTCGAACGTCGACCGGGTCAGCGCGTAGACGTTCAGGCCCGCGGCGACGATCGTCAGCTGCCCGCCGATGCCCGCGACCGACCGGCCGAGGAACAGCCGCGCGAACGCCGGGCTCTCCCGCAGCGGCGAGAGGTCCACCAGGTGGCCCCCACGCGGCGCCCCCGCCCGCGACTCAGCCACCGCTCACGCCCTTCCGCTTGACTGTGGACATGACCGATCTGAGCAGCAAGCCCGAACTCGATCCCCCCACGGGACCCGCTCCCGCGGATCTCGTCATCGAGGACATCGTGACCGGCGACGGGGCCGAAGCCAAACCCGGCGGCACCGTCACCGTCCACTACCTCGGCGTCGACTACGACTCCGGGGAGGAGTTCGACTCCTCCTGGAGCCGCGGCCAGTCGATCACCTTCCCGCTGGACAACCTCATCGAGGGCTGGAAGCGCGGGATCCCGGGCATGAAGGTCGGCGGCCGGCGCAAGCTGACCGTGCCGCCGGAGCTCGCCTACGGCCCCGCCGGCGGCGGTCACCGGCTCTCCGGCCGCACGCTGATCTTCGTGATCGACCTGCTGGGCGCCTGAGCCACCGGCCCGACGCGCCGCAGGAAGGGTTGCGGGATCCGCGGAGCGGGAGCATCCTGACTGCGTTGTTCATCGCCCGGGCGAGCTGCCGGCACTGCCGCACCACCGGGCGATGAACCGCGTTAAGAGCCGATTCCGGTTCCGCGTCGGTGCGCGTCCCGCGTGCATGCGGATGTGCCCAGGGGCGCCGGATCCAGGGCCTCCGCAGGCGCCTTCGGCACATCCATGCAGCCGGGACGGCTTCACGGGAGCGACCGATCGTGAGCCGCGCACTGCCAGCACCACGAGGCCGTTCGGTCGAGCGCCTAGGGTTGCTCGGGTGACGGATGCGGCCACCCTCATCCACCGGCTCACCGCCGTCGTCCCCGACTTCCCGAGCCCCGGGATCCTGTTCCGGGACCTCACGCCCACGCTCGCCGACGCCGCCGCCTTCAAGGCGATCACCGACGAGCTGGTCGCCGGGTTCGCCGGCCGCTTCGACCTCGTCGCCGGCATCGAGGCGCGCGGCTTCCTTCTCGCGGCTGCGGCCGCGTACGCGAGCGGCAGCGGCGTGCTCGCCGTGCGGAAGGCCGGCAAGCTGCCGCCCGAGACCCTGAGCGTGGACTACGACCTCGAGTACGGGTCCGCGCGGCTGGAGCTCCGCCACGGCCAGTTCCCGGTCGGCGCGCGGGTGCTCGTCCTCGACGACGTGCTCGCCACCGGCGGCACGGTCGGCGCCACCTGCGAGCTGCTCGAGCGGGCCGGCGCGGTCGTCGCCGGCGTCGGCGTCGTGATCGAGCTGACCCCCCTCGGCGGCCGGGAGCGGCTGCCCGGCCGGGAGATCCTCGCGCTCACCACCGCGGACTGACGCCGCATCGGTCCCTCCCCAGGGGCCATCGGGCTCGATCCGCCCACAGGCCGTACGACCGCCCCCTCCGGTGGCCGCCCGGACGGCGACGCTGCCCGGCATGAACCCCCGCATCGTCAAGGTCGACGGCCCCGCCGCACTCCTGAACCTCGTGCCGCGCCTCGTCGGCTTCCGGCCCGCCGAGAGCCTCGTGCTCGTCGCCTTCTCCGGGAAGCGCAGCGGGTCCGCGATGCGGTTCGACCTGCCGACGCACCGCGGACCCCGAACGGCTCGACGCCTTCGCCGGCCACCTGGTCGGGATGCTCTGCCGCGTCGAGCACGTCGACGGGTTCGTGCCGGTCGTCTACACCGACGCGCCCTACGCGGACGCAGCCGTCGAGGTCGTCGCCTTCCTGGCCGTCCACGCGGAGTCGGCCGGCCTCGAGGTGAAGGACGCCCTCTGCGTGGCCGCCGACGGCTGGGGGAGGGTCCCTGGCGGCCCGAAGCGGCCGCTCACCGAGCTCCGCACGGACGAGCACGAGCTCGTCGATCCCGCCGCGGAGGTGCGGCTCCCCGAGGTGAGCGCCGCCGCCCGGACGGCCTTCGCCGAGCAGCTGACCGCGTGGCGCACGAGGTCCGCCGGTCCCGGCGGCCGCGTCCACGGCTTCGAACCCGGCGCGGGCCTCCGAGGTGCCGCGTTCGGGATCGGCGCGATGCCGTTCGTCGACCGCGCCGAGACCGGGCTCGACATCGGCCGGCTGCTCGACGGGCTGCTCACCGACCACGGGGGCGATCACCCCGACGATCCGTGCCCCTGCCTCGCCGCCCTGGCCGCGTTCGCGACCGTCCCCGCGCTCGCCGACCATCTGCTGGTGCATCTCGCGTGGGGGAGGCGCCTCGGGGACCGCGCTCGCGCGGCGTGGCTCGAGCGCGGCGAGGAGGACCTGCTCGCGAGCACGGCCCTGCACGGCGGCGAGGTCGACGGCCCTCCGTCCCGCGGATCGAGGCGGCCCTCCGCGCCATCCGACTCGCGCTCGCGCACCTGGAGCCGGCCGACCGGGCGCCGCTGCTCGGCTGCGCCGCCTGGTTCGAGTGGGCGCTCGGTCGCGGGTCCATCGCCGGCGCCTTCGTCGACCTGGCGCTCGCCGCGGATCCCACCGACGTCTTCGCCGCCTGGCTCGGGATGCGGCTGCAGCGCGGCGAGCTGCCCGAGTGGGCGTTCCGGGCCACGCCCGGACTGTCGCTGGAGGCGCAGCTGCGGCGCATCGCCTGACCGCGGAGCCCCTCGCGGCCGACGTAGACTCGATGGCCGCGAATCGGGAGGGAACCCGCGTGACCGACACGTCCGAGACCGAGCTGCGCCGCGAGCAGCAGTACGTCGCGGGCCTCTACGCCCGGCTCGACGCGCTCCGCTCCGAGACGGCCGCCGAGCTCGAGCGGACGCGGCGCGGGGGTGCCACCGGGACCCACCAGGCGCGGAGCGAGCGCGACGCGATGGCGCGGCTGTTCGAGGACCGCATCCGGCAGCTCAACGACGTCGACGAGCGGCTCGCGTTCGGGCGGCTGCAGACCGACGAGGACACGCTCCGCTACATCGGGCGCATCGGCCTCCGCGACGACGACCAGCAGCCGCTGCTGCTCGACTGGCGCGCACCGCAGGCGAGCGCGTTCTACCAGGCGACCGCCGCGACACCGCTCGGCATCAAGGTGCGCCGACACCTGACGACCCGGGGCCGGGCGGTCACCGCGATCGAGGACGAGGTCTTCGATCCGGACGACATCCCCGAGGACACGACGCTCACGGGCGAGTCCGCCCTGATCGCGGCGCTGTCCGCGCAGCGCACCGGGCGGATGCACGACATCGTCTCGACGATCCAGGCCGAGCAGGACCGGATCATCCGCTCCGCCGCGCGCGGCGTCCTCGTCGTCGCCGGCGGCCCCGGCACCGGCAAGACGGCCGTCGCGCTGCACCGTGCGGCGTACCTGCTGTACGCCGACAAGGAGCGCCTCGCGCGCAACGGCGTGCTCGTCGTCGGCCCGTCCCGCAGCTTCCTGCAGTACATCGAGCAGGTGCTGCCCTCGCTCGGCGAGAGCGGCGTCGTGCTCCGCACCGTCGGGCAGCTGTACCCCGGCGTGGACGCGGGTGCGGTCGACGCCCCCGCCGCGGCCGCCGTGAAGGGCCGGCTCGCGATGGCGCAGGTGCTCCGGCGTGCGGTGCACGCGAGGCAGGTCGCACCGGCCGAGCCGCAGACGGTGCAGATCGACAACGAGCGGATCGTCGTCCCGCCGGCGCTGATCCAGCGCGCGATCCGCCGCGCCCAGCAGACCCGCAAGCCGCACAACGTCGCCCGCGTCACCTTCGTCCGTGAGGCGCTCGCCGACCTCACCGACCTCCTCGTCGACGCCGTGTCCGGCCGCGGCGCCACGATCGACGACGAGGACCGGCGGATGCTCCGCGAGGACCTCCGCACCGCGCAGGACGTGAAGGTGCTGCTGAACTCGGCGTGGCTGCCGCTCAGCCCCGAGAAGCTGCTCGGCGACCTCTACACCCGCCCCGCCTACCTCGCCGCGGTCAGCCCCGAGCTGTCGCCCGCGGACCGGGCGCTGCTCGCCCGCGAGCGCTCCGCGCCGTTCACGGTCGCGGACGTGCCGCTGCTCGACGAGGCCGCGGAGCTGCTCGGCGAGCTGGACGCGGGCGGCGACGCCCGAAGGTCGGCCAGGGAGGCCCAGCACAAGCGGGACCTCGAGAACGCCGAGCAGGCCATCCGCAACATGGGCGTCGAGGGCATCGTCACCGCGGACGCCCTCGCCGCGAACTTCGCCGACCGCGGCGAGGCGCTCACGACCGCCGAGCGGGCGGCCATGGACCGCACCTGGACGTACGGCCACATCGTCGTGGACGAGGCGCAGGAGCTCACGCCCATGCAGTGGCGGCTGCTCCGCCGCCGCGGCCCGCTCCGCTCCTTCACGATCGTCGGCGACCTGGCCCAGGCGTCCGTCGCCGAGGCCCCGGCGAGCTGGGACGACGCGATCGCGGCGCTCGGCACCGAGTTCCGGCTCGAGCACCTCACCGTGAACTACCGGACTCCGCGCGAGATCACCGAGCTCGCCGAGCGCCGTGCGCTCGCCGACGGGCTGCCCATCACCCCGACCCGTTCGGTCCGCGACAGCCGCTGGCCGATCGAGCGGCTGCGCGCCGAGGCGGGCGCGCTCCCGGATGCGACGGTGGAGGCGGTCCGCCGCGACCGGGCGATCGACGCCGGCGGCACGCTCGCGGTGATCACCCCGGAGTCGCTGATCGGCCCCGTCCACGACCGGCTCGCCGCGGCGCTCGATGAGCCCGTCGGGTTCGGCGCGGAGGGGCTCGGCGCACGGGTCTCCGTCCTCACCGCCAGGAGCGCGAAGGGCCTCGAGTTCGACGCGGTCGTCGTCGTGGACCAGGAGGGCATCGCCGCCACCGACGGCAGCGGCGCCCTCTACGTGGCCCTCACCCGCCCGACGCAGCGCCTCACCCTCGTCGACCCGGCCTGACGCCTCCGCGCCGACCTCGCCTGCTCTCCCGCCGTCGCGCGGTAGCTGTGGCGACGACGCGGTGTGCATGCATACCGCGCGTCGCCACGAGCTACCGCGCGACGTGGGATGCGCGGGCGTCAGCCCTTCGTGCAGGCGCCCGACGAGACGGCGGTGCGGTATGACGCCGCATGCCCCGACGACCGTGTGGAACTGCCCGGGCGTCATCGCGTAGCCGATGTCGGAGGTCGTCGAGCTCTTCGCGAACACGATGCCGAGCACGTGGCCGGCGGTGGACAGCAGCGGGCCGCCCGAGTTGCCCTGCTCCACATCCGCGGCGACCGTCGCGAGCGACCTGACGCTCGTGCCGCTGCCCTCCACGTCGGGCACCCGGGTCTCGCCCACCTGCAGCACCTTCGCGCCGCCGGAGGTGAACGGGCCGCCGAACGGGAACCCGTCGATGACCCCGGTCGTGCCGATCGCCGGGGTCGGATCGATCGGCAGCGCGGGCCTGCCGAGGCCGGGGACGGCGACCACCGCGAGGTCCGAGGTGGGGTCGAAGTAGGTCACCTTCCCGACGAGCGCGGTCCCGTCGTCGCGGAGCACGACGGGGGAGCGCACGCCCGCGAGCACGTGCGCGTTGGTCAGCACCCGGTCGGTGGCGATCACGAAGCCGGAGCCGCTCTGGTCCTGGCCGCAGGCGTACGCGGTCCCGGTGACCTTCACGACGCTCCGCGCCGCGCGGGTGAGCGCGGCGGTCCCGGTGTCGACGCCGGGCACGACCGCCTTGTCGGGCAGTCCGCCGAGCGCCTCGCGCAGCTGCGGGATGCCGCTCGTCAGCACCGTGCTCCGCAGCTGCGCGAGCGCCGTCTGCACCGGCGGCGGGGTGACGGCGCTGATGGTCCGCAGCACGACGGAGGACGCGACCGGCTGCGCGAGGAACGGCACCCCGAGCGCGGCGACGACGGAGGCGATCACGGAGATCACGAGCGCGGCGACCACCGTGTTCGCGGCCGCGCCGAGCACGCGGTCCACGATCCCGAGCGGGCTCTTCAGCAGGCGCCCGCCGAGCAGCGAGCCGATGCCGACGCCGACGCCATGGCCGATCGCGACGATGCACGAGTGCGGCGACGATCGTGACGATCACGCGGGTGCCGCCGTCCGACACGAGCCGGCCGATGAACGGGGCGGCGAGCGTCGCGACGATCGCGCCCGCGGCGATGCCGACGAGGGCGCCGAGGCTGCGGATCAGCCCGAGCCGGTAGCCGTGCACGAGGTAGCCGAGCAGGAGGAGGACGAGGACGATGTCGAGCACCGCGGACACGGCCGTGTGGCTCCTTCTGACGAGCGGGCGAAGCCGACAGCGTATTGGGCGGCCGGGAGGCCGGGCGCCAGCGACGGGCGGATCCGGGCCGATCGCTCCGGGGCCTCTTCGCCCGCTGCTAGGATCGGTGGTCGCCGTGAACCGGCCGCGGATCCAGAACGCCCGACGCATCCCGCGTCGCGCCCCGCGCAGCGAGAGGGAGGAGCCCCATATGGCATTGGACGCCGATGTGAAGAAGGCGATCATCGAGGAGTACGCGACGCACCCCGGTGACACGGGTTCCCCGGAGGTCCAGGTCGCGATCCTCACCACGAGGATCAAGGACCTGACCGAGCACCTGAAGCTGCACAAGCACGACCACCACTCGCGTCGTGGCCTGCTGCTGCTCGTCGGCCAGCGCCGGCGGCTGCTCGGCTACCTGCAGGAGATCGACATCGCGCGCTACCGGACGCTCATCGAGCGCCTCGGCCTGCGTCGCTGATCGACCGACTTCCTCGTGACGAAGGGGCGTCCCGCATGCGGGGCGCCCCTTCGTCGTGCCGTCCCTCTTCGCCATGTCAGCGCGACGTGGTAGCCCTGACCCATGGATGCGAACGCTGAGGACCGCCGGCCGGATCGTCGAGGACTGGGTGCGCGGCTACGAGCGCGCGTGGGCGAGCAACGAGCCCGACGACGTCCGGGCGCTGTTCACCCCCGACGGCGAGTACCGGTTCCATCCGTCGGACGAGCCGACCGTCGGTCACGACGCGATCGTGACGGCCTGGCTCGACGCGCAGGACGAGGCCGACGACCACGGCTTCACCTGGTCGGTGGTCGCGGTCGACTGGCCCACCGCCGTCGTGCAGGGCCGCACGACGCTACACGGACGGCGACGTCTACGACAACCTCTGGGTGCTCCGCCTCGCGGAGGACGGCAGGGCCGAGTCCTTCACCGAGTGGTTCATGGAGCCGAGCGGCGACGAATGAGCGCCGACCTGCACGGCCGGGTGGCGCTCGTCACCGGCGCGACCGGCGGCATCGGCGCCGCGCTCGTCGAGCGTCTGCTCGCGGCCGGCGCCACGGTCGTCGGGACGACCCGCGACGCGTCGAAGGCGGAGCACGACGACCGCTTCTCGCTGATCGAGGCGGATGCGACCGATCGCGCGTCGGCGGCGTCGCGTCGTCGAGGAGGTGGAGCGGCGGCACGGCGCGGTCGACGTGCTCGTGCCGAACGCGGGCAGCGGCACGACCCGCACCCTCCCGGACACGACCGACGAGGACTGGGACGAGGCGATCGCGGTCAACCTCACGGCGCCCTTCCTGCTCGCGCCGTGCCGCGGTGCCGCGCATGGCCGAGCGCGGCTTCGGCCGCGTGCTGCTCGTCTCGAGCCTCGCGGCATTCACGGGCGGCGCGATCGGCCCGCACTACGCCGCGTCGAAGGCGGGGCTGCAGGGGCTGGTCGGCTTCCTCGCGTCCCGGTACGCCGCATCCGGCGTCACGGTCAACGCGATCGCCCCGGCCCTGATCACGGGCACGACGATGGGCGACGCGCTGCCGGCCGACGCGGCGGCCCGCATCCCGGTCGGCCGGATGGGCACGACGGCCGAGGTCGCCGACCTCGCGGTCGCGATGCTCGGCAACGGCTACCTCACCGGCAAGACGATGCTGCTCGACGGCGGCCTGCTGCCGCACTGAGCGGCCGCGGAACGACGAAGGACCCCGTCGCAGGCGGAGGAGCAGTTCCCGTCCTCCGCCTGCGACGAGGTCCTCCAGAGGTCCTCGGGCGGCGGCTCGCGTCAGGCCGCGGCGCCGAACTCCGACTGGCCGGTCAGCACGGCGTCGTCGCGGACCTGCTGGTCCTGCGCGACCCGGGCGCCGGCGCCGATCGTGGCGCGCGCCCCGATCCGGGAGTGGCTGCCGACGTGGGCGCCCTCACCGATGACGGCTGCGGCACCGACGTGCACGGCGGCGCCGATCTCGGCGTGCGGCCCGACGACGGCCTCACGGTCGACCCACGTGCCTGCGTGGATCCGGGCGGAGCGCCCGACCCGTGCGCCGGACTCGACGTACACGGAGGGGGCGAGGAATGCGGTGGGGTCCACCGACGCATCGGTGGCGACGAGTCCACGGCCGTTGGGGTGCCTGCGGTACCGCGTGACGGTACCGAACTCGTCCTCGATCTCTTCGGCGATCCTGGGGGTCCTGCGCTGCATGCTCTCCACAACCGGGCCGCGCCCCCGTTCATTCCCACTTCGCGCCCCCGTTCTTCCCGGGAATCCCATAAGAACGCGGCCAGCGGAGCATGTGAGCGGCGGCGGCGCCGGACGCCCCCTCGCGGCCCGGTCCGCACAGTCGTCCGCTGGCAGAATGTGCGGATGATCTTCCGCCGCGGCAACCGCGACACCTCCTTCCCGAAGGGGGACCAGGGCAAGGGGTCGCTCGACGACTACAAGTTCGACCTCACGCCCGGCAGCAACGGCGTCACGATCCGGCTCGCGGGCAGCGATCCCCACCAGGACGTGATCGCCACCGCCGCAGGCGGCGGAGCAGCTGGAGACGGCCATCGCCCGCCGCACCGACGAGGAGGAGCGCACCGACGCCCCGATGGCGGTCCGCCTCTTCGTCGACGGCCGGATCCTCGGGCCGGTCGGGATGGTGCCCCGCGGCCTCGAGGGCGTCGTGAACGAGGCCATCAGCCGGCTGGAGCTCGCCGGCCGGAAGCCCCGCATCCCGGTCGAGATCGTCAGCACCCGGCAGGGCCTGCGGGTCGACCTGCAGATGGGCCGCACCCGCTGACGCGGGCACCCAGCCCGGTTCGCCAGGATGGGGGCATGGACACCATCCGCCTCGGCACCTCCGGACTCGAGATCTCCCGCATCGTGCTCGGCTGCATGAGCTACGGGGACCCGGACCGCGGCAGCCACGCGTGGAGCCTCGGCCTCGACGACAGCCGGCCGTTCTTCCGGGACGCGATCGAGGCCGGCATCACCACGTTCGACACCGCCAACGTCTACTCCGACGGGTCGAGCGAGGAGATCACGGGCACCCTGCTGAAGGAGTTCGCGCGCCGCGAGGAGATCGTGATCGCGACGAAGGTGAACGGCCGGATGGGGCCGGGCACGAACGGCGCGGGCCTCTCCCGCGGCGCGATCATGACCCAGATCGACGCGAGCCTGCGGCGCCTCGGCACCGACTACGTCGACCTCTACCAGATCCACCGCTTCGACCCGACGGTGCCGATCGCCGAGACGATGGCGGCGCTGCACGACGTCGTGAAGAGCGGCAAGGCCCGCTACATCGGCGCCTCGTCGATGTGGGCGTGGCAGTTCGCCGAGATGCAGCACACCGCCGACATCGAGGGGCTCACCCGGTTCGTGTCGATGCAGGACCAGTACTCGCTGCTCATGCGCGAGGAGGAGCGGGAGATGCTGCCGTACTGCCTCGAGACCGGCGTCGGCGTGATCCCGTGGTCGCCGCTCGCCCGGGGCAGGCTGACGCGCGAGTGGGACGCGACCACGGCCCGCAGCGGCACCGACGAGTTCGGCAAGACGCTGTTCCGGCAGGCGGAGGACGCCGACCGGCGGATCGTCGAGGCCGTCGGGCGGATCGCGGCCGACCGGGGCGTCTCCCGCGCGCAGGTCGCGCTCGCGTGGGTGCTCGCGCAGCCCGCCGTCACGGCACCGATCATCGGCGCGACCAAGCCCGAGCACCTCGCCGACGCCGTCGCGGCCGAGCAGCTCGACCTGAGCGACGACGAGCTCGAGGCGCTGGAGGCGGAGTACGTCCCGCACACCCCCACCGGGTTCTGATCCGCGAGCCCGAGTTCCGCCCCTGGGCCGGGGTGACCCCGGCCCGGCGCCTGCTGTTCTGGCTGCGGATCTCCTTCGTCGGCGACGCGGTGCTCGCCGCGATCGGCGGCCTGCTCGTGGCCCAGGGCGAGGCCGTCGGCATCGCCCTGCTCGTGTTCACCGCGCTGCGGGCGGGGATCGGCGTCGTCGCGCTCGTGCTCGCCGCGCGGGCGCTCGAGCGGCGCGACCCGCACGACGACCGCCCCTCCGTGCTCGGCTGAGGGTTCCGCCGGCCCGGCCGAGGATGCCGGCTCAGTCCGGGTCGGCGGGATCGAGCGGCGCGTGGTGGTCGAGCCCCTCGACGCCCTGCTTCCAGTAGCCGTGCAGCGACAGGTTCTCCCTCGGGAGGCCCGCCTCCTGCTTCAGCCAGCGCCGCACCGGGATCAGCGCGCCCGCCTCGCCCGCGGCGAAGACGAACGTGTCGGCCGTGACGTCCTGGCTGCGGACGACGTCGAGCAGGTCGAACTCGCCCGTCGTCGCGAGCTGCGGGGTGGCCGCCATGCGCCTCCGCGTCGTCGAGGTAGCCGACGAGGCCGGCGTCCGGGCCGAACAGCACCGCATGCACGGGCGTCACGCCGGCGAACGCGCGGATCCAGCGGCGGAGGGCCGGCATCCCGGATCCGTCGGCGATCAGCAGCGCGTTGCCGAACCCGGAGGGCGCGAGCCGCGAGCCGCGCGGCCCCGCGATCTCGAGCGCGTCGCCGCGGCCGGCCCGCGACGCCCAGGCGGTCGCTGGACCCGCGTCCCCGTGCACGACGACGTCGATGTCGAGCTCGGGGCCCGACGAGGCGCCGATCGGCCGGAACTCGGCCGGGGTGTAGTCGCGGGCGACGAAGCCGTCGGGACCGGGGAAGAAGGCCTTCACGTGGTCCGCGGGGCCGAGGCTCGCGAACCCCTCGAGGTCGCCCCCGAAGGTGAAGCGCACCAGGGTGTCGGTGAGGCCCGTGCGCTCCAGCACCGTCAGGTGCCGGCGCCTCGCTCCCTCGTGCCGGATCGATTCACGCGCGCGGGCGGTGGCCGAGAGGGGGAAGGTGCTCACCGCCCCATTGTGGCGGAGCGCGATCAGCGGGCCGCCCTGGCCGAGTCGAAGACCGCCTCGGCGCCGCGGTCGGAGAGCGTGACCACGGCACGGCTGCCGTCGATGCTCCGCTCGTAGGCGAGGCCCACGCCGGCGGGGATCGTGGTGAGGTGCTGCCCGCTGTCGTCGACCACGGCGCCGCCGCACCGCGAGCAGGTCGGCGGGCCAGACGCCGGTCGCGTCGTGCTCGCGTCGTGAGGGCGGTCGAGACGGCGGTGAGGGCCGTGTGCACCGCGGCGTGCGCCGGCCTGGTGCGCGGACTGCACGGAGGCGAGGACGAGCGCGATCGGCACGGCGACGACGACCGTCCCGACGGCGAGGCGCGCCCAGGCGCTCGCCATCCGCCGGTCCGACCGGGAGAGATCGACGGCCGGATCGGGAGAGCGTGGCATGAGGTCCTCGTGGTGCGCTGCCGGCAGGCGTGTCGGCACCTCAGTTCTACCGACGGCGCCGGTCCTGCCGGCGAGCCCCAGAACGTGGGCGCCGGAATCCAGGGGCGGATGTGCGTGTTGCCTCCTCCATGGCTCCGCTCTCGCTCTCCGTGCTCGATCTCGTCCCCGTCCGCACCGGGCAGCGGTCCGCGGATGCGGTCGCGGCGACCGTCGCGCTCGCGCAGCGCGCGGACGGGCTCGGGCTGAAGCGCTACTGGCTCGCGGAGCACCACAACATGCCCTCGGTCGCGTCGACGAACCCGCCCGTGCTGCTCGGCGTGCTCGCCGGCCGGACCGAGCGCATCCGGCTCGGCTCCGGCGGCGTGATGCTGCCGAACCACGCGCCGTTCGTCATCGCCGAGCAGTTCGCGGCGCTCGAGGCGGCCGCGCCCGGCCGCATCGACCTCGGCATCGGCCGCGCGCCCGGCAGCGACCCCGTCATCTCTGCGCTGCTGCGCTCGACCGGGCACACGAGCGACGTCGACGCGTTCCCGAACCACGTGCAGGACATCGAGGCGCTGCTCGGCGAGGACGGCGCCGGCCTGCGGCTCGCGACCGGTGAGCAGTACGTCGTGCGCGCGACACCGGCCGCGGCCGGGCGCCCCGACGATCTGGCTGCTCGGCTCGAGCGACTACTCGGCCGAGCTCGCCGCCCGCCTCGGCCTGCCGTACGTGTTCGCCCACCACTTCTCGGGCGACGGCACCGCCCGCGCGCTCGACCTCTACCGGTCGCGGTTCCAGCCGAGCGAGCTGCTCGGCGCGCCGCCGGCACCTTCCTCACCGCCAACGTCGTGGCGGCCGAGACCGCCGAGGAGGCGGCGCAGCTGGCGCTCCCGCAGCTGCAGCACATGGCGCGGCTGCGCACCGGCACGCCCCTCACCGCGCTCGACACGGTCGAGGACGCCCTCGAGGCGACGATGACCGAGCCGCAGCAGGACCTGATCGCGGCGATGCGCGGCCGCTGGTTCATCGGCGAGGCCGACGACGTCGCGGATCGCCTCGCCGCCTTCGCGGAGCGGTTCGAGGTCGACGAGGTCATGGTGAGCCCGGGCGCGGGCGCCCGTCGCGCCGACCCGGTCGACCGGGTGCCGGCCCGCGAGCGCACCCTCGAGCTCCTCGCCGCCTCGCATCCCGCAGGGCGTCCCCGCCGCCGCCTGACGCCCCGTCGCGGCTCCGCTCAACGGCGGCCCGGACGCCGGTGCTGCGCGCCGCCCTCCCGCGAGCCCCGGAATACCGCCGCGGTCGCTATCGTTGACACGTCATACAAGCGGAACGGAGCGGGCATGACCGGCCAGCAGATGCAGTTCGGGATCTTCAGCGTCGGAGACCTCACCGAGGATCCGACCACGGGGCGCACGCCCACCGAGGCCGAGCGGATCACGGCGATCCTCACGATCGCGAAGCACGCGGAGGAGGTCGGGCTCGACGTCTTCGCGATGGGCGAGCACCACAACCCGCCGTTCGTGCCGTCGTCGCCGACCACGATCCTCGCCCACGTCGCGGCGCGTACCGAGCGGCTGATCCTCTCGACGGCGACCACGCTGATCACGACGAACGACCCCGTGCGCATCGCCGAGGAGTACGCGATGCTCCAGCACGTCGCCGACGGCCGCGTCGACCTCACGCTCGGCCGCGGCAACACCGGCCCGGTCTACCCGTGGTTCGGGCAGGACATCCGGCAGGGCATCCCGCTCGCCGTCGAGCACTACGCGCTGCTGCACAGGCTCTGGCGCGAGGACGTCGTCGACTGGCAGGGCCGGTTCCGCACGCCCCTGCAGGGCTTCACCTCGACGCCGCGGCCGCTCGACGGGATCCCGCCGTTCGTCTGGCACGGCTCGCATCCGCAGCCCCGAGATCGCCGAGCAGGCCGCCTACTACGGCGACGGCTTCTTCGCGAACAACATCTTCTGGCCCGCTCGAGCACTCGCAGCGGCTGATCGGCTACTACCGGCAGCGCTTCGAGCACTACGGCCACGGCAGCGCCGGGCAGGCGATCGTCGGCCTCGGCGGCCAGGCGTTCATGCGCGCCGCGCAGCCAGGACGCGATGGACGAGTTCCGGCCGTACTTCGACAACGCCCCGGTCTACGGGCACGGCCCGTGCATGGAGGAGTTCACCGCGCAGACGCCGCTGACCGTCGGCAGCCCGCAGCAGGTCATCGACCGGTACGCGGGGATGCGCGACCTCTTCGGCGACTACCAGCGCCAGCTGTTCCTGGTCGACCACGCCGGCCTGCCGCTGAAGACGGTGCTCGAGCAGCTCGACATGCTCGGGGCGAGGTGGTGCCGGTGCTCCGCCGGGAGCTCGCCGTCGGCCGTCCCGCCGACGTGCCCGACGCCCCGACCCACGCCGCCCGCGTCGCGGCCGCCGCGCGAGGCCGCGCCGTGCTCGAGGCGGCACCTGACGCGGCATGACGACGAGCGGATGCAGGAGCGCGACCGATGAGAACGATGACATGACGGCGATCCGGCAATCGCGGTGCTCTCCGCCGGTCTCAGCAGCCCCTCCTCGACGCGGCTGCTCGCCGACCGCCTCGCGGCGGCGACCGGCGCGGCGCTCGCCGACCGGGGATCGACGCGGAGATCGAGGTCGTCGAGGTCCGCGACCACGCGCAGGCCGTCGTCTCGGCGACCTCTCACCGGTTCGCCGGCGCCGGAGCTCGAGCGCGCGATCGCGCCGCTCACCGGCGCGGACGCGGTGATCTCGGTCACGCCCCACGTTCAACGCCTCGCTACAGCGGCCTGTTCAAGTCGTTCGTCGACCTGCTCGAGCCGGGGCGCCCGACGGCGTGCCGGTGCTGATCGGCGCGACCGGCGGCAGCGAGCGCCACTCGCTCGCGCTCGACTACGCGATGCGGCCGCTCTTCTCCTACCTCCACGCCGTCGTCGTGCCGACCGGCGTCTACGCCGCCTCCGCCGACTGGGGGTCAGGGCGAGGCGGCGCTGCCCGGCCGGATCGAGCGGGCGGCCAGGGAGCTCGCCGAGCTGCTCGCAGCGCGGCCGGCGCGTCCGGCGATCGACGACGGGTTCGCCGTCGACGCGGACTTCGAGGACCTCCTGCGCTCTGCTCGATTGAGCGGGCCGATCCGCCGCGGCATCGCCGCGGTCCTCACCCCGTCGGCGAGCCCGCCACGGCTCGCCGTCGCCGTGCAGGCGGGCCTCACGATGGCGCTCGCCGTCGGCGTGCCCGCGGCGTTCGGCCGCACCGACCTGGGGCTCCTGGCGTCCGCGGGCGCGCGACCGCGCTCTACCTGGCGCCACGGCCCCGCCGCGAGCGGGCGCGGCGGCTGCCGGTCCTGCAGCTCGGCTTCCTCGCCGCCGCCGCGATCGGCGCCGCCACCGGGTCCAGCCCCGTCGGTCCGCTCGCGCTCGCGGCGGTCACGATCGCCGCCGCGGTGCTCGTGCTCGGCTTCGCGGTCGGCCCGCCAGGGGTGCTGTTCTTCGTGCTGATCGCCGGCGTCACCGGGCGGCTCACCGCGCCGCCGTCCGCCGGGGGCGCCGGGCTGGATCCGCGGATCGCGCTCGGCATGGAGGCCGCCGGGTGCCTGCTCGCCTACGTGGTCGCGGTCGTGCCGCTCGTGATCCCGGCGGTCCGCCGGCGCGAGGCGGCGCTGCCCGTCGCGCCGCTGCCTTCACCGTCGACGCCACGACTCGGATCGTGGTGCTGCGCCTCGCGATCGCGGCGCTCATCGCGCCGCCGCTCGGCGCCTCGCTCGGCCTCCACCGGACCTACTGGGTGCTGCTCGCCGTCGTCGCCACCCTGCAGGCCGGCCGCAGTCGCCGGCTCACCGCGGTGCGGGCCGTCCACCGCGTGCTGGGCACCCTCGTCGGGGTGGCCGCGTTCGGGCTGCTGGCGCTCCTCGCCCCGCAGGGCCTGCTGCTCGCGCTCGTCGTCGGGATACTCCAGCTCGTCACCGAGCTGGTGATCCTGCGGCACTACGGCCTCGCGCTCGTCCGCATCACCCCGCTTGCCCTCACCATCGCGGAGGCCAGGATCCGCGGTCCCGTCGCCCCGCTTCGTGCAGGATCGCATGGTCGACACGGTCGTCCGGCGCGGCCTCGCGCTCGTCGTGCTGGTCGCCGACCTCGGCGTCGAGCGTCTGCGTCCGCCGCCGCAACCGCGTGAAATGGGGTGTCAGGAGGCCTGTCAACCCCTCTTGACAGACCCTAGGATCCAGGGGTGAGCGCAGCAGGGTTCCGATGTGCGCGCCTACTCGCTCGACGCGCAGGGCAGTCTCCGCGCGCCTCGAGCGGCTGGGCGAGCCGCTTCGACGACGGTCCACGACCTGTTCCCTACCTCCGCGAGCGGTTCGGCGGCACGACCACCTGGCTGCAGTCCTCGTGCTCGTCACCCCGACCCACAAGGACGCGGCATCACCGCGTTCCTCAGCACGTGGGCCTACGAGCGGCACTGGATGGCGGATGCGCTGCTCGCGCTCGCCGGCGGCGTGCCCTCGGTGCCGGCGCCGCGCGGCCGGATCACCACGGCCCTCGAGCGCCTCGGTCCGCTG
>CAVYUH010000003.1:0-516610 GCA_963771645.1 uncultured Actinomycetota bacterium | reverse complement strand
CCCGAGGGCGACGACCGTCGCGCTCGCCGATTCGCTGGGCCTGAGCCGCAACACGGTGCAGGCGCGGATGACCGCGCTGACCGCGCGCCGGCGCCTTCCTCGACTACGACCGGTGCATCGATCCGGGTGCCGCCGGCTACCCGCTCGTCGCGTTCACGACCCTGCACGTGAAGCAGCAGATGCTGAAGCCGATCGTCGAGGCGCTCACCCGCATCCCCGAGATCGTGCAGGCGCACGGCCTCTCCGGATCCGCGGACCTGCTCGTGCGGATCGTCTGCACCTCGGCCGAGGACCTGTTCCGCGTCAACGCGGCGATGCTCGCGGTGCCCGGAGTGGAGCGCGCCGAGACGGCGATGGGGATCAGCGAGGTGATCCCGTACCGGATCGCTCCGCTGCTGGAGTCCCGGCTGGAGGACGAGGCGGCCCGCTGAGCGCCGCGAGCGCCATCCCGGCGAGCAGCCCGACCGGGTCGCGCCATCGCTTCGAGGCCCGGCGTCGGTCGGGGTCGCGTTCAGCAGCCCGAAGACGGCGTGCAGGCGCACCACCGCCTCGTCGCGGCCGAGGTCCGGGCCGGGCGGCGACGAGCACGTCCGCCCACGCCTCGACGTAGCGGCGCTGCAGCGAGCGGACCCGCCGGCTCGCGTCCTCGGCGAGGTGCACGAGCTCCCGGTCCTGCACGCGGATGACGTCCCGCTCCGCGAGCGCGAAGTCGGCGTGGAAGGCGACGAGGTCGGCGAGCGTCGAGGCCGCATCTGCGCCGGCGGCGATCGTGGCGGTCGCCCCGTCGAGCAGCCGCTCGCTGGCGGAGACGAGCAGCTCGGCCAGCACGTCCTCCTTGCCGCGGAAGTGGCGGTAGAGCGCGGGCCCCGAGACGCCGGCCGCGGCGCCGAGCTCCTCGATGGAGACGCCCGCGTAGCCGCGGGCCGCGAAGAGCTCCGCGGCCGCGTCGAGGTAGCGCTGGCGGCGGTCCGCCTTCGCCGTCGCGCGCCAGGTGCTCGTCATGCTCCGGAATGCTACTGTCAGTTAGCGATCGCTAACTCGAATCGATCGCCAACAGGAGTGCCGATGCAGCCACTCGGAACGGCCGTCGCGACGGGCGACGCCGCCGCCGCGACGAACGCCGACCGCCAGCGCGCCCTCGTCGCCGACCTGCGCGAGCGGCTCGCCACTGCGGCGCTCGGCGGCCCGGCGTCCTCCCGTGAGCGCCACACGGCGCGCGGCAAGCTGCTCGTCCGCGACCGCATCGACCGCCTGCTCGACCGCGGCAGCCCGTTCCTCGAGGTCGGCGCGCTCGCCGCCACCGGCATGTACGACGACGAGTGCCCGTCCGCCGGCATCGTCACCGGCATCGGCCGCGTCGCCGGGCGGCTCTGCATGGTCGATCGCGAACGACGCGACGGTCAAGGGCGGCTCCTACTTCCCGATGACGGTGAAGAAGCACCTGCGCGCGCAGGAGATCGCCGCCGAGAACCGGCTGCCCTGCATCACGCTCGTCGACTCCGGCGGCGCGTTCCTGCCGATGCAGGACGAGGTGTTCCCCGACCGCGACCACTTCGGCCGGATCTTCTACAACCAGGCGAACCTGTCGGCCGCGGGCGTCCCGCAGCTCGCGGCCGTGCTCGGGTCGAGCACCGCGGGCGGCGCCTACGTGCCGGCGATGAGCGACGAGACGGTGATCGTCGCCGAGCAGGGCACGATCTTCCTCGGCGGGCCGCCGCTCGTGAAGGCCGCGACCGGCGAGGTCGTCTCCGCCGAGGACCTCGGCGGCGGCGCGCGTGCACGCCCGCGTCTCCGGCGTCGTCGACCACCTCGTCGCCGACGACGCCGCCGCGCTCGAGCGGATCCGCGACCTCGTCGCGACGCTGCCCGCCGCTCCCCCGGTCGCCTGGGACCGCACGGCGAGCCCGAGGAGCCTGCCGTCTCCCCCGACGACCTCTACGGCGGCGCTGCCCGCGGACGCCGGCACGCCGCTCGATCCGCGCGAGGTCATCGCCCGCCTCGTCGACGGCAGCCGGTTCACCGAGTTCAAGGCCGAGTACGGCACGACGCTCGTCACCGGGTTCGCCCACATCCACGGGCATCCGGTCGGCATCGTCGCGAACCACGGCGTGCTGTTCAGCGAGTCGGCGCTGAAGGGCGCGCACTTCGTCGAGCTCTGCGACCAGCGCGGCATCCCGCTGCTGTTCCTGCAGAACATCACCGGCTTCATGGTCGGCCGCGAGTACGAGGCGGGCGGCATCGCCAAGCACGGCGCGAAGATGGTGACGGCCGTCGCGACGGCGCGGGTGCCGAAGCTCACCGTCGTGATCGGCGGCTCGTTCGGCGCCGGCAACTACTCGATGAGCGGCCGCGCCTACTCGCCCGCGCTTCCTCTGGATGTGGCCGGGCGCCCGGATCTCGGTGATGGGCGGCCCGCAGGCCGCATCGGTGCTCGCCACCCTGCGCCGCGACCAGGTCGAGGCGGCGGGCGGCACCTTCGGGCCCGACGAGGAGGCCGCGTTCGTAGCGCCGATCCTCGAGCGCTACGACAGCCAGGGCTCGCCCTACTACTCGACCGCCCGGCTCTGGGACGACGGCGTGATCGACCCCGCCGACACCCGCGACGTGGTCGGGCTCGCGCTCGACGTGTGCGCCACCGTCCCCCTGCCCGACCGGGCCTCGCCCGTCTTCCGGATGTGACGCGCCATGTTCTCCACCGTGCTCGTCGCGAACCGGGGCGAGATCGCCTGCCGGGTCATCCGCACGCTGCAGCGGCTCGGCATCCGCTCGGTCGCGGTCTACAGCGACGCGGATGCGGGCGCCCCGCACGTCGCGATGGCCGACGTCGCCGTGCGGATCGGGCCCGCGGCCGCCGCGGACAGCTACCTGAACATCGCCGCGGTCGTGGCCGCCGCGAAGGCCACCGGCGCCGAGGCGGTCCACCCGGGCTACGGCTTCCTCTCCGAGAACGCCGCGTTCGCGGCGGCCTGCGCGGACGGCCGGCATCGTCTTCATCGGGCCGCCCGTCGAGGCGATCGCGGTGATGGGCGACAAGATCCGCGCCCGCGACCAGGTGACCGCGCGCGGCGTGCCGGTCGTGCCGGGGCTCGCGCGGCCCGGCCTCACCGACGAGGACCTGCTCGCCGCGATCCCGGAGATCGGGCTGCCTGCGCTGCTGAAGCCGTCCGCGGGCGGCGGCGGCAAGGGCATGCACGTCGTGACGCGCCTGCGAGGATGCGCCCGCCGCGATCGCCGCGGCCCGGCGCGAGGCGGCGGGCGCGTTCGGCGACGACACGCTCTTCGTCGAGCGGTACGTGGCCACGCCGCGGCACATCGAGGTGCAGGTGCTCGCCGACGCGCACGGCACCGTCGTCGCGCTCGGCGAGCGGGAGTGCAGCCTGCAGCGCCGCCACCAGAAGGTCATCGAGGAGGCGCCGTCGGCGCTGCTCGACGCGGCGACCCGGGAGCGGATCTGCGCATCCGCCTGCGAGACCGCGCGGAGCGTCGGCTACACCGGCGCCGGCACCGTCGAGTTCATCGTGTCGGCGGATGCGCCGGACGAGTTCTTCTTCCTCGAGATGAACACGCGGCTGCAGGTGGAGCATCCGGTCACCGAGCTCGTCACCGGCGTCGACCTCGTGGAGCAGCAGCTGCGGGTGGCGGCCGGCGAGCGGCTCGAGCTCGGCGAGATCCGGCTCGACGGCCATGCCGTGGAGGCGCGGCTCTACGCCGAGGACCCGGCGGCCGGATTCCTTCCCACAGGCGGCCGGGTGCTCGGCGTCGTGCTGCCGGAGGGCGAGGGCGTGCGGGTGGACGGCGCGATCGTCGCCGGCCTCGAGGTCACGTCCGACTACGACCCGATGCTCGCGAAGGTGATCGCCTGGGCGCCGGACCGGGCCGAGGCGCATCGCCCGGCTGCGCCGCGCGCTCGGCGAGACCGTGGTGCAGGGCGTCGGCACGAACGTGGCCTTCCTCACCGCGCTGCTCGACGACCCGGACGTGCGCGCCGGGCGGCTCGACACGGGCCTGATCGAGCGGCGCCTCGACGCGCTGGTCGGCACGGGCGCGCTGCCCGACGCGGCGGTGCTCGCCGCGCTCACGACGTTCGCGATCGAGCGGGCCGCGGCCGCCTTCGACGGGCCGTGGGGCCGGCTCGCGGGGTGGCGCATCGGGGCGCAGGCACCGGCGCGGTTCGCCTTCCGGCCGCTCGACGGCGGCGCCGGCCGAGGTGGTGCTCGTGACCGGATCGCCGGATCGCCGCCGTCGTGCGGGGCGACGACGGCGACCGAGCGCGCGGCGAGCGTCGTGCTCGGCGACGGCACCGCCCGCATCCGCCTCGACGGCGTGCAGCGGACCGTCAGCGTGGCTGCGCGACGGGGACGTGCTGCACCTCGCCGCCGACGGGCGCACGGCGGTGCTCACCGAGCGCGTCGCCGCCGGCGCGGGCCGCGTCGCGGGCGCCCTGGATCCCGAGCTGCGGTCGCCCATGCCGGGCACGGTCGTCGCGGTGCCGGCCGAGGACGGCGCGACGGTCGCCGAGGGCGATCCGGTGATCGTGGTCGAGGCGATGAAGATGGAGTACGCGCTGCGGGCGACGACGGCCGGGCGGCGTGTCGCTCGCCGCGCGGGTCGGCGACAAGGTGGCCCGCGGGCAGGTGCTCGCGGTGGTCGAGGCGCCGGACGAGACCTGGACGACGACGCAGGAGGCGGCGGGATGACCGAGCGGACCGTGCAGCAGCGAGGCCTCTACTACGAGGAGCTCGAGGAGGGCGTGCGCTACGTGCACGCCCCGTCGCGCACCGTGACCGAGGCCGACAACGTGCTCTTCACCACGCTGACCGGCAACACCCAGTCGCTGCACCTCGACGCCGAGTGGGCGGCCGGCACCGAGTTCGGCGAGCGGCTCGTGAACAGCATGTTCACCCTCTCGACCCTGGTCGGCCTGTCGGTGGCGCAGCTCACGCAGGGCACGATCGTGGCGAACCTGGGCTTCCGCGACATCCGCTTCCCGGCGCCGGTCCGCGCCGGCGACACCCTCACCGCCTCCACGCGGATCGTCGAGAAGCGGCTGTCGCAGTCGCGGCCGACGCAGGGGCTCGTCGTGTTCGAGCACACCGCGGTGAACCAGCGGGGCGAGACCGTGGCGGTCGCCGTCCGCACCGCGCTGATGCAGCGCATGCCGGAGACGGCATGAGCGCCGCGCTCGGCCCGGCGCTGCTGTTCTGCCCCGCCGACCGGCCCGACCGGTACGAGAAGGCGCTCGCCGCGGCCGACGCCGTGATCCTCGACCTCGAGGACGCCGTCGCGCCCGACCGGAAGGACGATGCGCGGGCCGCGCTCGCCGCATCCGCGCTGCCGCCGGAGCGCACGGTCGTGCGCGTGAACCCGGTGGCGGCCGGGATGCTCGAAGCCGACCTCGCCGCGGTCGACGCCGCCGGCTACCGCATCGCTCATGCTCGCGAAGGCGGAGTCGGCGACGCGACCTCACCGCGCTCGCCCGCTACGACGTGATCGCGCTCTGCGAGACGCCCGCGGGCGTGCTCGCGGCGCCGCAGCTCGCCGCGGCGCCCAACGTCATCGGGCTGATGTGGGGCGCCGAGGACCTCGTCGCCGCGCTCGGCGGCCGGTCCAGCCGCGGCGCGGACGGCCGCTACCGCGACGTCGCGCGGGCCGCCCGATCCGCGGTGCTGCTCGCCGCCGGCGCGGCCGGGCAAGGCGGCGTTCGACGCGGTGCACCTCGACCTCCGGGACGACGCCGGCCTCGCGGCCGAGGCGGAGGACGCCGCCGCGAGCGGGTTCGCGGGCACCGTCTGCATCCATCCGCGGCAGGTGCCGATCGTGCGGGCCGCGTTCCGGCCGACCGACGACGAGGTGGCATGGGCGCGGCGCATCGTCGAAGCCGCCGCAGCCGGCGGCGTGGTCGCGGTCGACGGGCGGATGGTGGACGAGCCGCTGCTGCGGCAGGCGCGTCAGGTGCTCGCCGCCGCGGGCTGAGCCATCGGGTCGCTGCCCGGGCGGCGGCCGCTCAGGCGGCGGGGCGCTCCTCGGACCAGTGCCCAGACGCCGGCAGCAGGGGCACGTGCTGGGCCGCCGCGTGCGCCGCCCACCACCCGTCCATCGGATGACCGTCCATGCCCTGGTGTTCGGAGCGGCCGACCCTCCGGCGAGTGCCCCCGCGATCCGCCCCGTCCTCCCTCCCCCAGCACTCAGCAGGACGAGCGCACCAGCAGGACGAAATGGCCGTTTCGTCCTGCTGAAGGGGATCGTCCTGCTGAAGTGCTCCCGGGGCGGCCGTCGGGCGGACGGATGCGGGGCTGGGGCCGGGTCAGCGGAGGTGGGAGGCGCCGTTCACGTCGAGCACGGCGCCGCTGACCCACGACGGGGCCTCGAGCGCGAGCCACGCCACGGTCGCTGCCACCTCGTCGGGCGTCGCGACGCGGCCGAACGGGCTCTGCGCCCGCACCGCGTCCCCGGCGGGACCGTCGAGCACCGCGCGGGCCATGTCCGTCTCGACGAAGCCGGGCGCGATCGCGGTCGCCACGACGCCGTGCGGGGCCAGCGCGAGCGCGAGCGACTGGGTCATCGCGTGCAGCGCCGCCTTCGTCGCGGCGTACGCGGCGGTGACCGGCTCGCCGCGGTAGGCGCCCCGGGAGCCGACGGCCACCATCCGCCCGCCGGCCGGACCCTCGGGCCGGGCCAGCAGGTGGTCGAGGTGCAGCCACGCGAGATCGGCGGGGCCGAGCAGGTTCACGTCCACGTGCCGGCGCCACGCGGCGCGCCAGGTGGCGAGGTCGACCCGGTCGATCGGATGCGCCTCGAAGACGCCGGCGTTGTTGACGAGCACGTCGAGGCCGCCGAGTCCCTCGATCGCCGCCGCGACGACGTGCTCCGCTGCGGCGGGGTCGGTGAGGTCGCCCACGACGGCGATGTGTCCGGTCCCGGCGAGGGATGCGGCGACCGCTTCCGCTGCGGCTCGGTCGCGGCCCGCGTGCACGGCCACGACCGCGCCGCGCTCGGCGAGCGCCGTGGCGATCGACGCGCCGATGCCCCGGCTGCCTCCGGTGACGAGGCAGCGCGCGACGCTCAGGATCGGGGCTCCCGCGGGGTGCGCGGCGTGCGCGGACGGACCGCCGGGATCGGCTCCGTGTGGTCGGACTCGGCAGAGCGGTGCGAAGAGCCGGTCGATCGCGGAGTCGCGGTCGTCGTCCTCGATCACCTGCGGCTCCGGGTCGGGCCGGGTGCGGCTCGCCGACTTGCGGGCGGGCGGCGCCTGCTCGGGCTCGGGCGCGGCCTGGGGCCGGGATCGAGGCTGAGCAGGAGCCTGCACGGTGCGGGCGGCCGGCTCGGCGGGCGCTGATGCGCGCGGCGGGACCGGGTCGATCCACGGCGAGTCCGCACGCGGCGGCTCGGCACGCGGCGGCTCCGCACGCGGCGGATCCGGAAGAATCGGCTCGGGGCGCGTGGGCTCCGAGTGGAAGCGCGAACGGATGCCGGCGAGCACCGAGCTGTTGGCCCGCGCCTCCGACTGCGCGTCACGGGGCTGCGGGCCGGGCGCGGTCGACCGGGCCGCCGGGCGCTCCTCGACGGCGGGCCCCGGACGCTCGATGCGGCAACGGGAGGCTGCGCTGCAGCGGGCGTGCTGCGCGGCGGGACGTTCGTAGGACGCAGGCTGGTAGGCCGGCCGCTCCTGCGCGGGGCGCTCCTGCTCGGGGCGACCCTGGTGCCTCGACGAGACGACCGCTCGGGCGCCGGGCGCGGCTCGGGGCGCGCGCGCCGCTCGATCGGGCGGAACGGCCACCAGTACGTGCGCGGATCCGCCCCGTTGCGCTCGGCCCAGGTCGACACCGCGACGGTGGCCACGAGCAGGAAGCGAACGAGCACGACCGCCACCGCGATGAGCGCGATCAGCACGACGGCCACCACGAGCAGCCAGGCAGCCGTCAGGAGGCTGGTGAGCACGAGCGGTCCCATATCGGTCCCCTTCCGTCGGCGGGAGGGACCCGCCGCCCCCGGCATCGTGCCATGCCCGCCCTGGGGCCCGCCCGGCGGACCCGGCAACCCCCGTCACCCCACGGCTTCGACCACCTGTCCGCCGTCGGCGAACCGCGAGTGGTGGAGCCACGCCGTGGTCCCAGCGGGATGCCAGCATGCGCCATGGCCGCCTCACCCGTTTCCGCCGTCACGGCCGGCAGCCCCATGCCGGTCGACGCCACCTGCCTGCGCTGCCGCCGGGAGGGCCTCTTCAACGTCGTGCTGTTCCGGATGCACGATGCCGGTCCGCGCCGCGTCGGCGAGACGACCTTCTGCGTCTGCGAGACGCGGCAGGCGAAGCGCCCCACCATCACGACGGGCGACCGCGGCACACCGGCGAGACCTGCGACCGCTGCGAGGGCGACCAGGTGTACGAGGTGCCGTTCTACGCGGTGACCGACGCCGGCGTGACCCCGCACACGACGCGGACCGTCTGCCGGGACTGCGACACCCGGCCCGTCGCCGGCTGACGGCACCGGGCGGCGCGGTCGGGCCGCCGCCGTCCCGCCGGGATACGCTGCGGCGATGGCCGCCACCTTCGTCGTCGTGCCGCAGTGGCAAGGGTCCTCCTCCAGTCGCGCGCATGCGGCTGATCGACGGGGCGGAGGCGATCCGCGGCGACCTGCCGTCCGTCCGCGACGAGCACCGTCGACGTGCCGCTCGGCGCGGGCGACGCGGTCGGCACGCGGCGTCACCGCTACTCCGCCGTCGCGATCGTGCGGGAGCGCCTCCGCGTGGCGCTCGACCCGGTGCCGGACGGCGACCTGCCCGTCGTGATCGGCGGCGACTGCGGCGTCGAGCTCGCCGCCGTCGAGCGCGCGGCCGCAGTCCGCGAGCCGGCGCGCGGCGCGCGGCTCGGCGCTCGTCTGGTTCGACGCGCACCCCGACCTGAACACCCCGGAGACGAGCCCGAGCGGCGCGTTCTGCGGCATGGTGCTGCGCGCGCTGCTCGGCGACGGCGCGGAGGGGCTCATCTCCGCCGCGCCCCTCGACCCGCAGCGGGTCGTGCTCGCCGGCACCCGGAACATGGACGACCAGGAGGCGGACTACCTCGAGTCCTCCGGCATCGCCGTCGTCGGCGCGGACGCGGTCGCCGACGGGCTCGGTGCGGCGGTCGACGCGCTCGACGTCGACGAGGTCTACCTCCACGTCGACCTCGACGTGCTCGACCCGGGCGAGTTCGACGGCGTCACCGACCCGCAGCCGTTCGGCGCCGCCGTCGCCGACCTCACCGCGGGCATCGCCGCCGCCTCCGCAGGGCGGAAGGTGGTCGGCGCCGGTCTCACGATGTTCGCGCCCGCCTCCCCCGACGACATCGTGGGCGACCAGGGCACGATCCTCCGCATCGTCAGCGCGCTCACCGCCTCGACCCGCAAGCCGCGCTGACCGGCGCGAGCCCCCGCGCCGCGCCGGCGCCACCGGACCGCCGGATGCCCGCCGGCTAGCCGTGTCGACAAGCGACGGCCCGGACGGGGCGCTGAAGGAGCAGCATGGCGGAGCACGTACGACCTGATCGTGATCGGCGCGGGTGCCGTCGGCGAGAACGTCGCCGACTACGCGCACAAGGAGGGGCTCTCGACGCTGATCGTCGAGAACGAGCTCGTCGGCGGCGAGTGCTCCTACTGGGCGTGCATGCCGTCGAAGGCGCTGCTGCGCCCGGCACCGCGCTGCGCGCGGTGCAGCACGTGAGCGGCGCGAAGCAGGCCGTCACCGGCACGATCGACCCGGCCGGCGGTGTTCGCCCGCCGCGACGCCACCGTCGCGAACTACGACGACGGCGGCCAGGTCGCCTGGCTCGACTCCGCCGGCATCGACCTCCTCCGCGGCACCGCCCGCCTCGACGGCCCGAAGCGGGTCGTCGTCACCGCGATCGACGGCACCGAGACGGTGGTCGAGGCGCGCGCCGCGGTCGCCGTCGCCACCGGCAGCTCGGCGCTGATCCCGCCGATCGAGGGGCTCGCGGAGGCGAAGCCGTGGACCTCGCGGGAGGCGACCTCCGCCACCGAGGCGCCCGGCCGGCTCATCGTGCTCGGCGGCGGCGTGGTCGGCGCGGAGATGGCGACGGCCTACACGTCGCCTCGGCTCGACGGTCACGCTCGTCGTGCGCGGCGGGCTGCTCAGCGGGCATGGAGCCGTTCGCCGGCGAGCTCGTCGCCGACTCGATGACGGAGGCGGGCACGGACGTCCGGCTGCACGCCTCCATCACGAAGGTCGTGCGCGAAGGCGGCGTCGTGACCGCGACGCTCGACGACGGCTCGACGGTCGAGGCGGACGAGATCCTCGTCGCCACCGGCCGCACGCCGAACACGAAGGGCCTCGGCCTCGCCTCCGTCGGGCTGCCGGACGGCGACTGGCTGCCGCCGACGACACCCTGCTCGTCGACGCCGAGACGAACGCCGACGACCCGTGGCTCTACGCCGCGGGCGACGTGAACCACCGCGCGCTGCTCACCCACGAGGGCAAGTACCAGGCACGTGCCGCCGGCCGGGTGATCGCCGCCGCGCGCCAACGGCGAGTCGCCGGACACCGGACCCGTGGACGCGTTCACCGCGACGGCCGACCACGCCGCCGTGCCGCAGGTGACCTTCACCGACCCGGAGGTCGCCTCCGTCGGGCTCACCGAGGCCGCCGCGAGAAGGCGGGCAGGAAGATCCGCGCGGCCGAGTACGACATCTCCGCGGTCGCGGGCGCGAGCGTCTACGACGACGCCTACGTCGGGCGGGCGAAGCTCGTGATCGACGACGAGCGCGACGTGGCGATCGGCGCGACCTTCGCCGGGTACGACGTCGGCGAGATGCTGCACTCCGCGACGATCGCGATCGTCGGCGAGGTGCCGATCCAGCGCCTCTGGCATGCGGTGCCGTCGTACCCGACGCTGAGCGAGATCTGGCTGCGCCTGCTCGAGACGGACGGCAGGGCATGAGCGTCACGCTGCCGGCCCCGGCCCGGATGGAGGGCCGCACCGTCGTCGTCACGGGCGCGAGCTCGGGCATCGGGCGGGCCGCCGCGCGCGAGCTCGCCGCTGCTCGGCGCCGACGTCGCGTCGTCGGCCGGAACCGGGAGCGCACCGAGGCGTGTCGCGGCGGAGACCGGCGGCCGCGCGTTCCTCGCCGACTTCGACCGGCTCGACGCCGTCCGCGAGCTCGCCGCGTCGCTGCTCGAGGCCTACCCGCCATCCACGTGCTCGCGAACAACGCGGGCGGCATGGCCGCGCGGCACCGACACGCGACGGCAACGGCATCACGTTCCAGCGCAACCACCTCGCGGGCTTCCTGCTCACGAACCTGCTGCTCGACCGCCTCCGCGCGACCGCGGCGGCCGCGCCGCCGGCGACGTGCGGGTGATCCAGACCTCGAGCGGTGCGAACACGTCCGGCCGGGTCCGGCTCGACGACCTCGACTGGCTGCGCCGGCCCGTGGCTCGCCGGCTGGCCCGCGTACAGCGCGGTGAAGCTCGAGAACATCCTGTTCACGCGGGAGCTCGCGCGGCGCACGGCCGGGACCGGCGTCGGCACGTGGGCGTTCCACCCCGGGTTCGTGGCGACCGGCTTCGGCGGCGCGAACCCGCTGATCGCGCTCGGCAAGCGGCTCGCGCTGTCGCCGGAGCAGGGCGCGCAGCCCCTCGTGCGGCTCGCGGCGGCGCCGACGGTGCCCGCCCCCTCCGGGCAACTACTTCGCCCGGCTCACCGCGCCGGGCCGGACCGCGCGAGCAGGCGGACGACGCCGACCTCGCCCGGGCGCTGTGGGAGGCGAGCGAGGTCCGCGCCGGCCTGCGCTGGTCCGACCGCCCGCCGCTCCGAGCACCACAGCAGGACATCTTCGCTCGGCAGGACGAGATCGGCGTCTCGTCCTGCTGAACCGACCCGTCCTGCTGACGTGCCGGGCGTCGGCCGCGCGATAGGTTCGCCGCCGTGGTGCTGGCCGTGCTCGGTGGCGGCCTGCTCCTCCTGGGGCGGTCGCGGTGGCGACCGGGATCCTGCCCGGCGCCGACGCGCTCGCGCTCGGCGAGCGGATCGCGCCCGTGCTCGGCTTCGTCGTCGCGATCACGATCGTCGCCGCGATCGCCGCGCGACGCCGGGCTGTTCGA
This sequence comes from uncultured Actinomycetota bacterium, assembly GCA_963771645.1. Classification (GTDB taxonomy): domain Bacteria; phylum Actinomycetota; class Actinomycetes; order Actinomycetales; family Microbacteriaceae; genus Amnibacterium. The sequence continues at coordinate 504,514 of CAVYUH010000003.1, read as the reverse complement.
CCGGCTCGCCGCGCTCGCCGCGCGGCTCGGCCGCGGCCGCGGCGCGCTGCTCTGGGTGCTCGTCGTCGTCGTCGCGGTGCGTCGCCACGGTGTTCCTCTCGCTCGACACGACCGCGGTGCTGCTGACGCCCGTCGTCGTGACGCTCGCGCGCCGGGTCGGGCTGTCGCCGCATCCCGTTCGCGATGACGACCGTCTGGCTCGCGAACACCGGCTCGCTGCTGCTGCCGGTCTCGAACCTCACCAACCTGCTCGCCGAGTCCGACCCGGCGTTCGGCACCGGCGCTACATCGCCCGGTCGCTGGCTGCCCGCGCTCGTCGCGGTGCTGGTGCCGGTCGCGATCCTCGCCGTGATCTCCCGGCGGGCGCTCGCGCACTCGCTACACCGCGCCCGCGCTCGGCGGCGATCGAGGACCGGCTGCTGTTCGGCATCGCCGCGGTCGTGGTGGCGCTGCTCGTGCCGGCGCTCGCGATCGGCGACCCGGTGCTGCACGTGCCGGTCTGGGTGCCGGCGACGGTCGCCGCGGTCGTGCTCGCCGTCGCGCCGCAGCCCGGCGCCGGCCGGGCTTCCCGCTGCCGCTGCTCCCGATCCCGCTCGTGCTGTTCGTCTGCGGGCTGTTCCTCGCCGTCACGGCGCTCGGGCGGCTCGGGCTGACGGAGGTGCTCGCCGCGGCCGCGGGCACGGGGACGGCCGCTCGACCTCCTCCGGCTCGCCGGGGTCGGCACGGTGACCGCGAACCTCGCCGACAACCTGCCCGCCTACCTCGCGCTCGAGCCGGTCGCGGGGAACGAGCACCGGCTGCTCGCGCTGCTCGTCGCCGTGAACGCCGGCCCGCTGATCACGCCGTGGGCGTCGCTCGCGACGCTGCTCTGGCACGGCCGCCTCACCGCGCAGGACGTGCACGTCTCCTGGTGGCGCTTCGCGGGCCTCGGCCTGATCGCCGCCCCGCTGACGGTCGGCCTCAGCACCCTCGCACTCTTCGTCGTGTAGGACGCTGCCGCGTCGAGGCGCCGCGACGCGATCGACCGCCGGCGAGCGGGTCACCAGAACGCGGGCGGGTGCGCGCCGCTGCCAGCCGAAGCGGCGCTCGAGCTGGCGGGCGATGCGCAGCAGCGTCGCCTCGCCGCCGGGGCGGCCGATCAGCTGCACGCCCGCGGGCCACCCGTCGTCGGCGGCGCCGACCGGCAGCGTGATCGCGGGCAGCCCGGAGACGTTGACGAACGAGGTGAACGGCGCCGCCAGCACCTGCCGGTCGAACACGGCGTCCGCGCCCTCGCCCGCCTCCGGTGCCAGCCGAGCGGCCGCGGCGGCAGCGCGACCGTCGGGGTGAGCACCGCGTCGAACGGCGCGAACGTCGCGATCGCCCGCCGCTCGAACGCGGCGGCGGCGCGACCGCGCCGACGACCCGCTCGGCGGGCAGCGCCCGGCCGCGCTCGACGATCTCGCGCGTGTACGGCTCGAGCAGCGCGAGCTCGGCGTCGCCGTGCGCCGGGATCGTCGCCGCGCCCGCCTGCCACAGCACGCGGAAGAAGCTCGGGGTACGCCTCCCCCGGCAGCCGGACCGCCTCGGTGCCGTGGCCGAGCTCGTCGAGCGCCGCGACCGCGCGGCCGACCGCGGCGGCGATCCCGGGGTCGACGCGGACGTCGAGCGCGTCGTCCCAGACCGAGCCCTCGAGCACGCCGATCGAGAACCGGCCCTCGCCGCGCACCGCGTCGCCGAGGAACGGCTCGTCGCCGGCGCCGGGACCGTCGCGTACGCCGGCGGACCGCGCCCGCCCCTCCGGGCGCACGAGCGCGTCGAGCACCATCGCCGCGTCGGCGACCGTGCGGCGCGATCGGCCCGGCGGTGACCAGCCCGGCGAGCCGCCCTGGCCGCCCTGCGCGGGCACGCGCCCGCGCGACGGCTTCAGCCCGACGACGCCGCACCAGGCGGCGGGGATCCGGATCGAGCCGCCGCCGTCGGAGCCGATCGCGAACGGCGCGAGCCCGGCGGCGACCGCCGCGGCCGCGCCGCCGCTCGAGCCGCCCGCGCCGGTCGCCGGGTCCCACGGGTTCCGCGCCGGCGGTCGCCCGGCGGGCTCGGTGAACCCGGTCAGCCCGAACTCCGGCGCGGTCGTCGCGCCGAGCACGACCGCGCCGGTCGCGTCGGTCGCGCGTGACGACCTCGTCCGAGCCGCCGCCGACCGGTCCGCGAACAGCCGGGAGCGCGCCCGAGCGCGTGCCGGCACGGCGGACGAGCTCCTTCTCCGCGATCGGGCACGCCCGCAGAGCGGCGCGGCGCCCTGGCCCGCCGCGTCGATCCGCGCGGCGCGCGTCGCGCGCCCGCTCCGCGTCGACCCGCGCGTACGCGCCGAGCGCGCCGTTCAGCCGCTCGATCCGGCCGAGGTAGTGCCCGGTCAGCTCGAGCGACGTCGTGTCGCCGCGGCGGATCCAGTCCCACTGCTCCTGCGCGGTGAGCTGGTGCAGCGCGAACGCCATCGGCTACTTGATCGTCCTCTGCATCATGACCGTGCCGATCCAGCGGTCGAACTTGAACGCGACCTTGCCCATCCGGCCGGTCTCCTTGAAGCCGAGCGAGCGGTGCAGCCCGATGGACGCCTCCGCGCCGCCGTCGGCGATGACGGCGAGCATCTGCTTGAGCCCCGCCTGCTTGCCCGGCGTCGATCAGCGCGGTGAGCAGCGCCTTGCCGAGCCCCTTGCCGGTGGAGGCGGGGCGGAGGTAGATCGACTCCTCCGCCGTGAACCGGTACGCGCGCTTCTGGATCCACGGCTCGCAGAGCGCGTAGCCGAGCACCTGCCCGCTCGGCGAGACCGCGACGAGGAACGGCAGCTTCAGCCGGGTCAGGTACGCGTACTTCGAGCGCCAGGTGCGCAGCGTCCGCGTCTCGGTGTCGAGCGTCACCATCGTGTTCGTCACGTAGTGGTTGTAGATCTGCCGCACGTCGGGCAGGTCCTTGCGCCGTCGCGGGCCGGATCTCGTAGGCGAACTCCGGCTCGGGCGGATCGAGCCGCCGCAGGTGGAACGGCTTCGCCAGCCTGCGCGGCTCGTACTCCTCTTCCAGCACGGCGCTCGAGTCCTACGGGAGTTCCGCCCTCCGCCGGCCCTCAGGAGGGAGCGCCAGTCGATGCCGCGCGCCGCCCTGCTCGCTCGAGCAGGGCGTTCGCGCGGCTGAACGGCCGCGAGCCGAAGAAGCCGCTCGACGCCGACAGCGGGCTCGGGTGCGCGGACTCGACCCGCGGCACGTCGCCGAGCAGCGGCGCGAGGTTCCTGCGCGTCCCTGCCCCACAGGATCGCGACGAGCGGGCCGCCGCGCGCGGCGAGGGTGCGGATCGCGTGCTCGGTGACCGCCTCCCAGCCCTTGCCGCGGTGGGAGGCCGGCGCGCCCGGCCGCACCGTGAGCACCCGGTTCAGCAGCATCACGCCGCGCTCGGTCCAGGCCGTGAGGTCGCCGTGCGGCACCGGCGGGATGCCGAGGTCGCTCTGCAGCTCCTGGTAGATGTTCGCGAGGCTGCGCGGCACCGGCCGCACGTGCGGGTCGACCGCGAACGAGAGCCCGATCGGGTGCCCCGGCGTCGGGTACGGGTCCTGGCCGACGATCAGCACCCGCACCGCGGGCAGCGGCGTCCGGAACGCGCGCAGCACGTGCTCCGGCGGCGGGGAGGACCGCGGCCCGGCGGCGACTCGCGCGGAGGAAGTCGCCCATCGCGGATCGCCGGCTCGACCGGCGCGAGCGCCTCCGCCCAGCCGGGTCGATCGCGCCCTCGGCGCGCGAGCTCGGCGAGGCGGCTCATCAGGCCGGCTCGCGCCGCACGTGCACGGCGCCGTCGCCGGGGAGACCCACCAGACGTTCCCGGTGCCGACGACCTCGATCCGGCCGCCGAGCACGAGCACGGTGTCCTCGTCGATCGCGGCGCCGTCGGCGCGAGGCCGCCGCCTGACCGCCGTGATCAGCCGCGCTCAGCGTGCCCCACTGCGCCGCGTGCACGTCGACCGTGAAGGTCCGTGAGGCCGAGCCCGTCCAGCACGGTCAGCTCGTCGAGCTCCTCCGCGACCTCCTCGTCGACGACCGGGACGCCGGGTGCCGCCAGCCGCCGAGCAGCGCGTGCGCGGCCGCGATCGCGGAGCCCGCGGAGAAGCCGGCGTACGGCCGCCCGTGCGGCGACGAGCGCGCGGATCCGCTCCGCCAGCGGCAGCACCGCGTCGAGGTAGGCGGGCGTCAGGCCGCCGCCGACGAGCACCCCGTCGACGTCGTCGAGCACCGCCGGCTCGAGCGCGCCGCCGTCCGGCGCGGTCGCGACCCGTGCGCTCGATCGTCCGGCGGCGCGCACGGCGGCGATCAGCTTCGCCGCGTGCTCCTCCTCGTCGCCGTCGCGCACCGAGACGACCGCGATCCGCGGGATGCGCGGCCGCCGGCGGCCCGGCGTCCTCGACGAACGCGCGCCAGGCTCGCGCGTCCCGCCCCACCCGCCGCCGACGAGGTGGAGGCGCCCGGTCATCCCGCAGCGCCGCCGCTGACGGGCGGCTCGGCCGACCACGGGAAGACGATCCAGCGGTCGGTGTCCTTCCACGACCAGTCGGGCACGAAGACGGTCTGCGGCTTCGTGTAGAAGCAGGCGCTGCGCACCTCCGCGCCCATCTGCGTGAGGATCTCGACCGCGAGCTTCAGCGTCAGGCCCGACTGCGACACGTCGTCCGCGAGCAGCACGCGCCTGCCGGCGAGCGAGGCGCCGTCGAGGTGCGGCGGCAGCAGCAGCGGCTCCGGCAGCGTCTCGTCGACGCCCGTGTACAGCTCGACGTTGATCGAGCCGCAGCTCTTCACGCCGAGGGCGTAGGCGAGCGCCCCGCCGACGAGCAGGCCGCCGCGGGCGATCGCGACGACCACCTCGGGCTCGAAGCCGGCCTCGTGGATGCGCGTGGCGAGCTCGCGGGCGGCGCCGCCGACGTCCTCCCACCGCAGGATCTCGCGGGGCGGGGCGGGCCGATCGGTGCTCATCCCCGGAAGCGTATCGCCGGGCGCGGCGCGCCAGAATGAGCACGACGACGGAAGGAGCCACGCGTGGACGTCACCGAGATCGAGGTGCCCTTCCGGGACTGGACCACCTGGGCGCGGGTCACCGAGCCCGAGGTGCCGGTGCCCGGCGCGCTCCCGGTCGTGCTGCTGCACGGCGGTCCCGGCATGGCGCACGACTACCTCCGCAACCTCGCCGCGCTCGTCGAAGACGGGGCGCCGGGAGATCCACTACGACCAGCTCGGCTGCGGCCGCAGCACGCACCTGCCGACGCGCCCCGCGAGTTCTGGACTCCCGAGCTGTTCGTCGAGGAGTTCGAGAACCTCGTCCGCACCTCGGGCTCGAGCGGTACCACGTGGCCGGGCAGTCGTGGGGCGGGATGCTCGGCTCGCGAGATCGCCGTGCGCCGTCCCGCCGGCCTCGCCTCGCTCGGCATCCTCAACTCCCCCGCCTCGATGGAGCTCTGGGTCGCCGGCGCGAACCGGCTCCGCGACGAGCTGCCCGCCGAGACCCGCGAGGCGCTCGAGCGGCACGAGGCGGACGGCTCGATCGAGGACCCGGAGTACCTCGCCGCCGTGGACGTCTACTACCGGCGGCACGTCTGCCGGATGGATCCGTACCCCGCGGACTTCATCGACTCCGTCGCGCAGATGGAGGCCGAGCCGACCGTCTACCACACGATGAACGGCGTGAACGAGTTCTTCGTCACCGGCACCATGGCGGGCTGGACCGTCATCGACCGGCTGCCGCAGGTGGCCGTGCCGACGCTCGTGCTCGCCGGCGAGTTCGACGAGGCGACCCCCGAGGTGTGGCAGCCGTTCGTCGACCTGATCCCGGACGTGCGCTCGCACGTGGAGCCGGACGCGAGCCACTGCTCGCACCTCGAGCACCCGCAGGCGATCCTCGAGCTGCTCGCGGCCTTCCTCGCGGAGAACGACTGAGCCTCGCCGAGCACGACCGACCCGCGCGGCACGGCGCGGAGGGCGCCGTTCGGACGGTGTCATGCCGCTCCGACCGCGCCGGGGGCTGCCGTCCAGGCGGGCGCGGGACGCTGAGGCGTGTGACCGCAACCGACACCGCCCCCCCCGCACCACCGTCGACGACGAGCTCCTGGCCCGGATCGCATCGCTACTGGCCCGCCGCCAACTACCTCTCGGTCGGGCAGATCTACCTGCTCGACAACCCGCTCCTCGAAGGAGCCGCTGGCGCCCGAGCACATCAAGCCGCGCCTGCTCGGGCACTGGGGCACGACGCCCGGCCTGAACCTCGTCTACGTGCACGCGAACCGGGTCATCAAGCAGCGGGACCTCGACGGCGATCTTCATCGCGGGCCCCGGCCACGGCGGCCCGGGCGTCGTCGCGAACACCTACCTCGAGGGCACCTACTCGCGAGGTCTACCCGCACCTCCCGCAGACCGCGCGAGGGGATGCAGCGCCTCTTCCGGCAGTTCTCGTTCCCGGGCGGCATCCCCAGCCACGCGGCGCCGGAGACGCCCGGCTCGATCAACGAGGGCGGCGAGCTCGGCTACTCGCTGATGCACGCCACCGGCGCGGTCTTCGACAACCCCGACCTGGTCGCCTTCACGGTATCGGCGACGGCGAGGCGGAGACCGGGCCGCTCGCCACGAGCTGGCACGCGCCGGCGTTCCTCGACCCCGCGCGCGACGGGGCGGTGCTGCCGATCCTGCATCTCAACGGCTACAAGATCGCGAACCCGACCGTGCTCGCCCGCATCCCCGAGGAGCAGCTGCTGCAGCTCATCCGCGGCTGGGGCTGGGACCCGATCGTGGTCGCCGGCGACGACCCGATGGCGGTGCACCGCGCGATGGCGGAGGCGCTCGACACCTGCCTCGACCGCATCGCCGCGATCCAGGAGGCGGCGCGCAGCGGATCCGGTCCGCGGGGGCCGGCGCCCTGGCCGATGATCGTGATGCGCACCCCGAAGGGCTGGACCGGCCCGAAGGTGGTCGACGGGAAGCAGATCGAGGGCACGTTCCGCGCGCACCAGGTGCCGCTGTCCGAGGTGCGCACGAACGAGGGCCACCTCGCGCAGCTCGAGGCGTGGATGCGCAGCTACCGCCCGAGGAGCTGTTCGACGAGGACGGCCGCGCTCGTGCCCGACCTGCAGGAGCTCGCGCCGAGGGCGATCGGCGGATGGGGTCGAACCCGCACACGAACGGCGGAGCCATCCTCAAGGACCTCGAGCTGCCCGACTTCCGCGACTACGCGGTCGAGGTCGACCGGCCCGGCATCGACGATGCACTCCGCCACCACGGTGCTCGGCGACTACCTCCGCGACGTGATGGCCGCGAACCCCGACCGCTTCCGGCTGATGGGCCCGGACGAGACCGCCTCGAACCGCCTCCAGGCCGTGTTCGGGACCACGGACCGCGCCTGGCAGGAGCCGATCCTGCCGACCGACGACCACCTCGCGCCGGACGGCCGGGTGATGGAGGTGCTGTCCGAGCACCTCCTGCAGGGCTGGCTCGAGGGCTACCTGCTCACCGGCCGGCACGGCCTGATGAGCTCGTACGAGGCGTTCGCGCACATCGTCGACTCGATGGTGAACCAGCACGCGAAGTGGCTGCACGACATCAACCGGATCGAGTGGCGGCGGCCGATCGCGAGCCTGAACTACCTGATCACGTCCCATGTCTGGCGGCAGGACCACAACGGGTCCAGCCACCAGGACCCCGGGTTCATCGACCACGTCGTGAACAAGAAGGCGGAGATCGCCCGCGTCTACCTGCCGCCGGACGCGAACTGCCTGCTCTCCGTCGGCGACCACGCGCTGCGCAGCCGGCAGTACATCAACGTGATCGTCGCGGGCAAGCAGGAGCAGCTCGACTACCTGACGATGGACGAGGCGATCGCGCACTGCACGCGGGGGCTCGGCATCTGGGAGTGGGCGTCCACGACCGAGAACGAGCCGGACGTCGTGCTCGCCGCCGCCGGCGAGATCCCGACGATGGAGGTGCTCGCGGCCGCCGACCTGCTGCGGCAGCACGTGCCGGACCTGAAGGTGCGGGTCGTGAACGTCGTCGACCTGATGCGCCTGCAGTCGGACCGCGAGCATCCGCACGGGCTGCCGGACCGGGAGTTCGACGCGATCTTCACCGCCGGACAAGCCGGTGATCTTCGCGTTCCACGGCTACCCGCCGCTCATCCACCGCCTCACGTACAAGCGGGCGAACCACGGCCAGTTCCACGTCCACGGGTACATCGAGGAGGGCACCACCACGACGCCGTTCGACATGGTGATGATGAACCGGCTCGACCGGTTCTCGCTCGTGTCGGACGTCATCGACCGGGTGCCGTCGCTCGGCACCGGGTACGCCGCGCTGCGCCAGCGGATCGCGACGCCCGCCTCGCCGCCCGCACCTACACGCGGGAGCACGGCGAGGACGACCCGTCGATCGCGAACTGGCGGTGGCCGTACGGCCGCGGCTGATCCTCAGGGCACCGGCCAGGTCATCGGGGCGGCGCCGCACGCGGCCATCTCGGCCTCGCCGCGCTCGCGGAGCGCGCCGCCGGCCATGATGCGCGTGCGGGCCGCCTGGTAGCGGGCGCCGAGCGCCTCGAGGCGATCGGCGATGGACGCCGGCGGGCCGGCCGTCACCCTCGAGGAGCGCCTCCGCGCGATCGATCAGCAGGGCGGCGACGGGGTTCTGCTCGACGGACGGACGAGCGCCGGCGATCCGCTCCGCCGCATCCGCGGAACCGGCCAGCACCACCGCCTCGGCACGCAGCGCGACGTACCAGGGGCGCCACAGGTTCTCGTACCAGTTGTCCTTCTCCTCCTGCGGAGTCGCGGACGCCTGCAACGCCTCCGCGCTGTTCGCGCGATGCAGCAGCGGCAGGAGGCGGCAGACGAGCACCTCGAAGTACTCCTCCCGGAACTCGCGCGTCAGCAGTGCGCGCGCGATGCCCAGCCAGCGCCCCGCCTCGTCGTCGTCGCCCTGCAGCGCCGCCGCGCACCCGACAGCGACGGCGGTCGGGCTGAGGCTGCTCACCCTCGGCCGTCCGGCGCGGTCCCACCCGTCGAGGAACCGGATGCCGAGGTCGCGAGTGCGCTGCACGTCGCCCTCGAGCAGGGAGACGAGGATCACCCGCGACACCGCGAGGTAGACCTCGCGCGAATGGGAGGGCAGGGTCAGCAGCCTGCCGCTCGCGCGGGCCGCGGCAGCGAGATCGCCGACGCCGATGGCGCACTCCGTCGTCATCTGCAGTGCGTCGGTGAGCTCGGCACCCACCTCGGGGCGGATGCCGAGGGGCGCGAGCAGCTCGATGCGAGCGGAGGATGCGGCGAAGGCACCGGTGAGGTCGCGACGGGCCAGGCGGATCGTGGCGATCCCGTCGAGCACGCCGCTGCGGGCGACGCGGTCGTCCAGCCGCTCGAGCTCGGGCAGCACGTCGAAGGACGCCGACTCCTTCGCAGGGTCGTCGTCGTCCAGCCCGAGGATCCGGGCGACCTCGATGCGGGCGAGCGCCCCCGGGTCGTCCCCGGCGAGGGCGCGCGCCTCCTCGAGCAGGGGCAGGGCGGCCTCCGGCTCCGGCCGGGGCGTGATGATGCCCGGGAACCGGACGATGCCCTCGGCCTCGCGCGCGAGCTCCACCGCGGCCAGGGCGTCCTGGCCGGCCTCCGGAACGCACGCGCCGCCTCCCCCCGCAGTCGGATCGAGGGGGCTCCGAACTGCCGGGCCTCCGCGGCGCCGGCCGCCGCGACGAGCACCCGGCCGCGCGTGGCCGGGTCCGCCGCGAGCGCGGCCGCCTGCTCGAACCGCCGCTGCGCCTCGGCGGGCGCCCCACGGGCGAAGACGAGCCGCGCGATCCGCTCGGCGAGCCGGAACGCTCCCTGGCGGTCCGCGTCCGGGAGCTCGCGGGCGAGCGCCGTGCGCGCCTCGTCGGCGAGGGCGTCGACCTCGCGGATCCACCGCTCGTCGTCCTGCGGCTCGACGGGCAGCTGATCGGCGTGCAGGATGCACCACCGCAGGTGCGCCGACCGCACCGCGGTCGTCTCCCCCTCGGCCTCCAGCAGCTCCGCCCCGTACTGGCGGATGGTCTCGAGCGCACGGTACCGGGTCCCGTCCGGCGTGCGCAGGGCGTCGAGCAGGCTGCAGTCGACGAGCGTCGCGAGCGCTGCCGGAACGGCACCCCGCGGGACACCGGGAAGCGCGGTGACGACGTCGGCCGCCGCGCCGGCCGGGAACGGCGTCGCGAACACCGACACCCGCCGCAGCACCGCACGCTCCTCGGGTGCGAGGAGCTCGTGGCTCCAGTCGACTGCGGCGCGCAGCGACCGGTGCCGCGCGTCGGCGCGGCGACCGCCGGTGAGCAGCGCGAGGCGGTCGCCGAGGCCGGCCTCGAGCCCATCCAGCCCGAGCGAGGGCAGCCGTGCGGCCGCGAGCTCGATCGCGAGCGCCACGCCCTCCAGCCCGGTGCAGATCGCCTCGACGCGCTCGCGATCCGCATCCGTCAGCCGCGTGCCGGCCGCGAGCGCCCGGGCGCTGAAGAGCGCCGCCGCGTCGCCGTCCGGGCCGGCGGACAGCCCGGGGACGGGGAACACCCACTCGAAGGGCACCGCGAGGCGGGTGCGGCTCGTCGCGAGCACGGTGAGGCCGGGGCAGGCCGCCAGGAGGCGCTCGAGGAGCTCGGCGACCGGGTCGAGCAGGTGCTCGCAGTTGTCGAGCACGAGCAGGGTCGTCCTGGTGCTCAGCCACGCCTCGAGCGCGTCGACGGGGGCACGGCCCTGCCGCTCCTGCACCCCGATGCGCTCGGCGATCGTCGGGGCGATGCGCGCCGGGCCCATGACGGGCACGAGGTCGACGAGCCACGACCCCTCCGGGTACTGGTCGGCGAGGTCCGCGGCCACGCTGAAGGCCAGCCGCGTCTTGCCGACGCCACCGGGCCCGAGCGCGGTGACGAGGCGGTGCTCGCCGAGCGCCGCGGCGAGGGCGGCGCGCTCCTGCGCCCTGCCGATGAACGAGGTGAGCGTCGAGGCGACGGGCGGCGCGGATGCGGCGGGCTCGCCGCCGAGGTCCGCGAGCGCCCGGCGGTCCCGCGCACCGGTCTTCCGCAGCAGCGACGCGACGTGGCTCTCGACGGTGCGCACCGACAGGAACAGCCGCTCCGCGATCTCCGCGTTCGTCGCGTGACCGGCGAGCGCCGCGAGCACCTCCCGCTCCCGCGGGGAGAGGGCGTCGGCGGTCCCGGTGCTCACGAGGGCTGATCCTCCTCCGTCGCGACCGGCAGCCGCTGCCGACGCGACCCATCGGCACGGCCCCGCACGCCTCGAGCTCCGCCGCCCCGCGCGCGGCCTCCGCACCGCCCGCGAGCAGCCGGGTGCGGGCTGCTTGGTACGGCGCCCCGAGCCCGTCCAGCCGCCGCGCGATCGCCGGCAGCGCCGCCGCGTCGCCGGCCAGCAGGGCCGCGGCGCGCTGGAGCACGGCCTGCGCCACCGCGTTCCCGCCGAGGTGCTGCGGCGCCTCCGCGACGCGTCGCCGAAGCGCCCGGAGCGCCGGCGAGCACCGCGGCCTCGGCACGGAGCGCGGCGTACCAGGGACGCCAGGAGGCGGCCACCCATCGGGCGACGGAAACGGTGCCGCGTGTCTCCGGGCGGGGACCACGCCCGCCGCACCGCGCCGTCCGCGTCCCGCCGATGCAGCAGCACGGTGAGATCGAAGAAGGCCCGCTCGAAATCGATGAGCCGCTCGCGCGCACCGAACACCTCGGCCGCGATCGCGCGCCAGCGCGCCGCCTGCTCGTCGTCGCCGCTGAGCGCGAAGGCGGTGGCTGCGGCGTACGCGGCGGGCGAGAGAGAGCCGATCACGGGGCGCCCGGCCCGGGTCCACGATTCGACGAAGGGGTCGGTGAGCGCGAGGGCGGAACGCAGCTCGCCGCGGAGGACGTGGACGAGGAGCAGCGGCGCGACCGCGAGGTGGCGCTCGGCGGCGAGTCCGGGCAGCGTCTCGATGGCCCGCGCGAAGCGCAGCGCGTTCACCAGGTCCCCGAGCGCGAGGGCGAAGTCGGCCGCGGTGTGGATCGCGTCCTCGTACTCCAGCGCGATGCCGGCCGTCCCTGACGCCGCCTCGAGCAGCGTGATCCGCCGGAGCTGGATGGCGTAGGCCGCCCCGAGGTCCCCGCCGTCCATCGCCCGGCTGCCCTGCGCATCGAGTGCCGCGCTCTCCCCGGCGACGTCGCCGGCACGGCGCGCCAGCGCCACCGCCTGCGCGGCCTGCCCGTCCGGGTCCGTCCCGAGGTCGGCGAACACCATCGCGGTGAGGATGCGGCTGCTCGCCCTGGCGTCGTCCCCGGCGAGCGCCCGGCGGCGTCGATCAGCGCCTCCGCGGCCCCCTCGGCCGGGAAGGTGAGCAGGTGTCCCGGCGCCCGGTTCAACGCCTCAGCCGCCCGGGCGAGCTGCTCCGCGGCCGCCGCAGGCGAATCCGCGGCGACGAACGCGTCGGCCGAGGCTCGCCTGAGCAGCTGGGCGGTGTCGCCTGCGCCACGGAGCTCGGCCGCTCCCGCTGCGGCGTCGAGGTCCCTCCCGGCGTCATCGGGCGTCGCGGCGACGGACGCGGCGATCTCGAACAGCTGCTGGGCCTCCGCCGGCGTGCCCCGCGCGAGCAGCACGGCCGCCAACCGCCGTGCGAGGGAGGCGAGCCGCGCGTCGGAGCCACGCAGGCGGGCGGCCGACTGCTCGACCGCGACCCGCGCCACCGTGAGGTCGGCCTCGACGACCTGCTCGTGAGCGGAGCCGGCCGGGAGCGCGTCGAGCAGCGCGGCGCACCAGACCAGGAGCCGGGACTCGGCCTCGGCCGCCTCGCCGGCGGCCGAGGCCTGCTCCTCGGCGAAGCGGCGCACGACGTCGTGCAGCCGGTACCGGGTGCCCGCCGCGGTGCGCTGCGGGGTGAGCAGGCTCGCATCCGCGAGGGCGGCGAGCAGCGGTGCGCCCGCGGCCGGCACCGGCGGCCATCCGGCGGCGACGGCCGCTGCGGCATCCGCCGAGAACGAGCCCGTGATCGCGGAGAGCCGCCGGAGGATCGCGCGATCGACCGGGCCGAGCAGGTCGTGGCTCCACTCGAGGGTGGCCCGGAGGGACCCGTGGCGACGGGCCGCCCTGCTGCCGCCCGCGAGCAGCGCGAGCGGATCGGCGAGCGCGGCCTCGACGCCGTCGATGCCGATGCCGGCCACCTGCGCGGCGGCGAGCTCGAGCGCGAGCGGGAGGCCCTCGAGAGCACGGCAGACCGCCTCGACCCGGGCGCGGTCCTCCTCCTCCATCGGCCATCCGGCCGACGCCGCCCGCGCGAGGAAGAGCCGGACCGCGGCCGCGGTCGGCAGCCCGTCGATCCGCACGACCGTCTCGAACGGCACGGCGAGACGCCGACGGCTCGTCGCGAGCGCGGTGAGCCCGGGACAGGCCTCGAGCAGCGTCTCGAGCACGCCCGCGAGGGCCGGCCCGAGGTGCTCGCAGCTGTCCAGCACCGCGAGGCCCTGCTCGGCGCCGAACCGGGCCGCGAGCGCGGACTCCGGCGATCCGCGTTCGGCGAGCCCGAACCGCTCCACCAGCACGGCCGGCAGGCGGGACGGATCCGTCAGCGGGAGGAGATCGACGTGCACCGCGCCGGCCGGGTAGCCGTGACGGACCTGGTCGAGCACGTCGAGGGCGAGCCGGGTCTTGCCGGCCCCGCCCGGCCCGACGATCGTGACGAGGCGGTCCGCCGCGAGGGCCGCGGTCACCCGCTCCCCCTCGCGCTCCCGCCGCACGAACGAGGTGAGCGGTGCGGCGGGCGGACGCTCGCCGCCGGCGTCGAGCAGGCCGGGCGCGAGCCGGATGAGGCCGCGGCGGTCGTGCTGCCCGGTCTTGCGCAGCAGCGATGCGACGTGGCTCTCGACGGTGCGGACGGAGAGGAAGAGGCCTGCAGCGATCTCGGCGTTCGTGGTGTGCTGGGCCAGCGCCCGGAGGACGTCGAGCTCACGGGCCGAAAGCGGTCCGAGCGGGCGGCTCTCCACGGGATCGGATCATCCTCCCCACGGGGCCCGTTGCACAGGGCCCCGCGTCGGGAGGGGCGGTGGAACCGGTTCAGACGGTGGCGGGACGCTCGGCGTCGAGGGCCGGCGTGCTCGTCGCGGTGGCGCGGAACAGGCTGGTGATCGCGGCGACGAGGGCGGCGCGGCGTTCCCGGCGCTCGTAGCGGCCCATCCGCGAGAAGCGGACGCGGGCCATCCGGTCGTACTGCGACTGGAGGGCGAAGTCGGTGTGGAGGGTGGTGGGCTGGAACATGGTCGGCTCCTTCGGATCGGGATGATCGGGATGACCGAAAGGTTCGTCCGACGGGGGCCTGCGCACATCCGTGCCCACCACGGATCCCACCACGGAGCGCTGCGCTCCGTAGTGGCCCGCAGCCGCGCTCAGTGGAGGCGGAGCCGGAGCGACGGGTAGGGCGAGGGCGCGAAACCGAGCGAGCGGTGGAGCGGCTCGCCGCTGGGGGTCGCGGGGGCCCCCGAGCGCCGGTTACGACGCGACGCGAAGCGGCGTGGCGTCCGTGCGCTTGGGGACAGGTCCAGGCGGCGGGCATCCGTCTCGCGCTCGAACCAGTCGAGCAGCGCCGTCATGCAGGCACGCGCGTAGCCCCGGCGCTGGAACGCCGGCAGGGTGCTCACCTGCGAGACGTGCCCCCGGACGCCGACCGGGTTCGACGGCGAAGGCGCCGGGTGCTCCAGCACGCCGAACGCGCACGCGACGGGGCCCGCGGCCGGCTCGTCGACGACGAACGCGGCGACCTCGTCGGTCCATGGCAGCCAGGCCCTGAACCAGGCCTCCGCCGCGGGCCGCCAGGGCGCGTCCGGCGTGTCGGCCGCCTACCCCATGTCGTCGTACATCGCGGCCCGCAGGCGGACGAGCGCTGCGGCGTCGGCGCCCACGGCTCGGCGCACGACGATCGTCACGTCGCCATTCTTCCGATCCCCTGCGGCATCCGCTCCTCCACAGGCGGCGGACGCCGCACTCCTCGGGCTCCCGTGCACCGCGGCCCTCGGCGAGCACCGCGTCCGCAGCAGGATCCGGGCATGACCACCCCACCTGGCGCCTCGACCGACGCCGATCTGCTCGACACCGTCCGCTCCCTCGTCGGCCCCGCCGTCCGCAACCAGCTCTGGCTGTTCCCCTACGACGAGGACGGCGAGCCGATGCAGCTCGTCGTCCCGATCGAGGGCGTGCCGTTCACGCCCGACGTCGTGCCGCGGCTCGCCGAGGCGGTGCTCGAGATCTGCCGGTCGGCGGACGCCGGCTCGGTCGGGCTGCTCTGGGAGCGGCCCGGTCCGCGGCGGCTCACGCCCCGGGAGGCGGCGGCCGTCGACGCGACCGTCACGGCGATCCGTGCCGGCCTGCCGGTCCGCGCGTCCTTCCTCTCCTGGGACGACGACGTCACGGCGCTCCCGCTGCAGGCGGCAGCATGATCGGTCGTCCCGCGTCAGCCCAGGACGCCTTCTCCGAAGTTCTTGTCGATCTGGCTGATGTGGACATCGGCGCTGTTCGGCAGCGCCTCCAACGCCGACCGGAGGGCGTCGAGGGTCGAGGGGGCGGGTGCGACGGCGACGCCGTCGCGGCCGTTCGGAAGCATCCCGGGGGCGGCGGTCGCGGGTGCGGCGCCGACGGCCAGGAGAAGGGTGGCGGCGGCTGCGACGGCCAGCACGCCGCGACGGACGCGGCGCAGGTCGGCGGAGCGGGAGAGGGATGTCGTGGTGTGGATCATGATCGGCTCCTTCGGTTGTCGATGGACAGGAGGCTCGTCCTGGCCGCGTGATACGACATCCGTGCCGGCTACCGAACCCACCACCGATTCCCGCGGGCCGGAACACGGATCCTCGGCGGACCGGCGCCGCGCCGGCTCCTCCTCGCCGTGCCGATCGAGGCCCTGGATCCGGTCCGCGCCCGGCTCCTGTCGTCCGACCGGGGCGGCCGTCCGCTGCCGCCCGGACCGGCAGCATGATCAGGTGCGCTTCGCGATCCTTCTCAACGCCGTGCTCGCCCTCGCCTGCGAGGCGGCGCTGCTCGTCGCCGCGGTCGTCATCGGGCTCGCGCTCCCCGCCGTGCTGCCGGTCCGGGCGGCAGCGGCCGTGCTGCTGCCGGTCGTGGTCGTCGTCGTGTGGGGCGCGTTCCTCGCACCACGGGCGCCCCGCCGCCTCGCCCCCGGAGGCCGGTTGCTCGCGGAGGCGGTGCTGTTCGCGCTCGCGGCGGCCGGCCTCGCGTTCGTCGGCGCGACGGTGGCCGCCGTGCTGCTCGCGGTCGT
Organism: uncultured Actinomycetota bacterium; assembly: GCA_963771645.1. GTDB lineage: Bacteria > Actinomycetota > Actinomycetes > Actinomycetales > Microbacteriaceae > Amnibacterium. Next base: position 488,217 of record CAVYUH010000003.1, on the reverse strand, counting down.
GGCCGGTGCCCGCCTGATCCTCGGCGGCGCGATCGGCCGGGTCTGAACCAGCTCCCGACGACGTCGTCGAGGTGGTCGAGGGTCCGGCGTCAGCGGCGGACGGCGAGCGGGCCCTTCACGAGCTTCGACGGCGCGGCCTGCGCGACCGGCTTGATCGTGATCAGGTCGAGGTTCACGTGCGAGGGCAGCTCGACCGCGCCGACGATCCTCTCGGCGATGTCCTCCGCGGTCAGCGGCTCGGGCACGTCCGCGTAGACGGCGTCCGCCCTCGCCTGGTCGCCGCCGAAGCGGTTCAGCGAGAACTCCTCGGTCTTCACGAGCCCCGGCGCGACCTCGATCACGCGGATGGGCTCGCCCGCGAGCTCGAGGCGCAGCACCGCGACGAGCGCGTGCTCGGCGAACTTCGCCGCGTTGTACCCGCCGCCGCCCTCGTAGGCGACGTGCCCGGCGATCGACGTGACGGTCACGATGTCCGCCGAGCCCGACGCCTCCGCGCCGTCCCGCAGCAGCGGCAGCAGGGCCGACGTCACCCGCTTCGTGGCGATCACGTTCGCCTCGAACATCCACCGCCAGTCCTCGACGCTGCCGGCCTCCACGGTCGCGAGCCCGCGCGCACCGCCGGCGTTGTTCACGAGCGTCGTGAGCGGGCCGCCCGCGGCGACCTCGGCGGCGAGGCGGTCGACGTCCTCGGCGACGGTGAGGTCCGCGACGACGACGTCGCAGCCGGTCTCCGCGGCGAGCGCCGCGAGCCGCTCCTGGCGCCGTGCGACGGCGACGACGTCCCAGCCGTGCTCCCGGAAGCGGCGGACGGTCGCCGCCCCGATCCCCGTGCTGGCCCCGGTCACCACTGCTCTCCGTGTCATACGGCCATTCAAGAGCACCGGCGCCACGCCTTCGTTACGGCGTGTGTCGGCCCCGCTGTCGCCCGGCGAGCCCGCCTTCCTAGCGTTGCCCGCATGACCGAGCACTCCTGGCACTTCGAGACCGAGCAGATCCACGCCGGTGCAGCCCCCGACCCCGTGACCAACGCGCGGGCGACCCCCATCTACAAGACGACCTCGTACGTCTTCAACTCCGCCGACCACGCGAAGAACCTGTTCGCCCTCGCCGAGTTCGGCAACATCTACAACCGCATCCAGAACCCGACCCAGGCGGTCGTCGAGGAGCGGATCGCGGCGCTCGAGGGCGGGACGGCGGCGCTGCTGCTCGCCTCCGGCCAGGCGGCGGAGACCTTCGCCGTGCTGAACATCGCGCAGGCGGGCGACCACATCGTCTCGTCGAGCTCGATCTACGGCGGCACCTACAACCTCTTCAAGTACACGCTCGCGAAGCTCGGCATCGAGACGACCTTCGTCGAGGACCAGGACGACCCCGAGGCGTGGCGCGCGGCCGTGCGGCCGAACACGAAGCTGTTCTTCGCCGAGACGATCGGCAACCCGAAGATCAACGTCCTCGACATCCGCACCGTCGCCGACGTCGCGCACGAGCACGACGTCCCCCTGATCGTCGACAACACGATCGCGACGCCGTACCTCATCCGCCCGTTCGAGCACGGGGCCGACATCGTCGTGCACTCGGCGACCAAGTTCCTCGGCGGGCACGGCACCGTGGTCGCCGGCGCGATCGTCGACGGCGGCCGCTTCAAGTGGAGCGAGCACGTCGACAAGTTCCCGGGCCTCACCGAGCCCGACCCGTCGTACCACGGCGCCTCGTACACGACCGCGGTCGGCGACGGCATCGCGTACATCATCAAGGCCCGCGTCCAGCTGCTCCGCGACATCGGCGCCGCCGTCTCCCCCGACACCGCCTTCTCGCTCATCCAGGGCATCGAGACGCTGTCGCTGCGGATCGAGCGGCACGTGCAGAACACGCAGGAGATCGCCGAGTGGCTCGAGAACCACGAGGACGTCGCCAGCGTGAACTACGCCGGCCTGCCGTCGAGCCCCTGGTACGCCGCCGCGAACCGCTACGCGCCGAAGGGCGTCGGCGCGGTCGTGTCGTTCGAGCTGAAGGGCGGCGTGGACGCCGGCCGGCGCTTCGTCGAGAGCCTCGACCTGTTCAGCCACCTCGCGAACATCGGCGACGTGCGCTCGCTCGTCATCCACCCGGCCTCGACGACGCACTCGCAGCTCACGCCCGAGCAGCAGCTGACGGCCGGCGTCACGCCGGGCCTCGTGCGGCTCTCGATCGGGCTCGAGCACGTCGACGACCTGAAGGCGGACCTCGAGGCCGGCCTGAAGGCCGCCCGCTCCTTCCAGGAGACCGCGGTCTAGGCGAGGGCCACGCTCGCGTCCGACCTCGACGCGCGGTAGCCGTGGCGTCGCGCGGTACGCATGCGTACCGCGCCCTGCCGCGGTACCGCGCGTCGTCGTGCGCCGCCGTTGCCCGGCGTAACACTCCGCGGGGCGCGCGGCGCCGCATCCATACTGGGCGGGACATGGACTGGCAGACGTCGGAGGACTCCGAGGCGGCGCGGCCGATCACGGATGCGGATGCGCGCCAGCTGATCGGCAAGCCGCCCGCGAGCGGCGCCTGGCGGGAGGGCGACCCGGTCGCCGACCGCCGCTTCGTCTCGATCGGCGCCCTCCCCCTCGAGGTCGGCGGCTCGCTGCCGGGCGTGCGGATCGCCTACGAGCAGTGGGGCCGCCTGAACGCGGCGCCGGGACAACGCCGTGCTCGTGCTGCACGCGCTCACCGGCGACGCGCACGTCGTCGGCCCGGCGGCGCCCGGCCAGCCGACGGCCGGCTGGTGGGCGGGGATGGTGGGACCCGGCCTCGCCGATCGACACCGACCGCTGGTTCGTCGTCGCCCCGAACATCCTCGGCGGCTGCCAGGGCACGACCGGGCCCGGCGTCGCTCGGCCCCGACCTCGTGGAGTGGGGCGGCCGGTTCCCGTTCCTCACCATCCGCGACCAGGTCGCCGCGCAGGCCGCGTTCGCCGACGCGCTCGGCATCGACCGCTTCGCCGCGGTCGTCGGCGGCTCGATGGGCGGGATGCACGCCCTCGAATGGGCCATCGGCCTGCCCGAGCGCGTCGAGCGCGTCGCCGTGCTCGCCGCGCCGCCCGCATCGACGGCGGACCAGATCGCCCTCAACTCGGTGCAGACCGAGGCGGTGCGCTCCGACCCCCGCTTCCGCGGCGGCGACTACTACGACGCCGCCGACGGCGAGGGACCGCACCGGGGGCTCGCCCTGGCGCGCCGGATGGCCCTGCTGAACTACCGCAGCGCCGGCGAGCTGAACGAGCGGTTCGGCCGCTCGTGGCAGAGCGACGTCTCCCCGCTCGGCGCCCACGGCCGCTTCGCGGTCGAGTCCTACCTCGACTTCCACGGCAACCGGTTCCCGCGCCGCTTCGACGCGAACAGCTACATCCGCCTCGTCGACGCGATGAGCTCCCACGACGTCGGCCGCGGCCGCGGCGGCGTGGAGGCGGCGCTCGCGACGATCACCGCCCCGACGCTCGTGCTCGGCATCGACTCCGACCGGCTCTACCCCATCGGGGACCAGGAGCGGATCGCGCGGGCCGTCCCGACGACGCTCGACGGACCCGGTCCCGTGGTGCTCGCCTCCGCCTTCGGGCACGACGCGTTCCTCATCGAGCGGGAGGCGGTCGGGCGCGCGATCGCGCCGCCTGCTGAGCCGTCTGAACGCCGCGCCCCCGGGGGCGCCGTTCGCCCTACGATGGGCGCCGGGAGGGACCGCATGACGATCGAGGAGCAGCGGATCGGCACGATGACGGCCGAGCGCGCATCCGCTGTCCGCGCATCGGCGGCCGCTCGACGGCACCGGTCGCCGGCACCCACCGGGTGCGGATCGCGATCGTCGACGACCACCGGCTCCTCGTCGAAGGACTCGCCGCCCGGCTCGGCGCCGCGCGGAGCCGCATCGACGTGATCGCGGCCCTCACCCGCTGGGACGAGCTGCTCGCCCATCCGGCCTTCCCGGTCGACGTCGTCGTGGTCGAGTACAACCTCGAGGACGGGGTGCCGTTCGACCAGAAGCTGCGCTCCCTCGAGGAGGCGCACGTGCCCGTGGTCGTGCTCGCCCGGTCCGGCGACCCGGCGACCGTGCACGCGGCGCTGTCCGCCGGCGCGGCCGCCTTCGTCGCGAAGACCGAGTCGGCCGACGAGCTGGTCGCCGCGGTGCACGACGTGGCGCACGGGCGGCAGCACCGCTCGGCCGCGGTCGCCGCGGCCCTGGAGGAGTACGCGAACCGCGCCGATCCGAGCCTCGGCAAGCAGGAGCTCATGGCGCTGCAGCTGTACGCGGGCGGCCGCAGCGTGCACGAGGTCGCGCTGCACATGGCGACGACCGACCAGACCGCGAAGAGCTACATCAAGCGCGGCCGCCGCAAGTACCGCGCCGCGGGCGTGGACCTCGGCACCAAGCTGCTGCTGCGCCGCCACGCGATCCGGGAGGGCTGGATCCCGCCGGAGTGACCGCGCTCCGGTGCGGCCCATCGCACACTCCGGCGCGCTGCGGGTACCGGAAGGGAAACGCAAAACCTTCAACCGGCGCGGCACCCCCTGTCCGGGGCACGGGTGTGTTTCCATGACGACTCGCGCCCCGCACCCCCGCGGCCGCGCGTCGACACCCCGCAGCGGAAGTCATGGAACGCATCCTCAAGCAACGCGACCGGCTGCTCGCCGAGAGCGCCCGGCTGATCGGGCTCACCTCCACCGTCGTCGCGTTCCTGCTGCTCGTGCTGGGCGGCACCGTCGCTGCCGGCGCTGCTGATCGCGCTGCCCCTCTTCGTGCTGCTCGCGGGCGCTCAGGTGCGGATGGGGCAGACGAAGGCCGTCGAGTGGCCGATCGCCACCATCGTGCTCGGCCTCGGCGCCGTCATCCTGCTGCGCTGCGAGGCCGCGGGCGCCTTCGCCGGCGTGACCGGTGCCCCCGGCACCGCCGAGCTGCCCCTGCCCGTCGCCGACGCGATGCGCGTGCTCACCTCCGGCTCGATCGCCGCCGCGGCCGTGCTGCTCACGATCAGCCTCGGCCGCATGCTCGTGCTGGTCGGCGCGTTCGCGGTGACGATGATCGTCGTGGTCGTCGTCTTCGCCGGCCAGACGCTGCTCGGCCTCGCCGCGCTCTCCACGATCGCCGGATGGAGCGGGCTCGTCGCCGCCGGGGCGGTGCTGTCCGCCGGCCTGCTGCGCGCCGCCCGCCGCGTCTCCTCCATCGGCCGCGCGCACCGCAGCGAGCGGCAGGCGAGCGAGACCGAGGCGCAGCGCCGCCAGGGCGCGCGCCTGCTGCACGACACCGTGCTCGCCACCCTCACCCTGCTCGCCCACTCCGGCGTCGGCGTCAGCCGCGACGCGCTCCGGCGCCAGGCCGGCGACGACGCCCGCCTGCTGCGGCAGCTGCGCCTCTCCGCCGCGCCCGCTCAGCGTCGGCTCCGGCCCCGCTGCCGGCGACGAGGGCACCGGTGACGGCACATCCGCGGATGCGGGCGACTCGCTCGACGCGGTCCGCCAGCGGTTCGAGCGCCTCGGCCTCGAGGTCAGCTGGCACGGCGCGACGTCCGTGTCGCTGCCGCCGCACAAGCTCGACGCGTTCCTGCTCGCGCTCGGCGAGTGCCTCGAGAACGTGCGCCGGCACTCGGGCGTCAAGGAGGCGCACGTCACGATCACCGACGACGAGACCACGGTCCGCGCGCTGGTCACCGACAACGGGGTCGGATTCGAACCCGCAGCCGTCCCGGCCGGCAAGCTCGGCTACCGGGAGTCGATCGTCGGCCGCCTGACCGAGATGGGCGGCAACGCCCGCGTCTTCTCGGCGCAGGGCTCGGGCACGACCGTGGTCCTGGAGGTCCCCCGATGACCGTCGCCCCCGAGCAGGACGTCGCCGTCGCGCCGATCCTCGCCCCCCGGCGCGCGCACCGCACCGCCACCGCCGACCGTGACGACGTCGTCCGTCGCCTGCCCGCGCTCCGCCTGCCGCGCGCCGAGGCCGGCCCCCGCCCGGCGCGGACGAGCCTCGGCACCGGCTTCCTCGGCATCGCCGCCACGATCCTCGCGGTGCTGCTGCTCTGCTTCGACATCGGCCGGTTCGCCTTCGAGTGGCGCACCTATCCGGCGCCCGGCCTCGCCGCACTGGCCTGGCTGCTGCTCGCGGGCCTGCTCGTCGGCCTCGCCTTCGCGTCGCGCTCCGCGGGCGACACGCTCAGCCCCTGGATCGGCGGCGCGCTCATGGGCGGCCTCGGCGGCGTCGTCGCGCTCGACGCGCTCGCGGTCTGGGGCGGCGGCGACCTCGCCCGTGACCTCACCGCCGCGCCCGCGACGGCGCTCGTGCTCCTGGCGATGGTCGGCGTGCGCTCCAGCCGCAGCATCATCCTCGCCGCCGGCGGGCTGGGCCTCGTGCTCGCCGTGCTCGTGCTCGCCTCGTGGGCCGGCTCCCCCGTGCCCGAGGGCGGCCTCGAGTCCGCCGTCGCGATGATCGGCCGCGCGGTGCTGCCGCCGGTGATCGCGGCCCTGATCGTGCACGCCTTCCGGCGGATCGTCGGCCGCGAGCTCGAGCGCGTGCTCGTGCAGTCGACCGTCTCCGCGCCGCGCTTCGCGGTCGGGATGCTCGCCTCCGAGGAGCTCGCCCGCCTCGACCTCGCCGCCGAGCAGCTGCTCGACTCGGTCGCGACGGGCCGCACCCGGCTCCCCCTGAACCCCGCATCCGCGCAGGCCGCCGCGGAGCTCGCCACCGAGCTGCGCCTGCACCTCATCGAGGGCCGCAGGCAGACCTGGCTCTACCACGCGATCAGCGAGTCCGAGCTGCTCGGCCGCGCCGTCACGCTGTCCGACCCCGAGTCGCTCGCCGGCCTGCTCGACCCGAAGCAGCGCGACGCCCTGCTGCAGGCCGTCTGGCTCATGCTCGGCGACACCCCCGAGCGCTCCCGCCGCAGCGCGACCCGCGTCGCGATCGAGATCACGGTCGGCCCGGCGAAGCCCGTCGAGGGCAAAGCGAAGACGCTTCGGGTGCCGATCGTGATCCAGACCACCGGCGTGGCGCGCAGCCGGGTCGACCCGGCCACGTGGGACGCTATGCGCAAGGTCGGGCGCCACATCGACTCCCAGCGCGGTGGCAGCCTCTGCGTGGAGATCGACTGCGTGGTCGAGAAGCCCGCCGAGCGCTGACCCGCCCGTCCGTCCCCCACGGCGCAAGCAAAGGATCCTCCCGTGACCGACTCCGGCACCATCCGCCTCGCCCTCGTCGACGACCACAAGATGCTCCTCGGCGCCCTGACCGAGTGGATCCGCGGCGCCGCCTCCGACATCCAGCTGGTCGCCGCGGTGACCACCTTCCCGGAGCTGCTCGCGCACCCCGGGCTTCCCGGTGGACGTGGTCCTGCTCGACGTGGACCTGAAGGACAACACGCCCGTCTCGCTGCGCCTCGCGCAGCTGAAGCAGACCGGCGTCTCGACGGTGCTCATGTCGAGCTACACCGAGCCGAACATCGTGCGTGAGGCGCTCGCCTCCGGTGCCCTCGGCTACGTGCCGAAGAGCGAGGACGTCTCGATGATCGTCAACGCGATCCGCGCCGCCCACCGCGGCGAGGCGTACATCTCGGCCGAGCTCGACCTCGCGATCAACTCCGGCGACGTCGGCGGATCGCCGAAGCTGTCCGCCCAGGAGCGCCGCGTCATGGCCCTCTACGGCGGTGGCGAGCCGGTCAAGACCGTCGCCTACGAGCTCGGCATCTCCGAGGAGACCGCGAAGTCGTACCTGAAGCGCATCCGGGAGAAGTACCGCGTCGCGGGCTTCGACGTCGGCACCAAGGTCGCGCTGCGGAAGCGCGCGATCCAGGACGGGATCCTGCTGCAGACCGACTGACCGGTCGCACCGCTCTCGCACCTCACCGTCGCGCGGTGGCTCTGGCAACGCGCTGGGCCCACGGCCCCTGCCGGGCCGGGGAGACGCATGCGTACCGCGCCTCGCCACGGCTACCGCGTCGTGGGCGCGGATGCGGGCGGGCGGGCGCTGTCGACCGTCAGGTCAGCGCGCGGTCGGGCAGGCGCTCCGGCTGCGCCCGCATACCCGGCGGCTCGTCCGCACGGGTGCGCAGCAGCGCGCCGATCGTCCAGGCGAGCAGCACGACCTCGAGCAGGTTGCGCAGCTCGAGCACCGCGACGCCGATCGGCGCCGCGTTGATGCACGAGCGAGTAGCCCCAGGGATAGACCAGCTGGGTGAGCACGGCCATGATCGGCACGACGACGGCCGGGAAACGGAACCGCCGGGTCGTGGCGAGGCCGAGCAGGACCGGCGCCACGAACCAGGTGAGGTACTGCGGCGAGCCGACCTTGTTCAGCGCGAGGAACGCGGCGACGAGGCCGAACGCGGTGAGCGCGACGACGTCCTCGTCGCGGCCGCCGCGCAGCCGCGCGAGCAGCGCGAGCCCCAGCACGAGGAGCACCCCGCCCGCGAGCACGGCCGTCATCACCGACGCCGTCGCGGCGACCCCGTAGCCGGTCACCTGGAAGGTCAGGATGTCGCGGTCGTAGTAGACGGTCGCGCCGGGCACCCGGGCCAGCACGTCGATGAGCCAGAGCCCGGTCACCGGCGCCTCGACCTGCAGCCCACGACCGGTCTGCTCGGTCACGAAGGAGAACACGTTGCGGCCCGCCCCGAGCGCGACGGCGCCGCCGATCACGACCGCGGAGGTGAACGCCACCCCGGTGATCACGGCGGCGGTCCGCCTGCCGGCGACGAGCAGCGCGGCGATCATCGCGGCCGGCCAGACCTTCACCCAGGTCGCGACCGACAGCAGCACCGAGGCGAGCAGCGGCCGCGAGCCGATCGCGAGCACGCCGGCGATCGCGATCGGCAGCGCGACGCGTCGATCCGCCCGATCGCGACCGGGCCGAGGCAGGCGGTGAACAGCACCCACCACCAGGCGAGACTGGCGGCTGCGCCGGGCGACGAGCACCAGCGCGCCGACGTCGAGCACCGTGACGAGCACGACCCAGACGGGCCCGTAGGCGGCGTCGCCGGCGACCGAGACGGCGAGCATCGGCACGAGCGCGAGCAGCGGGTAGACCCACGGGGTGTCGATGCCGACGAGCTGCCCGGTCCGGTGCCAGTAGTCGACCCAGAAGCGGTAGGCGCCGATGACGTCACCGAACGGGACCGGGACGCCCGTGGGGCCGGTGAGGCCCGGGATCAGCCCCGCGATGCCGAGCAGGACATGCACCAGCACGAACACCGCGATCAGCGCCGCGAGATCGAGGGCACGACTCCGCCGGCCGTCGCTCCCGCTCACGGAGCGAGCGTACTCAGTACCCGGCGAAGGCGTCGGTCCGGACGCGGCGCACCCCCGCGGCGCGGAGCACCGAGCGGGCGCGGGCGACGAAGGCCGGCGATCCGGAGACGTACGCCATCCGCCGCTGCGGCTCCGGGAGCACGGCGGCGAGCGCCGCGGCGTCGAACCGCTGCGCCACGTGCCAGTGCTCGGGCACGTCGCCGAGCGTGCCCGGGTCGGGGCAGACGACGAGCACGCGGACGCCGCTCGCCACGAGCACGTCCCGGTACGGCAGGTCCTCGCCGGTCGCCACCCGGTCGACGAGGAGCACGTCTCGGGGTGCCTCGCCCGCCGCGATGGCGGCCCGCTCCGCCTGCAGCTGGCTCACGAACGGCGTGATCCCGATCCCGCTCGCCACGAGGATCAGGGGCGTCGACCGGTCCGACCGGGAGCGTGAACGCCCCCGACACCGTGACCGCGCGGACGGGGCTGCCGAGCGGCAGCACGTCGAGCGCCTGCTTGAAGCTCGACATCGGCTCCCGGGTGCGCACCGCGACGCGGAGCGCCGGGTCGCCGGGCGGCGACACGATCGTGAGGGTGCGCCGGATGCCGCGACGGTCCGCGCCACGGTGCGGCAGCTGCAGCTCGAGGTACTGGCCGGCGCGGTGCCGCACCGGGCTGTCCGGCGTGAACGCGTACTCGGTGGCGCTCGCCGTCAGCGGGCGACGCCCGGCGAAGCGCAGCTGGGCCGCGACGGGACGGGCGAGCAGCACGGCGAGCACGTTGCCGATCAGCAGCGCGAGCTCCGGGCTCGGGCCGAGCGTGGCGATCCGGAACGGCAGCACGTACGGCACCGCGAGCAGCACGGCGACGAGGCCGGCCTCGAGCATCCGCTGGCCGGTGCGGGGCGGCAGGGTGACCGGCTCCGTGAACATGAAGCCGGCGAGGAAGACCAGCGGCGTGCTGGTGAGCGCCACCGTGAGCGCGAACAGCGGCTCCGCCCCCTGAACGACGGAGGCCGCCGACTCGAGCAGGGCCCCACCGGCCACGAGCACCAGGGCGGGCAGCACGGCGCCGACGCGCAGGGCGACGACGAGGCCGGTGACGGCCACGAGCGGCAGCAGCACGGGGTTCGCGACCCACCAGACCCCACCGGACAGCCCGGTGAGCCCGACGACGAACGCCCCGGCGGCGGCGGGGTTCAGCACGTGCCGGCCGCCGACGGTCACGAGGTACTTCGACGCGGCGGCGGCCACGGCGGCGGCCGCGAGCAGCAGCAGGTCGACCGGCTTGGTCGACGGGTAGAGCAGCAGGAAGAGGATCAGACCGGTGATCAGGGACGACGTGCCGTGCACCGGCGCCCGGGCGATGGCGCCCATCAGCGCGGCCGCGAGCCGCGCCGCGACGAGCGCGACGACGAGGCTCGTGACCAGCGCCGGCGTCGGATAGCCGAGCCAGCCCGGGATCGAGGCGAGCACGGCCACCAGGGCGATCGCCGCGAGGCACACCAGCACGAGCCGCGCCATCGGCATGCGCCCGAGCAGACCGCGGACGCGGTCGAGCACGATCACTGGAAGACCTCGGCGTCGAGGCCCGGGGACCGGTGCGCGCGGCCGTCGGTCGCCATCCGGAACCAGTCGAAGGCGAAGGCGGCCTCGAGCGGCTCTGGCGGCACCAGGAACAAGGCGGTCGCGAGCGCGTCGGCGAGCATCGCGCTGCCGGCGACGGCCCAGGTGGCCGCGATGGTGTCGACGGGACGGCCCGTGCGGCCGTCGAGCACGTGGTGCAGGCGGCGGCCGTCGGCGGCGGTCCAGGCGCGGCGGTTGGGCGCGGATCCGGCGACGGCCGCATCGCTCAGCGTCACGACCGCGACCGCGGCCTCCGGGTCGAACGGGTGCTCCAGCGCGACGCGCACCGCCGGGCCGGCGATCCGGATGTCGCCGCCCGCGTCGACCGTGCAGGCCGGGTGCCCGGCGGCGACGAGCAGGTCGGTGACGAGGTCGACGAGCTGCCCCTTGCCCGCGGCCCCGACGTCGAGCACGGCGGGCTGGTCCAGGGTCGCGACCGTGCCGTCGAGGTGGAGCGCCGTCACGGGAGGCGCGCTGCCGGTAGCCGGGCCGGGCGGCGAACGAGTAGCCGGCGTCGTAGCCGAGGTGGTCGAGGGCGCCGCCGACGAGGGGCGTCATGCCGCCGTCCGTGATCCGGGCGAGCGCGAGCAGCAGGTCGAGCAGCGGCGGCGCCCAGCGGCCGAGGTCGACGGGACCACCGGTCTCGGCGAGCCGGGCGACGGCGAAGTCGGAGCGGAACCGCGAGAACGTGCGGTCGTACTCGGTCGACGAGGGCGTCGATCCGCGCGCGCACCTCGGGCTCGAGCGGCCGTTCGGTCGTGATCCGCCAGACGGTGCCGATGGCCTCGAAGGTCGTGACCGCGGCCGTCGCGTCACCGGCCGCTTCGCTGCGGATGGCGTCGAGCGCCTGATCGAAGCCGGCGCCCGTCAGCGACGACCCCGACACCGCGCCGACGGTCAGCCCCGCGAGCCGCTTGCCGACCACCACGCCCGCGATGCCCGACTCGAAGGCGGCCTCGTAGTGCTGGGCGTTGGGGGTGCAGCCGGAGCCCGTGACCTGGACCGCCTTCACGATCCCCGATCGGCACGGTCAGCGTCACGTGGACGGATTCCGGGCCGCCCGGGGTGTCGTAGTCCCCGTTCGCCGACTACGTGCCGTCCTTCGCCGGGCCGGCCGGCGCCGCGGTCTGCGCCGGGACGGCCGCACCCGGCCGCGTGCAGCCCGCCAGGAGCCCACTCACGGCGACCCCGAGCGCGGTCGCCGCTCCGATTCTTCGCACCGTCCGACCGTAGACGGCGCCCGGCGCCTCGCCGCGCCACCCACCTTGGAAGCGCCTCCGGATCGCGGCGTCAGGTCGGCGAGCAGCGCCGCGATCACCGCGGGCAGCGCCTCGGCGATGTCCAGGGCCGCGATCGGGCCGCCCGACGAGGCACGCCGGCCCGCCTCGCCGTGCAGCCAGGCGGCTGCCGCGGCGATCTCGGCGAGCACGGACGGGTCCGCGGCGATCTCGTCGGCGTGGGTGGCGACGAGCGCGCCGAGCACGCCGCCGAGCACGTCGCCCGCGCCCGCCGTCGCGACCCAGGGCGGCCCGGCCTGCACCGCGAAGCGCGGGCCCGACGCGTCGGCGAGGTGGGTGACGGCGCCCTTCAGCAGCACGGTCGTGCCGGTCTCGTGCGCGGCGCGGACGGCCCACGTGCGCGGATCCGCCTGGACCGCCGCCCGGTCCGTCGTCACGCCCGCGGCGGCGAGCACGGGCACGAGCTCGCCGTAGTGCGGCGTGACGACCACCGGCCCGCTGCCCGCCGTCGCGAGGTCGAGGGCGCCGCGCGTCGAGCACCACCGGCACGCCCTGGCCGAGCAGCCCCCGCACCTGCCGCTCGAGCGCGTCGTCGCGCTCCGGCGGCATCCCGGATCCGATCGAGCCAGGCCTGCACCCGGCCGTCGACCGTCACGATCTCCGGACGGCGCTGCAGCACGAAGTCGGCGGCCCGCGCCGGGCCGACGTACCGGATCATGCCGAGGCCGGTGCGGCTCGCGCCCTCCACGCCGAGCACGGCGGCGCCCGGGAACCGGTCGGATCCGGTCAGCACCCCGAGCACGCCCCGCGAGTACTTGTCGTCGCCCGGCCTCCGGCACCGCGATCCAGCGCCTCGCCTCCGCGGCGCCGAACGGCGCCCACTCCCCTGCCATCCGGGAAGCGTACGGCGGAGCGTTCGGCCGGCGACTCGGTACCGTCCCAGGATGGCTCTCCGAACATCCGGGACCGCGTCGTCGTCTTCGACTACGGCGAGGTGATCTCCACGACCCCGAGCGAGGCGGACCGGCAGGCGCTGCTGGCGATCGCGCAGGTGCCCGCCGACGCGTTCTGGGCCGCGTACGCCGCGCACCGCGCCGACCTGGACGGCGGCGCCGATCACCTCCGACGAGTACTGGAGGCGGATCGCCGCGGACTGCGGCGCCGACTGGGACGCCGCCCGCCGCCAGGCGCTCTGGAACGCCGACATGCGCGGCTGGCTGACCGCCGAGCCCGGACGTCGTCGCCCTGATCGGCGAGCTCGCCGCAGGCGGCACGCGCCTCGCGCTGCTCTCCAACGCCGCCGAGGAGTACGGCGGCCTCTTCCGGTTCGCGCCGATCAGCCGCTGGTTCGAGCAGGCGTTCGTGTCCGGCGAGCTGCGGATGTCGAAGCCGGATCCGGCGATCTACCTGCACGTCTGCCGCGAGCTCGGAATAGCACCGGCCGCGCTCGTCTTCGTGGACAACAGGGCGGAGAACGTCCGGGGCGCCGAATCGATCGGCGCGACGGCGCACGTGTTCACGACGGCCGCGGCACTCCGCGGCTTCCTCGACCGCCCTCGCCGACGACACCCAGGAGCCCGAATGACCTCCACGCTGTTCTCCCCGATCGAGGTGGGCGGGCTCACCCTGCCCAACCGGCTGTGGATCGCCCCCATGTGCCAGTACTCCGTCGAGGACGAGGACGGCGTGCCCACCGAGTGGCATCTCGTGCACCTCGGCTCGCTCGCCCGAGGCGGCGCCGGTCTCGTCTTCACCGAGGCCACCGCGGTGAGCCCCGAGGGCCGCATCTCCCCGCAGGACACCGGCATCTGGAACGAGCAGCAGGCCGCCGCATGGTCCCGGATCGTCGACTTCGCCCACGGCGTCGGCACCGCGATCGGCGTGCAGCTCGCGCACGCCGGCCGCAAGGCGTCGACGTACTCGCCGTTCGCCGGCGCCTCCGGCACCGTCCCGGCCGGCGACGGCGGATGGCGCACCGTCGCCCCGTCCGCGGTCGCGTTCCCCGGCTACGACGAGCCGGCCGGCGCTCGACGCCGACGGGCTCGTGAAGGTCGTCGAGGACTTCGCCGCGGCGGCCCGCCGTGCCGTGGAGGCCGGCTTCGACGTGCTCGAGCTGCACGCCGCACACGGCTACCTGCTGCACCAGTTCCTCTCGCCCCTCAGCAACACCCGCACCGACGCGTACGGCGGCTCGCTCGAGAACCGTGCGCGGCTGCTGCTCGAGGTCGTCGCCGCGGTGCGCGCCGCCGCGCCGAGCACGCCCGCTCTCCATCCGCTTCTCCGCCACCGACTGGCGCGAGGACGGCTGGACGGTCGAGGAGACCGCGACGGTCGCCGGCTGGGCCCGCGAGGCGGGCGCCGACTTCTTCGACATCTCCTCCGGCGGCAACGGCCCGGCCGAGATCCCCGTCGGCCCCGGCTACCAGGTGCCGCTGGCGGAGGAGGTCAAGCGGCTCGCGGGCGTGGCCGTGAGCGCCGTCGGCCTGATCACCGAGGCGGAGCAGGCGGAGGAGATCGTCGCCTCCGGCCGCGCCGACGCGGTGATGATCGCCCGGGCGTCGCTGCGCAACCCGCACTTCCCGCTCGCCGCCGCCGAGGACCTCGGCGCCGACGCGCCGTGGCCGCCCCAGTACGTGCGCGCCGCCCGCCGCCGCTCGAGGGCCGCCGGCCAGCGCTGACCCGCTGTCCGCCCCGCACGCCTCCGCCGAGGACGTGATACGGCCGATCCGGGCGGGCACGCGCGTCCCGCCGATGGGCCGGCAACCGCCCGCCGCGCGCCAACCGCCGCCCGTGGAGCGACGCGTCAGCGCCGCGTGGCGTCGCGGACCTCGCCGACGAGCTCCTCGATGACGTCCTCGAGGAAGAGGATCCCCCGGGTGACGCCGTCCTTGTCGAGCACGCGCGCGAGGTGGTGGCCGCCGCGGCGCATGGCGGCGAGGGCGTCCTCGAGCTCCGCCTCGGCGAACACCGAGGTGAGCTGCCGCACGAACTTCTTCGGCACGGGCCGGTCGACCTCGTCCGGGTCGAGGTCGAGCACGTCCTTCAGGTGCAGGTAGCCGACCGGCTCGTCGTCGGCGTCGACCAGCACGTACCGCGAGAACCCGGACTGGGCGACGGCCCGCTCGAGGTCGGCCGGGCGTCGCGTCGGCGGCGAGGGTGACGATCCGGTCCATCGGCACGGTCACCTCGGAGACGAGCTTCTCCGTGAACTCGAACGTCGCCGTGAGCGTGCCGGAGACGTCCTGAAGCGTGCCCTCGCGGCGGGAGGTGTCGACGATCGTCGCGACCTCGTCGAGGGTGAAGGTGCTGTTCGCCTCGCTCCTCGGCTGCACGCCGAACAGGCGCACGAGGCCGTTCGTCACGCCGTTCAGGGCGGAGATGATCGGCCGGAAGACGCGGGCGACGAAGACGAGCGGTGTCGCGAGCAGCAGCACCGCCCGGTCGGGCGCCGAGAACGCGATGTTCTTCGGCACGAGCTCGCCGAACACGACGTGCAGGAACGTGACGATGACGAGCGCGATCACGAACCCGATCGCCGCCGATGACCTCGTCCGGCAGCCCGGTGAGGCCGAGCGGCGCCTCGAGCAGGTGATGGATGGCCGGCTCGGACACCTCGAGGATGAGCAGCGAGGCGGCGGTGATGCCGAGCTGCGTCGTCGAGAGCATGAGGGTGGCGTGCTCCATCGCGCCGAGCGCGGTGCGCGCCGATCGGCGGCCCTCCTCCGCGAGCGGCTCCACCTGGGAGCGGCGCGCGGAGATGACCGCGAACTCGGCGGCCACGAAGAACGCGTTGACCGCGAGCAGCAGCACGAGCCAGAACAGACCTGCCCAGTCGTTCACGGCGCCACCTCGACGACGTGGCGAGGGCGCGACCTCGACGGACGGATCCGCACGGAAGCGCAGCCGGTCGATCCGCTTGCCGTCGAGTCGCAGGACCTCGAGCTCGCCCTGCTCGGTGCGGACGCGGTCGCCCACCTTCGGCAGCCGGCCGAGCTCGCTGACGACGAAGCCGGCGACGGTCTCGTACAGGCCGCTCTCGGGCACGCGCACGCCCGCCTGGTCTGCCAGCTCGTCGGGCCGGAGGATGCCCGGGAAGGTCAACGAGTCCCGGCCGCGCACGACTCCCGGCCCTGGTGCGGTCGTGCTCGTCGACGAGGTCGCCGACGAGCTCCTCCACGAGGTCCTCGAGGGTGGCGACGCCGGCGGTGCCGCCGTACTCGTCGATGACGACGGCCATCTGGTAGCCACGGCCGCGCAGCTCCCCGAGCAGCGAGTCGAGGGTGACGGTCTCCGGCACCCGGAGGGCCTTCGTCTCGATGGCGCCGACCGGCACCTCGGCCCGTCGGTCGCGCGGGACCGCCATCGCCTGCTTCACGTGCACGAGCCCGACGACGTCGTCGACGCCGTCGTCGCCCGTCACCGGGAAGCGGGAGAAGCCGGTGCGCCGCGCGAGCTCGAGGACGTCCGCCGCGGACGCCGAGCGAGGGATGACGGACAGCCGGGGCCGCGGCGTCATCACGTCGGCGGCGGTGTGGCCGGAGAAGCTGAGCGAGCGGGTGAGCAGCGTCGCGGTGTCGCGGTCGAGCACGCCCTCCATGGCGCTGCGGCGTACGAGCGAGGAGAGCTCCTGGGCGCTGCGGGCGCCGGAGAGCTCCTCCTTCGGCTCGATGCCGATGACGCGCAGCACGGCGTTGGCGGTGCGGTTCGAGCAGGACGACGGCGGGCCGGAAGACCGCGGTGAAGCCCACCTGGAAGGGCACCACGACCCTGGCGATCTGCAGGGGCAGCGCGAGGGTGAGGTTCTTCGGCAGCAGCTCGCCGACGATCATGCTGATGACCGTCGCGCACAGCAGGCCGAGCACCGCGGCGATGGGCAGGACGGCGGCCGGACGGCACGTGCAGGGCGGCGAGCGGCACGGCGAGGAACGCGGACAGCGCCGGCTCGAAGGTGTAGCCCGCGAGCAGGGTCGTCATCGTGATGCCGAGCTGGGCGCTCGACAGGTGGGTCGAGGTGATCTTGAGGGCGCCGATGATCGGCGCGAGGCCCTTGGCGCCGTTCCGGGCGCGCGCCTCGAGGTCCGACCGGTCCAGGTTGACGAGCGAGAACTCGGCCGCGACGAAGAACCCGGTGAGCAGGGTGAGCACCAGGCCGACGGCGAGGAGGACGACGTCGAAGATCATGCGGCCGACTGGATCAGGGCGGGCGGCGTATGGTGCTCGTCCATTTGGCCCGCGAGTCTAGCGGCCGAGCCGGAACGGAGGTGGTGCGATGCGGTACGTCGTCATCGGAGCGGGCGCGATCGGCGGGGTGGTCGGCGGCCTGCTCGCCGACTCACGGGCACGAGGTGGCGCTCGTCGCCCGCGGCGCGCACGGGGAGGCGATCCGCGACCGCGGTCTCGAGGTGCGCCGGCCCGATCGCCGCTTCCGGGTGCGGCCGCGGACGGCCGCGACGGTCTCGGAGCTCGGGCTCGCCGCCGGAGACGTGCTCCTGCTCGCGGTCAAGTCGCAGCAGACGGCGGGGCTGCTCGACGAGATCGCCGCGCTCGAGGTCGACGGAGCGCGGGCGAGCGATGTGCTGCCGATCCTCCATCTGCAGAACGGCGTCGCGAACGAGGACGCCGCGCTCCGCATGTTCGCCGCCGTCCACGGCGTCTGCGTCAACCTGCCCGCGACGCACCTCGAGCCGGGCGTCGTGATCGGCGAGGGCGCGGACGTCGCCGGCATCCTCCAGCTGGGGCTCGCGCCGGGCGGGACGACGAGGTCGACCGCGCGGCCGCGGACCGCCCTCGCCTCGGCCGGATTCCGGGCCGACGTCGTCGACGACGTGATGGCGTTCAAGCGGGCGAAGCTGCTTCGCAACCTCGGCAACGCGCTGGACGCGCTCTGCGGATCCGATCTGCCTCGCCGACCAGGAGGAGATCGTCGACGCGCTCGCCGCCCGCGCGGCGGAGGAGGGGCTGGCGACGTTCGCGGCCGCAGCGCTCCCGGTCGTCGACGACGCCACCTGGAGCGCGGCGCTCGGCGGCGGCGTCCGCACGGCGCCGGTCGACGGCCAGGACCGCCGGGGCGGCTCGACGTGGCAGAGCGTCGCCCGCGGTCAGGGCTCCGTCGAGACGGACCACCTGAACGGCGAGATCGTGCGCCTCGGGCGCCTGCACGCGTACCGACTCCCGGTGAACCTGCTGCTGCAGCGGGAGATGTGGCGGCTGGTCACCGAGGGCGCCCGGCCGGGCTCGCGACGCGCCGCCGACCTGCTGGCGGCGCTCACCAGCTGACGGGGAGCGCCTTGCCCTCCTCGTAGCCCGCCGCCGACTGCACGCCCACGACCGCGCGCTCATGGAACTGCGCCGGATCCGCCGCACCCGCGTAGGTGAAGGACGAGCGCACGCCCGTCGTGATCATGTCCAGCAGGTCCTCGAGGCCGGGGCGGAGCGGATCCAGGGCGATCCGCGACGACGAGATCCCCTCGGCGAAGAGCGTGCGCCGGGCGAGGCGCCACGGGTCCTCCGCGCCGAACCGGGCCTCGACCGCCTTCGTGGAGGCCATGCCCCAGCTCTGCTTGAAGAGGCCGCCGTCGGGTGCGTGCTCGAGCACGCCGGGCGCCTCGATCGTGCCGGCGAACCAGGACCCGATCATCACCGAGCTCGCGCCGGCCGCCAGTGCGAGCGCGACGTCGCGCGGGTAGCGCACGCCGCCGTCCGCCCAGACGTGGGCGCCGGCCTCGCGCGCGGCCTCCGCCGTCTCGAGCACCGCGGAGAACTGCGGACGCCCGACCGCCGTCATCATCCGCGTCGTGCACATCGCACCCGGGCCGACCCCCACCTTGAGGATGCCCGCACCGGCATCGACGAGGTCCTCGACGGCCTCGGCGGTGACGACGTTGCCTGCGACGAGCGGCAGCCCGAGGTCGAGCGCCGCCACCTGCTCGAGGGCGCTGAGCATGCCCTCCTGGTGCCCGTGCGCCGTGTCGAGCACGAGCACGTCGACGCCGAGGTCCGCGAGGGCGGATGCGCGCGCCGCCACGTCGCCGTTGATCCCGACCGCGGCGGCGACCCGCAGGCGCCCGCGGCCGTCGAGCGCCGGGCTGTAGATCGCGCCGCGGACCGCGCTGCGCCGGCTCACGGTGCCGGCCAGCACGCCGTCCACGACGACCGGCGCGAAGTCGGCGTCCGCCTCGACGAGCGCGCGGAAGACCGCCTCCGGGTCCTCGACGGCACCGTCGAGCACGAACCCGCCGCCGCGGAGCAGGTCGCCGAGCCGCGCGTCGGCCAGCGCCGTCGCGAGGCGCGTGGCCTCGAGGCCGCCGAGCAGCGCGCCGGATCCGTCGACGAGCACCACGCCACGCCCGGGTACCGGCGGAAGCACAGCGAGCGCATCCGCGACCGTGTCGTCCGGCCCGAGCACGAACGGCGAGTCCCAGCGCGGCGACTGCTCCTTCACCCAGGCGACGGCCTCCGCGGTCGCCGCCGGCGTCAGGTCCTGGGGCAGCACGCCGAGGCCGCCACGCCGGGCGAGCACGGCCGCCAACCGCGGTCCGGTCACCGAGTTCATGTTCGCGGCGACGATCGGGATCGTCGCGCCGGTGCCGTCCGCGGGCGCCAGCGAGACGTCGAGGCGGCTGCGGATGCCGGACCGCCCCGGGACGAGGAACACATCGGAGTACGTGAGGTCGTGGGCGGGGCGCGCCGCGAGGAAACGCATGGCCGAAACGGTATCCGTCTGGCCGGTCGCTCGGACGCCGAGGCGTACCCTCGGAGGAGCGGATTGACGATTGCAACGGAAGTGGGCGAGGAGCACCGTGTCGAGTCAGTTGACCGGGACCGAGGAGGGCGCCGGAAGCGAGTTCGGCGCCAATGAGTGGCTCGTCGACGAGCTGTACGAGCGGTTCCTGGCGGATCGGAACTCGGTGGACCGGTCCTGGTGGCCGGTGCTCGAGGCGTACCACCCCGTCGACGGTGACGCCATGCTCGGCCACGCCGAGAACGGCGGTGCACCGGCGAACGACGGGGCCGCCACCACGAACGGCGGCGCTCCCTCCACGAACGGCGCTGCCGCACCGACCTCCGACGCCCCGCTCGAGCCGGGCGTCGGCGCGATCGTCCCCGACGCGCCCGCCGTCTCCCCCGGAGCGCCGAACGCCGCGGAGGCCGCGAGGATCGCCGCTGCCCCCGAGCCGTCCCCGACCGCGGTGACCACCGCGCCCGCCCCGGATGCTGTCGCTCCGGCGTCCGCCCCGAGCGCGGCGCCCCGCAGCGCCGCCCGCACGTCGGTCGGCCCGAAGACGCGCGCCATCCCCGCGGACGCCCCGCGCGCCGCGGCCCGGCCCGCCACCGCGAACGACGACCAGGTGACGCCGCTGCGCGGCATGGCGAAGTCGCTCGCCACGAACATGGACGCCTCGCTGTCGATCCCGACCGCGACGAGCGTGCGCACCATCCCGGCGAAGCTGATGATCGACAACCGGATCGTCATCAACAACCACCTGCGCCGCGCCCGCGGCGGCAAGGTGAGCTTCACCCACATCATCGGCTGGGCGCTGGTCAAGGCGCTGATGCAGTTCCCGAGCCAGAACGTCCACTACACCGAGGTGGACGGCAAGCCGTCGCTCGTGCAGCCCGGCCACATCAACCTCGGCCTCGCGATCGACATCCCGAAGCCCGACGGCACGCGCGCGCTGCTCGTGCCGAGCATCAAGCGCGCCGAGACGATGAGCTTCGCGGAGTTCGTCGCCGCCTACGACGACCTGGTGCAGCGCGCTCGCGCGAACAAGCTCGGCGCGGACGACTTCGCCGGCACCACGATCTCGCTGACGAACCCGGGCGGCATCGGCACCGTCCACTCCGTGCCGCGCCTGATGCCCGGCCAGGGCTGCATCATCGGCGCCGGCGCGCTGGAGTACCCGGCCGAGTTCCAGGGCGCGAGCGAGAAGACGCTCGTCGACCTCGGCATCAGCAAGACGATCACGCTCACCTCGACCTACGACCACCGCGTCATCCAGGGCGCCGGGTCCGGCGAGTTCCTGAAGATCGTGCACTCGCTGCTGATCGGCGAGCAGCACTTCTACGAGAAGATCTTCGCCGCGCTGCGCGTCCCGTCCGACCCGATCCACTGGGCGCAGGACGTCAACGTCGACCTCGCCGACGACGTCTCGAAGACCGCGCGCGTGCAGGAGCTGATCAACTCCTACCGGGTGCGCGGGCACCTGCTCGCGGACGTCGACCCGCTCGTCTACCAGCAGCGGATGCATCCGGACCTCGACATCCGCAACCACGGCCTCACCTTCTGGGACCTCGACCGCGAGTTCGTCGTCGGCGGGTTCGGCGGCCGCCGCGCGATGAAGCTGCGCGACGTGCTCGGCCTGCTGCGCGACACGTACTGCCGCACCGTCGGCGTCGAGTACATGCACATCCAGGACCCGGTGCAGCGCGGCTGGTTCCAGGAGTCGCTCGAGCGGCCGTACAAGAAGCCGACGAACAACGAGCAGATGCGGATCCTCTCGAAGCTCAACCAGGCGGAGGCGTTCGAGACCTTCCTGCAGACGAAGTACGTCGGGCAGAAGCGGTTCAGCCTCGAGGGCAGCGAGAGCCTCATCACGATGCTCGACACCGTGCTGCAGCGCGCGACGGAGGCGGACGCCCTCGACGCGGCCGCGATCGGCATGGCGCACCGCGGCCGGCTCAACGTGCTGACGAACATCTGCGGCAAGACGTACGGGCAGATCTTCCGCGAGTTCGAGGGCACGCAGGACCCGCGCACCATCCACGGCTCCGGCGACGTGAAGTACCACCTGGGCACCGAGGGCGAGTACGTCTCCGCGACCGGCGCTCGACGCTCCCCGTCACGCTCGCGGCGAACCCGTCGCACCTCGAGACCGTCGACGGCGTGCTCGAGGGCATCGTGCGCGCGAAGCAGGACCGCGACCCGGTCGCGACGTTCCGCGTCCTGCCGCTGCTCGTGCACGGCGACGCGGCGATCGCCGGCCAGGGCGTCGTCGTCGAGACGCTGCAGATGAGCCAGCTCCGCGGCTACCGCACGGGCGGCACGATCCACATCGTGGTGAACAACCAGATCGGCTTCACCACGCCGCCGGTCGACTCGCGCTCCTCCGTCTACGCGACGGATGTGGCGAAGACGATCCAGGCGCCGATCTTCCACGTGAACGGCGACGACCCCGAGGCCGTCGCCCGCGTCGCCGAGCTCGCGTTCGCCTACCGCCAGGAGTTCCACCGCGACGTGATGGTCGACCTCGTCTGCTACCGCCGCCGCGGGCACAACGAGGGCGACGACCCGTCGATGACGCAGCCGCTGATGTACAACCTCATCGAGGCGAAGCGCAGCGTCCGCAAGCTCTACACCGAGGCGCTCGTCGGCCGCGGCGACATCACGCAGGAGATCTACGACGAGGCGCACCGCGACTTCCAGTCGCGGCTCGAGCAGGCCTTCGCGGAGACCCACGCGGCGCAGACCGGCACGATCCCGACCGTCACGCAGGTCGGCGCCCCCGGCGGCATCGGCAAGGAGCGCTCCGAGGCGCCCGGAGGACCAGGACCCGGAGACCGCGGTCCCGCTCGACATGCTGCAGCGCGTCGGCGACGCCTTCGGCGACGCGCCCGAGGGCTTCACCGTGCATCCGAAGCTGCAGGCCGTCCTGAACAAGCGGGTCGAGATGACCCGCAGCGGCGGGATCGACTGGGCGTTCGGCGAGCTGCTCGCGCTCGGCACCCTGCTGATCGACGGGACGCCGGTGCGGTTCTCCGGCCAGGACAGCGGCCGCGGCACGTTCACGCAGCGCCACGCGGTGCTGCACGACCGGGAGACCGGCGCGGAGTGGATCCCGCTGACGAACCTGTCCGAGGACCAGGGCCACTTCTGGATCTACGACTCGCTGCTGTCGGAGTACGCGGCGATGGCGTTCGAGTACGGCTACTCGGTGGAGCGGGCCGACGCGCTCGTCTGCTGGGAGGCCCAGTTCGGCGACTTCGCGAACGGCGCGCAGACCGTGATCGACGAGTTCATCTCGTCGTCGGAGCAGAAGTGGGGCCAGCACTCGAGCCTCGTGCTGCTGCTCCCCCACGGCTACGAGGGCCAGGGCCCCGACCACTCCTCCGCGCGGATCGAGCGGTTCCTCATCCTCGCCGCGCAGCGGAACATGACGATCGCCCAGCCGTCGACGCCCGCGTCGTACTTCCACCTGCTGCGCCGGCAGGCGTACGCGCAGCCGCGGCGTCCCCTCGTGGTGTTCACCCCGAAGTCGATGCTCCGCCTCCGCGGCGCGGTCAGCTCGGTGGAGGACCTGACCGAGGGCCGCTTCCAGCCGGTGATCGACGACGCGCGCATCGAGGACCGGTCGCAGGTCGACCGGATCGTGCTGCACAGCGGCAAGATCCACTACGACCTCCTCGCCGAGGCGACGAAGCGGAACGACCTGAAGACGGCGCTCGTGCGGGTGGAGCAGTACTACCCGGTGCCGAAGCAGGAGCTGCTCGACCTCGTCGCCTCCTACCCGGAGGATGCGGAGCTGGTGTGGGCGCAGGACGAGCCGGCGAACCAGGGTGCTGCTCCGTTCGTGCAGCTGCAGGCGCTGGGCTCCCCGGTGCCGCGGGCGCTGCGCCTCATCTCGCGTCCCGCGTCCGCGTCGCCCGCGGCGGGCAGCGCGAAGCGGCACGCGGCGGAGCAGGCGGAGCTGATCCAGCGCGTGTTCGAGCGCTGACCGACAGCGGATGACGGATGGGAGGGGCCCGGGCGGGCTCCTCCCATCCGCATTCCGGCCGGCGCCGCCGCCGGCGCGGTGCCGGCCGTAGGCCTTCGTCCCGGGCGTAGGCCGACACGCCGGGTTCGCCCCTCCACCGGGCACGATCCCCTACGCCCGGCACCGAGGGCGGCGCGAACGGAGGATTCCGTCGCTACCGGAGGACCGAATCGGCCACCGCGTCCTCCGCTGTCGACCAGATCCTCCGTTGCCGACAACCCGCACCATCCGCCTGACGCGAGCCCGCCTCCAGGAGCCGCCACCCCGGCATCCGTCCCTGCCCTCGGCCGACCGAGATCGACCCGCAGCCGGTCACCGTCCCGCCTGCATACGCCCGAGCCGATCGTCCCGATGCAGGCCCTCGTCCCGGGCGTAGCCGACACGGCAGGCCGATCGCGGCACGATCCCTACGGCCGGATCGCGACGCGGCGGCCGGTTCATCGGCTGCTCAGGGCGGATGCGCGAGGCTGGCGGCATGCAGATCCCGCGATCGACCATCGTCGACCTCCTGCGCCAGCGCGGCAAGGGGGCGCTCGCCGATCAGGCGGAGCAGCACCTGCCCGAGCAGATCGACCCGATGCAGTACGCGGAGACGCTCAAGCGGTACGGCGTCGACGTCGACGCGCTGCTCGGCAAGCTGCCGGGACCCCTGCGCGGGCTCTTCGCGCGGGAAGTGAGCCCGGCGCCTAGGCGTGCCGCGCGATGAGCCGCAGCTGCAGCATCACGGTCTCGCGGAGCTCCTCGGGCGCCGTGTCGCGGCAGGCCCGGCGGACGGCCTCGGTGAGCACGACACCGATGTGGTGCTCCTCCGCGCAGTCCACGCATCCGGCCATGTGCTCGGTGATGTCCGCGTACTCGGAGCGCTCCAGCTCCTGATGGAGGTACTCCTCCAGATCCTGCTTGGCCTTCTCGCAACCGCAGTCGGTCATGGCGTCACTGCCCCTCTCCGAGCGGGCGCGGCGCGGCGCGATACGGCGCCCATCGCGATCCCGCGTTCCTGTGCGTAATCGGTGAGACGGTCCCGGAGGAGCCGGCGGCCGCGGTGGAGGCGGCTCATCACGGTGCCGACGGGCGTCTTCATGATGTCGGCGATCTCCTGGTAGGAGAAGCCCTCGACGTCGGCGAGATAGACCGCGAGCCGGAAGTCCTCGGGGATGGACTGCAACGCGTCCTTCACCGTGGAGTCGGGCAGGTGGTCGATCGCCTCCGCCTCGGCGGACCGCGACACCCGCGACGCCGACGTGGTGGAGACGGCCTCGCCGAGCTGCCAGTCCTCGAGGTCGTCGATGGTGTTCTTGTACGGGTCCCGCTGCTTCTTGCGGTAGCTGTTGATGAACGTGTTCGTGAGGATGCGGTACAGCCAGGCCTTCAGGTTCGTGCCCTGCTGGTACTGGCGGAAGGCGCTGAACGCCTTCACGTACGTCTCCTGCACGAGGTCCTGCGCATCGGCCGGGTTGCGGGTCATCCGCATGCCCGCGGCGTAGAGCTGGTCGAGGAACGGCAGCGCCTGCTCCTCGAAGAGGCCGCGCAGCTCCTCGTCGCCGATGGGGGCTGGGCCCCCTTCCGCCGGTTCCGACGCGTCGCGAAGCGACGTGGCGGCCGAGCCGAAGGGGACCTCGAGGGCCTCCTCGATGGTCTCGGTCTCGTCCTCGAGGGTCTTCGCGTCGGGTGCCTGGTCGCCGGCGACGTCGTCCTCGAGGGCGTCGTCCACCTGCGTCTCGAGGTCCTCGTCCGGGTCGACGGAGGGGACGACCTCAGGGTCGTCGACGGAGCGGTCGGACGGAGTGGACATGACCCATGATTCTACGGGCGGCCACTCGACGGGCATCGGGCGTGCGTCGAGCGCGGGCTGAACGCGGAGCGGCGCGTCGAGCACTGCTGCTGGCATCACGCCCTCCTTCACTTCGAGTCCGCCGGTCCTAGGCTGGAACCGATGCCCGCGCCGACCTATTCCGGATCCTCGGGCTGGCGCGCGCCGACGGCGTCCGGGCCGCTCGCAGCGGTGGTCGAGCTGCCCGGCTCGAAGAGCCTCACGAACCGGGAGCTGGTGCTCTCCGCGCTCGCCGACGGCCCTTCCGTCGCTCCGCCGCCCGCTGCGGGCGCGCGACACCGATCTCATGGTCGACGCGCTCCGGCGGCTGGGCGCCACGATCGAGACGACCGGCGAGGGCGACCTCCGCGTCATCGCCCGGACCCGTCGACGGGCGGCGCCGACATCGACTGCGGGCTCGCCGGCACGCTGATGCGGTTCCTGCCGCCCGTCGCGCTGCTCGCCGACGGCCCGGTGCGGTTCGACGGCGACGAGCGGGCGCGCGCCCGGCCGATGGCGACGACGGTGCTGTCCCTCCGCGCGCTGGGGGCCACCGTCGACGACGACGGCCGCGGCACCCTGCCCTTCACCGTGACGGGTGGCGACGCGCGTGCGCGGCGGCCGGGTGACCATCGACGCGTCGGCGTCGAGCCAGTTCGTCTCCGGCCTGCTGCTCGTCGGCGCGCGGCTGCCCGAGGGCATCGTGGTGGAGCACCGCGGCAGCCGGCTGCCGTCGATGCCGCACATCGAGATGACGATCGATGCGCTGCGGCGGCGGGGCGTGCATGCCGAGGAGGTCGGCCTCGAGCCCCCGGCCGCGTCCTGGCGCGTCGCTCCGCACCGCATCCGCGGGCGCGAGGTGACGATCGAGCCCGACCTCTCGAACGCCGCCCCGTTCCTCGCCGCGGCGCTCGTGGCCGGCGGGCACCGTGCACGGTCCCCGGCTGGCCCGAGGAGACGACGCAGGTCGGCGACCGGCTCCGCGACCTCCTGGCCGCGTTCGGCGCCGAGGTGCGCCTCGAACACGGCGCGCTCGTCGTCGACGGCGGCGGCGGCGCCCTCGCCCGGCCGCTGACGCCGGTGGACCTCGACCTGTCGGAGGCCGGCGAGCTCACCCCGACGCTGGTGGGCCTCGCGGCGTTCGCGGACGGCCGAAGCACCGTCACCGGCATCGGCCACCTGCGCGGCCACGAGACCGACCGCCTCGCCGCGCTCGCCGCTGAGCTGACGGCGGTCGGCACGACGACGACGGAGACCGAGGACGGCCTCGTCGTGGATCCGGGTCCGCTGCGCGTCACCCGACCGACCCTGGCGCGCCTACGCCGACCACCGGATCGCGACGACCGGCGCCCTGCTCGGGCTCGCGATCGACGGCCTCGATGGTCGACGACATCGGCACGACGAGCAAGACGATGCCCGACTTCCCGGACCGCTGGGGGCGGATGCTCGGATGAGCTGGCTGACGGACGACGATGACGACGACCGCCCGTACGGGGAGTACGACGAGTCCGACGCGCACGTCCGCCCGAACCCGCGCGGCTCCCGGCCCCGCACCAAGCAGCGGCCCGCCTACGAGGACGCCGTGCCCGGGCGGGTGCTCACCGTCGACCGCGGGCGGATGCAGGTGCTCCTGTTCGAGGGCACGCCCGAGGAGCGCGACGTGCCGGCGACGCGGGCCCGCGAGCTCGGCCGCGCGGGCGTCGTCACGGGCGACGCGGTCGACGTCGTCGGCGACACCAGCGGCGAGCCCGGCACCCTCGCGCGCATCATCCGGATCGAGCCCCGCCGCACGGTGCTCCGCCGCAGCGCCGACGACACCGACGAGGTGGAGCGGGTCGTCGTGGCGAACGCCGACCAGCTGCTCATCGTCGTCGCGGCCGCCAACCCGGAGCCGCGGCCTGCGCTCATCGACCGCTACCTCGTCGCCGCGTTCGACGCCGGGCTCGACGCCGTGCTGCTCGTCACGAAGACCGACCTCGCCGATCCGGCGCCGCTGCTCGCGGAGTTCGCGCCCCTCGACCTCACCGCCGTCACGACGCGACGCGGCGAGGACCTCGACCGACCTGCGCCGCCTGCTCCTCGGCCGCACGACGGTCGCCGTCGGCCACTCGGGCGTCGGCAAGTCGACGATCGTGAACGTGCTCGTGCCGGACGCCGGCCGGGCGACCGGCGTCGTGAACGCGGTCACCGGCCGAGGCCGGCACACGTCGTCGTCGAGCATCTCGCTGCGGGTGCGCGCCACCGACGAGGACGTCGCCGCCGGCTTCCCCGCCGCCGGCTGGGTCATCGACACCCCGGGCATCCGCTCGTTCGGCCTCGGCCACGTCGACCCGGCGAACATCCTGCGGTCGTTCGTCGCGCGGAGCCGCCCCGTCGTGGATCCCCCGGACGGCATCCTGCTGCAGGACGCCCACGACTGGGAGATCGTCGACCGGGTCAACGCCGGCGAGCTCGGCGACGCCGGCCGCCGGCGGCTCGAGTCGCTGCAGCGGCTGCTCGAGGCCCGGGGCGGCCGGGTCGTGGGCGCGGACGACGAGGATCCCTAGGCTGAGGCCGTGACCGCCGGCATCTTCGAGGACCTGCAGCTCGCGCTCGATCTCGCCGACATGGCCCATGTGCTCGCCAGCGACCGCTTCCGCGCAACCGATCTCACGATCACGACGAAGCCCGACCGCACCCCGGTCACGGATGCGGATCAGGCGATCGAGCAGGCGCTGCGCGCCGCGCTCCGGGACGCCCGCCGCGACGACGGGGTCCTCGGCGAGGAGTACGGCGGGGAGCCGCTGGCCGGCCGCCAGTGGATCATCGACCCGATCGACGGCACGACGAACTTCCTGCGCGGCCTGCCGATCTGGGCCACCCTGATCGCGCTCGCCGTCGACGGCGAGCCGGTGCTCGGCGTCGTCGCCGCCCCGGCGCTGCGGCGCCGCTGGTGGGGCGCGCGCGGCAACGGCGCCTGGACGGCCACGGTCACCGAACGCGGCACCGGCGCGCCCTCCCGCCTCTCGGTGTCGCAGGTGGCGGAGCTGCCCGACGCCCTGCTCAGCTACAACTCGCTGCAGGGCTGGGACGACGCCGGCGCCCTCGACGGCCTGCTCGCGCTCGCCCGCAGCTGCTGGCGCACCCGCGGCCTCGGCGACTTCTGGTCCTACGTGCTCGTCGCGGAGGGCCAGGTCGACATCGCCGGGGAGCCCGACCTGAAGGTCTGGGACATGGCCGCGCTCGTGCCGATCGTCACCGAGGCCGGCGGCCGCTTCACCTCGTTGGACGGCAGGCCCGGCCCGTGGCACGGCACGGCGCTGGCCACGAACGGCCTCCTGCACGAGGCCGCGCTCGAGAAGATCGGGCTGCGGACCTCACATCCCGACGCCGCCGCGCGTTGACCTGATGTGAGCGCATCCCCAACCCGAGCGATCCGGCCCGCGGCCGTGCATCCCGCGGCCGGCAAGGCCCCGTTCGAGCGGGTCGTCGAGGAGCACGGGACGCTCGTCTGGCGCGTCTGCCGCGGGATGCTGGACGAGCACGACGCCGAGGACGCCTGGAGCGAGACCTTCCTCGCCGCGATGCGCGCCTGGCCCGCATTCGACGGGAACACCGCCGGATGGCTCGTCACCATCGCGCACCGCAAGGCGATCGACGTGCTGCGGGCACGCGCACGGACCGCGATCCCGACCGACGAGGTGCCGGAGGCGGATTCGCGGCTCGGGGTCCCGGAAGCCCGCGACCTCGACCTCTGGGCCGCGCTGAAGCTCCTGCCGCCGCGGCAACGGGCCGCGGTCGTGCACCACCACCTCGCCGGGCGTGCCGTTCAGCGAGGTCGCCGACCTCACCGGCACCACCCCGGCCGCGGCCCGCAAGGCCGCCTCGGACGGCGTGCAGCGGCTCCGCGCCCTGCTCGCCGGGAAGGAGATCGCATGACCGAGACACTCGCCCCCCTGACCGTGCCGGACGCGGATCCGGCGCTGCTCGCCCGCCTGCACGCGCGGCTCGAGGCGGCAGCGGTGGACGCCGATGCTCCGGACGTGCACTACCGGCGGGTCGACTCCCCGCTCGGGCCGCTGCTCGTCGCGGCGACCGAGACCGGCGTGACGCGCCTCGCGTTCTCCATCGAGGACGAGGACGGCGTGCTGGACGAGCTCGCGACCCGCGTCGGCCCGCGGGTGCTGCGCGTCACCGAAGCGGCTCGACCCCGTCGCCCGCTGGCTCGACGACTACTTCGCCGGCGGCGTCGAGCCGTACGCCGGCGCGCATCGACCTGCGCCTCGCGCGCGGCTTCCGGCTGGCCGTGCTCGAGCAGCTGCAGCGCCGTGCCGCTACGGCGTTCACGATCAGCTACGCCGCGCTCGCCGCCCGAACCTCCGAACCCGCGCGCGGTCCGGGCCGTCGGCACCGCCTGCGCCACGAACCCGGTGCCCCTGGTCGTGCCGTGCCACCGCGTCGTCCGCTCCGACGGCACGACCGGGGCCTACCGGGGCGGAGCGGCAGCGAAGGTGCGGCTGCTCGCGCTCGAGCGCGACGGGGTGCTTCCCCAGGCCGGAGGGCTTCCGATCCAGCCGGAGTGAGGCAGGATGCCCCCGTGACCGCGCCCGACACGACCGCTGTCGCAGCGGCCACGGGTGCCGATCGTCCGGCTGGTCGCCGGTTTCGGGCCCGCGCTTCGTCGCCGCGATCGCGTACGTCGATCCGGGCAACGTCGCCGCCAACATCAGCGCGGGCGCGACCGAGGGCTACGCGCTCGTCTGGGTGCTCGTCGTGGCGAACGCGATCGCGGCCCTGGTGCAGTACTGCTCGGCGCGGCTCGGGCTCGTCAGCGGCGCGAGCCTGCCGGAGCTCCTCGGCCGGAGGCTGCCGCGCCGCGGGCGCATCGCGTTCTGGCTCCAGGCGGAGGCCGTGGCCGCCGCGACGGACGTCGCCGAGGTGATCGGCGGCGCGATCGCGCTGCGGCTGCTGTTCGGGCTCCCCCTGCTCCTCGGCGGCCTCGTCGTCGGCGGGGTGTCCCTGGCTCTGCTCGCGGCGCAGCGCAACCGCAGCAAGCGGCTGTTCGAAGGAATCGTCGTCGGCCTCCTCGCGGTGCTGACGATCGGCTTCGCCGCGGGCGTCTTCACCGGCTCGACGAGCTGGCCGGGCGTCGCCGGCGGCCTCGTCCCGCGGCTGAAGGACGGCGGATCCGTCCTGCTGGCCGCTTCGATGCTCGGCGCGACGGTGATGCCGCACGCGATCTACCTGCACTCGTCGCTCACGCGGGACCGGCACGGCGACCCCGGCGACCGGCTGCCGCACCTGCTGAAGGTCACGCGCTGGGACGTCATCGTCGCACTGGCGCTCGCCGGCGCGGTGAACATCGCGCTGCTCGTCGTCGCCGCGGCCAACCTGCAGGGGCATCCGGGCACCGGCACGATCGAGGGCGCGCACGCAGCGATCACCTCGGCGCTCGGCCCGATCGTCGGCGTGCTGTTCGCCGTCGGGCTGCTCGCCTCCGGCCTCGCCTCGAGCTCGGTCGGCGCCTACGCCGGCTCCGAGGTGATGGCCGGGCTGCTGAAGGTGCAGGTCCCGCTGCTCGTGCGGCGGCTCGTGACGCTGCTGCCGGCCCTCGTGCTGCTCGCGCTCGGCACGCCGCCGACGGCGACGCTCGTGCTCAGCCAGGTGGTGCTGAGCTTCGGGATCCCCTTCGCGGTGGTGCCGCTCATCCGCCTGAACTCGGATCCCGCGGTGATGGGCGAGTACGTCGCCGGCCGCGGTCTGCGGATCGCCGGCTGGACGGCCGCCGCGGTGGTGATCGCGCTGAACGTGGTGCTGCTCTGGCTGACCTTCACGGGCACCACCTGACACGCCGATCGCCACCGGCGGCCGCCATGGCTCGGCGTCATGACGGCAGACGATGGCGACGCTCTCGACTGCACAGGCGACAGTGGTCCGCGCGAGGAGTGGAGATGGGGGGAATCGAACCCCCGTCCACTGCTGGAGAACGACGTCTTCTCCGGGCGCAGCCTGTGTTTGTCGTTCTACTCGGCCCCGTCCCTTGCCACAGGCAGGTTACGGACGACAGGCCCAGTCCCGGTGCGAGTCCCGCGAAGCCCCGAGGCAGGACTTCCGCAGCAAGCCCTCTAGATGACGCCGGATACCGGGGCGAAGGCGAACCCGGTCCGACGGCCTTGATCTACTCTTGCTTACGCAGCGAGAGCGAAGGCGGTGCGAGTCTTACTGGCACCTGTTGTTTGCGTGCGTCGTTATCGAGATAAGCACGCATCCTCGGCCCGCTTTCCGTCGTAGATCAGGCAATGTCGAAACCGATCATCCCCATGACGGCGCGGAGCCACTGTCGCACTGTGGAGTTGTGAGGCACCCCCTCGCGGAGGTCCCGACAGTCTAGAACCGTTCTGCGGGCACGGGCATTCCCACCTCGAGCTCCAGCTCGTAGTAGGCGCTGTGCGGGTCCTCGCGGTAGCCGCCGAACGGCCCGCGCTTCTGGAACCCCGCGCGCTCGTAGAGGCGGCGGGCCGGCTGGAAGTACTGCTCGGTGCCGGTC
Source organism: uncultured Actinomycetota bacterium (assembly GCA_963771645.1). Taxonomy (GTDB): domain Bacteria; phylum Actinomycetota; class Actinomycetes; order Actinomycetales; family Microbacteriaceae; genus Amnibacterium. The sequence continues at coordinate 456,037 of CAVYUH010000003.1, read as the reverse complement.
TCGAGGAGCAGCCGACGGTAGCCGCGCTCCTTCGCCTCGGCCACGATGGCGGCGATGAGCACGGTCGCGACACCCCGGCCGCGTGCCGTGTGCGCCGTCCGCATGGATTTCAGCTCGCCCTCGTCCTCGCCGAGGGCCGTGAGCGCGCCGCATCCGATCGGCCGATCGGACTCGCGGACCGTCCAGAACGCGGCGCCCGACCGTGCGAGCGCGGCCGGCTCCAGCGCGTGCACGCTCTCGGGCGGCGAGATCCGCCGCATGTCCGCGAGGTGCTCCGCCAGGAAGGCGATGACGTCGGGGCTGAGCGGGTCGTCGCGGAGCGCGGTGAGAGGCACGCCGCGACGCTACCGGTCGGATGCTCCAGCCGCGCCGAAACACCCGCGAAGTGGTGTCGGCGAAAGGATTTAGCCGCCCCGGTTTCCCGGGGCCGAGGGGCGGAAGGGCGCTACTCGCCCATGTTCCGGCGGGTCGACATCGCTCGCTCGGCCTCGCGACGGTCCTGCCGCTCGCGCAGCGTCTGGCGCTTGTCGTACTCGCGCTTGCCCTTCGCGACGGCGAGCTCCACCTTCGCCTTGCCGTCGCTGAAGTAGAGCGACAGCGGCACGAGGGTGTAGCCGCCCTCCTTCACCCGGCTCGAGAGCTTCAGGATCTGCTGCTTGTGCAGCAGCAGCTTCCGGGTGCGCCGCGGCGGGTGGTTGGTCCAGGTGCCCTGGTTGTACTCGGGGATGTGCACCGCGTCGAGGTAGGCCTCGCCGCCGTCGATGAACGCGTAGCCGTCGATGAGCGACGCACGCCCCTGGCGCAGCGACTTGACCTCGGTGCCCGTGAGCACGAGGCCGGCCTCGACGGTGTCCTCGATCGTGTAGTCGTGGCGGGCGCGGCGGTTGTTGGCCACGACCTTGCGCCCCTGCTCCCTGGGCATCCCGCACCTCCCGCCTCGTGCCGCCCGACCGGGCAGCCCAGCAGTCTACAGCGCCGAGCCGGTTCACGGCCGGGCATCACGGAGCTAGACGCGGAGGTAGCGGCTGATCGCGATGTTCGCCGAGACGGCCGCGAGGAGCACGCTGACGCCGATGAGGATCGGCACCACCACCAGCGCATCCGGCACGGTCACGAACGCGATCTCCTTCTGCGCCTGGGCGAGGAAGCCCTGCACGAAGAACTGCACGATCCCGACGGTCGCGGCGCCGGCGAGCACCGACCCGATCAGGGCCGCCAGCACGCCCTCGAGGATGAACGGTGTCTGGATGAACCGGTTCGAGGCGCCGACGAGCCGCATGATCCCGATCTCCCGGCGCCGCGAGAACGCGGACAGGCGGATCGTCGTGGAGATCAGCAGGGCAGCGGCGACCAGCATGAGCGCGGCGATGCTCGCGGCGGTGATCGATGCCGTGTTCAGCACCGCGAAGATCTGGTCGAGCAGACGGCGCTGGTCGGTGACCGCGTCGACGCCGGGGAGGTCGCCGACGGCCTGCGCGATGATCGGCGACTGCGACGGGTCCTTGAGGTTGACCCAGTAGGCCTCGTTCAGGAGGTCCGGCGTCACGTAGTCGGCGACCGGGTTGCCCTTGAACTGCGCCTCGAAGTTCTTGTAGGCCTGCTGGTGGTTCTCGAAGTACGTCTTGTTGATGAACTTCGACAGCGTCGGCTGGTGCAGCGCGTCGCCGATGGCCTTGATCTGGGCGGGCGTCGCGCTGCCGCCGCCGCAGTGGGCGCTCGGCACCTCGCCGTTGCAGAGGTAGACGGCCACCTGGGCCTTGTCGTACCAGAAGTTCTTCATCTGCCCGATCTGCAGCTGCAGCAGGGCCGCGGCACCGACGAACGTCAGGGAGACGAAGGTGACGAGCACGATGGAGATGACCATCGAGAGGTTGCGGCGCAGGCCGTTGCCGGCCTCCGCGAGCACGAGTCCGAGTCTCATGAGGAGGGCCCTACTTCCTCGTCGCCGACCGGGCGCTGGTCACGCAGCCCCAGCCCGGTGATGAAGTCGAGATGGTCCGGCAGCGGCGGCACGCGGTGCCGTCCGGCCCGGCGGGCGAGGCCCTCCGGGTCGCCGGTGTCGTCGAGGTCGATCGGCCCGGTCGTCGCGCGGACGCTGATCCGCGGGTCCGTCCGCTCCGCCGGCGTCGGCTCCTGCAGCGCCCGCTGGTCGGGGCGCCCGTCGAACCGGGGTCGCTCGTCGGCGTCGAGGCCGGGGTCGCCCGCCGGCCGCTCCTCGTCGTCGGGACGGCGCGGCGGCAGGGGCGCGGCGAAGAAGAGGCTCGTGGCCTCGGGCGTCGCGCGGGGCGACGGCTCGGGGCGCCGCCACGGCGCGCTGTCACCCGTCGCGGTGAGGACAGGACCGGTGTCGGACCGCGCCCACACCGGCGGGCGGGCGGGCTCGTCGCGCGTCTCGGCGCGGGAGCTCGGCCCGGTGGGCGGCTCGACGGTCGGCTGCGGGGCCGGTGGCGGGGCGCGGCGCGGCGGGTGCGACCGCGAGGGGCGGCTGCTGCCAGGCGGTCTGCGGCGGTGCGCCGGGGGCCGGCGTCGGTCCCGTCGTCACCGGCGGCTCCTTGCGCTCGCGCCCGCGGCGGGCCCAGACGGGCAGCGAACCGGTGTCGCCGGGCGCGACGTTCTGCGCCGCAGGCCGCTGGATGGGGATGGAGGAGGTGACGTAGGTCGCCTCCTCCTCGTCACGGATGATGCGGCCGCCGACGAGCTCGATGACGCGCTTCTGCATCCGGTCGACGATCGTCACGTCGTGCGTGGCCATCACGACGGTGGTGCCGGCGTCGTTGATCCGGTCGAGCACGGACATGATCTCGTCGCTCGTGGTCGGGTCCAGGTTGCCGGTGGGCTCGTCCGCGAGCAGGATCGCCGGCTTGTTCACGACGGCGCGGGCGATGGCCACGCGCTGCTGCTCACCGCCCGACAGCTCGGTCGGCAGGTTCTGGGCCTTCTCGCTGAGGCCGACCATGCCGAGCACGTCGGGCACCGCGGACTCGATGAACCCGCGCGACTTCCCGATCACCTGCAGGGTGAAGGCGACGTTGTCGAAGACGGTCTTGTTCGGCAGCAGCCGGAAGTCCTGGAAGACGACGCCGAGGCTGCGGCGGAAGTACGGCACCTTGCGGCTCGAGATGGACGTGAGCCGCTGGCCGAGCACGTGGATCTCGCCCGTCGTCGGCCGCTCCTCGCGGAGCATGAGGCGCAGCAGGCTGGACTTGCCGCTGCCGGAGGCGCCGACGAGGAAGACGAACTCGCCGCTGCCGATCTCGAGGGAGACGTCGTCGAGGGCGGCTCGCGGAGCACCGCGGTAGCGCTTGGTGACGGAATCGAAGCGGATCATGACGGCTGGCAGCCTAGGCACATCCGGCGGGGGCTCCGCGCAGGCTGGCCGGATCGGGGACGGGTCGGGGGCGGCGGGAAGCCTACTCCCCCGGCGTGTCGGGCGACCGGCTCAGGCGCCGACGACCGCGCGCTTCCGCCAGCGGATGCCGGCGGAGAGGAAGCCGTCGAGGTCGCCGTCGAACACGGCGGACGGGTTGTTCACCTCGTACTCGCTCCGGAGATCCTTGACCATCTGATAGGGAGCGAGGACGTAGGAGCGGATCTGATCGCCCCAGCTGGCGGTGATCGTGCCGGCCAGCTCCTTCTTCTTCGCGGCCTCCTCCTCGCGCTTCTGGATGAGCAGCCGGGACTGCAGCACGCGCAGGGCGGCGGCGCGGTTCTGGATCTGGCTCTTCTCGTTCTGCATCGAGACGACGATCCCCGTCGGGAGGTGGGTGATCCGCACGGCGGAGTCCGTCGTGTTGACGCTCTGGCCGCCGGGGCCGCTCGAGCGGAAGACGTCGACGCGGATGTCGCTCTCCGGCACCTCGATGACGCTCGCCTCCTCGAGCAGCGGGATGACCTCGACGGCGGCGAAGCTCGTCTGCCGCTTGCCCGGCGGAGTTGAACGGGCTCATCCGGACGAGCCGGTGCGTGCCCGCCTCGACCGACAGCGTGCCGAACGCGTAGGGGGCGTCGACCTCGATGGTGGCGGACTTGATGCCCGCCTCCTCCGCGTAGGAGGTGTCCATGACCGTGACGGAATACTTGTGCTTCTCCGCCCAGCGCAGGTACATGCGCAGCAGCATCTCGGCGAAGTCGGCCGCGTCCACGCCGCCGGCCCCGGCCCGGATCGTGACGACCGCGGGCCGTGGGTCGTACTCGCCGTTCAGCAGGGTCTGCACCTCGAGCTCGTCGATCGTCGCCTGGACGCCGGCGAGCTCGGACTCGGCCTCCGCGGCCGTCTCGGCCGCCTGGCCCTCGTCCTCCTCCGCGTTCACCAGCTCGACGAGCACCTCGAGGTCGTCGAGGCGCCGCTGCACCGCGGTGATGCGCGCGAGCTCGGACTGCGCGTGGCTGAGCGCGCTCGTCACCTTCTGCGCGGCCTCCGGGTCGTCCCAGAGGTCGGGCGCCCCGGCCTGCTCGCTGAGCGTCGCGATGCGCGCCTTCAGCGAGTCGAGGTCCACGACGGACAGGACGTCGTCGAGGGTGCTCTTGAGCGAGGCGAGCCGGGCGGCGTAATCGAGTTGCACCATGAGGGCCGCCAGTCTATTCGCGCGGGCCGTGACCCCGCCGGGGCCTCCAGACGCCCCGGCGTAGGCTCGGCGCCGATGACGACGACCGAACCCTTCCGGCTCGGATCCGTCGCACTCCCCGTCTACCTGCCGTCGCTGCTGTTCGCGACCGGCGAGGGCGCGATCATCCCGATCATCCCGGTGGCCGCCGTGCACCTCGGTGCCTCGCTGGCCCTCGCCGGCCTGATCGCGGCGTGCATCACCCTCGGCCAGCTGATCGGCGACCTGCCGAGCGGATGGATCGTCGCCCGCATCGGCGAGCGGAACGCGATGCTGTGGTCGGCGACCGCGGCGCTGCTCGGCCTCGTCGTCGCGCTGCTCTCCCCGAACCCGTTCGTGCTCGCCATCGGCGTGCTGCTCGTCGGCATCGCGACGGCGTCGTTCGCGCTCGCCCGCCAGGCGTTCATGACCTCGTTCGTGCCGCTCGCGTACCGCGCCCGGGCGCTGTCGCTGCTCGGCGGGATGTTCCGCGCCGGCTACTTCCTCGGGCCCTTCCTGGCTGCGGCGGTGATCGGACTGGCCGGCAGCACCCAGGCCGCCTTCTGGATCGACGCGATCGCCTGCTTCGCCGCGGGCGCGGTGCTGCTCGCGCTACCGGACCCGGCCGAGGTGCTCGCCTCCCGACGCATGTCGGCCGATCCGCGCGGCCGCGGCGCGCCCTCAGGTCGACGCCGTCGGGGCACCGGCGCCGCCCGAGCGCGTCGGCCTGTTCCGCACCCTCGTCGAGCATCGCGGCGTCCTCGCCCGGATGGGCACCAACGCCGCCCTGATCGGCGGCCTGCGGGCGAGCCGGCAGGTGATCGTGCCGCTCATCGGGGTGAGCCTGCACCTGCCCGAGCCGACGATCGCGCTCGTCATCGGCGTCGCCGGCGCCATCGACTTCGCCCTGTTCTTCTCGAGCGGCCAGATCATGGACCGCTTCGGCCGGCTCTGGAGCGCCCTGCCGTCGATGATCGGGCTGGCGATCGGCCACCTCGCGCTGTTCGCGACCGCCGGCCTGCACTCGGCGGTCGCCTGGTTCGTGGGCATCACGATGTTCCTCGCCGTCGCGAACGGCATCGGCAGCGGGATCCTGATGACCTTCGGCGCCGACCTCGCGCCCCGGCACGATCCCGCGCCGTTCCTCGGCGCCTACCGCTTCACCGGGGACGCGGGCAACGCCGCGGCGCCGCTCGTCGTGGCGGGCGTCACCGCCGTCGCGTCGGTGGCGGCGGCCGCCGGCGTGATGGGCGTGATCGGGCTCGTCGGCGCGGGCCTGATCCTTCGGTGGGTGCCCCGGTACATCCCGAGGACGCGGCCGGCCTAGCGGACGACCACCGGCTCGAGCACGCCGAAGCGGTTCGGGCCGTGGCAGACGAGGTAGAGGAGGCCGGTCGCGGCGTCGATCGCCTCGCCCTCCCCCTCGCCCGGCATCGCGAGCTCGATGGTTCCGAGGCTGCCGGGTGATCCCGAGGGACCGGCCGCGCAGCCGTCCTCGTCGTTCCTCCCCCGGCACCAGGCGACCCTAGGCGGCCCGGGGCCGGGCCGCCGCTCCCCCTTCGGATGCCGCGGGAACCGAGGCGCCCGCCGGTGCAACGTTCCGCGAAGTGTGGCGCGAGTCCGCTACCGTCCTGGTGTGGACACGGATCGCCGCCTGGTCGTCGAATGGACCGATCCCGCGGAGGCGCTCCCCCGCTTCGCGGACCTCCCCGGCATCGAGTACCTCCGGCAGGTGCGCGACGGCCGGCTGCCGGCGCCGCCGATCTCGCAGGTGTTCGGCATGCGCTTCGGCGAGGTCGAGGACGGCCGGATCGCCGTCTCGTGCGACCCCCGTGAGGCGTTCTTCAACCCGCTCGGCGTGGTCCACGGCGGCCTCGCCTGCACGATGCTCGACACGGCGGTCGGCTGCGCGGTGCACACGACGCTGCCGGCAGGCACCGGCTACACGTCGATCGACCTGTCGGTGAGCTACCTGCGCCCGATCCTGCCGTCGGTCGGTCCGCTGACGGCGGTCGGCACCGTCGTGAAGCGCGGGCGCCGGGTCGCGTTCGCCGAAGGGGTGCTCGCGGACGAGGCGGGCACCATCTACGCGACGGCGACCTCGAGCCTGCTCGTCATGGGCCCGCAGGGCTGACCCGACAGGCCGAGCGCCGTCGGCGTCAAACGGCGCCGGTCGCCGGGACCTCAGCGTCCGTGGGCGGCATGGTGGATGCGCTGATGGCGCCGGTGTTCCGCAGGAACAGGATGATCCAGCTGAAGATCAGGATCGCCGACACCAGCTCCACCGCGGTCAGGTTGTAGTAGCCGGTCACGTACAGCACCGCGAGGAGCGCGATCACCCCGAGGAAGACGTCGCCGAGGAGCCGGAACACCCGCGGCATCGCCGGGATGAGCCGTGGAAGCCGCACCACCATCACGGCGAAGACGACGAGCATGCCCACGGCGACGAACGTGTGGATCCAGAAGAAGTCGTCGGCCTTGAAGATCCCCACGCAGGCCAGGAAGACGCCGATCAGGATGAGCGACGTGCGCACCGACGCCCGACCCCGGCGCTCGGCCGGGGTCCCGTCGGGGAGCGCGGCGGTCGCCGCATGGGCGATCGTGGAGACGATCACGCCCGCGATGATCACGGTGAGGTTGAACGCGAGCGAGGAGACGTCGCCGGTGATCCCGAGCGCGCTGAGGTTCTTCTGCCACCAGTGCGGATCGGACGAGGTGAGCATGCTCGCGAACATCCCGACGACCAGGAAGATCGCGAGCACCAGCGACAGCGACGTCGGGGAGAGGTGCGCGGCGGACAGGAAGGCGGCGTAGGCGGTCACCGCCATCGCCACGCCCGCGAGCAGGGCCGCCGAGAACGGGAAGACCACGGCGTCGATGAAGGACGACTCGACGACGGCCGCGATCGCCGTCCAGGCGAGGAGGGCGATGATCGCGTGGGCGACCGCGAGCGCCAGTGCGTCCAACGGGTGGAGCCGGAGCCTCCCGCGCCGGGCGGCGCCGTGGAGCCGGGCCTCGCGCGTGCGGAGGAGCAGGCCGACGGCCAGGAGGACCACGGCCGCCACGACGGCGCCGCCGATCGCGACGATCTCACCGACGGAGCCCGGACCGGAGATCGGGAGGTCGCGGCCGTCCGCGAGGAGGAACGTCGTCACGCCGCCCACGACGAACACGAGGGCGCCGGCCACGAGGCCGACCGACTCCACCGACGCGGCATCGGCGAGCGGTCGACGGAGCACCTGGAGGAGGGACGGCGTCCCGGTCGCGGCCGCGCGGTGCTGGCCGGTGCCGTCGCGGGCATCCGGATGCAGCACGGCGCCGTCGTGCGCGCTCACGATCGCTCCACAGCATCCATGGAGCGACGGAACCAGCATCCCGAGGCGCGGGGATCACCTGAAGCGGCTGAACCTCGGCGGTTCGTTCACCGGAAGCGGGCGGCGGCGGTCGATTCGACCGTGACCTGGACCGAGACCGGGAGCAGCGCGCTCGTGATCGGCGGATGCCATGTGGCGGTCAGCCGGACGAGCGCCGACCGGCCGTCAGGGGTGCGGGCCTCGTCGAGCCGGAGGTCGCTGAGGCCGGGGGTGTCCGCGGTCCCGAGGTAGTCGGCGGCCACGGCACGCACCTCCGTGTCGTCGAGCGACGGCACGACCGTGCCGCCGCTGACCCGCGCGTCCGCGACCCGGAAGGACTCGGCCGCGGCGAGCGCCGCGCCGTCCGCGATCGTGAGCAGCCGCAGCCGCTCGAGGTGGAGGGCTGTCGCCCCCGCGGCCACGACGACGAAGCCGGCCGCGATCATCAGGAACACGAGGACGAGCGGCACGGTCGAGCCCGCGTCTCCGCGCTTCACCGCGCCGCCTCGAACATCGACACCCGCTGGACCGCGGCGGCCTCGACCGGGATGGCGCCCGGCGTGCCGAGCCGCAGCGCGGGCGGCAGCAGCGGCAGCGCGACGGCGACACGCACCGTGACCGTCACCGAGCCCCGCGGCACGAGGCAGTCGCCGGGCTCGGGCGAGCAGCGGACGTCGACTTCCGCTGCGGACTCGGGGATCCGCCAGTCCGCGAGCCCGACCTCGACGGCCGCGGCTGCCGCGCGGCGGCCGTCCGCATCCGTCGCCGCCAGCACCAGCTCCCGAGCGGCCTGCCTCGCCGCGCCCTCCGCCGCGAAGGCCGCGCCCTGGAGGGTCGCCAGCACGAGCACCAGGTAGACGATCGGGACGAGCAGGAGCACGCCGAGGGTGAGGAACTCGACCGCGGCGGAGCCGGGCTCCGCCGATCCGGTCAAGGAGCGGGTTCGAGCGCCGCATGACCGGACACCTCGAGCGCGCCGGTCGGCCCCAGCAGGCCGAGTACGGGCAGCGTCGTGCGGACGGTGACGACGGCGACGGGGGTGCCCGCCTCCGCCGACGTGCCGCCGACCACGTCGCGGGCGTAGCCCGCACCCAGCGCCGTCGTGAGCACCTGGCGGGTGCGGGCGACGCCGGCGGCGGGGGTGCCCTTCGATCGCCGCCCACCTGGCGCCCTCCGCCGCGGCGTCGAGAGCGGTGTTGCGGACGAGGAGCACCGCAGCGACCTGCAGCACCCCGAGCACGAGTGCGACGAGCAGCACCCCGACCAGCACGAACTCCACCGGGGCGGAGCCGCGCTCGCCGAAGGGGGTCATATGCCGGAGACGCTCGAGATCGCCTGCTGGAACAGGTTGGTGAGCGCCGGGCCGGCGACGCCCCACAGCAGCACGACCAACCCCGCGGTCATCAGCGTCACGAGCACCCAGCCGGGCACGTCGCCCCGCTCGTGGTCGTCCTCGATCCGCGTCCGCACGTCGGTGGGCAGTGTCTTCACGTCGGCCTCCCTCGCCACCCGCGCAGTGTGGCTCGCATCGGGGCCGGCCCGCAGGAGTTGTCCACAGGGTGCCGAGCCGCGACGCGAGGCGGCGGCTCGCGCGCGGTGCGTCCGGCTCCGCCCATCCCGTCGATACGGTGACGGAAGCGCGCACCGTTCTTCCGGAAGGGGTCGCCGACATCGAAGGAGCCGGCATGCCCCACGCCGTCGTCGCGGTCCTCACGGCAGTCGCGTGCGTGCTGCTGCTGCTCGGCGCCGCCTTCCAGGTGGCGCTGGCTGCCGGCGCCCCGCTCGCCGCAGCGGCGTACGGCGGGCGGTCGGTGCAGCCCGATGGGCGCCTCCCCCCGGGCTACCGCATCGCCAGTGCGATCACTGCGATCGTGCTGCTCGGCATCGGCTCCCTGCTCCTGCTGCACGGAGGGATGCTGGGCGCCGCCCGTCCGGACGCCCCCGTCGTCCGCGTCGGCGTCTGGGTCGTCGCTGGGCTCTTCGCGCTCAACACGGCAGGCAACCTCGCCGGGCGGCATCCGCTGGAGCGCTGGGGCATGGGCGGCCTCACCGCATCGCTGACCGTGCTCTGCGTGTTGCTCGCCATCAGCGGCTGATACTGTCCACCGGCCGCCGACCCCGCTCCGTCTGCTAGGACGGCGAGCGGTGTGCCGGAGACCGATCGGAGCGTCGTCCTGCACACCGCACGGGATCCTGCAGACCGCACGGGTCGCTCCGGCCGATGCGGCGCCCGAAGGCTCATGGCGTCGCGGAGTAGCGTCGCCGGGTGCCCAGCCGCCCGTCCCGCCTCGGCGTCGCCCTGACGCTGCTCGGCGTGCTGATCCTCTTCGTCGGCGTCATCGCGCAGCTCGCCGTCACCGACGGACTGGCCGAGGTGCTCTGGGTCGTCGTCAGCGTGATCGGGGCGTTCGTGATCATCGCCGGGATCGTGGTGCTCGTGCGGGCGAGCCGAAGGAACGCGCCTCCCGAGGAGTGACCGCGCGGCTCAGCGCGCGCGGAGCCCTCGGACGAGCGCGGCGGTCGTCTCCGGCGCGATCGGATAGCTCGCGCTGAACGAGAGCCGCGACACGACGCCCGCATACCGGGACTTCAGCTCCCACGCGACCGAATCGGCGGATCCGATCGCCGCGAAGGTCTCGAGCACCTCGTCGGACACGAGGTCGCCCATCGCGGCCCAGTCGCCCCGCCGGGAGGCCTCGTGCAACCGCTCGTGCAGGTCGTCCCAGCCGTGCGCCGCGAGCACCGGCAGGTAGGCGGGGGTGCTGCCGTAGAAGCCGATCTGCGCCTTCGTCGCACGGATCGCCGTCTGCAGCGCCGCGTCGTCGTCCCCGACGGCGATCAGGGCGGGCAGCGAGATCCCGACCTCTCCGACGTCGCGGCCGGCCCGTTCGGCGCCGCGAGCGAGCGCGGGCACGCTCACGTCGGCGAGGTAGTGCGGGGTGGTGAAGCTGTGCGCGTGCAGGCCGTCCCCGACCTCGCCGGCCACCTCCGTCATCCGCTCCCCCACTGCGGCGATCCAGACCGGCGGCGCCCCCTCGGGAACCGCCGGCGGGCTGAAGAACGGCGTCATGAGGGTGTGCGTGTAGAACTCGCCGCGGAACCGCAGCGGCTCGCCGGTCTGCCACGTCGCCCAGATCGCGCGGACCGCGCGGACGAACTCGGCCATCCGGGCGGCCGGCTTCGACCACGGCATCGAGAACCGCTTCTCGATGTGCGGCTGCACCTGCGAGCCGAGCCCGAGCAGGAAGCGGCCGCCGGAGATCGCCTGCAGGTCGTAGGCGCTCTGGGCGACGGTCATCGGGTTGCGGGCGAACGCTACCGCCACGGTGCTGAGCAGCTCGATCCGGGTCGTCTCGCGGGCGGCGAGCGCGAGGCTCAGGAACGGGTCGTGCCGCGTCTCGGACGCCCCGATCCCGTCGAACCCCTCCACCTCCGCCTCCGCGGCGCGGCGCGCGAGGGCGAGGGGGGCCATGCCGGGATCGCCGCCCACGTCGAGGCGGAAGGGCGCGGCTCCATCGGCGTCTGGCACACCCCATTCTCTCGTCATGGTCGCGGCAGGGCACGATGGAGGTCGACGACGAGGAAGGAGACCGACGTGGCGGTCCCGATCGAGGAGACCCTGCCCGTGCCGGAGCGCGGTGCGGCGCCGGCGGACTGGGTGACGGAGAACCTCGCCGAGCTCGAGGAGATGAACGGCGACACCGCCGAGTCCGTGTCGGGCGATGCGACGGGCGCGGTGCGGATCGAGTTCGCCTTCGCCGCGCAGGACCAGGACATCGCGGACGAGCTCGCCGAGTACCTCGAGACCGAGGGCGACTACGACGTCGAGGTGCGCTCGCCCGAGACCGAGGTCGACGAGTGGTCGGTGCGCGGCACCACGCCCGAGGTGACGGTGACGCCCGCAAGCCTCGACGGCTGGGTGCGCACCATGCTCGTCGCGGGATGGGTGCACGGCCGCAGCCGCCTCGACGGCTGGAGTGCGCTCTTCGACTGACGCCGGCGCACGCGCACGGGTTCGGGACGTTCGTACGGCGGCGACCCCGTACAGGTGTCCCGAAGGCGTGCAGGGGCGTTCGGATCGCTGCCAGCCGCCGTCCACTCCGCAGGCGATCTGCAGGATGCGGGACGATGTGCAGGACGGATCCGGTCGACCGGTCCTGCAGATCGCTCGAGGTCCTGCACATCGCACGGGTGCGCCGCCTCAGAGCCGGGTCTGCAGCACCACGATCCCCGGCCAGACCGCGAACGCGACGGTCACCGGCAGGATGAGGAACACCAGCGGCACGAGCATCGCGACCTCCTTCTTGCCGGCGGTCTCGAGCATCGCCCGCCGCGCCTCCTCGCGTGCATCGGCCGCCTGCACGCGCAGCAGCTCGGCGAGGGGTGAACCGCGTTCCAGCGCCGCGGCGATGTGCGTGAGGCAGCGCGTCAGCGCAGGCAGCACGAGGTCGTCGCCGAGCCGGGCGAGGGCGGCCCCGAGCGGCACGCCGACGCGGGTCTCGGCCACGACCCGGCCGAGCTCCTCGGCGAGGACGCCGCTGCTCACCCGCGCGACGCGGGCGAGCGCGTCGTGCACGCCCTCGCCGGCCGCGAGGCTGAGCGCGACGAACTCGAGGACGGTGGGCAGCTCGCTCTCGAGGCGGGCCGCTCGCTTCCTGGCAGCCCTGGTGAGGGCGTGATCGGATGCGGCGAGGGCGATCCCGGCCCCGACGATCGGCGCCGCGACGATCGCGAGCCGGGACGCGGAGCCGGCCGTCGCCGCGAGCACGGCGACCCCGCCGCCGGCCACCGCGCCCGCGACGGTCCACCCGAGCTGCCGGAGGCGCTGCGCCTCGACGCTCCGCGTCAGGCCGGCCCGACGCAGCCGGACCGCGGTGCGATCGGGTGTGCCGAGGACCGCACCGAACGCGCGCTGGAAGCCCTCGAGCAGCGGCGCCGCGAGCACGCCGAGCACGGGAACCGGGTCGGCTGGGGCCCGCTCGTGCAGGCGCCGCGCCTCGGGCGAGACGTCGAGCAGGAACGGGGCCATCCGCGTCGCGAGCCGTGGCCGGGCGAAGGCGGGGAGGCGGCTCGCGATGCTCCAGAGCCCGAGACCGATCCCGATGCCGCAGGCGATCGCGAGCGCGATGCCCGGCTCGGGGCTCACCGGAACCACCGCCGGTCCTCGGGCAGCCTGCCGATCGCGACCATCACCCGGTATGCGCCGAGCGTCACGACGGCGGCACCGGCGATGAGCAGGCCGCCCTCGGCCGTGCCGTAGGCCGCCGCGCCTTCGGGTCGTGGGCGAGCAGCGCGAGGACGATCCACGGCGCCGCGGGCCGAGCTCGCCAGCACCGGTCACCCAGGACCCGGGCCTCCATCTCGGAGCGGAGCGCGAGGTCGGCCCGCAGGTGCACGGCGAGGTCGCGGACACGGACGGCAGCTCGGTGCCCCCGACCTGCCGCGCCATCCGGAGGATCTCGAGGAGCCGATCCGCGGTCGGGTCGGCGAAGTGGGCCTTCGCCGCATCGAGCGCGACGGACGCGGCGCCGGTCTGCCGCCAGCGCTCGGCGAACCGCGCGAAGCCGGAGCGGAGTGGAGCGGGCCCCTCGTCGGCGAGGGCGGCGACGGCGTCGGGCAGCGGCATCCCGGCGCGGATCGACGCGACGAGGGCGTCCACGACGACCGGCCGAGCGCCCTCGCCGCGCGGGCGCGGCGCGGGCCCGCCAGCCGAGCACCGTCCACGGCGCTGCCGCGGCGGCGATCGTCGCGAGCGCCGCGACGACCGGCAGCCCGGTGGCGGCCACGGCGAGCGCCCCGGCCACGATGCCGATCAGGGCGGAGACCGGCAGGAACAGCCCCGGGGCGACGGCGCGGACACCCGCGCGCTCAAGACGCCGGGCGATCCGGTCGGATCCGCGACGCGGACGCGGGACCCGCCGCGAGGCGGGCCAGAGCAGCGGCGCGAGCACGAGCAGGAGGCCGAGGCCACCGAGCGCGCCGAGCGCCGGGATCACGCCGCCCGTCCGAGCAGCGCCTGCACGTCGAGGCCGGCCGCCTCGAACTTCGCCGAGCGCGGCAGCACGGCGGTCCGGGGTCGCAGGGCTCCGTCCTCGAGCGTGAACACCCGGCTCGCCTCGATGACGCCGCCGTCGGTGACGACGCCGGTCGGGGCGAGGATCTCGGTGACCCGCCGCCGTCCCGACGCGAGCAGCTCGCAGTGCACGACGAGCTCGACGCACGCGGCGACGGTCGGCACCACGAAGGCCGCGTCGATGTTGCGGCCCGCGAGCAGCGGCAGGGTGCACAGCTTCGTCAGGGCGTCGCGAGCGGAGTTCGCATGGATGCTGCAGGCCCCTGGGATGCCCGAGTTCAGCGCGATCAGCAGGTCGAGCGCCTTCGCCTCACGCACCTCGCCGACCACGAGGCGGTCGGGCCGCATCCGCAGCGCCTCCTTGATGAGCCGGCGCAGGGTCACCTCGCCGCCACCCTCGAGGCTGGCTGGCGGCATTGCATCGCCACCGCGTCGCGGCCGGGCGACTTCAGCTCGAAGGTCTCCTCCACGGTGATCACCCGGTCCGACGGGCGGCCGGCGGCCAGCAGCGCGTTCAGCAGGGTGGTCTTCCCCGCCTGCGTCGCGCCGGACACGAGCACGTTCATCCCGGCGAGCATCGCGGCGCGGAGGAACTCGGCGGCGTGCGGCGGTAGGGAGCCCCGCGCGACGAGGGCGTCGAGGTCGACCACGCGATCGGAGAACTCGCGTATATTCACCGCCCAGTGCCGCCCGCGTGATGTCCGGGATGACGACGTGCAGGCGCGAGCCGTCGGGCAGCGACGCGTCGACGAACGGCGAGCTCAGATCCACGCGCCGCCCGCTCGTCACGAGCATCCGCTCGACGAGGTCGCGCACCTCCTGCTCGCCGGCGCCGAGGATCGGGGTCAGCTCGGCCACGCCGCCGCGAGCGGCGAAGACCCTCGTGGCGGTTCATCCAGATCTCCTCGACCTCGGGGTCGTCGAGCAGCGGCTGCAGCGGCCCGAAGCCGGTGGCTCCGCGACGATCAGCCGCTCCGCCTGGCGCTCGTCGGCGAGCAGCGGGGCGCCCGACGCGACGGCGTGCTCCGCGTACCGGCGCAGCTCCTCCCGCACCGCGTCCGCGGGCCCGTCGTCCGCGAGCTCGCCACGGCGCGCCCGGTCCCGGACGACCGCGCTGATCAGCTGGATGGGGTAAGCCCAGCCCGCCAGTGTGGGGACCGGCGCGGATGGACGTCGCAGGTTCTCCACCGGCCGGAGGGCCTCGGAGGACGCGTCAGCGCCCGGCGAGGCCCTCCGGCGGGACGATTCAGGCGGCGCTGGAGGGGGACGATGCCCGCAGCCGTCGCGGGCGTCGGCGTCTCGTCGGCCTCGTCGATCACCTCGTGGTCGTCGTCGTGGAGGTGCTCCAGCTGGAAGCGGTCGGCCTTGGCGAGCGCCTTCTCCAGGTCGCTGAGCCAACGCTCCTCGAACAGCGCGACGATCGCGGAGAGGATCCGACCGGCAGCGTCGCTTCGACGTCGGCCTTGATCTTCCGCCGTTCGACGCGGGTCAGCACGCCACCGGCGACCCCGCCGGCGGCGGCGCCGACGATCACGCCGGCGATGATCGTAGGCGGGAAGATCAGGCCGACCAGCGCCCCACCGATGGCGCCCTTCTTGGCGCCGTGACGGGCGTGGTGCTCGTCGTCCTTGACATGGATCTTGCCGTTCTCGTCACGGCTGACCAGCGCCATCGCCTCGACGTCGATCACCTTGTCGGCGACCATCTGCTTGATCCCGTCCCAGTCCTGCTGGGCGCCGTCCAGGTCCATGTACGCGGCGATGTGCAAACTCCAGTGGCACATCCGACTTGCTCACAGTTCGACTCCCTCGAAGCTCGCTCGCGGGCGCCGGGGTTGTGGAACCCCTCGGACGGCCCGTGACCTTCACGGGTCGGTGTGACGGTCCCGACGACTGCTGCGGGCCCAGCATCCGCGCCGGAGCGACCCCGGACCATCACCTGAGACGGGTGAACGCGGGCCGGCGGGGCGGGGCGGTCCGCTGCGTGGTCGCCGGTGCCCTCGAAGCCCCGCGGACGCCACGCGGCACCCGCGTCGGCGTCGGGGCTCCCCACTACACTGAGCCCCGCTCCACGCGGGAGTGGTGGAATTGGTAGACACGCAGGAGTTCCGGTTCCTGTGCTTCGGCGTGAGGGTTGAAGTCCCTCCTTCCGCACCCGTCGTGGGCCGCGACGGACGCCACCGACGACCAGGAAGAGACGCCGTGCCGTATACGAACGCGGTGATCCCGTGGCTCGATCCCACGGCGCTCATCCACGCGTTCGGGCCCTTCGCCCTCATCGGCGTCTGCCTCATCGTCTTCGCGGAGACGGGCCTGCTCATCGGCTTCGTCTTCCCCGGCGACACGCTGCTGATCATCACCGGCCTGCTGTCGCGCGAAGAGCACGCACGGCCTCGGCCTGAGCATCTGGATCGCGGCGCCCGCGATCAGCCGCCCTGGCGGCGTTCCTCGGCGGCGAGCTCGGCTTCTACATCGGCCGGAAGACCGGTCCGCGCATCTTCGAGCGCCGCGAGTCCGGCCTGTTCAGCAAGGAGCAGGTCGACCGCACGAACCGCTTCTTCGACAAGTACGGGCCGGTCGCGGTGATCCTCGCCCGCTTCGTGCCGATCGTGCGGACCTTCGCCCCGATCGCGGCCGGCGTCGGCCGGATGGGGACGCGAAGAAGTACTCGACGTACAACGTGATCGGCGCCCGCGCTCTGGGGCTTCGGCGTCACGTTCCTCGGGTTCCTGCTCGGCTACATCCCGCCGGTCGCGCGACTTCGTCGAGCACTACATCGACATCATCCTGCTCGCGGCCGTCGTGCTCAGCCTCGGTCCGACGCTCTTCCACCTGCTGAGCAACCGGCGCAAGGCCCGCCGGGCCGCCGCCGACCAGCGCCGCCTCGGACTCCTTGAGGCCTGCAGCTGCGCCGCGAGAGCGGCGGAACGCCTGCCCGCGGTGGCTCTCCACGTTCTTCTCGGCCGCGGTGAGGGCTTCCGCAGACCGAGACGTCGAGGCCGTCGGGCCGGAACAGCGGGTCGTAGCCGAAGCCGCCCTCGCCGCGCTCCGCCTCGGGGAGCACGACGCCCGGCCAGGCCGCCTCCGCCTCGAAGCGCTCCTCCGCGGTGACGAGCACCGCCGCGCAGACGAACTGCGCGCGCCGGTCCTCGACGCCCGCGCAGCCGGCTCGAGCAGCAGCGCCCGGTTGTCATCGTCCCGGCCGGTGCCGCTGAAGCGGGCGGAGTCGATGCCCCGGGCGCCCCCTCGAGCGCAGTCGACCGCGATGCCGGAGGTCGTCGGCGAGCGCCGGCAGCCCGGTCGCCTGCGCACGCCGCCCGCGCCTTGATCAGCGCGTTCGCGACGAACGTGGTCACCGTCCTCCACCGGCGACGGGCCGCTGTCGGAGCCGACGAGCTCGACGTCCGGCAGGAGCGGTTCGAGGATCGCGCGCAGCTCGGCCACCTTGTGGGCGTTGCCGGTGGCGAGCACGATCCGCGGGAAGCGCTCCGCGGCAGTCACGACCCGGTGCCGAGGGCCGCGAGCTGCAGCGCCGTGAGCGTCGCGGTGCCGGCGACCCCGAGGTCGAGCAGGGCGTCCAGCTCACGGCGGTCGAACGGTGCGCCCTTCTGCGGTGCCCTGCACCTCGACGAAGAGCCCGCGCCCGGTCGTCACGATGTTCATGTCGGTCTCGGCGCGCACGTCCTCGGTGTATGCCAGATCGAGCATGGGCACGCCGTCGATGATGCCCACCGACACCGCGGCGACGCTGTCGACGAGCGGCTGCGACCGCTGGCCGAGGAAGCGCTCCGCCGCGGCCCCAGGCGATCGCATCCGCCAGGGCGACGTAGGCGCCGGTGATCGCGGCCGTGCGGGTGCCGCCGTCGGCCTGCAGCACGTCGCAGTCGAGCACGATCGTGTTCTCGCCGAGCGCCTTCGTGTCGACGACCGCGCGGAGCGCCCGGCCGATGAGGCGCGAGATCTCGTGGGTGCGGCCGCCGATGCGGCCCTTCACGCTCTCCCGGTCGCTGCGCTCGTTCGTCGCGCGGGGCAGCATCGCGTACTCGGCGGTGACCCAGCCGCGGCCCTTGCCCTGCAGCCACCGGGGCACGCCGTTCGTGACGTAGGCGGTGCAGAGCACGCGGGTCCGCCCGAAGGAGATCAGCGCGCTGCCCTCGGCCTGGCTGCTCCAGCCCCGCTCGATGGTGACGGGCCGCAGCTCGTCGGGGGCGCGGCCGTCGCGGCGTTCGGTCATCGGGGGCCTCCGTGTGAGGTGGGCGGCACGGGGATCGCACCGGTGTGGACGAGATCGACGGACGGCACCTCGGGCCCGAGGAACCGCCGGGCGAGGCGCAGGAAGGCCGCCTCGCTGGTGCCCGTCGCCTCGAAGACGTGCCTCGGCGGCGTGGTCGCGGTGCGCAGCAGCCCGTGCTCCACGAGCTGCTGGTAGACGTCGTTCGCGGTCTCCGCCGCACACGAGACGAGCTCTACGTCGGGCGCCCATCACGTAGCGGATGGCGCGCGACAGCAGCGCGTAGTGGGTGCAGCCGAGCAGCACCGTGTCCACCTGCGCGGCCTTCAGCGGCGCGAGGTACTCCTCCGCGGCGGCGAACAGCTCCGGGCCCGTGGTGATGCCGGCCTCGACGAAGTCGACGAACCGGGGGCATGCGGCCTGCACGACTTGGATCCCCGGATCCGCGACGAACGCGTCGACGTACGCGTTCGACCGCACCGTCCCCTCGGTGCCGATCACCCCGATCCGCTTCGTGCGCGTCTGGCGCGCGGCGGGCGCACCGCGGGCAGCACGACCTCGACCACGGGGATGCCCGCGCCGATCGTGAACCGCTCGCGGGCGTCGCGGAACATCGCCGCGGAGGCCGTGTTGCAGGCGATGACGAGCAGCTTCACGCCCTGCGCGACCAGGTCGTCGAGGACGGCGAGCGCGTAGGCCCGCACCTCGGCGAGGGGCTTCGGGCCGTAGGGCGAGTGGGCGGTGTCGCCGACGTAGAGGATCGCCTCGTTCGGCAGCTGGTCGAGGATCGCGCGGGCGACGGTCAGGCCCGCCGACGCCGGAGTCGAAGACCCCGATCGGTGCATCCGTCACGGGCGGGAAGCCTAACGGTGCAACCGAGGGAGGTGCCTGGCTACTCCTCCACGTCGCGGCGCTGGTGCGTCGCGACGACGACGAGGGTGACGGCGAAGGCGAGCAGCACGACGGCGACGACCGCGGCCGGCACGTAGTCCCAGAGGACGAACGAGGAGCGGTGCGCGGGCGCGGCGAGGAGCCGGGCGGCGACGCTCGGGGATCCGAGCATGGGGGAAGGGACCTTTCGGGGAAAAGGCTGCTGCACCGGCTGGGTGACCGGCGGAGCGCTCGGTGTGGGTGCACCGGGCGTCCGTCGAGCGTATGCAGCGGGGCGGACGCTCCGGCAGTACCCAGTACGGGGGCGGCCGCCGGCCCCGCTCGCCGCGTCCTCCCGGTTCGCGCCCCCCCGCTCCCCGATCGGCGGGAACTGCGCCCCGACCCACCGGGCCAAGTCGCCGGGCCGTCGGGCGTGGCCGCACTCGGCGAGCGCGACGCGCGCCTCCCTAGGCTGCTGCCGTGAGCAGCACCGCGCTGATGACCGACCGCTACGAGCTGACGATGCTGGACGCCGCGCTCGGCGACGGCACCGCGGAGCGCCGCAGCGTGTTCGAGGTGTTCGGGCGACGGCTGCCGGGCGGCCGCCGCTACGGCGTCGTCGCCGGCGTCGGCCGGCTGCTCGACGCGATCGAGCGCTTCCGGTTCGAGGAGGCCGAGCTGCACTGGCTCGGCACCGAGCGGATGGTGTCCGACCGCACCCTCGAGTGGCTCGCCGACTACCGCTTCACCGGCTCGATCCGCGGCTACCGCGAGGGCGAGCTCTACTTCCCGTACTCGCCCCTGCTCACCGTGGAGGGCAGCTTCGCCGAGGCCGTCGTGCTCGAGACCCTGATCCTCAGCGTGCTGAACGCCGACAGCGCGGTCGCCACCGCTGCGGCCCGGATGGTGCAGGCCGCGGCCGGCCGGCCGGTGTCCGAGATGGGCTCGCGCCGCGCGCAGGAGCGCGCCGCGGTCTCCGCCTCCCGTGCCGCCTACATCGCGGGCTTCGCGGCGACCTCGAACCTCGAGGCGGGCCGGCGCTGGGGCGTGCCGACGATGGGCACCGCCGCCCACGCGTTCACGCTGCTGCACGACTCGGAGGAGGACGCCTTCCGCTCCCAGATCGCCGCGATGGGCGAGGGCACCACGCTGCTCGTCGACACCTACGACATCGGCGAGGGCATCCGGACGGCGGTGCGAGTCGCCGGCGACCGGCTCGGCGCCATCCGCATCGACTCCGGCGACCTCCCCGTCGTGATCGGCGAGGCGCGGCGGCTGCTCGACGCGCTCGGCGCCGAGCGGACCCGCATCACCGTCACGAACGACCTCGACGAGTACGCCATCGGCACGCTCGGCGCCATGCCGGTGGACGCGTACGGCGTCGGCACCTCGGTGGTGTCCGGCTCGGGCCACCCGGCGGCGGGCCTCGTCTACAAGCTCGTCGAGCACACCGACGCGAGCGGCGCGTGGCGCCGCGTGGCCAAGCGCTCGAGCGAGAAGGCCGGCACCGGCGGACGCAAGTGGTCGGTGCGCGACCTGGACGCGGACGGCCGGGCGACCGCGGAGCGCGTCGTGATCGGCAGCGAGCCGGATGCGGGCACCGGCCGGCCGCTCACGGTCCCCCTGGTCGTCGACGGGCGGCCGGAGGCCGGGTTCCTCGGCGTGGCCGGCGTGCGGGCGGCGCGGGAGCACCACGCGGCGGTCATCCGGGAGCTGCCGCTCGAGGGCATGCGCCTGTCGGCCGGCGACCCGGCGATCCCCACGGTGATCCAGGGCGCCTGAGCGGGGCGCCGCCGCGTCAGCTGCGCAGGGTGTCGTAGATCTTCTTGCAGTCGGGGCAGATCGGGAACTTCTGCGGATCCCGGCCGGCACCCACACCTTGCCGCAGAGGGCTCGCACGGGCTTGCCGGTGACGGCCGACTCGACGATCTTCTCCTTCTGCACGTAGTGCGCGAAGCGGTCGTGGTCGCCGTCATCGATCTGCTCGCCGTTGAGCAGCTCCTCGAGCTCGCGGTCGAGGGTCGAGGTGCCGCCGCCGGGGTCGGAGATGCTGTCGCGAGGCATGCGGCAAGGGTATGCCGCCACCGGCTCGCTCGGTGTCACATCCGGACGGCCGACGCGAGGATCTCGGGGCCGCGCGCCTCGAACACGCGGGCGCCGAGCTGCAGCCCCATCGCGAAGACGACCGCGCCGATGCCGAGCCCGACGATGAACGACGCGACGTACCACCCGTCGCCGCCGATCAGGCCGAGCACGGCGAGCACGATCGCGGGAACGGCCGGGACGAACTGGCCGAGGAAGGTGATCGACTGCACGGCGGCGGTGAGGCCGCTCGACGAGTTCGGCTGCTGGAACGGCGAGGAGCCCGGTTGCGGCACCGGATAGGGCAGCCGGGCGGATGAGACCGAGCCGAGGCCCATCCCGGTGAGGAAGAGGCAGCCGGAGACGCCGAGCAGCCCGAACGCGGCCACCGGGTCACCCGAGATCGCGGCGCAGACGATGGACCCGGCGAGCAGCACGGGCACGCCGACGGCGATCACGGGCAGCAGCCGTCCGAGCCGGTCCGCACGGCCCCGCACCCCGGCCGCCACGTGCAGCCAGATGGCGCTGCTGTCGTAGGCGATGTCGTTGTGGGAGACCCAGCCGAGGAACAGCGCGACGATCGGCACCGGCAGCAGGACGAGCAGGTGGCCGGGCACGCCGACGAACCCGAGGACGAGCACGATCACGATCGGCGTGATCGGCACGACGAGGATGCTCACGCGGTACCGCACGTCGCGGCTCCAGTAGGTGAGGCTGCGGGCGGCGACGGCCCAGCCCGGTGTGCTCGGGAGGCGGCCGAACCAGCCGAGGCCGCTGTACGACTGGAGACGGCCGTGCCGCGTCGGCGACACGAGGGTCTTGGCGACGAGGGCGCGCCAGGCGAGGGCGAGCAGCGCGACCGTCGCGATCGCCTCGAGCAGCTGCAGCAGGCCGGCCGCGGATCCGGCGGCGACGGTCGCCGGGGCCGCCCACGAGGCGCCGAACGGCGTCCAGCCGAGCACGGCGGCGATCACGGCCCCGTCGTGGGCGCCCGCGGAGCCGATGCGCACGGTGCTGAGCAGCACGATGATCGGCGACAGGATCACGAGCCCGACCACCGCGATGCCGGCGAGCGCCTCGCGGGAGCGGCGCGTGGCGAGCAGCAGCCCGGCCGCAGCGGCGCTGATGCGGGCGACGAGCACGCAGATCGCGATGGTGCAGGGTGCGGCGAGCAGCGCGACGACGAATGCGCCGGGCGAGCGCGCCCAGGTCACGAGGGTGGCGAGCGAGACCAGGGTGATCACGATCGACGGGATGGAGACGAGGGCCGCGACGGCGAGCGCGACGGCGAGGCGCGTGCGGTCCACCCCGAAGAGCGCGAAGCGGCGCGGGTCGAGCGTGTCGTCGACGCCGAGCAGCAGCGGCACGACGAGGAAGCCGAGCACGGTGAGGGACCCACCGATCACCACGACGGGTCCGGTGACCGCGACGGGGACGAACCGCAGCCCGATCAGCGCGACGACGGCGAGCAGGGTGACCGCTCCCCCGTAGAGCAGCCCGATCGCGATCCCGACCACCTGCCAGGTGCTGCGCCGGAAGGCGTTCGCGGTCAGCTGCAGCTTCAAGCGGAGGAACTGCGCGATCACCCTACAACACGCCTCTGATCAGGTCTTCAGTACCGCGGGAACCTCGCGGGACCTCAAGCCTACTGGCGACGCCCGACCGGCTCCTGACGAGGAGCGGCCGCCGGGCGTCAGCGGCGAGGCCGCCGACGGTCCGGGAGGTGAGGCCGGTCCGGCGACGGCTCAGGGGTTGCCCACCTGGGAGAGCAGGTCGGCCCTGCGCAGCGGCACGAGGCGGACGGGGACGCCGTCGTGCGCCGCCTCGATCATCCAGTTGCCGCCGGCCCAGATGGCGACGTGGTACACGTCGCTCGTGGTCCCGTAGAAGAGCAGGTCGCCGGGATAGGCGTGGAACCTCGAGCGCAGCTGGTGCCGGGCACGGGCCGTGCGGTACTGGGCCGTGGCCGAGTGGCCGCCGATGCTCGTCCTGGCGGCGGCGTAGGCCTGCATCGTGAGACCGGAGCAGTCGAACGCGTTCGGGCCCGCGGCGCCGTACTGGTACCGGTCGCCGAGGTGGTGCTTGGCGTAGGCGAGCGCCGTCAGCCTCGCCGGCTGCGTCGCCGCATCGGCGGCGGGCGCGGCGGCCACGGCGACGGCCGGGGCGATCGTCAGCGCGGCGGCGAGCGAGAGGACACGGACCTTGGTGAAGAGGGATCGCAAGATGTGCAGCTTCCAGTCGGGCCGCTCCGGCGAGCGCACAGGGGCGTGCGGCATCGCCTCCGCGGCCAGGGGCGGGCCGTGGCGGAGAAGGGGAGCGGCGGTATCAGGGGTGCCTGCGCGGTCCAGGGCTGACCGGCGACCGGTGGAAGGTAGCAGCCGTTTCGCCAGGTCACAAATCGGTAACGCACCGGCGCGGCGTGTCGTTCTCGACCACCCTGGACGAGTATGGGGTGTGGCCTGGATCCTGCCGACGGGCGCCGTGAGCGCCTCCCCTGCGAGGTCCGGACGTGGGGTCGGTGAACCCCGTGCGCCCGGTCCTCAGCCGCGTCGGTCGATGTCCGGAGCCAGCACTCGGCGCAGCATCGGCCCGTACTCGGCGTACGACAGGTCGAGCGCGGGGAGATCCCCCGCTGCGAACCAGGCGAGGTCGTCGTGCTCCTCGCGGTCGACCAGCCGAGGGGTGCCGACCCAGGCCCCGAGGATCCACCCCCGGAGCACGAGCGCCGTCGGCGGTTCGGAGCCCCTGCGCACCTCGAAGTCGCAGGGCCGGCTCGGCGGCTCGATCGCGACGCCCACCTCCTCGCGGAGCTCTCGACCGAGTGCTCCGCCTTCGGACTCCCCCGGCTCCACGTGCCCTCCCGGGAAGTCCCAGCGGTCGGGGCTGTGCTCCCTCCCGGGAACGCGATGGCAGAGCAGCACCCGCCCGTCCTGCACGAGCACCCCCACCACGACCCGTGGCATCGGCCGCTCCTCCCCCGGATCAGCGCCGGGTCAGTCGGAGAAGCTGTGCAGCCACTCCAGGCCCTCGGCGGCCTTGCGGCCGCCGGCGAGGTCGACGAACCGGTCCTCGAGGCTCTGCTCGCCGCGCACCTCGTCGACCGTGCCGGCCGCGAGCACCTTGCCGTTGATGATGATCGCGACGTGGTCGCAGACGCGCTGGATGAGATCCATCCCGTGGCTCGAGAGCACGACGGTGCCTCCGGCGCGCACGTAGCGCTGCAGGATCTCGACGATGTTGGCCGCGGAGACCGGGTCGACCGACTCGAACGGCTCGTCGAGCACGAGCAGCCGCGGCGAGTGGATCATCGCGCAGGCCAGCGCGATCTTCTTCGTCATGCCGGCCGAGTAGTCGGCGACGAGACGGCCGGTGGCGTCCTCGAGGCCGAACGCCTGCACGAGGTCGTGGCTGCGCTGGCGCACGGTCGCGGCGTCGAGCCCCCGCAGCACGCCCGAGTAGTGGAGCAGCTGCGCGCCGGAGAGCCGGTCGAAGAGGCGCAGCGCGTCGGGCAGCACGCCGATGGCGCGCTTGGCCCGCTCCGGCTCCTTCCACACGTCGATGCCGTGCACGTGCACGCTGCCGGTGTCGGGCCGCAGCAGCCCGGTGATCATCGAGAGGGTGGTGGTCTTGCCCGCGCCGTTCGGGCCGACGATCCCGTAGAACGAGCCGGGCTGCACGGTGAGATCGATGCCCGCGACCGCGAGGGTCGGGACCGAACCGCTTCGCGAGCCCCTCGATCCGCAGCACGGGGCGGGTCCTGAAGCGGGCCGCGGCCGCGTCGGACGCGACGGCGGCCGGCGGCGCCTGCTCCGCCACGGGCAGCAGCGTCGTCGGCTCCTCGTCGGGCAGACGAGGAGCTCGGTCGTCCCCTCAGCGGCGGACGTCGACGGGCTCGGTCTGCAGGGTCGGCTGGAGCTCCCTGGTCGGCCCCTCCTCGGCTGCGACGGGAGGGGCGAGCTGCTCGGTCCGGGTCTCCTCGGCCACGGCCGCCGCAGCGTCGACGGATGCGGCCTGGGTGGCGCCGGCCTTGCCGGAGCGGTCCCGCACCGTGTCCGCCGCCTGGTCGGCCGCGGCGATGCGGCGAGCCGGGGCGCGGGTGGTCGCGCGCTTCGCGGTCGCGTCGCCTGCCGGAGGCCTTGGCGCGGCTCGCTGCCGTGCCTGCCTTCGTCGCGCCGGTCGTTCGCGCCTCGCGGCGCCGGACCGCGCGGCCGGCGGTCTCGGCGCGGCCGGCCGGCCTTCGTCGGTTCCAGACCTTCTCGGTGCTCGCCCTCGACCGCGTCGGCCGCTCGGTGGAGGTCGCTGCGCTCCCCGCGGCCTTCGCCCGCGCGGGCCGCTTCGCCGCCGCCGGCCGTTCCGCCGCGGCGGACGACTCCGGTGCGGCGGACGACTCCGCGCGGCGAGCGACTCCGGCGCGATCGGCGGCACGGCGGGGCCTGCCTCCGAGGCGACGGACCCGGGCGCTCGACGCCTGATCCGGATCGCGGTCCGTGGGGTCCGGCTCGGCTGGAGGGGTCACACGGGCACGGTAGCAACCGAGGCCAGGAGGCGTCCGGGCGCGCCGGGCGGTGAGCCGCTTCCTGCGGAGCCCGTCGATTAGCATGGCGTCCCGGCGCTCCGCCCACGCCGTGCGCCCGATCCGTCCCGGATCGCCCCCTCGACACGTGAGGATCTCCGTGACCGCAGCCGTGACCGCGCCGCGCACCGTGCGTGCGCCGCGGCGCCCGGGCTACTGGACCCGGTACCGCCACGCGCTCTGGCTGCTGACGACCCGCGACCTCAAGGTCCGCTACACGACGAGCGCCCTCGGCTACCTCTGGTCGGTCATCGACCCGCTGCTGATGGCCGGGATCTACTGGTTCGTCTTCACGCTGATCATCCCGCACGGCAAGGCCGGCCAGGAGCCGTACATCGTCTTCCTGCTCTCCGCGCTGCTGCCCTGGACGTGGTTCAGCGGCAACATCTCGGACGCGACGAAGGCGTTCCGCTCCGAGGCGAAGCTGATCCGGTCGGTGAAGATCCCGCGGAGCATCTGGATCCTCCGCCAGATCGCGTCGAAGGGCATCGAGTTCCTGATCAGCCTGCCGGTGATCGCGTTCTTCGCGCTCGTCACCCACAAGGCGCCGGTGCTCGAGGCCCTGATCTACCTGCCGCTGGCGCTGCTGCTGCAGATCACTGTCACCATCGGCCTCAACCTGATCATCGCGCCGGCATCCGTGTTCCTGCGCGACCTCGAGCGGGTCGTGAAGCTCGTCACGCGGCTGCTCTTCTACGGCGCCCCGGTCATCTACTCCTTCAAGATCGGCAACCCGACCCTGCACTTCATCTACGGCCTCAACCCAGTCGTCGGGTTCCTCGAGCTCTACCGCGCGTGCTTCTTCCCGCAGGTGCTCGACTGGGTCTACGTGCTCGAGTCCGCGATCGTCTCGCTGATCCTGCTCGCCGTCGGCACGGTCGTGTTCCGGCGCAGCGTGCCCCGCGTGCTGAAGGAGATCTGACGTGGCCGCGCCGGTCATCTCGGTCGAGGACGTCGGCATCCGCTTCAAGCGGAACCGGCAGCGCACGCGCAGCTTCAAGGACCTCTTCGCCACCGGCGAGCGCCGGGCGAAGCCCGACGAGTTCTGGGCGCTCCGCAACGTGTCGTTCGACGTGCAGCAGGGCGAGTCGATCGGCGTCGTCGGCCGCAACGGCCAGGGCAAGTCGACGCTGCTGAAGCTCGTCGCCGAGGTGATGCTGCCCGACGAGGGCCGCGTCGCGGTCCGCCGCGGCGTCGCGCCGCTGATCGAGATCACCGGCGGCTTCGTCGACGACCTCTCCGTGCGCGACAACATCTACCTGTCCGCCGGCCTGCACGGGAAGCGGAGGAGCGAGATCGACGCGGAGTTCGACGACATCATCGAGTTCGCCGAGATCAAGGACTTCGTGAACACCCCGTACCGGCACCTGTCGTCCGGCATGAAGGTGCGCGCGGCGTTCAGCGTCGTGTCGCGGATGGACGAGCCGATCCTGCTCGTGGACGAGGTGCTCGCCGTCGGAGACCGCGGGTTCCGCAACAAGTGCTACGCCCGCATCGAGGAGATGCTCGACGAGGGCCGCACCCTGTTCTTCGTCTCCCACAACGCCGGCGACCTGAAGCGCTTCTGCCAGCGGGGGCTCTACCTCGACAAGGGGCGCCTGCAGTTCGACGGCGGCATCGAGGAGGCCTTCGAGCGCTACGAGGGCGACTACTCCGACTGACCGCCCCGCGACGGGCGTCAGCGGGCCGGGAGGGGGCCGATGGTCGCCTGCACCGGCACGTAGTCACCCGGCTGCGCCGGATCCTGCTGCAGGTCCACGAGGTGGGCCGACCCGGTGGCGCTCGCGACGGGGGTGCCGGCGCCGCCGATCTTGCCGCCCTCCAGCAGGCTCGAGACCTCAGCATCCGGCAGGTCGAGGCCGTACCGGTCCGCGAGCGTGCGCTGCACCGTCGTGTGCTCGTCCCCGAGCACCCGGAAGCCCTGCGCCGCAGCGATGCCTCCGGGGATCGACCGCGACGGCCGCGAGGACGAAGGCCCCGATCACCATCACCCGGCCCGAGCGACGCCGCTTCAGCAGCGGACCGAGGATGACCGGGGTCACGACGAGCACCGTCGCGACCAGGAACCAGCCGAGCGCGGGGATGAAGGCGTCCGTCTGGGCAGGACCGAAGAACGGGATCAGCACACGACTCCTTGAGACGCTCGGGGGGGCGCGACCGCCCGACGCTAGCACCGGCATGCATCGCGGGCCCCACATGCGGCACGGCGATGTGCCAGGACCGCTTCCTTAGGATCCGAACCATGGCGAAGAAGATCCCCGACCTCGATCCCGAGCGGCTCCAGGCCGGGTGGACGAAGCAGGGGTTCGACCGTCTGCTGTCGGTCCAGCGACCCGCGGTGCTGGCGCACCTGCGGGCCGTACGGCGGCAGAAGCCCGGCGCGAGCCCCGCCGAGGTGGCCCGCGTGCTCGAGCAGCGCTACCTCGCCGCCGTGACGACTGCGGGAGCGGCGGCCGGCGCCGCGGCGCTGGTCCCGGGCGTCGGCACCGCCGCGTCGATCGCCATCAGCGGCGCGGAGACGGTCGGCTTCCTCGAGGCGAGCGCGCTGTTCGCGCAGTCGATGGCGGAGCTGCACGGCCTGGCGGTCGTCGACCCCGAGCGGTCCAGCACCCTCGTCATGGCGCTCATGCTCGGCCCGTCCGGCGCGAACCTCGTGCAGCAGTTCGCCGGCGAGGCCAGCGGCACCAGCCCGAGCCGCAGCGCCTACTGGGGCGAGATGGTGACCGAGCGGCTGCCGAGGCAGCTGCTCGGCAACCTGACCGACCGCATCCGCAAGCGCTTCCTGCAGCGCTTCGCCGCCCGGCAGGGCGCCTCCGTCGTGCTGCGCGCGGTGCCGTTCGGCGTCGGCGCGGTGCTCGGCGGGAGCGGCAACCACCTCGCGGGCCGCAAGGTGGTCGCCTCGGCCAGGAACGCCTTCGGCCCGGCACCCGTCACGTTCCCGGACGTGATCGAGGGGAGCCGAAAGGCGCTGGCGGACTCGCTAGACCTGCAGCCAGAGGAACTCGAGCGGCGCGAGCTCGAGGTCGGCCCAGAGCGTGGTGTCGGCCTCGGTGATGAGGTCCACGGCGGATGCGGGCATCGACGAGAGCGCCTCGGCGGGCACGACCTGCGGGGCGTCCGACACGTTCGCGAGCACCAGGACGGTGCCTGCTGCGCCCGGCCGCTGGTAGCCGAGCACGTGCCGGTTGTGGGTGCGGAAGCCGACCAGGGCGCCCCCGGCCAGCTCGTCCGACGCTCGGCGGACCGCGACGAGCCGCCGGAGTCCCGCGGTAGATCGTGCCGGCGTCGGTGTCGGGATCGTTCCGCTCCGCGTACCGCTCGGCGGGGTACGGCGGCCGGTGCACCCACCGGCTGTCGCCCGCCCGGTCGGGATCGGCGAGGTAGCCGTAGTCGTTCAGCTGCCCGACCTCGTCGCCGAGGTAGAGCAGCGGGATCCCGCCGGTGGACAGGGCGATCGGCGTGCGCGAGCAGGATGCGCTGCGCAGCCCCGGGCTCCCCGGACTCCAGGCCGGCGAGCGACGCCGTCGTGCCGGAGACGCGGCGTCGCCGGTGCGCGGGTTCTCCTGGAACGGCACGCCGCGCGCGAAGCTGCCCGGGAACCGGCCCACGTAGAAGGCGTTCAGGAACCGCCGGTGCTGGAAGCCGTCGATGCCGAGCTCCGCCGCGTCCTCGTCGGCGAAGGTCCAGCCGATGTCGTCGTGGCTGCGCACGTAGTTCACCCAGGCGCAGGCCGGGTCGATCGCGTGCCGGCGCTCGAGCGCCTGCGAGAGCAGCGTCGCGTCCCGCGTGGCGAGCGCCTCCCAGGTCAGCGCCATCTGCAGCGGGTTGTAGGACAGCTGGCACTCCCCCGGCGCGATGTACTGCACGACCTCGTCGGGATGCACGATCGCCTCGGACTTGAACACCACGGCCGGGGCGGCGATGCGGCAGACCGCGTTGAACGCCTGCAGCAGCGTGTGGGCCTGCGGCAGGCTCTCGCACGTGGTGCCGAGCTCCTTCCAGATGAACGCGACCGCGTCCATCCGCAGCACCTCGACGCCGACGTTCGCGAGGAAGAGCATCTCCCCCGCCATCGCGGCGAACACCGCCGGGTTCGCGTAGTTCAGGTCCCACTGGAACGAGTAGAAGGTCGACCAGATCCACCGGCCGTCGGGCAGCTGCACGAACGAGCCCGGGTGGTCGTCGGGGAAGATCTCCCGGGTCGTCCGCTCGTACGCGTCGGGCATCGTGCGGTCGGGGAAGATCCGGTAGTACTCCTCGTACTCCGGCTCACCGGCGAGGGCCGCTGCGCCCACTCGTGCTCGTCGCTCGTGTGGTTGAAGATGAAGTCGACGACGAGCGAGATGCCTGCGGCCGCAGTTCGGCCGCGAGCGCCCGCAGGTCGTCCATCGTGCCGAGCGCGGGGTTCACCTCGCGGTAGCTCGACACCGCGTAGCCGCCGTCGGAGTTCCGCTCGGGCGCCTGGAACAGCGGCATGAGGTGCAGGTAGGTGAGGCCGAGCTCCTTGAAGTACGGGATGCGCTCGCGCACGCCGTCGAGGTCGCCGGCGTACCGGTCGACGTAGCAGACGCCGCCGAGCATGCGGTTCGACAGGAACCAGCTCGGATCCGCCTCCCGCGCCGCGTCGAGGGCCTTCAGGTCCTCGGGCCGCTCGGCGGTCACCCGGGCGGCGAGCAGCACGAGGTCGGCCAGCCGGTCGAGGCAGTCCGCGCGGTCGCCGTAGACGCCGTGTAGAGCTCGTAGAGGCGCGGGAAGTGCGTCGTCGAGGCGCCGGGCGAGCGTCGGCGTCGGCCCCGCCTGCGGCGCCGAGCGCCGTGTCGACGAAGGCCCGCGCGGCCCTCGCCGCTGAGCGAGCGAAAGCATCCACGTCCCCGATCCGTCGTCGGGAGCAGTCTAGAAGCGGGGCCGCCTCCATCCGATGGAGCGGCCCCGCGTCGTGCTGCGGCGGTCGATCAGCCGGTGTAGGTGCCGAGCTTCACGGTCGTGGTGTGCGTCGTGCCGCCGCGCACGTAGACGACCTGCGCGGTGGAGCCGCCGGCGAGCGCGCGCACCTGCGCGGTGAGGTCGGTCGCGCTCTGGATCGCCACGCCGTTGAACCGGGTGATGATGTCGTCCGCCTTCAGCCCGCGGCCGCCGCGGCACCGCCGCCGGTGACGGTGTGCACGAGCGCGCCCGCCACCGTGCTGCTCGCCGAGCTGCTCGAGTCGCCGACCGTCGCGCCGAGCAGGCCGTGGGTGGCCTTCTGGTCCTGGATCAGCTCGTCGGCGATCCGCTTGGCGATGTTGGACGGGATCGCGAAGCCGACGCCGATGCTGCCGGACTGGCTGCTCGTCGACCCGGTCGAGCCGGTCGAGGCGATCGCGACGTTGATGCCGATGACCTGCCCCTGGCTGTCGAGCAGCGCGCCGCCCGAGTTGCCGGGGTTGATGGCGGCGTCGGTCTGGATGACCGCGAGCGAGATCGATGTCGTCGACGGTCGTCGACTGGCTCTGGCCCTGGCCCTGGGAGCCGCCGCCGTTGCCGAAGTTCCAGAAGTTGAACGGGCTGCTGCCGCGTCGCCGCCGTTCCCGTTCCCGCCGTTGCCGCTCGCGCCGCCGCTGTTCGGCACGGCCGAGGACTGGATCTGATGCTGCGGTTGAGGGCGCAGACGATGCCGGTGGTGACGGTGCCGGACAGGCCGAGCGGGGCGCCGATCGCGATGGCGGTGTCGCCGACGTTCAGCTTGCTCGAGTCGGCGAACGTGGCGGGCGTCATGCCGCTCGCATCCGTCAGCTTGATGACGGCGAGGTCGTTGATCGGGTCGGTGCCGACGATCTTCGCCTTGTAGATGCGGCCGTCGTAGGTCGTGACGCTGATGGTGCCGGAGGACGAGTCGCCGTCGAGGGTGACGACGTGGTTGTTGGTGAGCATGTAGCCGTCCGAGGTGAGCACGACGCCGGATCCGGTGCCGGCCTCGTTGGAGGCGTTCACCGAGATCGTCACGACCGAGGGCGACGCCTTGGCGGCGACGGCGGAGATCGCGGTCGCGGTCTTCGCGTTGTTGATCGTGACGTTCGAGCCGCCGGTGGTGGTCGTGGGGCCGCGCGGAGGTGGTCTGGTCGGCCGGGCGGACGGCGAGGGCGATGCCCGCGCCGGCGCCGCCGCCGATCAGTGCGGCGACGACGGCCGCGGCGACGACGGGGACGAGCAGGCCGCGGCGGCGCTCGGGCGCACGGAAGGACGAGCCGTCCGCGCTCCGGGTGCGGCCGGACGGGCCGCGGCCTCGGGGATGGGCCGGGTCGCGTCGGCGTCGTCGCCCGGCGCAGCCGGGGTCGTCGGCGTCTCGTCGAAGGGCCGGCTGCGGCCCAGGGGTTCTCGGCCTCGTCCTCGCGAGACGCTGTCCGCCGCTCGGGGCGTGCCGGCGATGTCCGACGGGCCCTCCTCGGGCCGGTCAGTGCTGTCGGTCATGGTGCTCCTTCCAAGCGCCGTCCAGCGTGCGCCGCGCGCCTGTGGAGATCTTATGAAGACCCTGTCGCGTTCCTACGACCCTGCCGACGGCCGGGCGGCCGCCGGCTTAGGTTGAGCGGTGACGACGACGGGTCCCTGGCGCCGCGCCGCGGCCGGCGCCGGCCTGCTGGGCGCGGACGGGCGCCCGGCACCACGATCTTCGCCGAGATGAGCGCGCTCGCCGCGGCGACCGGCGCGATCAACCTCGGCCAGGGCTTCCCCGACGCCGACGGCCCCGCCGAGGTGCTCGACGCCGCGCGGGACGCGATCGCCGCGGGCGTCAACCAGTACCCGCCGGGACGCGGCACGGATCCGCTCCGCCGCGCGATCGCCGCCCACCAGCAGCGCTTGTACGGGCTCTCGGTCGACCCGGAGCGCGAGGTGCTCGTCACCGCCGGCGCGACCGAGGCGATCGCCGCGACCCTGCTCGCGCTGGTCGAGCCGGGCGACGAGGTCGTCACCTTCGAGCCGTTCTACGACGCCTACGGCGCGATGATCGGCCTCGCGGACGGCGTGCACCGCACGGTGCCGCTGCGCTGGCCCGACTTCACGCCCGACCTCGACGAGCTGCGACGCGGCGGTCACCGACCGCACCCGCGTGATCCTGGTCAACTCGCCGCACAACCCGACCGGCGCCGTGCTCGACCGCGCCGTGCTCGAGCGCATCGTGGAGCTCGCGATCCGGCACGACGCGCGTCATCGTCACCGACGAGGTCTACGAGCACCTGCTCTTCGACGGCACGCGGCACACCCCGATCGCGACCCTGCCCGGCGCGGCCGAGCGCACGGTCTCGATCTCCTCCGGCGGCAAGACCTTCAGCACGACCGGATGGAAGATCGGCTGGCTCACCGCGCGCCCCGACCTCGTCTCCGCGATCCTCGCGGTCAAGCAGTTCCTCACCTACGTGAACGGGGCGCCGTTCCAGCCGGCGATCGCCGCCGGGCTCGGGCTGCCCGACGAGGTCTTCGCCGGGGATCGCCGCCACCCTCGCCGCGCGCCGCGACCAGCTGCGTCGCCGGGCTGACCGCGGCCGGCTTCGCGGTGTCGGTGCCGCAGGCCGGCTACTTCGTCGTCGCGGATCCGCGGCCGCTCGGCTTCGCCGACGCCGCCGACCTCTGCCGCCGCCTGCCCGAGCTCGCCGGCGTCGTCGGCGTCCCGGTCTCCGCGTTCTGCGGTCCGGCGCTCGCCGACGGCTACGGCCGCTCGTCCGCTTCGCCTTCTGCAAGTCCGAGCCCGTGCTCGCCGAGGCCGCCTGCGGCTCGCCGAGCTCGGCCGGCGCTGAGGGCGTCACCGATCGCGCCGTTCCGGAGAACCGGGCGACACGCCGCCTCCGGCGATCGGCCGCGCTTCGCTCGGGCTCCCGCGCGATGGGGCAGCGGTCAGGCGCGCGGCACGACGGCGTAGCGCCGGAGCGCGAGCGCCGGGTTGACCTCGCGGACCGCTGCGACCTGCGGGCCTCGACGGCCGCGAGCCGATCCCGGGCCCTCGCCGAGCTCGGTGAGCACGTCGCCCTGCGGATCCACGACGAGGCTCGTGCCGACGCCGCCGGGCGGCACCTGGCCGGCGGCCGCGACGTAGAGGGTGTTCTCGATCGCCCGCGCGGTGACGAGCGTGCGCCAGTGCTCCACCTTCCGCGGGCCCGGCACCCAGTCGGCCGGCATGACGACGAGGTCGGCGCCCGCGTCCGCGATCCGCCTCGTCACCTCGGGGAAGCGGACGTCGTAGCAGGTCTGCAGGCCGACGCGCAGGCCGCCCACCTCGAAGACGGCCGGCGTCGTCGAGCGGTCCCGGCTCCACCCAGCGGCTCTCGCTGGCGCCGAAGGCGTCGTAGAGATGCGTCTTGCGGTAGACGGCGCGCACACCGGTCCGTCGACCGCGACGGCGGCGTTGCGGAACCGCTCCCCCGCGCGCTCCACCAGCCCGAAGACGACGGTGAGCTCGGCCTTGTCCGCCGCGGCGACCATGGCCGCCGTGAACGGCCCGTCGAGGTCCTCGGCGTGCTCGGCGAAGCGCGGCCCCATCCGGGGCTCGAAGAAGGAGCTGTACTCGGGGAACGCGACGAGCGCGGCGCCGAGCGCCTGGGCCTCCGCGGCGAGCGACCGCATCGTGTCCGCGTTGGCCGCGGAGTCGGGGCCGGGAGCGAACTGGGCGACGGCGACGAGGGGCATCGCCCGATGCTAGGCCGTCGGCGCGGCCAGGGGCGGGGGTGCCGGTGGCGGCCGCGCCCTGCTGCATCCGATGCAGCTCGACGGTCAGCCGGTGGATCTCGCGGGTGAGGATCGTGTTCTCGTCGAGCTCCTTCTCCTGCACCGTGAACTCGTGGTCGGCTTTCGCCTGCTGGAAGGCCGACTGCCGGTTCTGCCCGATCATCACGAAGGTCGACAGGAAGATCGCCTCCAGCGACACGATGAGCGTCAGCGTCGGCCAGGGGCTCTTCTCGAAGACCAGCATCCACACGGCGAACATCACGACGTGGATGTAGACGAAGCTCATCGAGCCGGCGAACGAGGTGATCGCGTCGGCGACCCGCAGCTGGATCGCGCCTGCGTGGCGCATCGCCAGCGCGACGACGGCCGGATGGTGGGCGGACTTGTTGGCCAGGATCTCCTGGCGCGAGCGCCCGGACTGCGCGGCGTAGTGGCGGCGGGTGCGCGCCGGCTGCGTGGCGGTCATGGTCCCTCCGTGCTGCGGCACGAGCGGGCCGCCGGCGCCACCGTGGCACGGCCGCCGCGCTCCGCGGTGGAACGACGCGCCCGGGCACGACGGTCCCTGCCGGAGAGAGAGCGCGCACGAAGAAGGCCCTCGCCTAGCGGCGAGGGCCTTCTTCGTGGTGGTTGCGGGGGCAGGATTTGAACCTACGACCTCTGGGTTATGAGCCCAGCGAGCTACCGAACTGCTCCACCCCGCGATGCGTAGACCACGTCTACCACGGGTCGCGGGGACCGATCGGCGACTCGCGTCATCCGCCGGCGGCGACGGCCGCTGGATCGCGGCCTGCAGCCGCGCGTCGGCCTGCGCGGCGGCGACGAGGTCGTTCTTCGCGTAGGCGGCCTGCGGTCCTTCAGCGCCTGTTTGGCGTCCGCGAGCGCCTCTGCAGGGCCGTTGTTGTCCGTCGTGCCCGTGCCGTCGGCCGGTGCCCGATCCGGAACCGGTTCCCGTGGACCCCGTCCCGGTCGAGCCCGAGCCGCCGGTCGCCACGCCGCTGTCACCCGCGCTCGCGCCTGAGTTGCCGCCGAACAAGAGTTCAGCGCCTCGTCGAGGGTGTCCTCGAATGCGACCTTGTTGCCGAAGCCGACGAGCACCTTCTGCAGCACCGGGTAGGCGTCTCGGAGTTCGACGTCACGTAGACCGGCTGCACGTAGAGCAGGCCGCCGGCCGTCGGGCAGCGTGAGCAGGTTGCCGCGGTCACCTTCGTCGCTGCCGCGACTCGAGCAGCGCGATCTCGCTCTGCGCCTGGACGTTGAAGTGCGTCTGCTCCTGGCCCGGTCCGGCCACGTTCGTGTTCGCCGGCAGGACGAGGAGCCGCAGCCTGCCGTAGTCGGACCGGGGGCTCCCGGTGATCGAGCCCGCGTCGGCGTCGACCGCGAGGTAGCCGGTGAGGTTGTTGCTGCCGTTGGTCTGGTTCGGGATGTAGGTCGAGTACAGCGTGAACGTCGGCGTGGGCTGCTCCGGCAGCTGCATCGTGAGGTAGTACGGCGGCTGCAGCTGGGTCGTCGACTGCCCGGTCGGCTCCGACGGCGGGCTCCACGAGTCTCTGCGTCTGGTACCACGAGTGGCGTTGCTCACGTGGTAGCGGCCGAGGACGAAGCGCTGCACCTGGAAGAGGTCCTCGGGGTAGCGCACGTGCGCCATGAGCGCGCCCCGCATCTCCGAGAGCGGCTTGACCGTCTCCGGGAAGACGTTCTGCCACGCCTTCAGCACCGGGTCCTGGCGTCCCAGGCGTACAGCGTCACCTTGCCGGTGTACGCGTCGACCGTCGCCTTCACCGAGTTCCGGATGTAGTTGATCTGGTCGGTCGCGTAGGCGGTGGCGCTGTCGGTGGAGTTCGACAGCGCCGCCGTGAGGCTCTGCTGCTCCGAGTACGGATAGCTCGACGAGGTCGTGTAGCCGTCGACGATCCACACCACGCGGCCCTCCACGACCGCGGGGTACGCGTCGCGGTCGAGCGTCAGGTACGGCGCCGCCTTCTGCACCCGGGTGATCGGGCTGCGGTCGTAGAGGATCTGCGACTGCGGGTTGACCGACGAGGACAGCAGGATCTGGTCGGACTGGAACTTCAGCGCGTAGATCAGCCGGTTGAAGAACGAGCCGACGGACGGGCCGCCGTTGCCGGAGAAGGTCGTGGACTGCTGGCCGACGTTGCTGGCGTAGTCGAGCTCGATCGGCTTCGAGCCCCTGGGCGCGCCGACGATCGAGTAGACGGGCGAGTTCTCGCCGAAGTAGATGCGGGGCTGCAGGGCACCGAGCGAGCCGGCCTCGGGGATGTCCGATTCGAAGAACACCGGCGTGCCGTCCGAGGAGCGCTGGTTGCCGTACGCCGCGACGAAGCCGTAGCCGTGCGTGTAGACGAACGCGTCGTTGAAGTCGGTGCGGCTCGCGCCGAGCCCGTCCTGGTTCATCTCGCGGACGGCGACGACGGCGTCCTGGCTCTTGCCCCTGATCGTGTAGCGGTCGACGTCGAGGTTGTCCGGGAACTGGTAGTACTGCTTGAACTTCTGGAACTGCCCGAACGCCGGGGACACCACGTTGGGGTCGAGGATGCGGATGTTCGCGGTCGTCTCCGCATCCGCCTTGAGGGCGCCGGCCTGCGCGGTGGTCTTCGCGTCGTAGGGGATCTGATCGACCTCCTTCGGGCTCACCCCGTACGCCGTCTGCGTCGCGGCGATGTTCTTCTTCGATGTAGGGCTTCTCGACGGTGCCCTCGCTCGGGTTCACGTAGAGGTTCCACATCGCCCAGGGGAAGATCGATCCGACGATCACGGCCGACGCGATGAGCAGCCCGGTGCCGATCAGCGGCAGGCGCCACCGGCCGACGAACGCGGTGACGACGAACAGGATCGCGACGAGCAGGGCGATCACGGCGAGGATCAGCCGGCCGGGGATCACCGCGTTCGCGTCCGCGTAGGCCGCACCGGTGAGCAGGCCGCCCGTGCTCGTGTCGTACAGCGTCATGTACTGGTCGAGGAAGAGGCTGACCGCCTGCAGGACCAGGAACACCGCGAAGGTGATCGCGATCTGCACGCGCGCGGCGCGGGAGACCCGCACCTCGCGGCCGGAGATGCGGATCGCGCCGTAGAGGTAGGCGGTGGCGATCGCGGCGAGCACGCAGACGACGAGCACGGCGGACAGGAAGCCGACCAGGCCGTGCAGCGCGGGCAGCTGGAAGAGGTAGAAGCCGACATCGATGCGGAACTGCGGATCGACCGTGCCGGTGGATCCGCCGTGCAGCGCGAGCAGCACGGGCTGCCAGCGGGTCGCGGCCGACACCGCGGCGAAGAGCCCGATGACCGCGGGGACGCCGATCATCACGAGGCGGCGCAGCGGCTCGATGACCTGCTGGTAGCGGTCGAGCTGCGCCGTGAGCTTCGCGTAGACGGGCCGGAGCCGGTAGGCCAGCTGGATCGTCACGTAGACGGGCACGGCCATGCCGAGGAAGCCGATCACGAACAGCGAGGTGATCGTCAGCCACTCGGTGAGGAGCACGCGCAGGTAGCCGAGCTGGTCGTACCAGAGCACGTCCGCGTACAGCCCCGCGAAGATGAAGAACCCGATGAGGAGGACCACCACGACGCCCGAGGTGATCGCGAGAGCGGCCCTGCGGCGTCGTGCCGGCGCTGCTGCCTGCGACGTCACCGTCCTGACCCTACCTGCGCGGAACACGTCGGGAGGCCCGCTGTGGAAGCCCGTGAGGACACCGTCTTCAGCACCGCCAAGGCCCCCGACAGCCGCTTCACCGAGTACACATGGAGGCCCGCAGGGATGTGGCCGACGACCTCGTCGCAGTTGCTCGCCGGGGCGAGGAAGACCGTCGCGCCGGCCCGCCTGGCGCCTGCCATCTTCTGCACGATGCCGCCGATCGGACCGACCGCGCCGTCGCCGCAGATCGTGCCCGTGCCGGCGACGTGCGCGCCGCCCGTCAGTGAGCCGGGGGTGAGCTCGTCGATGATGCCGAGAGCGAACATCATCCCGGCGGAGGGCCCGTCCACGTTCGCGAGCTGCAGCTTCACGGGGAAGGGGAAGCGGTAGGTGGACGAGGTCGTGATGCCGAGCAGCGGACGCTTCGAGCCGTCGCCGACGTCGGTGAGCCGCGGCGCGACCTGCGCGGTGCTCGGGCGGCCCGAGCGCACGAGGGTGATCGGGGTGCGGGACGTGCCGTGCCCGAGCACGGCGTCCTGCAGGCCGCAGCTGTCGACGACCGGGTGGCCCGCGAAGGTCCTCACGACGTCGCCGGTGCGCACGACGCCCGCAGCCGCGGTGCCCTTGCCGACGGATCGCACGGTGACCGTGCCGGTGACCGGGTAGCCGAGCTGCGTGAGCGCGGCGGCGACCGCGCTCTGCTGGGAGCCGGTCATCTCCTGCTTCCCCTCGTCATCCGACTGCTGCTCGGTCAGCCCGACGGGGTAGATCTCCTCGAGCGGCGTGACGGACTGCGCCGGGTCGAACCAGGCGGCCGCGAGGGTCAGCCACGACGGGGTCCGCCCCGGCGAGCCGGTCACGCTGACGGTGAGCAGGTCGAGGGCGCCGGTCGTCGGGTAGGTGCGCCGCCCCGGCACCTCGATGACGGGCGTCGCCCTGCCGTCGATCCGGGTCGTGCCGA
The DNA here is from genome assembly GCA_963771645.1 of uncultured Actinomycetota bacterium. Classification (GTDB taxonomy): domain Bacteria; phylum Actinomycetota; class Actinomycetes; order Actinomycetales; family Microbacteriaceae; genus Amnibacterium. The sequence goes on along the minus strand of CAVYUH010000003.1, from coordinate 416,969 downwards.
GCGTGTTGGTCACCGGGCCGGGCGACTCGATCACGTACGGCGACGGGAGCAGGGCCGTCAGCAGCACGAGCACCAGTGCCGCGATCGGGAGCACCGTGCGCCACGGGACCCGTCGAAGCCGCACCCGACCCCCTCCGAGGCTCATGCGCCCCTCGTCCCGAAGCGCGCGCGCTAGCGTACGTGCATGGCCGAGACGCCGGACGAAGGGCCCGACCCGGATCTCCAGGAGATCCTGCGCCGGATGCTCGAGCAGGGCGGCAGGCCGGATGCGGCCGAGCTCGCGAAGGCGATGGGGCTGCCGGGCGGTGCCGCGGGCCTCGAGCAGCTGATGGGCCGGCTTCGGCGATGCGGTGCAGCACGCGGACGGCACCGTCGACTGGTCGATCGCGACCGACCAGGCCGTCTCCGCGGCGGGCGCCGGATCCACGACGCCGACCGACGCGCAGGCGGCGGGCGTCGACCGCGCCTTCACGGTCGCCGGGCTCTGGCTCGACGAGTCCAGCGGCTTCGGCGCGCTGCCCGACCAGCCGAAGGCGCTCACCCGCACCCAGTGGATCCGCGCGACGATGCCGTTCTGGAGCCAGCTCGCCGAGCCGGTCGCCACGCGGATCGCCGAGTCGCTCACCCACGTCTTCACCGAGCAGCTGCCCGGCGAGATCGCCGGCGCCATCCCCGACGCCGGCCGGGTGCTCCGCAGCGTGTGCGGCACGATCTTCGCCGCGCAGCTCGGCGCGGTCGTCGGCGGCCTCGCCAGCGAGGTGGTCTCCGGCGGCGACGTCGGCATCCCGCTGCTGCCCGACGGCCAGGCGGCGCTGCTGCCGCAGAACGTCGCCGACTTCGCCGCCGGCCTCGACATCGACGAGCAGGAGGTCACCCTCTACCTCGCGGTGCGGGAGCTCGCCCACGCCCGGCTCTTCCGGCACGCGCGCTGGCTGCGGCTCAACCTCACGAGCGCGGTCGGCGACTTCTCGAAGGACCTCTCGATCGACGTCGACCAGGTGCAGTCCTTCGCGGCCGACTTCGATCCGACCGACACCGACCGGCTGCGCGAGGCGTTCTCGAACGGCGAGCTCATCCCGCCGAAGACCGAGGCGCAGCTCGCGGCGCTCGGCCGCCTCGAGACGGTGCTCGCCCTCGTCGAGGGCTGGGTCGACGTCGTGACGGCGGAGGCGACGAAGCGGCTGCCGCGTGCTGATGCGGTCGCCGAGACCGTGCGACGCCGCCGGGCGACCGGCGGCCCGGGCGAGCAGGCGTTCGCGACGCTCGTCGGCCTCGAGCTGCGGCCGCGCCGCCTGCGGGAGGCCGCCGCGATGTGGCGCCGCATCACGGACGCCGTCGGCGTCGAGGCGCGCGACTCGCTCTGGTCGCACCCCGACCTGCTGCCGACCGCGGCGGACATCGACGACCCCGACCGCATCGTCGCCCGCCTCACCGGCGGCGGCGAGCCCCCGACGACGTCGACCGCGAGATCGAGGACCTGCTCCGCGGCGACGACCCGCCACCGCCCCGTCTGATCCGGTCCGCCCCCCGCCGCCGGGCTCGCCCGCCCTCCCCCTGTGGAGAACCGCTGCGCGGCGGTCGGGTCCCGCGCATCATCCGCGCCGTGCCGATGATCGACCCCGCCGCCGCCCTGGTCTGGCGCTCGCCCGCGACCCTGCAGATCGGCGTGGATCCGCCGCTGGCCGTGCTCCCGACCTGCCGCCGACCGCCGAGCGGCTGCTCGCCGCGCTCGTCGCCGGCACGGACCGCCGTCGCTCGGGCGCTCGCCGAGGAGCGCGGCTTCCGCCGGAGGAGCTCGAGGCCGCTCGAGCCGCTCGAGCCCGCCCTCGCACCGGTCGCTCCGCGCCGCCCGCGGTTCCCGTGGAGGGTCCCCCGACTCGTCGCCGCCCACGGCGCGCGGTCGGCCCCGCCGCCGGTGACCGGGCCGACCGCGGCCCGTGGTGCGCCCGGCGCTCGTGGTGCCGGCCGGCCAGCACGTGCTCGCCCGCGGGCACGCGCCGCGCTCGCGCGGTCGACGTCCGCACCTGCCGGTCGTCTTCGCGGCGGGCGGCGGTGCTGGTCCGCGCGTGCTGCCGGGCGTGACCCGTGCCTCGCTGCCTCGAGGAGCCCCGGATCGAGGCGGATCCGGCGTGGCCGGTGCTGGCCGCGCAGCTGCTCGCGCTGCCGGCGCCCGCGACCGCGCCGGCGCGCGGCTCGAGCTCGCGGCACGGCTCGCGAGGCGGTGCGCGCGGGTCCGGCCGGGCGTGGACGCCGGACTGTGGTCACCCGTCCGGGTCGCCGCCGACGGATCCGTCACCCGGCTCGCACGACCCTGGCACGCGCGGTGCTCGGGCCGGTGCGGCTCCGGCGCTCGAGATCCGCGAGGAACCGCGACGGCGGCGCTCCCCCGCGGCCCCTCCGCTCGGCCCACGACAGCCGCAGCCGCCGCCGTGCCCGGGTGACGCCGACGTAGAGCAGCCGCCGCTCCTCCTCCACCGCCTCGGGGGTGCGGGCGTAGGCGATCGGCAGCAGCCCGTCGGCGAGCCCGACGACGAAGACGACCCCACTCGAGACCCTTCGCCGCGTGCAGGGTCGCCAGCGTGACCGCCTGCAGCGCCGGCGCCTGCTGCGCCGCGGCCGCCGGTCCAGCTCCGAGAACGCGTGGAGCCCCGTGCCCGCCGGCATCTCTCCGCCAGCGTCGCGACCGCGTCGAGCAGCTCCCAGCGGGTGCGCGCGTCGCCCGGGCCGTCCGGCGCCTTGTGCGTGTGACCGAGCTCGCGGAGCACGTCGCTCACCGACGGAAGAGGGGCGCCTCGTTCCCCGCGACGGACGCCGCCCGCAGCAGCATCAGCGCCTGCCGCACCACCGGCTGGTCGAAGAACGCAGCGTGCCCTTGGTCGCGGCCGCGACCCCCTCGTCGCCGAGCGCGGCCTCGATCGGCGCGCCCTGCCCGTTGACCCGGTACAGCACCGCGATCGACTCGGCGGGCACCCCGGCGACGAGGGCGCGGACCTCGCCGGCCACCGCCCGCGCCTCGTCGGCGTCGGTCGCGAACCGGGCGACGCCCGTGGCGTCCGGGGCCGCCGCGGCAGCGCGGGGCGAGGGTGAGCGCCCCGGACGGCCGGCGACGAGGCGGTTCGCGGCGGCGACGATCCGCGGCTCGGAGCGGTAGTTGTGCTCGAGGCGCAGCACGGTGGCCCCGGCGGCGGCGCGCGAAGCCGAGCAGGTAGTCGGGGCTCGCGCCCGCGAACGAGTAGATCGTCTGGCCCGCGTCGCCGACGACGCAGAGGTCGTCGCGGCCGCCGAGCCACAGGTCGAGCAGCTGCTGCTGCAGCGGGGAGACGTCCTGGTACTCGTCGACGGTGAAGATCCGGTACTGCTCCCGCACCTCGGTCGCCACCCGCGGCTCGGTCTCGAGCATGCCGGCGCAGGCGAGCAGCACGTCCTCGAAGTCGAGCGTGCGGCGCTCGTCCTTCAGCGTCTCGTAGAGCTCGAGCAGCCGCGCGCCCTTCTCGGGCGTCAGCGTCCGGGCAACGGGCGCTCGGCCGCTCCCGCCGCCCACTCGGCGATCGAGACGCGCCGACCTTGCGGTGCTCGATCTCGCCGGCGGTTCCCGCAGGGCGGCGGTGTCGAGCCGGATCCGCAGCAGCTCGGCGGCCTGGGCGAGCAGCCGCGACTTCTGGTCGAGCAGGTCGGCGTCGCGCGCCCGAGCACCGCGGCCAGAAGTGGTTCAGCTGGGCGAGCGCGGCGGCGTGGAAGGTGCGGGCCGCGACGCCTCCGCGCCGAGCGCGCCGAGCCGGGTGCGCAGCTCGCCCGCGGCGCGGGACGTGAAGGTGAGCGCCATCACGCGGGCGGGAAGACGCCGGTCGCGACGCCGTACGCGATCCGATGGGTGATCGCGCGGGTCTTGCCGGTGCCCGCGCCGGCGAGGACGCAGACCGGGCCGCTGAGGCTGGTCGCGACCGCGCGCTGCTGCTCGTCGAGGCCGTCGAGCAGCGCCTCCGCGCCGGTCGACTGCGTCACCAGTCGCCCTCGAGCGGGCCCCCGTACCAGTGCTCGATGATCGCCCGGGCGATCGAGGTGCGTCCCGGCAGGCCGATCCCGCCGGCGCGAGGCCGCCGGCGAGCTCGTCCCGGGTGAACCACGCGCCTCGCGCATCTCGACGCCGTCGGCCCGGGCTCCGGGCGGCTCCGGATCGGCGCGGGCGAGGAAGCCGATCATCACCGAGGCCGGGAACGGCCACGGCTGCGAGCCGAGGTACCGGGGATGACGTTCGCGCACCCTGCCTCTTCGTAGACCTCGCGGGCGACGGCGGCCTCGAAGCGACTCGCCCGGCTCGACGAAGCCGGCGAGCACGAGTACCGGTCCTCCGGCCACGCGCGTTCGAGGCCAGCAGCAGGCGGTCGCGGCGTCGACGACGCCGATGATCACGGCCGGATCGGTGCGCGGGAAGACGTGCTCGCCGCTCGACTCCTCCTCGTGCCCCTCCGGGTAGCGCACCCAGCCGCCGCGGCCCGCGACGGTGGGCCGACCGGTGCGCGGCGAGTGGCGTGCGTGCGATGCCAGTTCGCGAGCCCGAGCGCCTCGGTGAACAGGCCGGCGTCGCGCGCGTCGAGGCGTCGCGCCCAGGTGCGCAGGTCGCGCCCAGCGCGCCTCGTCGGTGGCGAGCGCGTCGGCGGTCGCGTCGTCGACGAGCGCGGCGAGCACGACCGTGCCGGCGGGCCCGTCCTCGGCGTCCTCGTGCGTGCGGCCCAGGTAGAGCACGACGCGGATCCGGCCTCGGCGGGGGGCAGAAGGCCGAGGCGGAGCGCGGCCGGGGTCGTCCGCGAGCAGCGCCTTGCGGCGGGGCAGCACGAGCACGCGGGTCGCCGGGTCGGCCCATGCCGCCTCGAGCGCGCCGGGCACGTCGCGGTCGGCCGCATCCCGGTCGACGGCGGTGCGGGAGAGCGGCAGACGATCGAAGAACGTGTCGCGCATAGCCGTCGCCGACCTCCCGTGTCACGCCCGACACGCCGCGCCCGGCGGGCGCCCTGCGTGGGCCCGTCCCGCCCTCGACCTAGCCTGGAACCATGTCCAGGCACCATCTCACCCTAGCCGCGCTGGCGACGTCCGCCGTGCCCGGCCTCGAGGTGGCGGTCGCCGGCCGTTCACCGGCGGCGGCAGCGGCGAGCACGACGCCGCGCTCATCACCGCGGCGACGGCCGGCATGCGGTCGTGCGCACGCCCGCCACGCCGCGCGCCGAGGTCCGGCGCTCGCGGAGGTCCGCGCGCTCGCGGCGCTGACGCGCCGGGCGCGCGCTCGCGGCTGCCGTTCGGGGTGCCGTCGGTGCACGGCACCGGCGAGCACCCGACCACCGTGGTCACGAGCACCTGCCGGGCCCGCGCGCTGCGCCCCGGGGCCGTGCAGCCCGGCGGTCGGCTCGCCGCATCGATCGCCGCCGCCGTCGCCGCCGTGCACGCCCTGCCGACGGGCCTCGTCGCGGACGCCGGCCTGCCGGTCGCAGAGCGCGGCGGATGCGCAGCGTGCGGTCGCCGAGGTCGTCGACGCGCGCCGCGGCCACCGCATCCGTGCCGCGCGCGCTGCTCGACCGCTGGGAGCAGGCGCTCGACGACGCGACGCTCTGGCAGTTCACCCCGACCGTGCTGCACGGCTCGCTGCGGCCGGAGACGGTGCTCACCGCGCCCGCGGCGCCCCGGACGAGGCGGTCTCCGGCCTGCTCGACTGGTCGGAGCTGCGGGTCGGCGACCCCGCCCGCGACCTCGCCTGGGCGCTGGGGCTGCCCGGGACGGCGCGGCGAGCGGCCTGTTCGCGGCCTACCACGCGATCCGCCGCGGCGCCGCGGACCCGTCGCTCCGGCAGCGCGCGATGCTCCACGCCGAGCTCGAGCTCGCCCGCTGGCTGCTGCACGGCCGCGACGACCGGGCAGCAGGAGATCGTGACGGACGCCCTCGGCATGCTCGCCGGGCTCGCCCGGGGCGTGGAGGCCGACACGGCCGGCTCCCTCGGACCGGAGCCGATGCCCGTGCTCACGCTCGACGAGGTCGAGCGGATGCTCGACGATCAGCGGTCGATGATGCTCGCGAGGACCGGCCCGGTGCCCCTGCCGGCGACGGTCGCCCAGCGGGCGCGGAGCTCGTCCGCGGAGTAGAGCCGCTCGGGCCGCACGATGCGGTCGTGCGCGACGTAGTAGAAGACCGCGTCGATGTGCGCCGGGTCGATGCCCTCCCGCTCGGCGTACGCGAACCGGTAGAGCGCGAGCTGGAACTGCTTCAGCTCGAGGTCGGCCGCGCGACGACGGCGGGGCCCCGGTCTTCCAGTCGACGATCTCGATGCGGCCCTCCCGCCGGTACACCGCGTCGATCTTGCAGACGAGCACCCGGCCCTCGAACGGCACCTGGATCTCGGTCTCGACCTCGACGCGGCTCGAGTCGTCCCCACGGGCTCGCGAGGAAGCGGTCCTGCAGCGCGGCGAGCCCCTGCACCTCGTCGCCCGCCTCGGGATCGCCGTCCCGCTCGTCGAGCAGCGCGTCGACGAGCTCGGTCGACGGCGCGAGCCGGGCGCGCTCCTCGACCCAGGCGTGGAAGAGCGTGCCGAGCCGCGTGGCGCGGTACGGCCGCTCCGGCATCGGCCGTCGCAGCGCCGCGAGCACGGCGTCGGGGTCGTCGACGAAGTCCTTGAACCGGGACGCGGGGATGCGGTCGGGCAGCGGGACCGGGCCGCCGCCGGCGAGCAGCTCGGCGCGCTCGGCGAGCAGGGCGTCGACGGGGACGAGCCAGCGGCCGGCGTCGTCGGGGTCGGCGGCGCGGACGGCCGCCGGCCGCGGCCTCGACCGCGGCACGGCGGGAGCCGAGCGGATCCGCCGGCCAGAGGAACCGCTCGGCCGGTGCGCCCTCCGGCGTTCCGCCGACCGCGGCGCCGCCGGGCGGCGCCGCGATCACGCCGGCCTCGGCGAGCTCGAGGAGGAAGCAGGAGGGCGACCGCGGCGTCTTCTGGGTCGCCCAGAACGAGCCGGTCAGCAGCAGCCGGTGCCGGGCGCGGGTGACGGCGACGTAGGCGAGCCGGCGCTCCTCGGCGAGCAGCGACGCGGCGACCGCGCCCTTGTAGGTCGCCGAGCTCGGCCTTCAGCTCGGCGCGGTCGGTCAGCGACGCCAGGGGAAGACGGGCAGCTCGGCGGCGTCGCCGCGGAACTCCCACGGCAGCACGCCGGGCGCGAGCCAGCCGCTGGTGCTCTTCGGCTTCGACGGCAGCTCGTCGGCGACCATCCGCGGCACCGCGACGAGGTCCCACTCGAGCCCCTTCGAGCCGTGGACGGTCAGCACCTGCACGGTGCCCGCCTCGGGCGGGTCGCTGCGCGGCGAGAGGTCCTCCTTCTGCTCGGCGGCGGCGAGCCAGCCGAGGAACCCGCCGAGCGTGGCGCCCTCGGCGACCTGCAGGTACCCGGCGAGGGCCTCGTCGAACGCGTGCAGCGAGGAGAGCCCGGGCCGGCCCTCGTTGGCGAGCACCTCGATGTCGAGGTCGAGCGCCTCGATGACGAGGTGCACGAAGTCGCCGAGGTCGCCGCCCGCCGCGGATGCGCAGCTCGGCGAAGGTGCGCCCGGCGCGGCGCAGCCGGTCGAGGCCGTCGGGGCTGAACGCGGCGTCCATGCCGTGGCCCTGGTGGTGCGCGAGGAAGTCGAGGGCGTCGACGAGGGAGGCGCTCTCCCCCTCGGCGACGGACCGGCCGAGCAGCTCGGCCACCTCGGCGCCGAGGCGCTGCTGGGCGAAGTCCCGCTGCTCGAGCCACCGGGCGAGCCGCTGCAGCCCGGCGAGGTCGGCGGGGCCGATGCGCCAGGTCGCGCCGGCGAGCAGGCGGACGAGCTCCGCACCGGCGCCGGCGTCGTGCACGACGCGGAGCGCGCTGACGAGGTCCGCGACCTCGGGCTCCTGCAGCAGGCCGCCGACGCCGAGCACGTGGTAGCGGCACCCCGTGGCGCCGCAGCGCGGCGAGGAAGGCCGGCAGGGTGCGCCGGGCGCGGAGCAGCATGGCGGCGGACGGCGGGGTGCGGGCGTCCTCGAGGCGGGCGGCGAACCACGCGGCGACGGCGTCCGCCTCCTCGTCGAGCGTCTCGGCGAAGACGGAGTCCACCCCGTACCCGCTCGCGGTCGGCGACGGCCCCAGCTGCGGCACCTCGATCCGGGACGCCGCGGCGAGCGGGGCGGCGATCGTGTTCGCTGCATCGAGCACCGCGGTGCCGTTGCGCAGCTCGTGCTGAGCGCGAAGGACCGCACCGGCGTGCCGCCGCCGAAGTCGCGGGCGAAGCCCTCGAGGTTCGCCGCCGACGCGCCGCGCCAGCCGTAGATCGACTGGTGCGGGTCGCCGACCGCCATCACGGCGCCGCCGGCGAACAGGCGGGCGAGCATGCGGGTCTGCACGACCGAGGTGTCCTGGTACTCGTCGAGCAGCACGACCCGGTACCGGTCGCGGAAGTCGGCGACGAGCTCGTCGGACGCGGCGACGATCTCGAGGGCGAGGGAGACCTGGTCGGAGTACTGCACCGCGCCGGAGGCCCGCTTGCGCTCCCGGAACGTCTCCACGAGCGACAGCAGCAGCGGCAGGGTCGCCGCCGGTCGGCGGCACGAGTCGAACTCCGCCTTGTAGGCCGGCGTACCGGCCGGCAGCGCGTCGAGGGCGGCGCCGTACTGCGAGCGCCATCGCCCGCACCGCCTCGGGGTCGGCCGCGTGCTCCCCGAGGCCGTTGGCGGTGTCGAGCACGAGCTCGGTGATGCGGTCGACGCCGAGGTCGAGGTCCGCCAGCGCCCCGTCGCTCGACTCGAGCACCACCCGCCGGGCGAGCTGCCATGCGGACGCCTCGCCGAGCACCACGCCGCCGGACTCCCGCCCGATCAGCGGCGCGTGATCCCGGTAGATCCCGTTGGCGAACGCGTTGTAGGTGGAGACGGTCGGCGGGTCGAAGGGGTCGTAGTCCCCGGCGAGCCCGACGTGGCGAGAGCCGGCCGATGTGCTTGCGGATGCGCTCCCCGAGCTCGGACGCCGCCTTGCGGGTGAAGGTGAGGCCGAGGATCTGCGGCGCTTCGACGAGGCCGTTCGCGAGCAGGTAGAGCACCCGCAGCGCCATCGTCTCGGTCTTGCCGCTGCCGGCGCCCGCGACGACGAGCGCCGGTGCCAGCGGCGCCTCGATCACCGCCGCCTGCTGCGGCGTCGGCGGGAACATGTCCAGCCGCCGCGCGATCTCCGCCGCGCTCAGCCGCTCCGGCCTCGACCCGTTCGATCAGTCGCCGGTCCTTCGATCACCGGTCCTTCAATCACCGCAGACCTCCGGGATCCGGGCGAGCATCGCCCGGAAGGACGAGCCGCCGTGCCGCACCTCGGGCTCCACGAGCCCCTCGAATCGCGCCGCCGCCATGCCCTCGGCCGCCGCCGCGAGGCGGGCGCGCATCTCGTCGGCCGCCTCCTCGGTGAGCGCGGGCTGCTCCACCAGCGCGTAGCCGCGCTGCGTCTTCTCGCGTACGTAGAGCAGGCTCGCACCCGACCTCGCGGTGCCCGGCTCGACGTCGGGCACGACGCCCTCGAGGACCGCCAGCTGGTAGACGCCGAGCTGCGCGTGGGTCACGGCGTCGGCCTTCGGCACCTTGGTGGACCCGGTCTTCAGGTCGACGACGCGCAGCCTGCCCTGCGGGTCGAGCTCGACCCGGTCGATGGTGCCGCGCACCTGCGCCCGCCCGTGCTCGAAGGCGAACGCGGTCTCGCCGCCGACGAGGCGCGTGCCGTCGGCGCGGCGGTCGGCGAGGTAGCGGGCGATCGCACGGATCATCCGCTCGGCCAGCCGGCGCTCCTTCGCGCCGATCCAGTCGGCCTCGAAGTCGAGCTCGTGCCACCGACCCTCGAGCGCGGCGAGCAGCGCCGCCTCGTCGGCGTCGCCGCCCTCCTCGAGGATGCGGTGCAGCATCGTGCCGATCGCGCCCGCGAGCAGCGGCTCCCCGCCGGCGACCCGGTCGACGAACCAGTCGACCGGGGAGCGCTCGAACTGCTCGAGCTTCGACGGCGACACCCGCACCGGCGCGGCGGGGTCGGGCTCGAGCGGGGCGTCGGTGGACGGCGCGGCGAGCCCGTGCCAGTGCTCGGGCGCGGCGCCGGGCACGCCGTCGCGGGCGAGCCGGGCGAGGGCGGCGGCCGCCTCCTGCCGCTGCTGGCGGCGCGCCGGTGACGGCGGATGCGGCGGAGCGCACCGACGAGCGGGCGCAGCGCGTTCGGCACGGCGTCGGACGAGCGCGCGACGGTGTGCTCGTCGGCGAGGGTGAGCAGCACGCTCGGCGCCTCCTCCTCGTTCGCGACGGCCGCGAGCACGAGCACGTCGCGGGTGCGGGACGCGGCGAGCGCCACGAGCCGCAGCTCGTCGGAGAGGGCGGCGCGGCGCTCGTCGGCCGGACCTGCGGGCGCGGCGCCCGCGGTGAGCACGTGGACGAGGTCGCCGACCCCGAGCAGGGAGCCGCGCGGCTTGAGGTTCGGCCACACGCCGTCCTGCAGCCCGGCGAGCACGACGGTGTCGAACTCGAGCCCGGCGACGCCGACCGGCGTCGTGACGAGCACGCCGTCCCGGATGCCGCGGGGGGCGAGGGTGTCGTCGGGCACCTCGGCGGACAGCTGGGCCGTGACGAAGACGGATGCGGGATCGGTCGGGGCGCGCTCGGCGGCGCGGGCGGCCGCCGTGAAGAGCGCGACGACGCCGTCGAGGTCCCGGTTGGCCTCGGCTGCACCGGTGCCGCCGGACGAGCGCGCGCTCCCGCCAGCTCGTGGCGAGGCCGCTGCGCTCCCAGACGAGCCAGAGCAGCTCCTCCGCCGAGCCCCCGGCCGCAGCGGCGACGCGGACCGCCTCGAGGGTCTCCGCGAACCGGGCGGCGCGGCGCGCGAAGGCCGCCTCGATGGTCACCAGCCGCCCGGGACGCTCGAGCGCGTCGACGAGCAGCTCCCCGGCGCTGCGGGTGCCGTCGCCCGCGAGCTCCTCGACGCGGAGCGCGAGCCGCAGGCGCCGGAGCGTGAGCCGGTCCATGCCGCCGAACGGCCCCGAGAGCAGGTCGACCGCCGTCTCCGGGCGTGAGCGGCGCGACGCCGAGCGCCGTCGCGACCACCTCGAGCAGCGCCCTGGCGGCGCGCTCCGTCGAGACCGGCACCCCGGTCGTCGCGGTGACGGCCGGCACGCCCGGCGGCCTCGAGGGCCCGGGCGAGCGGCTCCGCCTGCGCGCCGGACCGGACCACGACGGCCTGGTCGGCGAAGGCCACGCCCCGCTCGAGATGGCGCTCGCGCAGCCGGTGGGCGATCGCCAGCGCGAGCTCGCCTGCGCTGCCCGCCTCGATGGCGGTGACGGGCAGCCCGCCCTCGGCGGCCGCCTTCGCGTCCCGCTGCCGGCCCGCGAGCGCCGTGCCGATCCGCGCGGTGACCGTCGTGACGAAGCGCCGTACGACCGCCGGATGGCGATGCACCGTGTCGAGCTCGAGCCGCACCGCGGAGGCGATCCCGAGCCGGGACTCGAAGCGGCCGAGCAGGTCGGGCTCGCCGCCGCGGAAGGTGTCCGCCGCGACGTCGGGATCGCCGAAGGCGATGATCGCCGTGTTCCGCTCGGCCAGCGCCGACAGCAGCGCCACGGTCGACTCCCCCGCGTCCTGCAGGTCGTCCACGACGACGAGCCGCAGCCGGTCGGCGACCTCGCCTGCCGTGCCGCGGGCGACGGCGGCCGCGGCGAGGGCCGCGAGCTCGGCCGAGTCGAACGCGTCGGGCTGCACGGCGGTGAGCACGTCGTAGTACTCGTCCCAGAAGCGCGCGGCGGCGACCCAGGCGGGTCGGTCGTGCTGCGCGCCGAGCCGCTCGAGCCCCGCCGGGTCCACGCCGTGCTCGACCGCCCGGGCGTAGAGGTCGCGCAGCTCGCCGCGGAACGCGGTGAGGGCCCGCACGTCGGGGCCGAGGCGCTCGGGCCAGCGCACCGCCGACTCGTCGAGCAGCTGAGCGATGAGGGCGTCCTGCTCGCCGCCTGCGAGCAGCACGGGCTGCGGCCGGCCCTCGGCGATCGCCGCGCGGCGGGCGATGTCGAACGCGAGCGACGCCGCGGTGCGCGCCGGCGGCCCGTCGACGGGGACCCCGAGCCGCACGACGAGCCGGTCGCGGAGGCGCGCGGCCTGGGTGCGCCGGGGCGCGAGCAGCAGCACCTCGTTCGGCTCGAGGTCCTGCTCGAGCACGCGGTGGGCGATCAGCTCGACCGCGGTGCGGGTCTTGCCGGTGCCCGGCGCGCCGAGCACGACGGCGCTGACGCCCACGGGCACGTCGAGCACCGCCCGCTGGGAGAGGTCGAGGTCGGTGGGTCGCATCGCGAGCACGGTAGAGGGGCGGACCGACACCGCGATGCGGGCGATACTTGATGCGCCGCGCGGCAGGTGCCGCGGGCAGCGACGAACGGGAGGGGATCCCCCATGGAGATCCGCATCGGCATCCAGAACTCACCGCGCGAGCTCGGCTTCGAGAGCGCCGAGGCACCCGCGGACGTGCAGAAGAAGGTGGCGGACGCGATCGAGAAGAAGGCGACCCATCTGACGCTCACCGACGAGAACGGCCGGCTCTACATCGTCCCGGTCGCCTCGCTCGCCTACGTCGAGGTCGGGAGCGAGAAGACGCGCCGCGTCGGCTTCGTCGCCTGACGTGGAGCTGCTCTTCGTCGTCCTCATCGGCCTGATCGCCGGCCTCGTCGGCCGCGTGGTCCTGCCGAACCGGGGGCTGCTCGGCGGCCTGCTGCTGCCCGCCATCGGCGGCGCGGCGGGCGCCGTCGTCTGGGTGGCCCTGACCTGGGCGCGGCTGCGCTGGGACGGCGGCTGGATCTGGGTCGCGACGTCGCCGCGATCCTGCTGTCGGTCGCGGCCGCCGGCATCCTGATCGGCCGAGTCCCGTGCGGCGGACGACGAGCGCCGCTTCGAGGAGCTGGCCGGCCAGCCGGCCACCCGGCCTGACCCGGTCGGACCTCGTCCGGATCTCATCCGGAAGCACTTCAGCAGGACGATCTCACTTCGGCAGGACGAAACCGGCGATCTCGTCCTGCCGAAGGGAGAATGTCCTGCTGGGCCCACGCCGGCCGGTTCCGACGCGCGGCGAAGCCGCCTGGCGGCGAAGCCGGTGGGGAAAGCGCTCGGGGCGCGGGCGGGTCAGCCGGCGGTCGTCGGCTCCAGCGCGGGCTCCTCCGCGAGCAGCTCGCGCACCCGCGGCACCACCCGGGTGCCGTAGCGCTCGATGCCGCGCATCATCACGTCGTGCGGCAGCGGGCCGGCGCTGTACTTGAGGTCGAAGCGCTGCACGCCGAGCGTCCGGATGGTCGCGGCGATCTTCTGCGCGACGGTCTCCGGCGATCCGACGTAGAGCGAGCCGTGCTCCACCTCGGTCTCGAACTCGTGGCGGCTCATCGACGGCCAGCCGCGGTCGCGGCCGATGCGGTCGCGCATCGCCTTGTAGTCCTCGAAGAACTCCGCTCGCGCCTCCTCGTCGGTCGCGCCGACGTGGCCGGGCGAGTGCACGCCCACCGGCAGGGACGGCAGCTCGAGCTGCGTGAGCGCGCGGCGGTAGAGCTCGACGTAGGGCTGGAAGCGGTCGGGTGCGCCGCCGATGATCGCGAGCATCATCGGCAGGCCGTAGCGCGCGGCGCGGACGACGGACTCGGGGCTGCCGCCGACGCCGATCCAGGTCGGCAGCGCGCCGGACTCGGTGTGCGGGAAGACCTCCTGGTCGGTCAGCCCGGACCGGACGGTGCCGGACCACGTGACGGGCTGCTCGGCTGCGCAGGTGGGCGAAGAGGTCGAGCTTCTCCGTGAAGAGCGTCTCGTACTGGGAGAGGTCGTAGCCGAACAGCGGGAACGACTCGGTGAACGAGCCGCGGCCGAGCGTGATCTCGGCGCGGCCGCCGGAGATGGCGTCGAGCGTCGCGAACCGCTGGAACACGCGCACGGGGTCGTCGGAGCTCAGCACCGTGACCGCGGAGCCGAGCGAGATGCGCGCTCGTGCGGCCGGCGATCGCGGCGAGCAGCAGGTCGGGCGCGCTCACGGCGAAGTCGCCGCGGTGGTGCTCCCCGATCCCGACGGCGTCGAGGCCGACCTGATCGGCGAGCACGGCCTCCTCGACCACGTCGCGGATGACCTGCGCCTGCGGCGTCGGCGCGCCGTCCGGCACCCCTTGTCACGTCGCCGAACGTGTCGATCCCGAAGCGCACCGCGCTCGTCTCGCCGGTCATCGCATCCTCCCTCGGCCGCCCCGTCGGAGCAGATCCGTGACGTGTCAACGTATGCTGTGCTCCGGCTGTTCCCGGGAGGGTCAGGCGGTGAGGCCGAGGCGGTCCATCCGTCGTGTGTGGGCGGCGATCAGGTCGTTCAGGACCGGCTCGATGCGCCGCTCCTCCGTCTCCGTCGGGCGGCCCGTCGGGGTCGCGCACGGCGTCGAGCGCCGCGCGGGCCGCCAGCAGGGTGTCGCCGACGATGCGCCGACCCCAGAGCGCGAGGCGGGAGGTCATCCGCCGGTCGGCCGCGACGGCCGCCGAGAGCACGCCGACCAGCGCCTCCTGACCGATGTCGGCGGTGAGCACGGCGCAGTACCGATCGGCGAGCGGGCGCGGCAGGCCGCCGCCGAGCTGGGCGAAGAAGTCGTTCAGCAGGCCGGTCGCGAGGTGCAGCGTGAGCACGGACTCGTGCCAGCCGGTCTCGCCGAAGCGGCGCCAGTAGCGGTCGACCTCGGCGACGTACGGCTGCATCGCCTCCGCGGCGACCTGCCCCTGCTCGGCGAGCAGGTCGACGAGGGCGGTGTGCTGGGCGAGGATCGCGGACGCGACCCGCGTGACCGTCTCGCGGTCGGCGAGGTCGGAGGCGCGCGCCGCGACCGTCGACGCCGCCTCGAAGAGGGTGAGCTCGAGGTAGGCGGTGCGGGCGAGCAGCGCGACCGGATCCGGGCGCAGGTCGCCGAGCGGCACGCGCTCGACGCGCTGGGGCCGCCGGCGCCCGCGGAGGGACTGGGGACGCGGACGTCCTCGTCCCTGCTGGATCACCGCCTCAGCATATTGGCAGCCGGTACACTGGAGCCGGTGCCGCCGTGGAGCGGTGCCACCGCGCCGGTCCGGGCAGTCACATCGGCGCGAAACCCTCGCGGCCGCAGTGGCCGCGTCTCGCCGCTGATCACCAGCACCCGACCGACAGGCACATCCTCTTGACCTTCGCAGAACTCGGCATCGACCAGGACCTGGTCGACGCCCTCGCCGCTCGCGGCATCGTCGAGCCCTTCCCCATCCAGGCCCAGACCATCCCCCTCGGACTCTCCGGGCAGGACATCATCGGCCAGGCCAAGACCGGAACGGGCAAGACCCTCGGCTTCGGCCTCCCGATCATCCAGCGCCTCGGCCACGACCCCGAGCCCGGCGTCAAGGTGCTCGTCGTCGTGCCGACGCGCGAGCTGTGCGTCCAGGTCGCCGAGGACCTCGAGATGGCCACCTCGAACCGGCCGACGACCGTCGCCGCGATCTACGGCGGCAAGGCGTACGAGGGCCAGATCGAGCAGCTGAAGGCGGGCGCGCAGATCATCGTCGGCACGCCCGGCCGTCTGCTCGACCTCGCCGGGCAGCGCCTCATCAGCTTCGCCGACGTCCGCGAGATGGTGCTCGACGAGGCCGACAAGATGCTCGACCTCGGCTTCCTGCCCGACATCGAGAAGCTCTTCGCGCAGACGCCGGCCGGCCGGCACACGATGCTGTTCTCGGCCACGATGCCCGGCCCGATCGTCGCGCTGGCCCGGCGCTTCATGAGCCGGCCCGTGCACATCCGCGCGACGGATCCCGACGAGGGCCTCACGCAGGCGAACATCAAGCACGTCGTCTACCGCGCGCACTCCCTCGACAAGGACGAGGTCATCGCCCGCATCCTGCAGGCGGAGGGGCGCGGCAAGACCCTGATCTTCACCCGCACGAAGCGCGCGGCGGCCCGGCTGGTCGAGGAGCTGAACGACCGCGGCTTCAATGCGGCCGCGGTGCACGGCGACCTCAGCCAGGAGCAGCGCGAGCGCGCGATGAACGCGTTCCGCGCCGGGAAGAAGGACGTGCTGATCGCCACGGACGTGGCCGCCCGCGGCATCGACGTGGACGACGTCACCCACGTGATCAACCACACGCTGCCCGAGGACGGCGACGCCTACCTGCACCGCGTGGGCCGCACCGGCCGCGCCGGCAAGACCGGCATCGCGGTCACGTTCGTCGACTGGGACGACCTGCACAAGTGGGCGCTCATCGACCGTGCCCTCGAGTTCGGCAAGCCGGAGCCGGTGGAGACGTACTCGTCGTCGCCGCACCTCTACGCGGAGCTCGACATCCCCGAGGGCACGAAGGGTCGCGTGAAGTCCCAGGGCGCCCCTCCCCGCGCGGTGAGCGCCGCACCCGCGGCGGGCTCGGACGGGACGGGCTCCCGGACGCGCAGCCGGACCCGCACCGGTGGTTCCGAGTCGGCGCACGGCCGTGAGCGGCAGCACGAGCACCGCGAGACCGCGCACGGTGAGACAGGGCACGGCGAGACGGCGCACAGCGAGCACGTGCCCGGCTCCGGCACGCACGACGGGGCCGACAGCCGGCAGCGCCGGCGTCGCCGCCGCGGGCCGCGCCCGGCCGCGCCGTCGGCCTGAGCCGCACCGCGCCGATAGTCTTTCCCGATGCCGACCCTCACCGACGTCGACATCTGGCCGCTGCTCGGACTGCGGATCTCCGTCTCCGACGTCGAGCTCTCGGCCGTGGACGACCGCACAGCGCTCGACCTGGGGCGGCTCGCCGCATCCGGGATCCACGGCAACGCGCTGCCGTTCACGACCCCGTGGTCGCGCGGCAGCGACGTGGAGGTGGCCCGGAACGTGTACCGGCACCACTCCGCGCTGCGCACGACGCTCTCCCCCGACGCGTGGTCGCTCGAGTTCGCGGCGCGGCTCGACCACACGCTGATCGGGGTGCAGGCGCTCGAGGCGAACGGCTTCCCCGCGGAGCGGTCGGCCGAGAGCACGTCGTGGCTCGGCCTGCAGTGGCAGGGCCGCGGGATCGGCACGCTGCTGCGGATCGCGGTGCTCACCTTCGCGTTCGAGGGCCTCGGCGCCGCCCGGGTCACCACGCGCGCCTGGTCCGACAACGTCGCCTCGTCGACCGTGAGCCGGAAGTTCGGCTACGTCGCCGACGGTGAGGCGAAGGAGGACCGCGAGGGCGTGCCGACCGTGCTGCGCCACTACCGCCTCGATCGCGCCACCTGGGAGGCGCGTCCCGCCGAGCTGCGCCCGCACGTGCTCATGGAGGGCCTCGGCCCGGTGCGGCGGTGGCTCGGCCTCGACTGAGACCGCGGTCAGGGCACCGGCTGGACCGGTGCGGATCCCGTCGCCTCGGCGACGATGCGCGCGACGACCTCGGGAGCGGTGGTGTTCTCGCCGATCCGGTTCGGCTTGCCGCTGCCGTGGTAGTCGCTCGAGCCCGTGACGGCGAGGTCGAACCGCTCGGCGAGCTCCGCGACACGCTCCCGCCCATCGGGGGTGTTCTCGCGGTGGTACAGCTCGAGGCCGAACAGGCCGGCGTCGACGAGCTCGCCGACGACCGACTCCCCGAGCACGCGATCGCGGCCCGCGGCTCCCGGATGCGCGAGCACCGGCACGCCGCCCGCCGCGCGGATCAGCCGCACGCCGTCCTGCGGCGTGGGCGCGTAGTGCGGCTCCACGTAGCCCTGCCGCGGATGCAGGATGCCCGCGAACGCGGCGCTGCGGTCCGGCTCGATGCCGAGGGCGACGAGGGCGTCGGCGATGTGCGGCCGGCCTACCGTCGAGCCCGGCGAGGTCTGGGCGAGCACGTCGGACCAGGCGACCGGGTAGTCCGCGCCGATCCGCTCGACGATCCGGCGGGCGCGGGAACGGCGCGCGTCCCGGATCCGCGCGGTCTCGGCGACGAGGGCCGGATGCTCGGGATCGATCAGGTAGCCGAGCACGTGCACGCTGCGCCACTCGAGGCGCGTCGAGAGCTCGACGCCCGGCAGCAGGCCGAGGCCCGTCGCCTCGGCGGCGGCGCGCGCCTCCGCCCAGCCCGCCGTCGTGTCGTGATCGGTCAGCGCGATCGCGGACAGCCCGGCGGTCACGGCCGCGGCGACGACGTCGGCCGGCGGCTCCGTGCCGTCGGAGATGCGGGAGTGGGTGTGCAGATCGATGCCCCCGCGCGCCTGCACGGAGCCGAGCCTAGCCGCGCGGCCCCGGCCCTCCCGGCGCCTCGGGAGCAGCGCCCACGGACGGTCCCGGGCGCGCCCCGGGTCGACGGTGGGAGGATCGGAGCATGTCGAACGACCAGCAGGTGCACACCGCAGAGAACCGCGACGTCGAGCAGCCGGTCGAGCGCACCGCGATCCCCAAGTCGCGCGCGTTCACCGACTACATCGGATCAGGATGGGCCGAACGGCCCCGGACCCTGCCGCCGCTGCGGCCCCTCGCCGCGGCCGCGGCCGAGCGGCGCGCGGCGCTCTCGTCGCGGCACGCCGGGCAGCGGCTCGTGATCGCAGCCGGCGACCCCAAGGTGCGCTCGAACGACACCGACTACCCGTACCGCGCGCACTCCGCGTTCTCCTGGCTCACCGCCTGGGGCGCCGACACGGTCGCGGGCGCCGTCCTCGTCTTCGAGCCCACCGACGACGGCCACGACGTCACGCTCTACTTCCCGCCCGCCGCGGGACGCGACACCGACGAGTTCTACGCGAACGCGGCGATCGGCGAGTTCTGGGTCGGGGCGCGGCCCACCGTCGACGAGGTCGGCGCGGAGCTCGGCCTCGCGACGAAGCCGCTCGCGGGCTTCACCGCGGGCGAGGCCGACGTGACCCTCGCCGACGCCGACCTCGAGCGCGACCTGTCGGAGGCGCGGCTCGTGAAGGACGACGAGGAGGTCGCGGAGATGCGCGCCGCCGTCGCCGCGACGAAGCAGGGCTTCGACGACGTGCTCGCAGCGCTCCCCCGCATCGTCGAGCACGAGCGCGGCGAGCGGGTGCTCGAAGGGGTCTTCTTCACCCGCGCCCGCTCCGAGGGCAACGAGCTCGGCTACGACACGATCGCCGCCGCGGGCCCGCACGCCTGCATCCTGCACTGGACCCGCAACGACGGCCCGGTCGTGCCGGGCGACCTCGTGCTGATGGATGCGGGCGTCGAGATGCCGAGCCTCTACACCGCGGACATCACCCGCACCTTCCCCGTGAACGGCCGCTTCACGCCGGTGCAGCGCGAGATCTACGAGGCGGTCCGCGAGGCCGCCGACGCAGCGTTCGCGATCGTGAAGCCCGGCATCGTGTTCCGCGACGTGCACGAGGCCGCGATGGCGGTCATCGCGGAGAAGGTGCGCGGATGGGGCCTGCCGAAGATCGATCCGTCCGTGATGGAGGGGCTCGAGGGCCAGGCGCACCGCCGCTACATGGTGCACGGGACGAGCCACCACCTCGGGCTCGACGTGCACGACTGCGCGCAGGCCCGCAAGGAGCTCTACATCGACGGCGTCGTCGAGGCCGGCATGGTCTTCACGATCGAGCCGGGCCTCTACTTCCAGCCCGACGACCTCACGGTGCCGGAGGAGTTCCGGGGCATCGGCGTCCGGATCGAGGACGACGTGCTCGTCACCGCCGACGGCTACGAGAACCTCTCGGCGGCCATCCCGCGCACCGCGGACGAGGTCGAGGCCTGGCTCGCGGAGCGCGCGAGGGCCTGACCCGGAAGCACGAGAGCAGGACGATCTCACTTCAGCAGGACGAAACGGCCGTTCTCGTCCTGCTGTCGTGAGATCGTCCTGCCGTCGTGCTCCATCAGGCGCCGGCGACCGGGCCCGTCGGCGGCTCCTCGAGGCCGTCGTCCACCGGGGCGACCGGGGTGACCGCGGTGCCGCCGAGCCCGACGCCGAGGATGTTGCGTGCCCGGTTCGCGACCTCGGGGTCGACGACGAGCGAGTAGGTGGACGCCACGACCTGCATCACCGAGCTGAAGTCGCGCCGGTTGCGGGTGACCGCGTAGCTGATGATCCCGAACAGGATCCCGAACGCGGCGCCGAGCAGCACCGCGCCGAAGAGGTAGCCGACGCCGGGATTGGACTGGGTCGAGAAGATCAGGGTGACGACGCCGAGGAAGAGCCCGAGCCAGAGCCCCGATGCGGCGCCGGCGCCGGCGGCCCGGCCCCAGGAGAGCCGGCCGGTCACGCGCTCGACGCTCTTCATGTCGTTGCCGACGATCGAGGCCGCCCGGACCGGGAAATCGGCGTGCGCGAGCGCGTCGACGGCCTGCTGCGCGCCTTCGTAGGTGTCGTAGGTGGCGATCACGTCACCGGTCGGCGGCTTCGGGAACGACATCTGGCGGGAGGCGCCGAACGGGCCCTGCGTGCTGGTCACCCGGGGAGTATCCCATCGGCCGCCTTGGCGGGTCGAAGCGCCCCCTTTGACTAGCCTTGGCCCTGTGAGCACGACGCGCATCTTCGTGGCCCGGCTTGGCCGGGTGCGCCGTCTTCGACCGTCAAGGCGACCGGCTGGGCCGGGTGCGCGACGTGGTCGTGGTCTACCGCCGCGCCGATCCGCCCCGCGTCGTCGGGATGGTCGTGGAGATCCCCGGCCGTCGCCGCGTGTTCCTCTCGATCGGCCGCATCGTCTCGATCGGATCCGGGCAGGTCATCACGACCGGGCTGATCAGCGTGCGCCGGTTCGAGCAGCGCGCCAGCGAGACCCGCATCCTCGCCGAGATGCTCGGCCGGCGCGTGGAGCTGACCGACGGATCCGGTGACGCCACCATCGAGGACGTCGCGATCGAGGAGGTCGGCCCCGGCGAGTGGGAGGTCGCGCAGGTCTTCGTGCGCCGCCCGAAGACGAGCCCCTCCCCCTTCGCCAAGGGCGCGACGATGTTCGTGAGGTGGGCGGACGTGCGCGAGCGCGTCCGGAGCGGCCAGGGCCAGTCCGCGGCGCAGCTCATCCAGAGCTACGCCGACCTGCAGGCCGCCGACCTCGCCTCCACGCTGCTCGACCTGCCCGAGCAGCGGATGCACGAGGTCGTCGCCGAGCTGCCCGACGAGCGCCTCGCCGACGTGCTGGAGGAGATGCCGGAGTCCTCCGGCGTCCGCATCCTCGCGGGGCTCGGCGACGACCGCGCGGCCGACGTGCTCGAGGCGATGCAGCCCGACGACGCCGCCGACCTCATCGCGACGCTGCCCGACGAGCGCAGCGAGACGCTCCTCGACCTCATGGAGCCCGACGAGGCCGACGACGTGCGCATGCTGCTGCGGTACGAGCCGGACACCGCGGGCGGCCTGATGACGACCGACCCGATCATCCTGTCGTCGGACGCGACGGTCGCGGAGGGCCTCGCGCTCATCCGCCGGCACGAGCTCGCCCCGCGCTCGGCGCGGCGATCTGCATCACGCTGCCGCCGTACGAGCCGCCGACCGGCCGCTTCCTCGGCATCGTGCACTTCCAGCGGATGCTCCGCTACCCGCCGCACGAGCGGATGGGCACCCTGCTCGACACGTCGACCGAGCCGGTGCGCGCCGACACGTCGGCGGCCGAGGTGTCGCGGATCCTCGCGTCCTACAACCTCGTGCAGGTGCCCGTCGTCGACGCGAACCACCGACTCGTCGGCGTGGTCACCGTGGACGACGTGCTCGACCGCCTGCTGCCCGACGACTGGCGGACCGGCGACGCCGCCCGACTCGCCGCGGCCGCCGCTGCGCCGGCCGTCGACGGACACGGCCGCCATCGTGACCCGCCCGCAGGAGGATCTCCCGTGGCCGCGCCGGGTAGCCGCCAGCAGCGGCGGCAGATCGACCCGCTCGAGGAGCCGAAGGGCCTCGGCCGACGCCGCCAGTCCCGCACGAGCCGCGACATCATGGGCCGGTTCTCCGAAGGCTTCGCCCGCGCGATGGGCACCTCGGGGTTCCTGATCGGCCTGACCGTGTTCGTCGTCGCTCTGGCTGTTCTGGAACGCGCTCGCTCCGAAGTCGGCGCAGTTCGATCCCGTTGGCAACGGCTTCGCGGTGATGACGCTGATCCTGTCCCTGCAGGCGTCCTACGCCGCGCCCCTGATCCTGCTCGCGCAGAACCGGCAGGACGACCGCGACCGGGTCCAGACGGAGCAGGACCGGCAGCAGGCCCAGCGGAACCTCGACGACACCGAGTACCTCGCCCGCGAGATCGTCGCGCTGCGGCTGCTCGTGCGCGACATGGCGTCGAAGGACTTCGTCCGGACGGAGCTGCGCGGGCTGCTCGAGGAGCTCGACAAGCGCGAGGCGGACCGGTCGGCGGGCACGGCGTCCGGCTCATGACGGCCCTGGCGGACGCGGTCCGCGAGTCGGTCGGCCGGGTGCGGGATCCGGAGATCCGCCGCCCGATCGCCGACCTCGACATGGTGGACGGCGTGGAGGTCGACGGCGGCACCGCGCGGATCGCGCTCAGCCTCACCATCACCGGCTGCCCGGCCGCGGACAGGATCGAGGCGGACGCGACGGCCGCGGCCCTCGCCGTGCCCGGCATCGACCGGGTCGAGCTCGCCCTCGGGGTGATGGCGCCGGGCCGCCGGGCGGCGCTCGTCGAGCGGCTCCGCGGCGTGCGCGCGAACCCGTTCGGTCCGGACTCGCTGACCCGCGTGATCGCGGTGACCTCCGGCAAGGGTGGCGTCGGCAAGTCGACGGTCACCGCGAACCTCGCCGTGGCGCTCGCCGCCGCCGGCCGCTCGGTCGGGGTCGTCGACGCCGACGTGCACGGCTTCTCGATCCCCGGGCTGCTCGGCATCGCACCCGACGTGGCACCCACGAGCCTCGACGGCCTCATCCTGCCGCCGGTCGCGCACGGCGTGAAGGCCGTGTCGATCGGGATGTTCCTCCCGCCCGACGACCGCACCGGCGCGGTGGCGTGGCGCGGGCCCGATGCTGCACCGCACCCTGAACCAGTTCCTCACCGACGTCCACTTCGGCGACCTCGACGTGCTGCTCGTCGACTCGCCCCCCGGCACCGGCGACGTCGCGATCTCGCTCGGCCAGCTGCTGCCGTCCGCGGAGGTGCTCGTCGTCACGACCCCGCAGGCCGCCGCCGCGGACGTCGCCGTGCGCTCGGGGCTCGTCGCACGGCGGCTCGGGCAGCGCGTGATCGGCGTCGTGGAGACGATGGCGCCCGCCGTCCTGCCCGACGGCTCGGTGCTCGACCTCTTCGGCTCCGGCGGCGGCGAGGCCGTCGCGGCGCGCCTGTCCACGCCGGACGAGCCGGTCGCGCTGCTCGGCTCCGTGCCGCTCAGCGCGACGCTGCGGCGCGACGGCGACACCGGTACCCCGGTCGTGCTGGCGGATCCTGCCGATCCGGCCGCGGTCGCGCTCATGCAGCTCGCCGCGGCCGTCGGCGCGCGGCCCCGAGGACTGGCCGGGCGCTCGCTGCCGGTGCGGCCCGGCTAGCGGGTCAGGTCGCCTCGGAGTCGAAGACCGCCGCCTGGCCGCGCGGCCGCCGCGGCTCGCTGCGGACCTCGACGGGCTCCGGCTGCGGCTCGGTACCCTCCGCCTCGTCGTCGAGGGGCTCGAGCAGCGCGTCTCGGATGATGCGGCGGGGGTCGTACTGCCGCGGGTCGAGGCTTGCGCCACTCCTCCTCGTCGAAGTCGGGCCCCATCTCCTCCTTCACCCGGTCCTTCGCGTCGTCGATCATGCGACGAGCGGTGCGGACGAAGCGGGCGAGCCGGGCTGGCGTAGTCGGGCAGCTTCTCGGGCCCGACGAGGAAGAGCGCGACCACCCCGATCACGAGCAGCTTCTCGAACCCGAAACCCATGGAGGAACTGTAAGCGCCGAATCGGCTCCGCGCCGCCCGCTTACCCGGATCGGCGCCGACACTAGGCTTTCGGGGATGCCCGACAGCACCACCGGCGCCGTGTTCGCCGACGCCTTCGCAGCCGAGGACGAGGCGATCCTCGGCGCTCGCGACGCGTCGGCGCAGTTCGGCATCGAACCGGTCTCCCCCGCGGTCGGCGCCGCGCTCGCGGTCGCCGCTGCGGCGCGGCCGGCTGCGTCGATCGTCGAGATCGGCACGGGCGCCGGCGTCTCGGGTCTCTGGCTGCTGCGTGGAGCGCCGACGGCGCAGCTGACCACGATCGACGTCGATCTCGATCACCATCAGGTCGCGCGGACGGTCTTCGCGGAGGCCGGGCACCCGAAGCAGGTGCGGTTCATCACGGGCGACGCACGCGACGTGCTCCCGCGGATGAACGACGACTCGTACGACCTCGTGCTCGTCGACGCGGACTGGGAGTCGCTGCCCGACCTACGTGGAGGCGGCGCTCCGGCTCGCGCGCGTCGGCGGCACGGTGCTCGTCGCCCGCGCGCTGCAGGGCGGCAAGGTCGCGAACCCCGCGAGGCGGGATCGCGCGACGGTGACGCACCGCGATCTGCTGAAGGCGGTGCGGGACCGGTCCGACCTGCTCGCGGCGCTGCTGCCGGTCGGGGACGGCCTGCTCCAGCTCGTGCGCCGCTGACGCGACGCACGAGGCCGGAGGATCAGGCTCGAAGCCGAGCGATCAGACGGTCAGCCGACCGCGTTCGACAGCGCGTCGCGGAGCTCCTTGGCCTCGGCGTCGTTGACCGACACCACGAGGCGACCTCCACCTTCGAGCGGAACACGCACGATGATGAGACGTCCCTCCTTGACCGCCTCCATCGGACCGTCACCCGTTCGCGGTTTCATCGCCGCCATGCGAGCACCTCTTCCTTCCCGAAGAACGATCCCCATTATCCCCTACAGCGGGCGCCACACCCAAATGCCAGGCACTCGAGGCCCTGATCAGGGCACACTCCAGTACGCCTGGAAGGGCCCGTAGGTGCACCAGAGCCAGAGCCCCTGCAGGGCCGTGCACGCCACGAGCAGCGCTGCGCGGGCGGCCGTGCGGCGCGGCACGAGCGCGCCGGTGAGCGGCGCCATCGGCATCAGCAGCCGGAAGAGGCTCGACTGCGGGAAGAACACCGCGAGCAGGTAGAGCGCGTAGGAGGCGACCCAGAGCCGGTTCAGCGCGCCGAGGCGGCGCGCGGCCGGTGAGAGCAGCAGCGCGACGAAGCCGCCGATGACGACCACGAGCAGCAGCGCGGCCACGACGTCCGCCCCCGCCGATCCGACGGCGCGCTCCGCCCAGAAGTGGGCGGCGAACCACCAGGGCGTGAGGAGCGCGAAGGCGGAGTCGCCCATCCACAGCGCCCGCCAGGCCGACTCGGTGCGCAGGTAGGCGTCCGGGACGCCGGTCGCGGCGGCCGCGATCCAGGTCCAGGCGAGGCCGGCGACGAGGGTGACGGCGGTCAGCACCACGCCGGCGACGAGCTCGCTCCGGGGCAGCGGATCCCGCCCCGCGCCGTGCCCCGCGGATCCGGAGCAGCAGGTGCAGCCCGATCGCGAGGGCGAGGGGCAGCGCATCCGGGCGCGTGAACGCCAGCGCCACCGTGACGGGGATCGCGGCGGCGTAGCGATGCCGGTCCACGAGGCAGAGCGCGCCGAGCAGCAGGGCGAGGCCGAGCGACTCCGCGTACGCGGCCTGCAGCACGAACGCGAGCGGCGAGAAGGCGAACAGGGCGACGGCGAAGTCCGCCCGGGCGGCGCCGATGCGCGGTCGCAGCAGCAGGGACAGCAGCACCGCCGCGGCGAACCCGGCCGCGAGCGAGACGACCACGGCGACCGGCGGCCACGCGGCGGTCACGCCGAGCGACAGCGCCTTGACGAGGTACGGGTAGAGCGGCAGGAAGGCCCACTGGTTCGTGTCGACGGCGCCGGAGGCCGTGAGCGGCAGCACCGCCGGGTAGCCGTGCACGGCGACGTACCAGTACCACTGGCCGTCCCACGCGGTCGAGAGGGTCACGAGGTCGGGGCGCACCCCGGCCCGGGAGGCGGGCGTGCCCTGCGTGGCGACCCAGAGGTAGAGCAGCGTCGTGACGAGCCGGGAGGCGGCGAACACCGCGAGCGCCCGGCCCCACCAGGGCAGGGCCGACCAGGACCCGCGGAGGAACGACCTCGAGGCTGCTCGCCGTCCGCGCCGGCCGGGCGCGGCCGGCGCGGTCGTCAGGCCCGCGTCAGCCACGCCCGCAGGCCCGCCTCGCAGGCGCGGATCTGGTCGGTGGGCACCCGCTCGTCGTCGGCGTGCGCGAGCAGCGGGTCCCCGGGTCCGTAGTTCACGGCCGGGACGCCGAGACCGGGCGAAGCGGGCGACGTCGGTCCAGCCGTACTTCGGGCGCGGGACGGCGCCGACCGCGGCGACGAAGTCGCGCGCGACGGGCACGTCGAGGCCGGGCCGCGCGCCGCCGGCGAGGTCCACGATCCGCACGTCGAAGCCCTCGAAGACCTCGCGGACGTGCGCGACCGCCTCCTCGAGGCGACCGGCTCGGCGCGAAGCGGTAGTTCACGTGCACCATGCACTCGTCCGGGATGACGTTGCCGGCCACCCCGCCCGAGATGCCGACCGCGTTCAGCCCCTCCCGGTACGCGAGCCCGTCCACCTCGACGGTGGCGGCCTCGTAGGCCGCGAGCCGGTCGAGGATCGGTGCGGCGCGGTGGATGGCGTTCACGCCGACCCAGCCGCGGGCGGAGTGCGACCGGCGCCCGAAGGTGCGGATCTCGGCGCGCAGGTTCCCGTTGCAGCCGCCCTCGATCCCGGCGTCGGTGGGCTCGCCGAGGATCGCGAAGTCCCCCGCGAGCTCCTCGGGATGCGTCTGCGACAGCACGTTGAGGCCGTTGACGGCCTCGGCGACCTCCTCGTGGTCGTACCAGATCCAGGTCACGTCGACCGCGGGCTCGGTGACCTCGGCGGCGAGCTTCAGCTGCACGGCGACGCCGCCCTTCATGTCGACCGTGCCGCGGCCGATCAGCACCTCCTCGCCGGCGATCGAGTCGATCCGCGTCGGGAGGTTGCCGTTCAGCGGCACGGTGTCGATGTGCCCGGCGATCACGACGCGGACGTCGCGGCCGAGCTCGGTGCGCGCGACGACCGTGTCGCCGTAGCGGCGGACGACGAGGTGGGGCAGCGCCCGCACCGCGGCCTCGATCGCGTCGGCGAGCGGGCCCTCGTGGTCCGAGACGGTCTCGATGTCGCAGATCGCCCGGGTGAGCTCGACGACGTCGGCGGTGAGATCCAGTCCCGGCACCCTCCGAAGGCTACCGGCCGCCGGCCTCGGATGCCGGGGAAGCGCCCCGGCTAGCCTGGGCCGGTGACCGACGCCTCCCGCAGCGCCTGGGGCCACGGCCTCGCCACCTCCGCCGCCGACGGCACCGTCCTCGACACCTGGTTCCCGGCGCCCGGAGCTCGGCGACCGCGACCCGGGCGAGGCCCCGGTCGACCTCCTCCGCCTCTCCGGCGAGGACGAGGGGCTGCGGGTGCGCCGCGGACCGGTCACGGTACGGATCGACCTCGACGCGCCGCCGGCGACGACGCCCGACGCCTACCTGCGCCTCCATCTGCTGTCCCACCGCCTGGTCGCGCCGAACACGATCAACCTCGACGGGATCTTCGGCGTGCTGCCGATCGTGCTCTGGACCTCGCGGGGCGCCGTGCCGCCCGAGCAGGCGCCCTTCCTCCGCCGCGAGCACCTCCGGCGCGACGGCATCGACATCCAGGGCCTCGACCGGTTCCCGCGGATGACCGACTACGTCGTGCCGTCGGGCGTGCGGATCGCCGACGCCTCGCGCGTGCGGCTCGGCGCCCACCTCGCGCCCGGGACCGTCGTCATGCACGAGGGCTTCGTCAACTACAACGCCGGCACCCTCGGCGCCTCGATGGTGGAGGGCCGGATCTCGCAGGGCGTCGTCGTCGGCGACGGCTCCGACGTCGGCGGCGGCGCCTCGATCATGGGCACCCTCTCCGGCGGCGGCACGGAGCGGGTCTCGATCGGACGCCGCTGCCTCCTCGGCGCGAACGCGGGCCTCGGCATCGCGATCGGCGACGACTGCGTGATCGAGGCGGGCCTCTACGTCACGGCGGGCACGAAGGTGACGCTGCCGGGCGAGTCCGGCCGGGTGGTCAAGGCCCGGGACCTGTCGGGCCGGCCGAACCTCCTCTTCCGCCGCAACTCGCTCACGGGCGCGGTCGAGGCGGTCGAGCGCAGCGGGCGCGGGCATCGCCCTGAACGACGCCCTCCACGCCTGAGCAGCCCCCCGAGATCCGGGCGCCTTCCGTCATTCCGGGCGTCTTTTCTCGCCCGGATCGTCGGATCACGCCCGGATTCGGGGCAGCCGCGGGAGGCCGGCGAGCTGCAGGTCGCGGGCGAGGGCGCCGCGGGTGGTGAGCGTCGGCCAGATCCAGCGCTGCACCCGAGGATGCCCGGTCGTGGCGCGGAGCCGGTCCTCCCGCACCTTCTCGGCGACCACGACCTGACCGGGCGTCCGGCCCGCCAGCAGGCCGGCTTCGCGGTACTTCTTCAGGCCGTCGAACTCGCCGATCAGGCGGAACTCCGGCCACCAGAAGTCGACGTATCCGATCAGACCGCGCCGGTCGAAGAACGGGTGCTGCAGGATCGGTGCCGGAAGCCGGGCGTCCGCGATCAGGACCCGGGACACGGATTCGCCGGGAGAGCCGGAGGCACCGTCTGCGAACGCGACGGCCGCTTCGATCCGACTCCGCCGGTAGGCCGGCGCCCACTCCTCCAGCACCAGGCGGAGCCGGTCCTTCGTGATGCCCTGGCCGAGCGCCCAGTCGAGCGCGACCACCGCCTCGTCGAAGGGCTCGGTCGCCGCCACATCGAGCACCGTGCGCTCCAGCGTGGTGCAGGCCACGCCGTTCACGACGGCCAGGTGCTGATCCGGGTCGTGGGCCGCGTGCTTGCGCACACCGTGCTCGGTCCTGCTGCCGGCCGCCTCGCTCACCCGGGCATGCACCAGACCGTCGGGCGGCCGGATGGTGGGCACGTGCCAGAGCGCGGCCGCGGATCGGTGACTCGCGACGAAGCCGGGGTGCATCTCGGCCATCGCCGCTGCCTCGAGACGCCGTCGGTCATCCTCAGCGAGCCGGTCCCAGATCGCGGCAGAGACGTACGCGCCGCTGCGCAACCGCCTCAGCTCTCCCCGGTCCGCCGCCCGCCGCAGCGCGCGGCCGTCGCCGGTGCGGTTCTGATGCCGGACCAGGATGAGGTCGCCGGCTCCTCGGATGCGCTCCATGCCGGCGAGCATCGGGGATCCGCGCGCGACCCGCGGCCGCAAGACGCGCCCCTGTGGACGATCGTGCCCTCACGACGCCTGGGGAAGAGCGGATTGCGCGGCCGCGACGAGACGCCCCACCCCGAATTCCGGGCGCTTCCCGTCATTCCGGGCGTCTTCATGCGCCCGGAATGACCGAAGGCGCCCGGAACTCGCGCGCGCGGGGCGTCAGCGGCCGAGGTGGCGTTCCTTCGGGCCGATGTAGAGCTGCTGCGGGCGGCCGATCTTGGTCGACGGGTCGTCGTTCGCCTCGCGCCAGTGCGCGATCCAGCCGGGCAGCCGCCCGATCGCGAACAGCACCGTGAACATCCGCGGCGGGAAGCCCATCGCCTTGTAGAGCACGCCGGTGTAGAAGTCGACGTTCGGGTAGAGGCGCCGCTCGATGAAGTAGTCGTCCGAGAGCGCGATCTGCTCGAGCTCGCGCGCCAGGTCGAGCAGCGGGTCGTGCACGCCGAGGGCCTCGAGCACCTCGTCGGCGCTCTCCTTCACGAGCTTCGCGCGGGGGTCGTAGGACTTGTACACCCGGTGGCCGAAGCCCATCAGGCGGACGCCCTCCTCCTTCTTCTTCACCCGCTCGACGTAGGAGGCGACGCTCTCGCCGGAGTCGCGGATGCGGGCGAGCATCGTGAGCACGGCCTCGTTCGCGCCGCCGTGCAGCGGCCCGGAGAGCGCCGCGATGCCGGCCGAGATCGACACGAACAGGTTCGCCTCGGTGGAGCCGACGATCCGGACCGTGGAGGCGGAGGCGTTCTGCTCGTGGTCCTCGTGCAGGATCAGCAGCCGCTCGAGCGCGCGCGAGACGACCGGGTTCACCTCGTACGGCTCGGCGTTCGTGCCGAAGTTCAGCCGCACGAAGTTGTCGACGAACGACAGCCGGTTGTCGGGGTAGAGGAACGCCTGGCCGAGCGTCTTCTTGTGCGCGTACGCGGCGATGACGGGCAGCTTCGCGAGCAGCCGGATGGTCGACGCCTCGACCTGCTCGGGGTCGTGCGGCGACAGCGAGTCCTCGTAGTACGTGGCGAGCGCGCTCACGGCGCTCGACAGCACGGTCATCGGATGCGCGTTGTGCGGCAGCGCCGTGAAGAAGCGGCGCAGGTCCTCGTGCAGCAGCGTGTGCCGCCGGATCTTCTCGTCGAACTCCGCCAGCTCGTCGGCCGTGGGCAGCTCGCCGTGGATGAGCAGCCACGCCACCTCGAGATAGGTGGAGTGCTGCGCCAGCTCCTCGATCGGATAGCCGCGGTAGCGGAGGATCCCCTTGTCGCCGTCGATGAAGGTGATCGCGGACTTCGTCGACGCGGTGTTGACGAACCCGTTGTCGAGCGTCGTGAGCCCCGTCTTGCGGGTGAGCTGCGCGATGTCGATGCTCGAGGCACCCTCGGTGGCGGGGAGGATCGGGAAGTCGGCGGTGCCACCCGGGTAGCGGATGCTCGCGGTCGTCTCGTCCGTCACCGCAGCAGCCTATCGGCGCTTCTCGATGTGGCTTCCCGTTACGCCTGGGGCGGAAGCGCGGCCACGACGGGGTGGTCCTTCGGGATCACGCCCACCTTCGCGGCGCCGCCCGGCGACCCGACCTCGTCGAAGAACTCGACGTTGGCCTTGTAGTAGTCGGCCCACTGCGGAGGCAGGTCGTCCTCGTAGTAGATGGCCTCGACGGGGCAGACCGGCTCGCAGGCACCGCAGTCGACGCACTCGTCGGGCTGGATGTAGAGCATCCGCTCGCCCTCGTAGATGCAGTCCACGGGGCACTCGTCGATGCAGGCGCGGTCCTTGACGTCCACGCACGGCAGGGCGATGACATAGGTCACGGGGCGGGATCCTCTTCTCGGGCGTCGGCCTCCAGTATCCCATCGGCGCGCGGGGAGCCCGCTCGGCGCCGGCCGGGCAGCACCGCGACGGCGAGCGCGATCAGCACCGACCCGATCAGCCAGACGATCCCCTCCGCGTTCCCGATCACGACCAGGGAGCCGCCCGGACCGCGGAGCGCGAAGAGCCCGACGGCGGCGACCACGCCGACGCCCGCGGCGATCGCGTAGAGCCGCGACACGAACGAGACCCGGATGGCCGCCAGCACCGCCGCGATCATCGCGAGCGAGAGCAGCAGGCCCCACGGCAGGCCGGCGCCCGGTCGCGGCGGAGACGCCGGACTGATGCTTGAAGGCGCCGAGGGTGCCGACGAGCGCGCCCACCAGCGCGGCGAGCGGCATCCCGCCCAGCAGCTCCGGGGCGGACGGACGCACGCGCACCGGGCTCATCCTCGCAGCCGGCGGGTGGACGACCCCCTGGAACTCGCCTACCATCGAGGTTAGGTAATCCTTACCTTCCTTCTCCCCCGACCCGGAAGCGCACCGTGCTCGCCATCTACCTCATCGGACTCCGCGAAGGCCTCGAGGCCGCGCTGATCGTCTCGATCCTGCTCGGCTACGCCACGAAGCTCGGACGCGCGCGACCTCAAACCCCGCATCTGGGCCGGCATCGGCCTCGCCGTGGCGCTGGCGGTCGCGCGTCGGCGCCGCGCTCACCTTCGGCACGGTCGAGCTGGGCGACGCGGAGGAGGCGATCGCCGGCACCCTCTCGGTCGTCGCGGTCGGGTTCGTCACCTGGATGATCTTCTGGATGGTGCGCAACAGCGCCGCGCCTGTCCTCCTCCCTCCGCTCGCGACGTCGACCGATCGCTCGGCGGCGCCGGCTGGGGCATCGTGCTGCTCGCCTTCCTCTCGGTCGGCCGCGAGGGCGTCGAGACCTCGCTCTTCCTCTGGACCGCGGTCCAGTCCACCGGCGAGTCCGTCGATCGCGCTGATCGGCGCCCTGCTCGGCATCGGCACCGCGGTCGCGCTCGGCGCACCTGATCTCCCGCGGCCTCGTGCGGATCGACCTGAGCCGCGTTCTTCACCTGGACCGGCGCGCTGCTCGTCGTCGTCGCCGCCGGCGTCCTCAGCTACGGCGTGCACGACCTGCAGGAGGGCGGCGTCCTCCCGGGCATCGGCCGCCTCGCCTACGACGTGAGCGCCGCCGTGCCGCTCGACAGCTGGTACGGCACCCTGCTCAAGGGCGTCTTCAACTTCTCCCCCGCGGCCACCTGGCTCGAGGTCGCGGTCTGGATCGCGTACGTCGCGATCGTCGGCACCTGCTTCGTGCTCGCGCTGCGGCGCCGGCCCGTCCGGCGGCCCGTCGCGGCCGTCGCCGCCGCGCACTGACCGGCACCCCGCCGCATCCGCATCCCTCCCCTTCGAGGAACAGCCATGCCCTCTCGCGCCCTCCGCCTCGTCTCGGCGGCCGCCGTCGTGCTCGCGCTCGCCGGCTGCACCGCGACGAAGCCCGCCTCCTGCGTCCCGCACCGTCACCGTCACGGCGTCCGACGACGCCTGCCGGCTGTCCGCGACGACCGCCACGAGCGGCCGCGCCGCGTTCACGATCCGCAACACGGGCACGAGGTCGACGGAGTTCGAGCTGCTCGCCGCCGACGGCGCCACGATCGCCGCCGAGGTCGAGAACCTCGCGCCCGGGCTCACCCGCACCCTGACGCTCACGCTCGCCGAGGGCCGCTACACCTCGCTGTGCAAGCCGGGCATGAGCGGATCCGGCGTCGGACGCACGGCGTTCACGGTCACCGGCGCCGGCGCGAGCCCGTCACCGTCCTCCTCGCGGCTCACGGCGGCCGCGACAGCAGTACCGGCCTTCGTGCGCACCGAGTCCGCGACGCTGCTGCACCGGCACCCGCACGTTCGCCGCGGCGTACGCGGCCGGCGACGCCGCGAAGGCCAGGCGCTCTACGCGCGCACCCGCGCCTCCTACGAGCGGATCGAGCCGGTCGCCGAGCGCTTCGGCACCCTCGACGCGAAGCTCGACGCCCGCGAGGCCGACGTCGCCGCAGGCACGACCTGGACCGGATGGCACCGGATCGAGAAGGGCCTCTGGCCGCCGGCCGGGTCCGCGGCGCCCGGCGCCGCCGACCGGGCCGCGCAGGCGAAGACCCTCGTCTCGCTGACCGAGCAGCTCGTCGCGAAGGTCGACGCGAAGTCCTTCACCCTCACCGCCGCCGAGGTGAGCAACGGCGCGATCGGCCTGCTCGACGAGGTCGCGGCGACGAAGATCACCGGCGAGGAGGAGGTCTTCTCCCACACCGACCTCTCCGACTTCCGCGCCAACGTCGACGGCGCCGAGCGGGCCTACCGGGGCCTGCGCGACGTCGCGAAGGCCAAGGACCCGGCCCTCGTGCGCGACGCTCGACGCCCGGTTCGCCGCGCTCGACGCCCTGCTGCGCCAGCACGGCACGGTCGACGGCGGCTTCGCGTCCTACACGAGCCTCACGAAGGCGCAGGTGAAGGCCCTGTCCGACGCCGTGAACGCCGTCGCCGAGCCGCTGTCCGACCCTCACCGCGACGGTGCTGCGGTGACGCGGGCGCGCGGCGGCCGGACCAGCGGACCGAGGACGAGGCGCCCCGCGCGGTCAGCCGGCGCGGCCTGCTCTCCGCGCTCGGCATCGGTGCGCTCGGCGCCGGCGTCGGTGCCGCCGCGGCGGCCGGCGGCGAGGTCGCGGTGCGGGCGGCGACCGGGAACGCTCCGGCGTCGGACCGGATCGTCCCCTTCCACGGCGTGCACCAGGCGGGCATCACCACCGCCTCGCAGGACCGGCTGCACTTCGCCGCGTTCGACGTCGCGGAGGGCGTCGACCGGGCCGGCCTCGTCGCGCTGCTGACGGACCTGGACCGCGGCGGCGGCCCGGATGACCGCGGGTCTCGGGGCCGGCACCGGCCCGGTCTCCGGCGGCGAGTACGAGGCGCCGCCCGATGACACCGGCGAGGCGCTCGGCCTCTCCCCCGCCGGCCTCACGATCACCTTCGGGTTCGGTCCGTCCCTCTTCACCGACGCGAGGGGCCGCGACCGCTTCGGCATCGCCGCGCACCGGCCGGCACCGCTCGTCGAGCTCCCGGCCTTCGCCGGCGAGCAGCTCGTCGCCGCCGCCTCTGGCGGCGACCTCTGCATCCAGGCGTGCAGCGACGACCCGCAGGTCGCGGTGCACGCCATCCGCAACCTCTCCCGGCTCGCGTTCGGCACCGCCGCGATGCGGTGGTCGCAGCTCGGCTTCGGCCGCACCTCGTCGACCACCCGGGCGCAGGTCACCGCTCGGAACCTCTTCGGGTTCAAGGACGGCACCGCGAACCTCAAGGCGGAGGACGAGGCCGTCGTCGATGCGAACGTCTGGGCCGGCAGCGGCGACGGCTGGATGCAGCACGGCAGCTATCTCACGGTGCGCAAGATCCGGATGCGGATCGAGACCTGGGACCACCAGAGCCTCGCCGAGCAGGAGCAGGTCATCGGCCGCTCCAAGCCCGAGGGCGCGCCGCTGTCCGGCGGCACCGAGTACTCGAAGCCCGACTTCGCCGCGAAGGGCGACGGCGGCCCGCTGATCCCGGTCGCACTCGCACGTGCGGCTGGCGCACCCGTCGCAGAACGGCGGCGCGCAGCTGCTCCGTCGCGGCTACAACTACGCGGACGGCAACGACGAGCTGGGGCTGCTGAACGCCGGCCTGTTCTTCATGGCCTACCAGACCGACCCGCGGAAGCAGTTCATCCCGATCCAGCAGCGCCTGGCCGCGGCCGACACGCTGAACGAGTACCTCGTGCACGTCGGCTCGGGCGTCTTCGCGATCCCGCCGGGGGTCGCGAAGGGCTCCTTCGTCGGCGCGCCGCTCTTCGCCTGAGACGACGACGGGCGACTTCGGACGGAACGGGCGTCCGAAGCCGCCCGTCCATGTCCGAAGTCGCCCGTCGGCGACGCGACTTACGCGGTCTGGCGCTTGAGGCGCGAGGCGGCGCGGCCGCGCGCCGTCTGGTCGAGCTCGACCTTGCGGATGCGGACGGCCTCCGGCGTGACCTCGACGCACTCGTCGTCGCGGGCGAACTCGAGGCTCTCCTCGAGCGACAGCTCCCGCGACGGGGTGAGGCGCTCCAGCTCGTCCGCGGTGGAGGAGCGGATGTTGTTCAGCTGCTTCTCCTTGGTGACGTTCACGTCCATGTCGTCCTGGCGCGAGTTCTCGCCGACGACCATGCCCTCGTAGACCTCCTCGGTCGGCTTGACGAAGAAGGTGCCGCGCTGCTGCAGGTTCTGCAGGGCGAAGGGCGTGACGACGCCGGAGCGGTCGGCGACCATGGAGCCGTTGACGCGGGTCGTGATGGGGCCGGCCCAGCGGTCGTAGCCGTCCGAGATCGCGTTCGCGATGCCGGTGCCGCGGGTGACGGTGAGGAACTCGGTGCGGAAGCCGATGAGGCCGCGGGACGGCACCCGGAACGTCATCCGCACCCAGCCGGTGCCGTGGTTCACCATGCCCTGCATGACGCCCTTGCGGGCGGCCAGCAGCTGCGTGACGTTGCCCAGGTACTCCTCGGGCGCGTCGATGGTGAGGTGCTCGTAGGGCTCGTGCAGGTGCCCGTCGACCTGCTTCGTGACGACCTGGGGCTTGCCGACGGTGAGCTCGTAGCCCTCGCGGCGCATCTGCTCGACGAGGATCGCGAGCGCGAGCTCGCCGCGGCCCTGGACCTCCCACGCGTCGGGGCGGCCGGCGTCGAGGACCTTGATGGAGACGTTGCCGACGAGCTCGCGGTCGAGGCGGTCCTTCACGAGGCGGGCGGTGACCTTGTGGCCCTTGCCGCCCTTGCCGGCGAGCGGCGAGGTGTTCGTGCCGATGAGCATCGAGATCGCGGGGTCGTCGACGTGGATGGCCGGCAGCGGCCGCACGTCGTCGGGGTCGGCGAGGGTGTCGCCGATCGTGATGTCGGGGATGCCGGCCACGGCGACGATGTCGCCGGCGGCGGCGGACTCGGTCGGGTAGCGCTCGAGCGCTCGGGTGGCGAGCAGCTCGGTGATCCGCAGGTTGGACGGCTCCTGGCCGGCCCGCACCCAGGCGACGGTCTGACCCTTCCGGATGGTGCCGTTGAAGACGCGCAGCAGCGCGAGGCGGCCGAGGAACGGCGACGCGTCGAGGTTGGTGACGTGCGCCTGCAGCGGTGCCTCGTCGTCGTACGCCGGGGCGGGGATGTGCTTCAGGATCGCCTCGAACAGCGGCTCGAGGTCGTCGTTGTCCGGCAGCTCGCCGTTGGCGGGCTGGTTCCAGCTCGCGGCGCCGTTGCGCCCGGAGGCGTACACCACGGGCACGTCGAGGATCGCGTCGAGGTCGAGGTCCGGCACGTCGTCGGCCATGTCGGACGCGAGCCCGAGCAGCAGGTCGTGCGACTCCTCGACGACCTGCTCGATGCGCGCATCCGGCCGGTCGGTCTTGTTCACGACGAGGATGACGGGCAGCTTCGCCTCGAGCGCCTTCCGGAGCACGAAGCGCGTCTGCGGCAGCGGGCCCTCGGATGCGTCGACGAGCAGCACGACGCCGTCGACCATCGACAGGCCGCGCTCGACCTCGCCGCCGAAGTCGGCGTGGCCCGGGGTGTCGATGACGTTGATGGTGACCGGCTCGCTCGAGTGCGCGCCGCGGTACGTGATCGCGGTGTTCTTCGCGAGGATCGTGATGCCCTTCTCGCGCTCGAGCTCGTTCGAGTCCATGGCGCGGTCGTCCACGTGGGCGTGGTCGGCGAAGGAGTGCGTCTGCTTCAGCATCGCGTCCACGAGGGTCGTCTTGCCGTGGTCGACGTGGGCGACGATCGCGACGTTGCGCAGATCGGTGCGGGTGGCGTGCGCCATGGTGGGAGGTCCTGTCTGATCGGTTCCGATCACGAGGACCGGACGGCGCGCGTGCAAGCGGCGCGAAGAGGTGGAGGGCCGAGCCGCTCCGAGGGCGCCGTCGACGGCGCCTACCTACTCAACGATGGTAGCGGGACCAGGTATTCCGAGGCGGCAGGCGCCGTCAGCGCGGGGAACGGCTGCGCGAACGACGGACTTCCTGCACCGGACCGCGCGAGATGGGCTCCGATCGGCGGACGCCGGCCGGTTCCTCCGTCGTTCGCGCGGTCAGTGCATGACGGAGAGCGGCAGGTAGGCGCTGACGACCCAGTTGGGCTGGTCGACGACCTCGCTGATCTTCAGATCCACGACCACGCTCGCGAGCACGTACGCGTCGAGCGGCTCGATGCCGTAGGTGCGGCCGAGGTGGTCGATCATCGCCCGGACGGCGTCCTGCGACGCGCGCATGAGGTCGGGGCCGACGCCCATGGTCGCGTAGTAGCCCTGGTCCTCGATGCCGGCGCGGAGCGGGCCCGACGTGCGGAACTGCGGCGCCGGAAGCGTGAGGCCCTTGTGCAGCTTCACTCGGAGCGCGCCCGACAGGCTCGCCTCGATCGCGGCGCCGCACACCTCGCCGTCGCCCTGCGCGGCGTGCGGGTCGCCGACCAGGATGCGCGCGCCCGGCACCTGGACCGGCAGCAGCACGCTCGCGCCGTCGGTGATGTCGCGGGTGTCGATGTTGCCGCCGAAGCTCCCGGGCGGGAACGGCGACAGCGGCTCCGCCGTGTCGGGCGTCGCGCCGAGCACCCCGAGGAACGGCCGGAGCGGCACGGTCGCGACCCCCTGGAAGTCGGCGGTCGTGCGGTCCAGCTCCCAGCGGTGCACGTGCAGGTCGGGGAAGTCCTCGGCGAGCAGGCCGAAGTCCTCGAGCACGCTGGTCCAGCCCCACGTGCCGGACCGGTACTCCACCACCTCGAGCTCGACCGCGTCGCCCGGCTCCGCGCCGGCGACGAGCACCGGCCCGACGAGCGGGTAGAGCAGGTCGTAGTCGAGGTGCGGCACCGGATCGCCGTTGCGGAAGTCGTCGAGCTGCCCCGCGGCGCACTCCTGCGCGTCGAACTCGATCACGTCGCCGTCGGCGACCTCGAGCACGGGTTCGTGGTCGGGCGTCCAGAGCCGGTGGACCGGACCCGGCACCGCGTGGCGCGCCACGTCAGGCGGCGGAGCGCGGCCGCGTCTCGCGGATGCCGCTCGTCGTCGGGGCGGCCTCGCCGTCGATCAGGTCGGTGCGCGCCTCGGCGAAGTGGCAGTAGACCGACTGGCCCGGCCGCTTCTCCTCGAGCACGGGCTCCTCGGTGCGGCAGCGGTCCCGCTCCGAGTCGGACAGCTGGGTGCGGAACTTCGGGCAGCGCGTGTGGAACACGCAGCCCGACGGCGGGTTCGACGGGCTCGGCAGGTCGCCGGTGAGCAGGATCCGCTCGCGGCGGGCCTCCACCGTCGGGATCCGGGATCGGCACGGCGGACAGCAGCGCATGCGTGTACGGGTGCATCGGCGCCTCGTACAGCCTGTCGCGGTCCGTCTCCTCCATCACCTTGCCGAGGTACATGACGACGACGCGGTCGGAGATGTGCCGGACGACCGACAGGTCGTGCGCGATGAAGATGTAGGCGAGGCCGAACTCGTGCTGCAGGTCCTCGAGCAGGTTCACGACCTGCGCCTGCACCGACACGTCGAGCGCGGAGACCGGCTCGTCGCAGACGATGAGCTTCGGCCGGAGGGCCAGCGCCCGGGCGATCCCGATGCGCTGCCGCTGCCCGCCGGAGAACTCGTGCGGGTACCGGTTGTAGTGCTCGGGGTTCAGGCCGACGCGCTCCATCAGTCCCTGGACCGTCTTCTTGACCCCGCCGTCCGGCTTCGTGCCCTGGATGTGGAAGGGCGAGCCGATGATCGTGCCGATGGTGTGCCGCGGGTTCAGCGAGGAGTAGGGGTCCTGGAAGATCATCTGGATCTCCCGGCGCAGCGGGCGCATCTGGCCCGGCCGCAGGTTCGCGAGCTCCTTGCCCTGGTAGAGGATCGATCCGGCGGTCGGCTCGATCAGCTTGGCGATCACGCGTCCGGTGGTCGACTTGCCGCAGCCCGACTCGCCGACGAGGCCGATCGTCTCGCCCGGCGTGCACGGTGAGGGAGACGCCGTCGACGGCCTTCACCGGGTTGCCCTTGCGACCGAAGAGGCCGTTGGAGCGGCCGGGGAAGTGCTTTCGGATCTCCCGCACCTCGAGCAGCGGGGCGCCGTTCGGCGCCGTGGCGGCGGGTGCTGCTGCGGTCTCGGTCGTCATGACGGAAGTTCCTCGCGTCCTCACAGGTTCGGGCGGATCTCGGTGAGCAGGATCTCGCGCCGCTCCTCCGGATCGATGTGGCAGCGCACCTCGTGCCCCGGCGACGTCGGGAGCAGGTCCGGGTGCACGGTGAAGCAGCGGTCGCCCTCGACGCGGTCGGAGAACCGGCAACGCGGGTTGAACACGCAGCCCTTCGGCACCTGGATCAGCGACGGCGGGGAGCCGGGGATGGGCGTGAGGCGCGTCTGACGCACCCGGTCCATCCGCGGCATCGACGACAGCAGGCCCCAGGTGTACGGCATCTCGGGCTTGTCGAACAGCTCGCCGACCGGGCCCTTCTCGACGCACTGGCCGCCGTACATGACGAGGACGTGGTCGCAGGTCTCCGCCACGACGCCGAGGTCGTGGGTGATCAGGATGACGGCCGAGTTCAGCTCGTTCCGCAGGTCCTTGATCAGCTCGAGGATCTGCGCCTGCACCGTCACGTCGAGCGCGGTCGTGGGCTCGTCCGCGATGAGCAGCTTCGGCTCGCAGATCAGCGCCATCGCGATCATCGCGCGCTGGCGCATGCCGCCGGAGAACTGGTGCGGGTAGTCGTCGTAGCGGCGGGAGGCGTTCGGGATGCCCACCTTCTCCAGCATCTCCACGCTGCGCTTCCGGGCGTCGCGGGCGGACACCTTGTTGTGCACCCGGTACGCCTCGCTGATCTGGTCACCGATCGTGTAGAAGGGGTGCAGGCTCGAGAGCGGGTCCTGGAAGATCATCGCGATCTCGCTGCCGCGCACCTCCCGCATGTCGGTCTCGGAGGCGGGCACGAGGTCGACGCCGTCGAGCCAGATGTGGCCGGTGATCTTCGCCTTCGAGCCCTTGTGCAGGCCGAGCAGGGCCTGCGCGGTCACGCTCTTGCCGGACCCGGACTCGCCGACGATCCCGAGGATCTGGCCGCGGTCCACCTCGAAGGAGACGCCGTCGACGCTCTTCACGAGGCCGTCGTCGGTCGGGAAGTGCACGCGGAGGTCCTCGACGGACAGGAACGGGCCGCCCGGCCGGGTGGTGGCCGCGCGGGGGTCGTATGCGACGCTCGTCATGAGGTGCCCTTCTGAAGGAACGGTGCCGGGCTCACAGTGCTACTCGGGGGTCGATGAACGCGTAGATCACGTCGACCACGAAGTTCGCGAACACCAGCGCGACCGCGGCGACGACGGTGACACCGAGGATGACGGGCAGGTCCTGCTGGCTGATCGCCTGGATGGAGAGGTAGCCGAGGCCGCGCAGGTTGAAGACCGTCTCGGTGATCACCGTCGACCCGATGAGGGTGCCGACGTCGATGCCGAAGATCGTGACGATCGGGGTCAGCGCGGCCCGGAGGCCGTGCTTGATCACAACCGTACGCGGCGCGAGACCCTTCGCCCGCGCGGTGCGGATGTAGTCCTCGCCCATCGTCTCCATCATGTTGGAGCGGGTGAGCCGGGCGTACAGCGCCGCGAACAGGAAGGCCAGCGAGATCCACGGCAGGATCATGCTCCGCAGCCACTGCGCGGGGTCCTGCGTGAGGGGCGCGTAGGAGACGTCGGGCAACCAGCCGAGCGTGTACTCGAAGACGAGCAGCAGGATCGGGCCGGTGAAGAAGATCGGCAGCGACACGGCGGCGAGCGAGCCGCCCATGCCGACGCGGTCGATGACGGACCGGGGCCGCAGGGCCGAGACCGTGCCGACGGTCACGCCGCCGATCAGCCAGAGGATCGACGCGCCGATGCAGAGGCTGAGGCTGACCGGCGTGGCGCGGAGGATGAGGGTGCCGACCAGCTCGTTCTGGCGGAACGAGTAGCCGAAGCAGGGGGCGCCGCACGGGATCGGCGTGCTGACCCCGTCGGTGATGGTCTGGCCGAAGAGGATCCCCGAGAGGTAGTGCCAGTACTGCGCGTAGAGCGGCAGGTCGAACCCGAACCGGTGCTCGAGGGCCAGCAGCTGCGGGGAGCCGGGCTTGAAGGGCACCTTGCCCGTGTAGAAGTACACGGGGTTCGTGTGCGACAGCAGCGGCACGGCCTGGAAGATCAGGAACGTCACGACGCTGACGATCCACACGACGACGACGGCGCCGATGAGCCGGATGGCGATGAAGCGGATCATTGGTCACTCGGAACGGTGGCCGGCCGGGCGTTCTGCCCGACCGGCCACCGCCGATGCATCCTTCCTTGACGAAGTCGGTACTCGGATGCGGAACTAGCTCACCGCGGTCACTGGACTCCGATGTTGACGAAGTCGTAGATGCCGAAGGCCAGAGCGAAGTTCGCCGTGACGTTCGTCATCCGCGGGTTGCGGTAGTACAGGTACTTGCCCCAGATGTAGGGCAGGTC
Organism: uncultured Actinomycetota bacterium; assembly: GCA_963771645.1. Classification (GTDB taxonomy): domain Bacteria; phylum Actinomycetota; class Actinomycetes; order Actinomycetales; family Microbacteriaceae; genus Amnibacterium. The sequence continues at coordinate 375,410 of CAVYUH010000003.1, read as the reverse complement.
GGATGCCGTGGCCATGAGCGCGTGGTTGAGCTTCTCACCCGTCGCCTGGTCGACCGGAACAGCCGTGTTGTCGAGGATCGAGTTGATCGTCGGGTCGTTGATGCTGCCGTAGTTGCTGTTACCGGTCGGCAGGATCGAACCACCGTTGACGATGTTGTTGTAGAACCCGTAGTCCGTCGGGAAGTCGGCACCCCAGCCGGCGTTGATGATGCCGAGCTGCTGCGACTTCACGTTGGCGGGCGAGCCCGCGAACGTGGAGTAGTAGCTGGAGGCCGCAGCGGTCTTGACGTTCAGCGTGATGCCGACGCGCGCAAGGGCCGCCTTCTCGGTCTGGTAGACCTTCGGGCCGGTCTCGCTCGGGGTCGAGTAGGCGAAGTTGGTCGTGAAGCCGTTCGGCTGCCCGCACGCCTGGAGCTCGGACTTGGCCTTCGCGACGTCACCGGTGTTGTCCGGATCCGACGGGGTAGGGGTTGTACGCGGGGTCGTGACCCGGGATGCCCGGAGGGGTGAACGAGCCGGAGATCTCGCCGGCCGCGGCACCGCCGCGGACCGAGAGCAGACCGGCCTTGTTCGTCGCGTAGAAGATCGCCGCACGGCAGTGGACGTTCGGGATCACCGAGGAGGGGATCACGAGGTAGTCGAGCGAGTCGCCCGCGCCGTCGTCGGCGTACGCCTTGAGCTTCGGGTTCGAGAGGACCTGCGCCTGCAGCGTGGTGCCGATGACGTTGTCGGCCTTCGCGTCGGCCGTGCCGGCCTTCAGCTTCGAGTCGATGTCGTTCGGGTCGCTGTCGATCGTGAAGTCGACCGTGTCGACGAGCGGCTTGCGGATCTTGTCCGTGCTCTGCTTCCAGTACTTGTTGCGCGTGAAGGTGACCGACTTGTTCGGCGTGTAGTTCCGCGAAGACGAACGGGCCGGACGAGATCGGGTTCTTCGTGTAGGTCGCGCCGGTGTAGGCCGCGCCGTTCTCCTTCTTGTCGGGAACGGGAGCCGCGGTCGGCAGCGCCATCAGGTAGTCGAAGTCGGCGAACGACTTCTTCAGGTGGAACGTGATGCTCTGACCGGAGACCGAGACGGCCGAGTCGGGCAGCTCACCGCTCTTGTACACGCCCTTGTAGGACGCCGGCAGCGTTGAGGATGCCGGTGTAGTAGAACGTCGGGCCGCCGTTGATGACGTCGGTCGCGAAGATGCGGCCCATCTCGTACTTGATGTCGGCGGGCGTGATCGCCGAGCCGTCGGAGTACTTCAGGTTGGGCTGGAGGGTGTAGGTCCAGGTCTTGAAGTCCGCGCTGTGCTGGCCGAGGCCGGTCGCGAGGTCGGGAGCGAGCTTGAACGGCCCCGAGTTGTTGACCTGCGAGTAGCCGACCAGGGTGCGCGTGAACAGCCGCTGCATGTTCCAGCAGTAGCCGTAGTAGGTGCGGGCCGGGTCCCACGAGTCGCAGTCGGAGCTGGACAGCAGCTTCAGCGTGCCGCCCTTCTTCGTGGACGGGTTCACGATGCCCGTGACGGCCGCGTTGAACGCGGGCTGTGCGGCGCCGGTGCTGCTGCTGGTCTTGTTCCCGCCGCTGCCGCTGCTGGAGCAGCCGGCGAGGAGGAGCGCTCCCGCCGTGAGGACGGTCAGCGTGGCTGCCGCCCTTCGCTTGTACCTCATCGAGAAAGGTTTCCTCTCGTCTGTGCTGTGTGTGCAGCGGATCCGCTGCGGGGGTTCGGCCTCGGAAGGCCGGGCGGTGGTGCTGCGGCGCTTCCGCGCCGCGGCAGGACCGCACATCGGGACCCGGTCATCGGGTGGACTTGGGATCGAGGGCGTCGCGGAGACCGTCACCGAACAGGTTGAACGCGAGCACCGCGATGAAGAGCGCGAGGCCGGGCAGGAAGAGGTAGATCGGGTCCACCTGCACGTACTGCGAGGCGTCCGAGATCATCTGGCCCCACGAGGACGTGGGCGGCGTGACACCGATGCCGAGGTACGACAGGCCGGCCTCGCCGAGGATGTTGCTCGGGATCGTGAGGGTCGTGTAGACGAGGATCGGCCCGACGAGGTTGGGGGCCAGCTCGCGCGCCATGATGCGCATGTTGCTCGAGCCGAGCGACTTGGCCGCCTCGACGAACTCCTTCTCGCGGAGCGACAGCACCTGCCCGCGCACGATGCGGCCGATGTACGGCCAGCCGAAGAAGCCGAGCACGAAGATGATGACGCCGAAGCGGGCGAACTCGGTGTTGCTGATGAAGCTGACGACGGTGATCAGCGAGATCGAGAGCAGCAGCATCGGGGAACGACAGGAGCACGTCCATCGTGCGCGAGATGAGGTTGTCGGCCCAGCCGCGGTAGTAGCCGGCGATGACGCCGAGCGAGACGCCGAGGATGAGCGAGAGGGCGGTCGCGGCGCCGGCGATGATCAGCGAGGTCCGCGCCCCGTAGATCAGCAGCGCGAAGATGTCCTGCCCGGTCACCGGCGTGACCCCGAGCCAGTGCGTGGCGCTGATGCCGCCGAACGCCCCGAGCGGCATCGCGTCGAGCGGGTCGAGCAGGCTGTGCGGGCCGGTGTTGTTGGACTGCGTGTAGTCCTGCCCGTACAGCGCGGTCAGCGGGCCGGCGAAGACCGCCGCCAGCACCATGATGATGATGACGATGCCGCCGGCGAGAGCGAGCTTGTCCCGACGGAGTCGCCGCCACGCGATGGAGGTGAGCGAGCGCCCCTGGATGGCGTTCGGCCCCTGCTCGCCGCGCGGGTCGTCCAGGCCGGGGCCGGACAGGCCGTCCTCCGTGCCGACGACTTCCAGTTCGGTCGGGCCGCTCACGCTCATGGCCGCATCCCTTCCGGATCCCGTACGGATCCGCCCGCCGACTGTGCTGCTGGTTCGCACGGCGTCTGCGGTCGCAGGGCGCATGGCCCGATCGACGTCGACTCCGGCGAGGTCGAAGGTAGCGTAAGGATCGCGTCCACCGGGACCAAAACGAGGGGGAGTTTCGTTACATGCCAGAAACCGATTGCACCGAGAAGGTGCAGGTTCTGGCAACGATGTTGCGTTTGAGGCCCTCTTCACGCACGGTCGCTGCCGACGCGGGTGAACGCTTGGGAAACCTTCTGGCCGGGTCCGATGCGCCCCGTGGCGTGCTCCCAGGACATGCGGTGACGCATCTCGCCGGCCCCCGATCCCGCGGTCGCCAGGCACCCCTCGGCGGACCCGGCCCGGGATCGAGCTGCTCCTCGTGCTCGGCGTGTCGCTCGGCCAGTCCGGCGTCTACGCGGTGGTGCAGCTCGCGGACGCCCTGACCCGGGCGCCGCTGAACCAGCAGAGCACCACGCTGAACCCGAGCCAGAGCGACCGGGCGGTCTTCGACCTGATCTACCAGCTGCTCGGCATCGGGTTCGATCTCGTGCCCGTCGCGCTCGCGCTCTACCTGCTGTGGACGACCGACGGGAACCCGTTCCGGCGCATCGGCCTCGACGGCCGCCGGCCCCTCGCTCGACCTCGGCGGCGGCGTGCTGCTCGCCCTGGTCATCGGCGTGCCGGGCCTCGGCCTCTACCTCGCGGCGGTGCACCTCGGCCTCGACGTCAAGGTGCAGGCGTCGGGCCTCGATCCGCACTGGTACGCCATCCCCGTGCTCGTGCTGTCCGCCCTGCGCGCGGCCGTGCAGGAGGAGGTGATCGTCGTCGGGTTCCTCTTCGCGCGGCTCGACGACCTCCGCTGGCGCCCCTGGGCCGTGCTCGTCGCCGAGCGCCGTGCTGCGCGGGTCGTACCACCTGTACCAGGGCTTCGGCGGCTTCGTCGGCAACGCGATCATGGGCGTCGTCTTCGGCCTCGTCTACCGCCGGTTCGGCCGCATCGCACCCCTGGTCGTCGCCCACTTCATCCTCGACTTCGTCAGCTTCGTCGGGTACGACCTGCTGAAGTCCCTCGCACCGGGGCTGCTCCCCTGATCGGCGGCATCCGTCGCCTTCGCCACCGACCTCGTCGCGCGCCTCGCCGAGGGCGGCGTCATCGAGACGGCGGACGGCCACCGGATCGTCCGCACCCCGGCGAACCCCGCCTTCCGGTGGGGCAACTTCCTGCTCGCCGACCCCGGCGCCGACCTGCGCGACCCGGACGTGTGGGCGCAGCGCCACCGCGACGCGTTCCCCGAGCCTCGACTTCATCGCCGTCGGCGTCGACGACGCCGGACGCGCGGCCTCGACGAGCCGGCCTGGATCGCCGCCGGCTTCGAGGTGGAGCGGCTCCCGGTGCTCCGTGCGCCCGCCGCCGGGTGCGCTCCCGGGAACGGGATGTCGCAGGACGTGCGCGGCGACGGCGACTGGGACGACGTGCTGGGCATCGCGCTCGACGAGGGCTCCGACGAGCCCGGCTACGCCGACTTCGAACGCACGTCGGGTCGCGGCGGAGCGCGCCGCGTGCGAGGCCGGCAGCGCGCTGTGGCTCGGGCTCCGGGAGGGCGGCCGCATCGTCGGCGCACTCGGCGTGCTGCCCGCGCCCGGCGGCGTCGCGCGCTACCAGAACGTCGGCACGCTGGCGGCCTTCCGGCGCCGCGGCATCGCAGGTCGGCTCGTCCGTGCCGGCGCCGCCGCGCAGCCGACCGCTGGCGGTGCACCGGGCTCGTGATCGTCGCCGACGCGGACGGCCCGGCGATCGGGCTCTACCGGCGGCTCGGGTTCGAGGACGCCGAGACCCAGGTGCAGCTCACCCGCATGACCGCCTCGTAGTCTCGGCACCCATGGTGCAGAGCGTCGAGCTGCTGCTCGATCCCGAGACGGAGCAGCGCATCCGCGACGGCTGGGCCGCGCTCGCCGATGCGGGCCTGCCGAGCCTCGCCACGCACACCGGCGACCTCGAACCGGCCCCACATCACCGTCGCGGTCGCCGAGGAGGGCCTCCCGCCGAGCGCGGGAGGCGCTGCGGGCGGTGTTCCGCGGCTGGCACCTCGCGGAGCGCGGCCTCGCCGCCGAGGTCGGCGCTCCCGTGCTGTTCGGCGGCCACCGGCATCGCTGGGTGCTCGCCCGCCTCGTCGTGCCGTCCCGCCCGCTGCTCACCGTGCACTCCGCCGTGCATCGCGCGATCGCGGCCGAGGCGCCCGACGCCGCCCTCGTCGAGCAGACCCGGCCCGACGCCTGGACGCCGCACGTCACGCTGGCGCGCCGCATCGAGGCGGAGCGCCTCGGCGAGGCGCTCGACGCCCTCGATCCGGCCCCGCTCCCCTGCCGCATCACCGGCGCCCGCCTCTGGGACGGCGCCACCAAGACGGTCACCGACCTCTGCTGACGCTCGCGTCCCACGTCCCGCCCGCATCCGGGCGGATGCGGGCGGGATGAGGCGAGCCGTGCGCGGTGCGCGTCAGTCCTCGAAGGCCTCCGCCGGCGGGCACAGGCACACGAGGTTGCGGTCGCCGTAGGCCTGGTCGATCCGGCGCACCGGCGGCCAGTACTTGCCGCGGACGGCCCGGAGCCGGTCGGCGCCGTGCACCCCCGCCTCGAACGGGTACGCGGCCTCCTCGCGGCGTGTACGGGTGGTCCCAGGCCGTCGCGCTGACCATGTGCGCCGGATGCGGGGCGTTGCGCAGCGGGTTGTCGTCCGCCGGCCACTCCCCCGCGCCCACGCGATCCGCCTCGGCGCGGATGGCGAGCATCGCGTCGACGAAGCGGTCGATCTCGCGCGAGGTCCTCGCTCTCGGTCGGCTCCACCATCAGCGTGCCGGCCACCGGGAACGACATCGTCGGCGCGTGGAAGCCGTGGTCGACGAGGCGCTTGGCCACGTCGTCCACCGTCACCCCGGTCGCCGCCGTCATCGGCCGCAGATCGAGGATGCACTCGTGCGCGATCAGCCCGTCGTCGCCCCGGTAGAGCACCGGGTAGGCGTCGCCGAGGCGCGCCGCGACGTAGTTCGCGGCGAGCACCGCCGCGTCGGTGGCCGCACGCAGGCCGTCGAGCGCCCATCATCCGCACGTACGCCCACGAGATCGGCAGGATGCCGGGCGAGCCGAACGGCGCGGCCGAGACCGGCGCGCCGCCGAACCGGCCCGGCGCGAACGGCGCGGCCGGATCCGGCCTGCTGCGCGAACGGATGCGAGGGCAGGTGCGGCGCGAGGTGCGCCTTCGCCGCCACCGGCCCGACGCCGGGGCCGCCGCCGCCGTGCGGGATGCAGAACGTCTTGTGCAGGTTCAGGTGCGAGACGTCGCCGCCGAAGTCGCCGAACCGCGCGCGGCCGAGCAGGGCGTTGAGGTTCGCGCCATCGACGTAGACCTGGCCGCCGGCCGCGTGCACGGCATCGGTGACGGCGCGCACCTCGTGCTCGTACACGCCGTGCGTGGACGGGTAGGTGATCATCAGCGCCGCGAGCGCATCCGCGTGCTCGGCGATCTTCGCGCGCAGGTCGGCGAGGTCGACGTTGCCGAGCTCGTCGCAGGCCACCACGACGACCTTGAGGCCGGCGAGCACCGCGCTCGCCGCGTTCGTGCCGTGCGCGCTCGACGGGATGAGGCAGACGATCCGCTTGCTCGTCGCCGTTCGCGCGGTGGTAGCCGCGGATGGCGTTCAGACCGGCGAGCTCGCCCTGGCTGCCGGCGTTCGGCTGAAGGCTCACTGCGTCGTAGCCGGTCAGCTCGGCCAGCCAGCCCTCCAGCTGCCCGATGAGCTCGAGCGATCCGGCGACGTCCTCCGCGGGCGCGAAGGGGTGCAGGGCCGCGAACTCCGGCCAGGTGACGGCGGCCATCTCGGTCGCCGCGTTCAGCTTCATCGTGCAGGAGCCGAGCGGGATCATGCCACGGTCGAGCGCGTAGTCGAGGTCGGCGAGGTACTTGAGGTACCGCATCATCGCCGTCTCGGAGTGGAACGTCGTGAACACCGGATGGGTGAGGAACGCGCTCGTGCGGCCGAGCCCCGCCGGGAGACGGTGCGGCAGGTGCACGTCGACCGCGGCGTCGCCCTCGTGCAGCGGATGCGCGAGCACCTCGCCGAGCGGATCCGACTCGTCGAACGGGGCGTCCTCGAGCCCGAACACGGCGAGCAGGTGCCCGATCGTGGTGGACTCCGCAGCCGCGGTGACCTCGTCGAAGGCGACCGCGACGGTGGTGCCGTCGACGCGGCGCAGCCAGATGCCGCGCTCGGATGCCCGCTGCACGACGGCCGCGGCGTCGGGCACGCGCACCTGGATCGTGTCGAAGAACGTCCCGGTCAGCACCTCGGCGCCGCGCGCGGTGAGCGACGCGGCGGCCCTGCGGGCGGTGTCGTGCACGTCCTGGGCGATCCGGGTGAGGCCGGCCGGCCCGTGGTAGACGGCGTACATCGAGGCCATCACGGCGAGCAGCACCTGCGCGGTGCAGATGTTGCTCGTGGCCTTCTCGCGGCGGATGTGCTGCTCGCGGGCCTGCAGGCTGAGCCGGTAGGCGGGGGCGCCGTCGGCGTCGACCGAGACGCCGACGAGCCGGCCGGGCAGCTGCCGCTCGAGGCCCTTCCGCACGGCGAGGTAGCCGGCGTGCGGGCCGCCCATCGCCATGGGCACGCCGAAGCGCTGGGTGGTGCCGGCCGCGACGTCCGCGCCGAGCTCGCCCGGCGGCACGAGCAGCGTCATCGCGAGCAGGTCGGCGGCGACGACGACGAGCGCCCCGCGCTCGTGCGCCGCCTCGATGACCGACCGCGGATCCGCCACCCGGCCGGATGCGCCCGGGTACTGCACCAGCACGCCGAAGCAGTCCCCGTCGGGCAGCCCGTCGGCGGCGAGATCGGCGACGGCGAGCTCGATGCCCACGGCGGCGGCACGGCCGGCGAGCACCGCGAGGGTCTGCGGCAGCGCATCCGCGTCGACGACGAAGCGGTTCGTGCGCGCCTTGCTCGCGCGGCGGGCGAGCAGCATCGACTCGACCACCGCGGTGGCCTCGTCGAGCATCGACGCGTTCGCCGTGTCGAGCCCAGTGAGGTCGGCGACCATCGTCTGGAAGTTCAGCAGCGCCTCGAGCCGCCCCTGGGAGATCTCGGGCTGGTACGGCGTGTAGGCGGTGTACCAGCTGGGGTTCTCGAGCACGTTCCGCTGGATGACCGCCGGCGTGACCGTACCCGAGTAGCCGAGCCCGATCATCGAGGTGCGCACCGTGTTCTTCGCGGCGATCCGGCGGAGCTCCGCGATCGCCTGCGCCTCGGTCGCGGCGGGCGGCAGCGTCGAGGGGGCGTCCGGGTCGATCTTGATCGCGTCCGGCACCGCGGCGCCGAGGAGGTCCTCGAGCGACGAGCGGCCGATCGCCTCGAGCATCCGCCCCTGCGTCTCGCCGGTGGTGCCGATGTGGCGGCGGGCGAAGGCGCGCGCCGGCCTCCCCGGTGCGGATCCGCGCGGGGCGGACGGCGATGTCGGTCATGCCTCTCCTGTCAGCTGCTGGTAGGCGGCGTGGTCGAGCAGCTCGGGCGTCTCGGTGATGCGGACGCGGAGCAGCCAGCCCGCGCCGAAGGGGTCGCTGTTCACGACCTCCGGCGAGGAGGCGACGTCGTCGTTGACCTCGGTGACGACGCCCGTGACGGGGGCGTAGAGCTCGCCGACGGACTTCGTCGACTCGAGCTCGCCGACCACGCTGCCGGCGACGACCTCGTCGCCGACGCCCGGCAGCTCGACGTAGACGATGTCGCCGAGCCGCGCGGCCGCGTAGGCGGTGATGCCGACGGTGGCGGTGTCACCGTCGGCGTCGACCCACTCGTGCTCGGCGGTGTACTTCAGATCCTGCTCGCCGGTCATGTCAGGCCTTTCGATCGGGTCGGGTGAAGAACGGCAGAGGGACGACGCGGGCGGGCAGCGGGGTGCCGCGCACGTCGATGGCGAGGTCGCGCGAGATCGCATCGGGGTCGACATAGGCCATGGCGATCGGATGCCCGAGCCACGGGCTCAGAGCCCCGCTCGTCACCTCGCCGACCACGTCGTCGCCGGCGCGGACCGGGTAGCCGTGGCGGCCCGCGCGGCGCCCCTCGGAGACGAGGCCGACGAGGATCCGCTGGCCGGCGGGATCGTACGACTCCACGGACTCGCGGCCGACGTAGTCGGCCGTCTTCTCCGGACGGACGAGCCGGCCGAGGCCCGCCTGCTGCGGCCGGGTGAGGCCCGTGAGCTCGTTGCCGTAGAGCGGCATGCCCGCCTCGAGCCGCAGGGTGTCGCGCGCGGCGAGGCCGACCGGCACGACGCCCGAGCCCGAGCCGGTCTCGAGGAGGGCGTTCCACAGCTCGGGCAGCAGCGCGGGGGCGACGTAGAGCTCGTAGCCGATCTCACCGGTGTAGCCGGTGCGGGCCACGAGCACCGGGTGGCCGAGGTACCAGGCGGCGAGGAAGCGGTAGTTGCGGAGACCCGTGACGAGCTCGACGAAGCGCTGCTCCGTGCGCTCGTCCTGGTCGGCCGAGAACCCGCCGACCTCGGTCATCACCTCGAGCGAGCGGGGGCCCTGCAGGGCGATCAGGCCGATGTCGTCGGACTCGTCCTGCACCTCGGCCTGGAAGCCGACCGCCCTGCTGCGCAGCTCGGTGGCGACGAGCTCCCGGTTCCCCGCGTTCGCGACGACGAGGAAGCGGTCGGGCCCGGTCCGGTAGAGCACGAGGTCGTCGACCACGCCGCCCTCGCCGTTCAGCATCAGCGTGTACTTCGCCCGGCCGGTCTCCATCGTGGACGCCTCGCCGAGCACCGCGGCGTCGAGGGCGCCGGCCGCCTCCGGGCCGAGCACGACGATCTCGCCCATGTGGGAGAGGTCGAAGAGGCCGGCGGCGGTGCGGACCGCGGCGTGCTCGGCCAGCTCGCTGCCGTACTTCAGCGGCATGGACCAGCCGGCGAACTCGGTGAAGGTGGCGCCGGCGGCGGTGTGCACCTCATGGAGCGGCGAACGTCGGCGTTCGGGGTCGCGGTGTTCCGGATCGGACATCGGGGGCTCTCTCCAGCTCGGTGGTGTGCCGGACGTGCCGGCCGATCCCCCTCTGTCGCTGCGCCTGAGAGCTTCGGCGCGGAGGACCGCGCCTTTCACCATGGGCGGGAGCCGGCACCCGAGGTGCGGCTCCTCTTTCCAGAGCGGCCAATCCGACGCGGTGCTGGACCTGAGAGATTCCGGGGAGTTGCTCCTTCGGTGCCGACCGAGGCCGGCTCTCCCGCGCCGGCCGTACGGCCGAACGTGTTCGATTGTGCTCCGGAGTCTAGCCGCGCTCCCGGACACCCGGACGGGCCCGATCAGTACGTCTCGTCGACCTCGGTGACCATCTCGACGAGGCGCGTGAGCAGCCGCTCGTAGGACTCGCTGCGGAGCAGCTCGAGCTGGTCGATCTCGTTCAGCGGCGCGATCGCGGCGAGCTGCCAGCACGCCGCAGCAGGGTCGTCGTCGAGGCCCACGTCCGCCGGCCAGGGCGACAGGTCCTCCTCCGCGAGGCGCTTCAGCACCCGCCGCACGAGCGCATCCGCCTGCATCCGCAGGGGCTCCAGCGCCGGGTCCCACTCGGGCTCGGGCAGCTCCCGCACGATCGCCTTCGGATAGGGATCGTCCTCCTGCCACGCCTGGACCGTGAAGCGCGCCGCGCCCTGCGCGATCATCAGCACCACGTCGTCCGCGGTGTCGAGGTCCGCGACGCGGGCGAGCGTGCCGGTCGTGACGCGGACGTCGCCGCCGCCGACCTCCTGCCCTCGCTCGATGAGCACCACGCCGAACTCGGCGGGCTCCTCCTTGAGGATGTCGGCGAGCATCGCGAGGTAGCGGGGCTCGAAGATCCGCAGCGGCAGCGGCATGTGCGGGAAGAGCACCGAACCGAGCGGGAACATGGCGACGGGTCGCATCAGCGAAGCCAACCACGGCTCCGCTGACCGGATCGGCCGTTCTCGCCCGAATCGGGCCACATCGAGCGCGGAACGCGGCGATCCGCGAGGTCGCTGGCCGCCACCCCTTCTCGGGCGCCGTTCCCGAGGATGACAATGCCGCGATGACGGTGCTCCACGGATTCCGGACCGAACGCTCCCGTTCCCGTGCTGAGCGGCGGAGGCTCGAAGCCATCGACAGGGCGACCGCGCGGCTCGCGCAGCTGGCCCTCACGGCGGAGGCGCTGACGACCGCGGGTGAGGTGGTCGCGCAGGGCTGGCTCCAGGACACCTGGTTCGCGTGGCGCGACGCCGACGGCACCGAGTCGACGGCGGGCTCGAGCGCCGCGCACACGGTGCCCCTGGACGCCGTCACCCGGGCGTGCCTGGTCGGCTCGCTCGTGGTCGGCGCGGGCGGCACCACGTCGCCGGTGCTCCGGCCCACGGTCGAGGCGACGTGGCGCGCCATCCACGGCGGCGGGGAGCCCCTGCAGTGGCAGCGGTCGCCCGAGGCGGCGGCGATGCAGGTGCGGGAGCTGACGGCGTGGAACGACCGTCCGGGGCGGGAGGCCGCTGAGGTGACGGCGGTCCTCGCATCCGCTGCGGCGGCGGTCGAGCGGGAGCGGGCCTCGGCGCGCGACGGGCTGGTGGCCCTGACCCTGTGACGCGGCCCTGCTCAGACGGTGGCGGGCGTCAGCCGTGCCGCCACTCGACGACGTCGCCGTCCTGCATGACGTAGTCCTTGCCCTCGATGCGGGCGCGGCCCCTCGCGCGCGCCTCGGCGATGGAGCCCGCATCCACGAGGTCCTGGAAGCCGATCACCTCGGCCTTGATGAACTTCTTCTCGAAGTCGGAGTGGATGACGCCGGCGGCCTCGGGCGCGTGGGCGCCGCGGCGGATCGTCCAGGCGCGCGCCTCCTTCGGGCCGGCGGTGAGGTACGTCTGCAGGCCGAGGGTGTCGAAGCCGATGCGGGCGAGCTGGTCGAGGCCGCTCTCGGTCTGGCCGGTCGAGGCGAGCAGCTCGGCGGCGTCCTCGGGCTCGAGGTCGATCAGCTCCGACTCGATCTTCGCGTCGAGGAACACCGCGGGCGCCGGGGCGACGAGCGCGGCGAGCTCGGCCTTCCGGCCTTCGTCGTTCAGCACCGCCTCGTCGACGTTGAAGACGAACAGCGCGGGCTTCGCGGTCAGCAGGCCGAGGTCGCGGATGGGCGTGAGATCGATGCCGGATGCCGCGAGCCGGGTGCCCGCGTTCAGCGCCGCCTGCGCGGCCCGGATGGTGTCGAGCACCTCCTGCGGCGCGCGCTTGCCGCGCACCTCCTTCTCGACCCGCGGCTCCGCCTTCTCGAGGGTCTGCAGGTCGGCGAGGATCAGCTCGGTGCTGATCGTCTCGAGGTCGCCCGCGGGGTCGACGGCGCCCGCGACGTGCACCACGTCGGGGTCGGCGAACGCGCGCACGACCTCGGCGATCGCGTCGGCCTCGCGGATGTTCGCGAGGAACTGGTTGCCGAGCCCCTCGCCCTGGCTCGCGCCCTTCACGATGCCCGCGATGTCGACGAACGAGACCGCGGCGGGCACGATCCGCTCGCTGTCGAACAGGTCCGCGAGCGTCTTCAGGCGCGCATCCGGCAGGTCGACGACGCCGACGTTCGGCTCGATCGTCGCGAACGGGTAGTTCGCCGCGAGCACGGTGTTCTTGGTCAGAGCGTTGAAGAGCGTCGACTTGCCGACGTTCGGAAGTCCGACGATGCCGATCGTGAGAGCCACGGCCGTCAACCGTAGACGGTGACGGATCCGCGTCCGTCCGGCCCCGCCTCATCGCGCCGTTCCGGAGTTCTCGAGTGACACGCCGCGGTGAGGGCGCGAGGCCCGGCGTGTCGCGCGATTTCTCCGGAACGGCGCGACGATCGGACGGGGGATGCCAGACGGCCGCAGGACGGTGTCGGTGGGGCCTGCCAGCATCCGTGCCGTGCCACTGGACTTCACCGCCGTCGACTTCGAGACGGCCGGGCCGTCCAGCGCATCCGCCTGCTCCGTCGGGGTGGTCGGTCGTCGAGGACGGCCGCGTGGTCGACAAGCGCGGCTGGCTGATCCGGCCGCCCGCCGGGCACGACGTCTTCAGCGAGTGGAACATCCGGATCCACGGGGTCACGCCCGACCAGGTGGTGGACGCGGCGAGCTGGGCGGAGCAGATGAGCGACCTGCTGGCCGCGTTCGGCGACCGGCCGGTCGTCGCGCACAACGCCCGGTTCGACATGGGCGTGATCCGCGCGGCGTGCTTCGCGACCGGCGTCGGCACCCCCGCGCTCGACTACTTCTGCAGCCTGCAGATCGCCCGGCGCACCTATGCCCTGCACTCCTACCGGCTGCCGGTGGCGGCGCGCGCGGCGGGCTTCGAGGACTTCCCGCACCACGACCCGATCGCGGACGCCGAGGCGTGCGCGGCGATCGTCGTCCACGCGGCACGGTGCCACGAGGCGCCCGATGTGCCCGCCCTGCTCGGGGCGGTCGGCTCGGAGCTGAGCCGGCTCACCCCGCTCGACCCGGAACGCGGGATCCGCCCGGTCCTCTTCGCCTGACGCACCGCGCCGGGCGCTGTCGGAGGCGCCTGGCAGCGTGCGCCGCATGGAAGTCCTGCTCCTGCTCCTCGGCCTCGTGGTCGGCGCCGTGCTCGGCGCGCTCGCGGTGACCCTCCGCCGCGCGAGCAGCGCCGTGCGGCCCGACCTCCTCGCCGCCCAGCACGCCGGCGACCTGCTCCGCGTGCGCGCCGAGTCGGCGGACGAACGGGCGGCCCTCGAGGCCGAGCTCGCGTCCCACGAGGCGACGATCGGCGCGCTCCGCCGGCAGCTCGCCGACGCCGGCGAGCGCAGCCGCGAGCAGGCGGAGCGCGACCGGCAGGAGGCGCGCGTGCTGCAGGCCCTCGCACCGGTGCAGGAGACGCTCCGCACGATGCAGGGCAAGGTGAGCGAGCTCGAGCAGCAGCGCGCCGCGCAGTACGGGGCGATCGAGCAGCAGCTGCTGCAGACCCGCAGCTCCACCGAGCAGGTGCGCGCGACTGCGGAATCGCTGGCATCCGCGCTCCGCAGCAACTCGGTGCGCGGCGCCTGGGGCGAGACGCAGCTGCGCCGGCTCGTCGAGGCGGCAGGGCTGACGAACCGGGTCGACTTCGACATGCAGGTCACCACCCGCGACGAGGACGGCGCCCGGCGACCCGACCTCGTCGTGCGCCTGCCGGAGGGCAAGTGCATCGCCGTCGACGCGAAGGTGCCGCTCGCCGCGTTCATCGAGGCGAACGAGATCCCGGCCGGCGCGCAGGGCGCGGAGGGCGCGCGACGCGAGGCGCTGATGAAGGACCACGTGAAGGCGCTGCGGGCTCACATCGACGCGCTCGCGTCGAAGGGCTACTGGACGGACTTCGACAGCCCCGAGTTCGTCGTCGCCTTCCTGCCGTCCGAGTCGCTGCTGTCCGCGGCGCTGTCGGCGGATCCGTCGCTGCTCGACTACTCCTTCGGCAAGCGGGTCGCGCTCGCCTCCCCCGTGAACCTCTGGGCCGTGCTGAAGACCGTCGCCTACACCTGGACGCAGCAGGCGCTCACCGACGACGCCCGGCGGCTGTTCGACCTCTCCCGCACCCTCTACGACCGGATCGGCGGTCTGGCCGGCAAGGCCGAGAAGCTGCGCGCGGCGCTCGAGCGCTCCGTCGGCGCCTACAACGAGTTCGTCGGCACCCTCGAGACGCGGGTGCTCGTCACCGCCCGCCAGATCGGGCGCCTCGACGAGGTCGCGGTGCTCGGCGAGCCCACCCCGATCGACGTCGTCCCCCGGCCGCTCACCGCGGCCGAGCTGGTGGCCGACGACCGCCCCCGCCTCAGCGCCGTCGACTGACCCGCCCCTACCCGCGGAATCCGGGCGGCTTCGGTCATTCCGGGCGTGAGAAGACGCCCGGAATGGCGGAAATCGCCCGGAATTCGGGCCACGCGCGGTGGGGAGCGGCGGGCGGCTAGAACCAGCGGTCGGCGACGTGGTCGCTGACGATCCGGCGGAGGGTGCCGGACCGCGAGCGCAGCACGATCGACTCCGTGCGGATGATGGGACCCTTGCGCCGCACGCCCTCGACCAGGCCGCCGTCGGTGACGCCGGTGGCCACGAACATCGTGTTGTTGCCTGCGACGAGTCCCTCGGCGTCGTAGATGCGGTCGATGTCGAGCCCCGCCGCCTCGCCGCGGCGCCGCTCCTCGTCGTCCTTCGGCGCGAGCCGTCCCTCGATGAAGCCGCCGAGCGCCTTGATCGCGCAGGCGGTGACGACGCCCTCGGGGCTGCCGCCGGTGCCGATGCACATGTCGATCCGCGTCTCGTACCGGGCCGCGTTGATGCCGCCGGCGACGTCGCCGTCGAGCAGCAGCCGGGTGCCGGCGCCGGCCGACCGGATCTCGTCGATGAGGCCCTCGTGCCGCGGCCGGTCGAGCACCGCGATCACCATGTCGCCGACGTCCTTGCCCTTCGCCTTCGCGAGCGCCCGGATGTTGTCCCCGACCGACTGGTCGAGCGAGCAGACGCCGATGCCGTGGTGGTCGGTGACGATCTTCTCCATGTAGAAGACGGTCGAGGCGTCGAGCATCGTGTGCCGGTCGGACACCGCGATCATGGAGAGCGCGTTCTGCCGCCCCTGCGCGGTCATCGAGGTGCCGTCGATCGGGTCGACGGCGACGTCGGCCTGCCGCCCCGTGCCGTTCCCGACGTGCTCCCCGTTGAAGAGCATCGGCGCCTTGTCCTTCTCGCCCTCGCCGATGACCACGACGCCGTCGAACGCCACCGTCGCGAGGAACGCCCGCATCGCGTCGACCGCGGCGCCGTCCGCGCCGAGCTTGTCGCCCTTGCCGATGAACGGCACGGCGCGGATCGCCGCCGCCTCCGTCGCCCGCACCAGCTCGAGCGCGAGGTTGCGGTCCGGCTCCGCCATGAGATCGACACGTTCGGCCACTTGAGGTCCTCCTCGGTCCGCTCCGCTCGAAGGCTACTGCGCGACCGCCCCACGGCGTCTCGGAGGTCCCCGTCACTAGACTTCGGGCCGTCCGACCGCGCCACGCAAGGAGCCTTTCGATGCCCGTCGCCACCCCCGACCAGTACGCCGAGATGCTCGACCGGGCGAAGAGCGGCGGGTTCGCCTACCCGGCCGTGAACGTCTCGTCCTCGCAGACCATCAACGCCGTGCTGCAGGGCCTCACCGAGGCCGGCTCGGACGGCATCATCCAGGTCACGACGGGCGGCGCCGACTACTTCGCCGGCCAGACCGTGAAGAACCGGGCGTCGGGCGCGATCGCCTTCGCGAGGTTCGCCACCGAGGTCGCGAAGAACTACCCGATCACCGTGGCGCTGCACACCGACCACTGCCCGAAGCCGGCGCTCGAGTCGTTCGTGCTCCCGCTCATCGCCGCCTCCGAGGAGGAGGTCAAGGCGGGCAGGAACCCGATCTTCCAGTCGCACATGTGGGACGGATCCGCGGTGCCGCTCGACGAGAACATCGAGATCGCGACCGACATGCTGAAGCGCACGCGGGCGATCAACGCGATCCTCGAGGTCGAGATCGGCGTGGTCGGCGGCGAGGAGGACGGCGTCGCGCACGAGGGCACGAACGAGGCGCTCTACACGACGCTCGGCGACGTGGAGAAGGTCGTCGAGGCGCTCGGCCTCGGCGAGAACGGCCGCTACATCGCCGCGCTCACGTTCGGCAACGTGCACGGCGTCTACAAGCCGGGCAACGTGAAGCTGCGGCCCGAGCTGCTGGGCGAGATCCAGGCGGGCCTCGCCGAGCGCTACGGGCACGGCCCGAAGCCGCTCGAGCTGGTCTTCCACGGCGGATCCGGATCCACGTCGGAGGAGATCGCGGAGGCCGTCGGCAACGGCGTCGTGAAGATGAACATCGACACCGACACGCAGTACACGTTCACGCGGTCCATCGCCGACACGATGTTCAAGAACTACGACGGCGTGCTGAAGGTCGACGGCGAGGTCGGGAACAAGAAGATCTACGACCCGCGCGCCTGGGGCAAGATCGCCGAGACCGCGATGGCGGCGCGCGTGGTCGAGGCCACGCAGCAGCTCGGCTCGGCCGGGAGGTCGCAGTCCGCCTGAGCGGCACCCCGTCAGGGCGCGCGTGCTCGCGTGCTCGAGCGAGGCGAGCACCGCCGGATCGGCGACGATCGCCGCGGTGATCAGCACGAGGGTGAGCACCGCGCTCACCGCGCCCGCGGCGAGCGGCACCCAGAAGGCGATCTTGTGGTCGCGGATCCGCGGCACGGCGAAGCCGATGGCGAGCGCGAGGCTGACGATCGCCTCGGCGACGACGATCCAGCCGATCGTCGTGGCGAGCGCCGTCTGCGTGTAGGGCCCGAGGCCCCGCGAGCTGAGCACCGCGTTCAGCGACCCCGGCAGGTCGCGCGCCTGCGCGACCGTCTGCACGGTGGTGATCACGCCCCAGAGCAGCAGCCCGATGGTGATCGGCGGATCCCAGACGGGCGCGGTCCGCGTGGGCCGCGGGGACTCGGTCACGGACGGCTCCGGGTTCAGGCCCGGCCCCCGAGCGCGCGGGGGTCGCGGGCGCCGGAGGCGTCGCGCCGCAGCTCGCGCGGCAGCGAGAAGACCAGGTCCTCCTCCGCGGTGCGCACCTCGTCGACGGTGCCGTAGCCGGCCGCCGCGAGTCGCTCGAGGAGGGCGGACACGAGCCGCTCCGGCACGCTCGCGCCGCTCGTGACGCCGACCGTCGTCGCGCCGTCGAGCCACGCCAGGTCGAGCTCGTCCGCGTCGTCGATGCGGTGCGCAGAAGCCGCCCCGTGCTCGAGGGCGACCTCGACGAGGCGCACCGAGTTGGAGGAGTTCGCGCTGCCCACGACGAGCACGACGTCCGCCTGCTTCGCGACCTTCTTGATGGCCACCTGCCGGTTCTGGGTGGCGTAGCAGATGTCGTCGGAGGGCGGATCGGCGAGGTTCGGGAACCGCGCGCGCAGCCGGCGCACCGTCTCCATCGTCTCGTCGACGGAGAGCGTGGTCTGGGACAGCCAGACGAGCTTGTCCGGGTCGCGCACCTCGACGGTGTCGGCCTCGTCGGGCGAGCCCACGAGCGTGATCCGCTCGGGCGCCTCGCCGGCCGTGCCCTCGACCTCCTCGTGGCCGCGGTGGCCGATCAGCAGGATCTCGTAGTCGTCGCGGGCGAAGCGGACGGCCTCGCGATGCACCTTGGTCACGAGCGGGCAGGTCGCGTCGATCGCCAGCAGCCCGCGGTCGGCGGCGGCCTGCACGACCGCCGGCGAGACGCCGTGGGCGCTGAAGACGATGTGCGCGCCCTCGGGCACCGCATCCACCTCGTCGACGAAGATCGCGCCCTGCTGCTCGAGCCGGGAGACGACGTGCACGTTGTGCACGATCTGCTTGCGCACGTAGACGGGCGCCCCGTAGCGCTCGAGCGCCTTCTCCACGGCGACGACGGCCCGGTCGACGCCGGCGCAGTAGCCGCGCGGTGCCGCGAGCAGCACCCGCTTGACGCCGGTGACGGTGCCGTCGGTTACCGTGGGGCGCTCCGCCGGACCGGCGGGCGCGACGAGGTCGGTGGGCGATGACACGCCACCGATTCTACGAGGGGCATGGATGACGGACGGCGTCGGGACCGCGGATGCGCCGTGGCCGGTGGGCCTCCTGGCCGACAAGCTGAAGGGCTGGATCGACCGGCTCGGCCAGGTCTGGATCGAGGGCGAGATCACCCAGTGGGGTCCCCGCGGCCAGAACGTCTACGGCAAGCTCAAGGACCTCGAGCGCGAAGCGACCGTCTCCTTCCAGATCTGGTCGTCCGTGCGGGCGAAGCTGCCCGCCGACCTGAAGCAGGGCGACCGGGTCGTCGCGCTCGTGAAGCCGGACTACTGGGTGCGCGGCGGCTCGCTCAGCATGCAGGTGTTCGCGATGCGCCACGTCGGGCTCGGCGACCTGCTCGAGCGCCTCGAGCAGCTGCGGCGGCAGCTCGCCTCCGAGGGGCTGTTCTCGGCCGAGCGCAAGCGCCGGCTGCCGTTCCTGCCGAACACCATCGGCCTCATCACCGGCAAGGACAGCGACGCCGAGAAGGACGTGCTGCGCAACGCCCAGCTGCGCTGGCCGAACGTGCGCTTCCGCGTCGTGCACGCCGCCGTGCAGGGCGACCGCACCGTGCCCGAGGTGGTCGCGGCGCTGAAGCGGCTCGAGGACGACCCCGAGGTCGACGTGATCATCGTCGCCCGGGGCGGCGGCGACTTCCAGAACCTGCTCGGCTTCAGCGACGAGCGGCTGGTGCGCGCCGTCGCGGCGATGACGACGCCGGTGGTCAGCGCCATCGGGCACGAGGCCGACCGTCCCCTGCTCGACGACGTCGCCGACCTCCGCGCCTCCACGCCGACCGACGCCGCGAAGCGCGTCGTGCCCGACGTGACCGAGGAGCTGAACCGGGTGCGCCAGGCCCGCACCCTGATGTTCTCCCGGATGACGCAGCGGATCGCGCGGTCCAGCGACGAGATCGCCGGACTGCGCGCGAGGCGCGTGCTCGCCGAGGGCGACTGGATCGTCACCGGCCGCGAGGACGAGCTCACCCGGTACGTCGCCCGCGGCGCGGAGCTCGTCGATCGCACCATCGTGCAGGCGCAGTCGCGGCTCGCCGAGGCCCGAGGGCACCTGCGCGCCCTCTCGCCGCTGCGCACCCTCGACCGCGGCTACGCCATCGTGCTCACCGGGTCGGGCACCGCGCTGCGGCACGTCGCGGATGCGCCGGCAGGCACCCCGCTGACCGTCCGCGTGACCGACGGTGCGGTCGCCGCGACGAGCGACGGGCCCGCGCCTGTCGGGCGCCGCTCGTAGAATCGCGGCCATGAGCGACCCACGCGACGAGGACCTCGAGGTGAGCCTGATCGAGGTCGAGGAGACCGTGGTGACGACGGTCGCGGGCCCCGGCGACGGGGCGGACGACGACATCGAGGCGATGTCGGCTGCGCCTGATGACGACATCCGAGGGATGTCGTACGAGGAGGCGCGGGACGCGCTCGTCGGCGTCGTCGACCGGCTCGAGCGCGGCGGCAGCACCCTCGAGGAGTCGCTCGCGCTCTGGGAGCGCGGCGAAGCGCTCGCCGCGCGCTGCGAGACCTGGTTGATCGGCGCCCGGGCGCGGCTCGACGCCGCCCGGGGCACCGCACCGGCCGACGCGTGAGCGGCAAGGCGCCCCGCGTCGTCGCCGAGCTCGGCCGGCCCGAGACGGCCGACGAGATCGAGGAGCGCACCGCCGAGAACCGGCGCCTCCGCCGGCAGCGGCAGAACGCCCGCAACCTCGTCTACTCGCTGGTCGTCTGCGTCGCGCTCGTGATCGTGATCGTGCTCGCCGTCCCCCGCGGCACCCCGCCGCCTCGCACGGCCGTCGACTACCGGTCGCTCGCGAGCCAGTCGGAGGGATCCGTCGACCGTCCGCTGCTCGCTCCGCCGCTCCCCTCCACCTGGAGCGCGAACGCCGCCGAGCTGCGCTCGGCCGACGGCGTCACCTCCTGGTACGTCGGCTTCGTGCTGCCGACGGAACGAGTTCCTCTCGCTACACGGAGGGGCTGAACGGCAACGGCACCTGGCTCGCCGACGTGCTCGAGTCCGCCAAGGGCGGCGGCACCGACGACGCGTCGGCGGTCTCACCTGGCGGATCTACGACCGCCGCAGCCTCGGCGACGCCGCCGGCAACGTCGCGTACGCCCTCGCCACCCGCGTCGGCTCCACCGATCTCGTCGTGTCGGGCACCGCGACCCCCGCGGAGACCCGATCCCTCGCCGCCGCCCTCGCCGCCGAGGCGAGCACGCGGCACCTGACCGGAACGGATGTGGCCCCGTGAGCGCACACACGCCTGAGGACGCGTGGCAGCGCCTCGCCGAGGGCAACACCCGCTTCCTCGTCGGGCAGCCCCTGCATCCGCGCCAGGACGTGGAGACGCGCGAGCGGCTCGCCGCGTCGCAGGCACCGGTGGCCACGTTCTTCGGGTGCAGCGACTCGCGCGTCGGCGCGGAGATCCTCTTCGACCAGGGCCTCGGCGACCTGTTCGTGGTGCGCAACGCGGGGCACGTCGTCTCGGACGCCGCCGTCGCGAGCATCGAGTACGCGGTCGCGGTGCTCGGCACCCCGATCGTCGTGGTGCTGGCGCACGACCGCTGCGGCGCCGTCCGCGCCGCCGTCGACGCGGAGGCGCCGGACGCCCCGGCCCTGCCGCCGCTGATCGCGGCCCACGTCGACCACATCCGGCCGGCCGTCGAGGCCGTCGCGCCGAGCGCATCCGGACGGGCCGCTGGACGCTGATGCGGTCGCCGGCGTGCACCTCGAGGCCACGGTGGCGGGCCTGCTCGCGGCGTCCGAGCTGCTCTCCGCCGCGGTGGCCGACGGTAGCCTGGCCGTGATCGGCGCGCAGTACCGGCTGGCCGAGGGGCGCGTCGAGCGTCGCGTCGCGGTCGGGCTCGCGTAGCAGCACCCCGAACGCCGAAGGAGCCGTATGTCCGGCGAGTACCGCATCGAGCACGACACCATGGGCGAGGTCCGCGTGCCCGCGGACGCCCTGTGGGCGGCGCAGACCCAGCGTGCGGTGGAGAACTTCCCGATCTCGGGTCATGGCCTCGAGGCCGCGCAGATCGTCGCGCTCGCGCGGATCAAGCGCGCCGCCGCGCTCGTGAACGGCGAGCTCGGCGTGCTGCAGCAGGACGTCGTCGACGCGATCGTCGGCGCCGCCGACGAGGTCATCGACGGGCAGCACCTCGACCAGTTCCCGATCGACGTCTACCAGACCGGCAGCGGCACCTCGTCGAACATGAACATGAACGAGGTGCTCGCGGCGCTCGCCACGCGGCGGCTCGGCCGCTCCGTGCATCCGAACGACGCGGTCAACGCCTCCCAGTCGTCGAACGACGTCTTCCCGACGTCGGTGCACGTCGCGGCCACCGAGGCGATGCTCGGCGACCTCGTGCCGGCGCTCGACCACCTCGCGTCGTCGCTCGAGGCGGCGCGCGAGCGAGTGGGCGGGGCTCGTGAAGCCCGGCCGCACGCACCTCATGGACGCGACCCCGGTGACCTTCGGTCAGGAGTTCGGCGGCTACGCCCGGCAGATCCGGCTCGGCATCGACCGGGTGCAGGCCGCGCGTGCCGCGCCTCGCGGAGGTGCCGCTCGGCGGCACGGCGACCGGCACGGGCATCAACACCCCGGCGGGCTTCTCCCCCAAGGTGATCGCGATCCTCGCCGAGACGACGCGGCCTGCCCATCACCGAGGCGCTCGACCACTTCGAGGCGCAGGGCGCGCGCGACGCGCTCGTGGAGGCCTCCGGCGCGCTCCGCGTGCTCGCGGTGAGCCTCACGAAGATCTGCAACGACCTCCGCTGGATGGGCTCCGGCCCGAACACCGGCCTCGGCGAGCTGCACATCCCCGACCTGCAGCCCGGCTCCTCGATCATGCCCGGCAAGGTGAACCCGGTCATCCCCGAGGCGACCCTGATGGTCGGCGCGCGGGTCGTCGGCAACGACGCGACGATCGCCTGGGCCGGCGCCTCCGGCGTCTTCGAGCTGAACGTCGCGATCCCGGTGATGGGCACCGCCCTGCTCGAGTCGATCCGGCTGCTCGCGAACGTCGTCGCGGCTGCTCGCCGACAAGGTGATCGACGGCCTGACCGTGAACGTCGAGCGGGCGCGTGCGCTTGCGGAGTCGTCGCCGTCGATCGTCACGCCGCTGAACCGGGTGATCGGGTACGAGGCGGCGGCGAAGGTCGCGAAGCACGCCGTCGCGCAGGGCGTCACGGTGCGGCAGGCCGTGATCGACCTCGGGTTCGTGGAGCGGGGCGAGGTGACGGAGGCGCAGCTCGACACCGCGCTCGACGTGCTCTCGATGACCCGCCCCGGCTGACCCCTCCCCCGATTCCGGGCGCCTTCCGACGATCCGGGCGTCTGCTCACGCCCGGGATGTCCGAAGGGCGAGCAGGTCCACGTGCTCGAGCACCGGATCGCGACGGGGATGATCGAGGACGGCGCGGAGGTCGGGCTGCCCGACGAGTGGCCGGAGATCGAGGCGCGGATCCTCGACGCGGACATCCTCGTGATCGGCACGCCGATCTGGCTCGGCGCGAAGTCGAGCGTCGCGACCCAGGTCATCGAGCGGATGTACGCCTCGAGCGGCCGCCGGAACGAGCAGGGCCAGTGGATCTACTACGGCCACACCGCCGGCTGCGTGATCACCGGCAACGAGGACGGCGTGAAGCACTGCGCCATGGACCTGCTGTACGCGTTGCAGCACATCGGCTACATGATCCCGCCGCAGGCGGACTGCGGCTGGATCGGCGAGGCCGGGCCGGGCCCGAGCTACGGCGACGCGCTGGCCGGCTCCGATGTGCACCGTCGGCTACGACAACGACTTCACGAACCGCAACACCACCTACATGGCATGGAACCTCATGCACACCGCGCGGATGCTCCGGGCCGCCGGAGGCCTGCCGGCGGTCGGCAACACGACCGAGGGATGGAAGCACGTGAGCAACGCACGGGACCAGAACCCGTAGGCAGCGGTGAGGGCTCCCATCCGCCGCGGCCTACGGTGGACCCGGGAACCGCGAGGAAGGGGACGCCGTGCGAGCGATCCAGGTGACGGAGTTCGGTGGGCCCGAGGTGCTCGTGGTGCGGGACGTGCCCGAACCCGTGCCGGGCCCCGGCCAGGTGCTCGTCGAGGTCGAGGCCGCGGGCGTGAACTTCGCGGAGACGATGCAGACCCGCGACGCCTACGTCTCCCGCACGACTCTGCCGTACATCCCCGGCTCGGAGGTCGTCGGCCGCACGTCGGACGGGCGGCGCCTCCTCGGCTTCTCGAGCACCGGCGCCTACGCCGAGCGCGCGCTGCTCGACGAGCGGTCCGCCGCACCGCTGCCGGACGGCGTCCCGGCCGGCGTCGCGCTCGCGCTGCTCGTGCAGGGCGCCACCGCGGCGCTGGTGCTGCGCGACTCCGGACGGCTCGCCGCAGGCGAGACGGTGCTCATCCACTCCGGCGCCGGCGGCGTCGGCAGCCTCGCCATCCAGCTCGCGCGGCGCTGGGGCGCCGGGCCACATCGTGTCGACGGCGTCGACGAGCGCAGAAGCGGGCGCGGATCCTCGGGCTCGGCGCCGACGAGGCCGTCGACTCGGCCTCGCCCGACCTCGAGGCGGCGCTGAAGGCGGCGGCCGGGAACCGCCGCTACGACCTCGTGCTCGACGGGGTCGCGGGCCCGGCGTTCACCGCGAGCCTGAGGCTGCTGAACCGCCGCGGGCGGGTGGTCGTCTACGGCGCCGCGGGCGGCGACCTGTCGGCCCGGGTCGACCCGGTCGCCCTCATCGGCGGCAGCCGCACCGTGGCGGGCTTCTGGCTCGTCGACAACCTCGACAAGGTCGCCGCCGCCGTCGGCGAGCTGCTCGGCCTCGTCGCCGAGGGCGCGCTGACGCCGATCGTCGGCGGCTCCTACCCGCTCGAGGACGCGGCGCGGGCGCACGAGGACCTCGCCGGCCGCCGCACGGAGGGCAAGCTCGTCCTCACGCCCTGAGGGCGGCGCTCACCCCGCCCTGGGCGAGAGGTGCTCGTGCACCGCGAGCCAGGCGCCGTCGCGGAGCTCGAACACGATCGTCTCCCGCTCCCGCACGGTCTCGCGGGACGCCGCCGAGCTCGAGATCGGTCGTCACGTCGTGCACGAAGACGGCCGTCGATCCGCTGAGCCGGATCCGGGCGTCGCTGCTCGTGCAGCCGTGCACGTGGAAGCCGTCCTCGGCCTCCCACCGCGCCCAGAGCCGCTCGTAGGACGCACGGTCCGGGAGCCGCTCGGGCGTCGTGTGGAAGACGAAGTCGGCGTCGGGCGCGAACCGGGCGAAGTACGCCGCGGTGTCGTGCGCGCCGAACGCGGCGACGAGCGCATCCGCGGCCTCGCGGACGGCCGCCTCGGCGAGCCTCAGCCAACGGTCCTGCCCCGTCGGACGGCGGCGCGGGAGGCGGCGGAGCGAGTGGTTGTGCACGATCGGCGCGGGCGTGCCCGGCTTGCTCGGCACGAGGCGCGGGCCGTCGGGCCCGAAGCAGTAGTCGGGCTCCGGGAACACGAACAGCGCCGCGAGGTAGAGCACGGCGGCGATGACGATGCCGCTCAGCAGGCTGAGGTCGATGCCGCCCGCGAGGTCGCGGAACGGGCCGACGACGATCGGCGGGTAGTTCGAGAACAGCAGGCCGACGACGGCCGCGACGATCCAGGCGCCGAGGCCGCGCCAGTTGACGCCGCCGTTGAACCAGTACCGGCCGCCGATCTCGCCGCGGTTGAAGACCTGCAGGTCGCTCTCGTCGTACCAGCCGCGGTGGGTCCAGAAGGCGATCGCCAGGATGATCATCCACGGCGTCGTCGTCACGACGATCGCGCCGACGAAGGCGTTCACGGCGCCGAGCAGGTCGAACAGCAGGCGGCCGATCAGGATGAACAGGAACGCGAGGGTGCCGATGCCGATCGTCGCCTGCACCCGGGTGAAGCGCGGGAACACCGACGAGAAGTCGAGGCCGGTGCCGTAGAGCGAGGTGGTGCCCGTCGAGAGCCCGCCGATGAAGGCGACGACGATGAGCACGAGCGCGTACCAGAGCGGCGAGGCCTGCACGAGGCCGACCACGTAGTCGACGTTGCCGGCGACGAGCGTGGCCGTGGCGACGCCGAAGAGGAACGGCACGAGCGAGGCGAGCTGGCCGAGCAGCGTCGCGCCGATCAGCTGCCGCACGGGCGTCGCTCTTCGGGATGTAGCGGGCCCAGTCGCCGAGGAACGCGCCGAACGAGATCGGGTTGCTCATCACGATGAGCGCCGAGAGGATGAACGTCGGCCAGAAGCTGCCGAGGGCGTAGTGCGAGGGGCCCGGGTCGTAGCCCGCGTCGAAGACGCCGGCGAAGGCGACGATCGCGAGCAGGAACAGGATCGTGTTCGCGATGACGGCGATCTTGTTCACGAAGAGCATGAACTGGTAGCCGTAGACGACGACCACGATCACGAGCGCGCCGATCAGCGCGTAGACCACCGACCGCAGCAGGGGCGAGTCGCCGACGCCCGCGAGACGGCCGAGCGCCCCGACGATGGCGTCGCCGCTGACCCACACCGAGATCGAGTAGAACGCGATCGCGGTGAGCAGCGAGAGGAACGAGCCGACGACCCGGCCGCGCACCCCGACGTGGGCGCCGGAGGAGACGGCGTTGTTCGTGCCGGTGCGCGGACCGAACAGGCCCATCGGCGAGAGGATCAGCGCGCCGACGATCACGCCGAGCAGCGTGGCGGCCACGGCCTGCCAGAACGACAGCCCGAGGGCGATCGGGAACGTGCCGAGCAGCACGGTGGCGAACGTGTTGGCGCCACCGAACTGGATGCGGAACAGGTCGAACGGGCCGGAGGTGCGCTCGCTGGCCGGGATCGTGTCGACCCCGTGCTGCTCCACCTCCGTGATGCGCGGCGGGGCGGTGGAGACGCTGAGCGTCGTTGCTCATGGGACCTTCCTCGGATCGGCGGGAGAAGACGCCCGAAGCGTAGCGCCGATGTGTCTGCACACGCGATGATTGTTGACCGTGGCGATACTCGATCTGATCGACCTGTCCGTGCCGCTGAACGAGCGCACGCAGACGTATCCCGGCGACCCGGAGCTGCGGTTCCTGCCGCACAGCACGGTGCAGCGCGACGGCTTCAACCTGCTGGCGGTGCACATGGGCACCCAGACGGGCACCCACGTCGACGCGCCGTTCCACTTCGAGGACGACGCGCCGAAGCTCGACGAGCTGCCGCTCTCGCGATTCGTGGGACCCGGCGTCGTCGCCGATGTCACGGGCCTCGACGCGCGGACGCCGATCACGCGCGAGCACCTCGCCGGCGTGCTCGCCGGGCTCCAGCCGGGCACCATCGTGCTGCTGCACACCGGATGGAGCCGGCACTTCGGGCACGGAGCGCTACTTCGACCACCCGTACCTCGACGCCGAGGCCTGCCGGGCGCTGCTCGACGCCGGCGTGCGCACCATCGGGATCGATGCGATCAACCTCGACGAGACGCCGGATCCGACGCATCCGGGCGTCGGGTTCCCGGTGCACCACCTCATCGCGAAGGCGCAGGGCGTGATCTGCGAGAACCTCACGAACCTGGGCGCGGTGCGCTCGGCCGGCGCCGACCGTCTCGCTGCTGCCGCTCGCGTTCACCGGCACCGACGGGGCGCCGGTGCGGGCCGTCGCCTACGAGGAGCGGTAGGCCCCGTTCGGCACCGCGCCGTCAGGAGGATCCGCTCCACGCGGCCGGCGACATGATCCAGACGACGTCCGTCGACCCGTCCGCCGCGTTCGTCCACGTGTGCGGGTCGCGGCCGGCGAAGGTGAGGGTGTCCCCCGCTTCGAGCACGACCTGCTCGGTCACGAAGTGCAGCCGCAGCGCACCCGTGAGCACGTGCACGACCTCCGTCTCGCTGTTGATCGTGTAGAGATCGGGACCGCCGGAGGCGCCGGGCTCGAGGTGCGAGCGGAGCAGCTGCACCCGGGACTCGGCGCGCGGGGTGAGCATCCGCTCGACGACCCCGACGCCGCCCATGTTGACGCGCGGCGCCTCGGCGAGGCGCACGACCTCGCGGTCCGGCGCCTCGAACAGCCGGCCGACCGGCAACGAGAGCACCTCGCAGAGCATGAGCAGCGTCGCGACGCTCGGCGACGTCTCGTCGCGCTCGACGCGGCTGATGAAGCCCTTGGTGAGCCCGGTCGCCTGCGCGACCTGCTCGATCGTGAGGCCCTGGGCGCGGCGGGTGGTGCGCAGCTTGGCGCCGATCGCGAGGCGCTGCGGCGAGGGCGTCGGATGGACGGGACGGATGGTGCGCACCCCGTTCTCTCGCGTCGTGGCTCCTCATCTTGGGCGGCCGCGGCCGGGCGCCGCAACCGCGATCAGGTCAGCAGCACCGCCGACCCATGCGCCGAGCAGCATGGCGGGCCCGAACGGCACGCTCGCGCCGGGTCCCTGCCGGACCAGCGTGACGAGGGCGAGCACGCCGCCGGCGAGGAACGCGAGCAGCGGCGCGCCGATCCCGGCGGCCGGCGACGCCGCCGCCGCGGCGAGGCCGAGCACCGGGGCGAGCTTCACGTCGCCGAGGCCCATGCCGCCCGCGACGTGCAGCACGAGGAGCAGGAGTCCGTACGCCGGCGGCGATCCCGGCGGCGAGGGCGACCGGGGTGCCGCCCGACGCGGCCTCGAGCAGCGCCGCGGCGAGCGCGACCGGCCAGGCCGGCAGCACGAGCCGGTCGGGCAGCCGGTGCTCCGCGATGTCGATCGCGGTGAGGCGCGGCGTGATCGCGGCCAGCCAGAGCAGCCCGAGCAGCGCCGGCCGCGGGCCGACGGCGACGAGCGCGCCGGCGGCGAGCAGCAGGCCGAGCACGGCATCCGCCTCGCGGCCGCGGAGCGCGTTCCGCCGGCGCTGCGGGGGCGACGAGCACGGACACGCGGGCACGCTAGCGGCGGCGCCGATCGCGGCCGCGGCCGCTCTCCACAGGCCGCAGGCGCT
The DNA here is from genome assembly GCA_963771645.1 of uncultured Actinomycetota bacterium. GTDB lineage: Bacteria > Actinomycetota > Actinomycetes > Actinomycetales > Microbacteriaceae > Amnibacterium. The sequence goes on along the minus strand of CAVYUH010000003.1, from coordinate 347,055 downwards.
CAGCCGGCCGCGACGAGGCGCTCGAGCGTGCGGGAGCCGAGCCGCTCATCACCGGGTTCGTGCGCAGGTAGTACTCGACGAGCCCGACGGCCTGGACGAACGCCCAGGCCCTGCCGCGCTCCCACTGCAGGTCGTCGACGGCGAGCGCCGCCCGAAGCACCGCACGCGGCCCGTCGCCGAGCAGGTGCCAGGCCGCGACGAGCTCGAGCGCCGGGTCGGCGGCCGCGAACCCGCCGGTGTCGAGCACCCCGGCGAGCCGGATGCCCGCCTCGGTCCGGCGGACCAGCACGTTGCCCGGGATGAGGTCCCCGTGCGACATGACGTCGGGATCCGTCCTCGGCAGCTCGCGGAACGACGCCCACATCCGGCGCAGCCGCGGCACGTCGAGCAGGTCCTCGCTGCGGCGGAGGTACTCGTCGACGGCCGCGTCGTGGTCCCGCAGGTCGCCGCCGCGGCCTGCGCCGGCGAAGACCTCGCCGCGCGTGTCGGCCGTCGCGGAGCGCGGCGACGAGGTCGGCGAGGTCGGTCGCGAAGGCGTCGGATGCGGCCGGATCGGTCTCGTCGGCGGTCTCGCCCGGCAACCAGGTCTGCACGGACCAGGGCATCGGGAAGCCCGGGCCCGGTTCCCCGAGGGCGACGGGCAGCGGCGTGGGTACGGTGGCCACCTCCGCGATCCGCCTGGCCGCCGCCGCTTCGGCGAGCAGCCTCGGCCGCAGCGCCTCGGGCGACTCGGGGCGCCGGGGGAACCTCGCGGAGAGCCCGTCGCCGAGCCGGAACACCGCGTTGACGGTGCCGGCGGTCTCCAGCCGGCGGATCGGCAGCGGGCGCCACCGCGGGAACTGCTCGTCGACGAGCGCCCGGACGGTCCCGTCCGCGATCGGCACCTCGTCGGCGTGCATCCGCCTCATGATGCCCGAGCCGCCCCGCCGCGAGCGAGGTGGGGCGGCTCGACGCGGGATCAGGCGAGCTCGTTCGACTCCAGCATCTCGGTGACCAGCGCCGCGATCGGGCTGCGCTCCGAGCGGGTGAGCGTGATGTGCCCGAACAGCGGATGCCCCTTCAGCGTCTCGATGACGCTCGCGACCCCGTCGTACCGGCCGACCCGCAGGTTGTCGCGCTGGGCGACGTCGTGGGTGAGCACGACGCGGGAGTTCTGGCCGATGCGCGACAGCACCGTGAGCAGCACGTTGCGCTCGAGCGACTGCGCCTCGTCCACGATCACGAACGCGTCGTGCAGGGAGCGGCCGCGGATGTGGGTCAGCGGCAGCACCTCGAGCACGCCGCGCTCCACGACCTCGTCGACCACGTTCTGCGAGACGACCGCGCCGAGCGTGTCGAACACCGCCTGGCCCCACGGGTTCATCTTCTCGGCCGCGTCACCCGGCAGGTAGCCGAGGTCCTGGCCGCCGACCGCGTAGAGCGGACGGAAGACCATGATCTTGCGGTGCTGCTGCCGCTCGAGCACGGCCTCGAGGCCTGCGCACAGCGCGAGGGCGCTCTTGCCGGTGCCGGCGCGGCCGCCGAGGGAGACGATCCCCACCTCGTGGTCGAGCAGCAGGTCGATCGCGAGGCGCTGCTCGGCGCTGCGGCCGTGCAGGCCGAACACGTCGCGGTCGCCGCGGACGAGGCGCACCTCGCCCTTGCGCACGACCCGGCCGAGGGCCGAGCCGCGGTCGGAGGTGATCACGACGCCGGTGTTCACCGGCAGGTCGGCGGCCTCGGGCACCTCGAGGCGGTGCTCCTCGTACAGCCGGTTCATGGCGTCGGACCCGAGGGCGACCTCGGCGACGCCGGTGAACCCGGTGTCGACGGCGAGCTCGGCGCGGTACTCCTCGGCGGTCAGGCCGATCGAGGCCGCCTTCACCCGCATCGGGAGGTCCTTCGAGACCACGGTGACCGCGAGCCCGTCGTTCGCGAGGTTCTGCGCGACGGCGAGGATGCGGGCGTCGTTGCCGCCGAGCTGCAGCCCGTTCGGCAGCACGCTGAGGTTCGAGTGGTTCAGCTCCACGCGGAGCGATCCGCCGTCACCGACGGCGACCGGGAAGTCGAGGCGCTCGTGCTGGATCCGCAGCTCGTCGAGGTTGCGCAGCGCCTGCCTCGCGAAGTAGCCGATCTCGGGATCGTTCCGTTTGCTCTCCAGCTCGGAGATCACGACGACGGGGATCACGACGGCGTGCTCAGCGAAGCGGAACGGCGCTTTGGGATCCGACAGCAGGACCGACGTGTCGAGCACGAAGGTGCGTTGCGCTGTCCGGACCTCCTCGTCGCGCCGCTCGGACTTCGACGACACCACTTCAGGCACCTGGCCTCCAAACCACCGGTCTCCCGGCGGCATCCGCGTTCCCGCGACGTGCCGTGCGCCTCCTTCTGTCGGGCCGTGGGCACGTCCCGGACCGGGTGAGGTACCCGATGCGGCACACCGTACTTCACGCGGTCGGACGCCGCGACAGCGCCGCGCGCACCCCAGTCCGCGTGCCCTGGGATCCGGTCACGAACGCGCGCTGCTCACCGCCGAGCGCCGGGAGTTGCCACTCCTGGCGACTTCGCGGGCGGAGAAGTCACCACGAGTGGCGACTCCCGGGAGGAGCAGGTCGAACCGGCTACCGGCCGGCGGGGCGGAGGGCGGTCGCGTAGGCGAGCAGGGCGCTCCGCAGCAGCGCGAGGGTCTCCTCCGTCGTGCCGGCGTGCGGGGCGATCCGCACGGCGCCGTCCCGGATCGTCACGGAGACGCCGTGGTTGAACAGCGCCGCGGTGAGCGCGGTCAGCTGGTCGGGGCGCGGCTCGAGCACGACGATGCCCGCGCGCTCGGCGGGGGTCCGGGGCGAGACGACCGGCAGCCGCGACCTCGTCCGCGAGCTCGATGACGCGGGAGACGTGGGCGGCGATCCGGGCCGGCGACGGCCGGCGATGCCGGCGTCGTGCACGTCCTCGAGCGCGGCGGCGAGACGGGCTCGCAGCGGGCTGGTCGACGTCCCCGATCTGGAGGCCCGGACGCGCCCTGCGCCGGACTCCGGCACCTCGTCCCAGACGAGGCCGTCGGGGAAGCCGCCGATGCCCGACAGCACCGGGGTGAGCCGGTTCGCGGCGCGGTCCGAGACGGCGAGGAAGCCGGTGCCGTAGCCCGGCGCGCAGCCACTTCTGGCCGCCGCAGGCGACCACGTCGGCCGCGGTCCAGGGCAGATCGACCGCCCCGAGGGCCTGCACCGCGTCGACGATCAGCAGCCGGTCGCCGATCACCTGCCGGATGCCCTCGAGATCCGCGACGTACCCGGTGCGGGAGTCGACCGCCGAGACGGCGACAGCGGTCGTCGTGCTCGTCAGCTGGTCGCGGACGAGGCCGGGCGTCACGCGCCCGTGATCGGTCTCCAGCCAGATCGGCGCCGTGGCCTGGAGCGCCTCGGACGCCCGCACCGCCACCGTCGGCAGGCTCGGGAACTCGGCGGGCGAGACGAGGATCCCGCCGGTCACCGCGAAGACGGCCTGCATGAGGCCCTGCGTCGTGGACGGCTGGAAGGCGATCTGGTCGTCGCGGAACCCGGTCACGGCCGCCGCGGCGGCGCGCAGCCGGTCGGCGTTCGTGCCGAGCCGGTCGACCGCGCCCCAGCGTGCGCGGGTCATCGCGTCGCGCTGCGCCGCCTCCTCGGCGAGCACCGCCGCGGACAGCGGCCCGAAGGCGGCGAAGTCGAGGTAGCCGGGCTCCTCGGCGAAGCCGGCGAGGAAGTCGTGGAGGCGGTTCATCGGGCGCACATGGTAACGGCGATCAGCTGCCGTACCGCCGTTGACGCTGCGCGTACGAGCGGAGCGCCCGCAGGAAGTCCACCTCGCGCAGGTCGGGCCCGAGGGCCTCGACGAAGTAGAACTCGCTGTGCGCGCTCTGCCAGAGCATGAAGTCGGAGAGCCGCTGCTCGCCGGAGGTGCGGATGACGAGATCCGGATCCGGCTGGCCGGAGGTGTAGAGGTGCTCGCCGATCATCTCGGGCGTCAGCAGGTCGGCGAGGTCGTCGAGGCTGCCACCCTCGGCCTGGTGCGCGGCCACGATGCTCCGCACGGCGTGCGCGATCTCGGTGCGGCCGCCGTAGCCGACGGCGAGGTTGATGTGCAGCCCGGTCCGGTCGCGCGCTGCGCGTCTCCGCCTCCGCGAGCGCCTCGGTCAGCGTGCTCGGGAGGCCGGTCGCGGTGCCGACGTGCTGCACCTTCCACCGCTCGGAGAGCGCCGTGGCGAGGTTCGCGATGATGCCGAACAGCGCGTCGAGCTCCTCGCTCTGCCGGCCGGTGAGGTTGTCGGTCGACAGCAGGTAGAGCGTGATCACGGGGATCCTCAGCTCCGCGACCCACTCGGCGAACTCGACGATCTTCGCGGCGCCGGCCCGGTGCCCGTGCGCGGCGGACTCGAGGCCGGCCTGCCGGGCCCACCGGCGGTTGCCGTCGAGGATCATCGCGACGTGCTTCGGCAGGGGCCCGCGCTCGAGGTTGCGGCGCAGCCGCCGCCAGTAGAGCCGGTAGATCGGCCCGCGCACTCGCTGACCCGGCATCGCCACGCCCCCACGGTAGACCCGGCCGCCTCGAAGCAGCCGGGGGGCGCCGCAGGACGCGGCCGTCGACCGAGCGCGCGGAGCCGGCGGACGGCTACCCTGCGGGCATGCTCGAGCCCGCCGCCACGCCGCCCGGCGCACCGGGCCGCCGAGGACGACCCCATGATCGGGGACGGGCTGCACGTCCCGCTCGTCGACGAGGCCGCCGAGCAGGACGCAGGTCGACCTCAAGCCCACCTGGCGCGGCTGGCTGCACGCCGGCATCACGCCGATCGCGCTCGTCGCCGGGATCGTGCTCGTCTCCGTCGCGCACGGCGCCCGAGGCGAAGTGGTCGACCGCGGTGTTCGCGCTCACCTCGCTGCTGCTGTTCGGCAACTCGGCGCTCTACCACCGCATCGACTGGTCGCCGAAGGTCAAGCGCACCCTGAAGCGGGTCGACCACTCGAACATCTTCCTGCTCATCGCGGGCACCTACACCCCGATGGCGCTGCTCGCGCTGCCGCCGGCGGCAGGGCATCCTGCTGCTGACCGTCGTGTGGGTCGTCGCCGTGCTCGGCATCGGGTTCCGGATCTTCTGGATCGGCGCCCCGCGGTGGCTCTACGTGCCGATCTACCTCGGCCTCGGCTGGGCGGCGGTCATGGACCTTCCGGCGCTGTTCGCACGCGAACGCCGCGATGATGATCCTGATCGTCGTCGGCGGCCTGCTCTACACCGCGGGCGCGATCGTCTACGCGCTGAAGCGGCCGAACCCGTGGCCGGGCCGGTTCGGCTTCCACGAGATCTTCCACGCCTGCACCGTGCTCGCGTTCCTCTGCCACTGGACGCGCGATCCTGCTGATCGCGCTGCATCCGGTGCCCTGAGCACCGCACGCGCGGATCAGCGGAGCCGGCGGCTCGGCGTCCTTCGCGGCGGCCGCGCGCTCGGCGGCCTCGCCCCGGTAGCGGACGCGGCGGATGCGCCGGGTCATGTCGACGATGAGCAGCACCACCGCGACGCGTGATGAGCAGCATCGTCACGAAGCCGACGACCCCGGGGGTCACCACGTCGGGGTTGAAGGTCGGCGTCGGGGACGGCGTCGCCGCCGCGAGCACCGCTCGCATCCGCTGCCCTCCCGGCCGGGGGAGAATGGCCCCGTCCTTGCTGCTCGATCGTACCGTCCGGAGGTGCCGTGACCGTCGCCTCGACCCCGGCCGCACGGCTCGAGGACCGCTACGGCCGCACCCCCCGCGGCCGCCGCCGCGGCCGGATGACGGCGATCGTCACCGCCGCCGTGCTGATCGTCGCGGGCGTCGTCTGGGCGGTGCTCACCGGGTTCGGCGGCGCCGGGAACGCGACGGATCTGCAGACCACGGGCTTCGTCATCCAGAGCGACGAGGTGACGACGGTCGGCTGGCTGGTCACCGGCGAGGCGTCGGATCCGCTCGTCTGCGCGATCGAGGCGCAGGACGCCGGACGGCAGCGTGCTCGGCCTCGTGGAGGTGCGCGTGCCGGTCACCGGGAGCCCCGCGCGGTCCGGCACGACGCGGCGTGCTGACCATCCGGAAGGCCGACACCGGCTTGATTCAGTCCTGCCGCCGCGCCTAACATCGCTTCTTCACCCGCCGGGACCTCCGCCGGCGCACGGCCGACGTGGACCGTGCGGAGCGGATGCGCGCCCGGCGCCCACGCCGGCGTCCCAGTCCCGGCCGGTCCCACGAATCACGAGGTTCCCTCATGTCACAGGAAAGCGCCGTCACCTGGCTCACCCAGGAGGCCTTCGACCGGCTCTCCGCCGAGCTCGAGGAGCTGTCCGGACCCGGCCGCACCGAGATCGCGAAGAAGATCGAGCAGGCCCGCGAGGAGGGCGACCTCAAGGAGAACGGCGGCTACCACGCCGCCAAGGAGGAGCAGGGCAAGATCGAGGCCCGCATCCGCCAGCTCACGCAGCTGCTGCGCAGCGCCGAGGTCGGCCCCGCCGCCGTGTCCGACGGCCACGTCGCGCCCGGCATGGTCGTGACCGCGACGATCAACGGCGCCGGAGAACCGGTTCCTGCTCGGCAACCGCGAGATCGCCGGCGACTCCGACCTCGACGTCTACAGCGAGGCGAGCCCGCTCGGGCACGCGATCAACGGATCCGCGGTCGGCGACACGGTCACCTACACGGCGCCGAACGGCCGCGCCATCACCGTGAGGATCGAGCAGCGTCGACCCCTACACGGCCTGATCCGCCGCTCCCATCGCGCGGATCCGGAGTTCTCGCGCGACACGCCGCATCCGGTGCTCCGCCGACGGCGTGTCGCGCAGCAACTCCGGAACGGCGCGATTCGGGCGGGTCAGCTCTCGAGCACCCGCGGCGCGAACCCGGAGGCCTCGAGCCGTGCGATCACCTGATCGCGGTGCACGGGCCCGCGCGTCTCGACGCTGATGTCGATCTGCACCTCGCCGATCGGCATCCCGTTGCCGTGCCGCGTGTGCAGCACCTCGACCACGTTCGCGTTCGCATCCGCGATCACGCCGGAGACGACCGCGAGCTGGCCGGGCCGGTCGGGCAGGCCGATCCGCAGGGTCAGGTAGCGGTCGGATGCGACGAGCCCCCGGCTGATCACCCGCTCCATCATGAGCGGGTCGATGTTGCCGCCGGACAGCACCGCGACGGTCGGACCCGCGGGCCGCACCTTGCCGGCGAGCAGCGCCGCGACGCCGACGGCGCCGGCGGGCTCGACGACGAGCTTCGCCCGCTCGAGCAGCACGAGCATCGCGCTCGCGGTCTCGTCGTCGGTGACGGTGACGACCTCGTCGACGAGCGACGAGACGACCTCGAAGGTGATCCGGCCGGGCGTCGCGACGGCGATGCCGTCGGCGATCGTCGGATGCGTGACCACCGTGGTGACCGCGCCGGCGGTCAGCGACGGCGGGAAGGCTGCGGCGTTCTCCGCCTGCACACCGATCACGTGCACGCCGGCCCGCCGCCGCCTGGGCGACCGCGGCCGCGACGCCGGAGATGAGCCCGCCGCCGCCGACGGGCACGAGGATCGTGTCGACGTCGGGCACGGCCTCGAGGATCTCGAGGCCGACGGTGCCCTGGCCGGCGATCACGTCGGGGTGGTCGAACGGCGGGATGAGCACGGCGCCGGTGCGCGCGGCGAACTCCGCGGCCGCCGCGAGCGTCTCGTCGACGACGTGGCCGACGAGCTCCACCCGCGCGCCGTAGTCGCGGGTGGCCTCGAGCTTCGGCAGGGGTACGCCGATCGGCATGAAGATCGTCGCCTCGACGCCGAGCGCGCGGGCCGCGAACGCGACGCCCTGCGCGTGGTTGCCGGCCGACGCGGCGACGACGCCGCGCGCCCGCTCCTCCGGGGCTGAGCCGCGAGAGCCGGTTGTAGGCGCCGCGGATCTTGTAGGAGCCGGTGCGCTGCAGGTTCTCGCACTTCAGGTGCACGGGCACGCCGACGACCTCCGCGAGGTAGCGCGACGTCTCCATCGGCGTGCGCGTCGCGACGCCCGTCGAGCACGCGGGCGGCGTCCCGGATCCGCTCGAGCGACGGGACCGCCGCGGCCGGGAGCGTGTCGGCGGTCGTGAGGCGCACGGCCTCGGGCGTCTCGGCGAGCGCCGCGTCGAGGGGATCAGCCAACGGTCGTCACATCCTGGGGTTCGGGCCTCGTGCCGGCGCGGCGCGCCGGGCGCGCGGGGGCGGCGGTTCCTCGGGCGCGGCCGGCGGGCGGAGGGGCGTCGTCCTTCCATGCCCCGCCGGCGATGTACTGCACGGCGGAGTTCGCGGCCGCCACGAACGGCACCGCGAACACGGCGCCCGCGATGCCGCCGAGCAGCGATCCGGTGGCGACGGTGAGCACCACGGCGACCGGGATGCAGCCGCACGGCGTTGCCCATGAGCAGCGGCTGCAGGATGTGCGACTCGAGCTGGTTCACGCCGATCACGCCGGCGAGCATGATCAGCGCCTGCACGGGCCCGACGTACACGAGCACGACGAGCACGGCGAGGCCGCCCGTGACGACCGCGCCGACGAACGGGATGAACGCCGCGAGGAACACGAGCACCGCGATCGGCACGACGAGCGACCAGCCGACCCCGAGCAGCAGCGCGACGAGGCCGATGCCGACCGCGTCGATGAGCGCGACGAGGATCTGCACCCGCGCGTACTCCCCCACCGACATCCAGGCGGCACGGCCCCCGCCGTCCACGGCGGCCCGCGCGCGCCGCGGCGCGAGGCGCACGCACCAGCGCCAGATGCCCTCGCCGTCGATGAGGAAGAACAGCGTCAGGAACAGCGACAGCACGAGCCCGACGAGGATGTCCGAGACGATGGAGGCGCCGGAGAGCGCGCCGGCGAGGATCGTCCCCGAGTTCTTCTGGACCGTGGCGCTGACCGAGGAGATCGCGCCCCGCACATCCGCGTCCGTGATGCCGAGCGGCGAGGCCTTCAGCGTGGTGAGGAGGCTCTGGTAGCCGGCCACGGTGCGCTGCTCGATGCCGCCGATGCCGGTGCGGAGCGTCAGCGACGACGAGCACCACGAGCCCGGCGATCACGACGAGCGTGCCGAGGAAGGTGACGACGCACCGCCAGCCACCTCGGCAGGCCCGCGCGGGTGAGCCGGTTCTTCAGCGGCGTCAGCAGGCCGGAGAGCAGGGTGGCGACGAGCACCGGCACGACCACGACGTGCAGCAGCGCGACCAGGTAGACGAGCACCCCGGCGAGCACCAGCACGCCGATGATGCGCCACGACCAGGCGCCCGCGATCCGCACGGACACCGGGATCGCGCGCGCGACGACCTCGTCGGGGTCCCGCAGGGAGTCGTCCGGGCGTTTCGGCACGCGGCGAGTCTAGGGAGCGGGCGCATCGCGGCCCGCGCGTCGCAGCGCTCCGTTACGGTCGCGGTATGGCGGAACGGCTGAGCCTTCGCGAGGCGCGTCGCGCGGCGCTCGCCGCGCAGGGCTTCGCGGGCCCGCGCGCCGGCCGTCGGCGGGCCCCGAGCGCATCCGCCGCACGCTGCAGACGCTGAAGGTGCTGCAGATCGACTCGGTGAACGTGTTCGAGCGCAGCCACTACCTGCCGTTCTTCGCCCGGCTCGGTGCCGTACGAGAAGCGCCGGCTCGACCGGCTCGTGCTGGAGCCCGGCGGCGCCGTACCTGGAGTACTGGGCGCACGAGGCGGCGTTCGTGCCGCGAGAGGACCTCGGCCTCTACGCGTTCCGGATGGCGCGCTACCGGGCCCGCTACGGCGAGCGCCTCGTCGAGCAGGCGCCGCTCGTGCGGATGCTCCTCGACACCCTCGCGGCGGAGGGGCCGCGGGCGGCGAGCGAGATCGACCACGAGGCGAACGTGCGCAGCGGCCCCTGGTGGGGCTGGTCGGAGGTGAAGCGCACGCTCGAGACCCTGTTCGCGGCCGGCGAGGTCGTCACCGCGGGCCGCAAGGGCTTCGAGCGGCGGTACGCGCTGCCCGAGCAGGTGTTCGACGTGCCGCCGACCTCGGTGGCCGAAGCCGGACGCGGTGCGGGAGCTGGTGCGGCGCGCCGCCGTGGCGCACGGCGTCGCCGCCCTGGCCGACCTCGCCGACTACCACCGGCTGCGCTCCGACGACACGGCCGTCGCGGTGCGCGAGCTCGAGGAGGCCGGTGAGCTCGTGCCGGTGGAGGTGGAGGGCTGGATGCGCGGCGCCCGGCCGCTGCCGGCCTGGCGGCACGTCGACGCCGTGGTGCCGCAGCGCATCCGCGCGGCCGCCGTGCTCTCGCCCTTCGATCCGGTGGTCTGGCAGCGGGACCGGCTGCTGCGCCTGTTCGGCTTCCACTACCGGATCTCGATCTACACGCCTGCGGAGGAGCGGGTGCACGGCTACTACGTGCTGCCCGTGCTCGTGGACGACCGGCTCGTGGGGCGGGTGGACCTGAAGTCCGACCGGAAGGCGGGTGTGCTGCTCGTGCAGGCCGCGTGGCTCGAGGACGGGGTGCCGGCCGGCCCGGTGGCCGAGCGACTCGCGCCGGTGCTCGCATCCGCCGCCCGCTGGCAGGGCCTCCCCGCCATCGAGGTGGTGCCGCGGGGCGACCTGGCGCCGGCGCTGGCGGCCGCCCTCCCCTGACCGCCGCTCAGCACCGGCTGTTGCCACTTTCTGCGGTCATGAGGGCTCCATGACCGCAGAAAGTGGCAACAGCCCGATCTCCTGACCACGGGGTTGCCACTCGTGGTGACTTCCGGGGCGCCGAAGTCACCACGAGTGGCAACTCCCCGACCGCCTGACCCACGGGTTGCCACTGGTGGCGACTTTCAGCGCCGAGATGTCGCCACGAGTGGCAACTCCGGCTTCAGGGACGGCGGGCGGGGGTCGGGTCAGCGGAGGGGGAGGGTGGCGATCGCCGCCAGCACCTCGTCGACGGTGACCGCGAGGAGGGCCGGGTCCGGCTCGGCGCCGAACGTGTCGCCGACGCGCAGCTCCGCGTGCGTGAGCACGATGTGCGGGCCCGATGCCGGCGGCCCCCACTCCTCGGGCGGGGCCGGCCCGAAGATCACCACCGACGGGATGCGGTACGCGGATGCGAGGTGCGCGGCGCCCGTGTCGGCCGTCACGACGAGGGCCGCGTCCGCGACGAGCGCGGCGAAGACGTCCAGCTCCATGCGCCCGGCGAGCACGGCCTCCTCGTCGAACCCGCCGAGCCGGGCTACCTCGAGCGCCCGAGGCCGCTCGCTCGCGCTGCCGCTGAACACCACCTGCCGTCCCGGAGTCGGCGAGCTCCCGGGCGACGGCCGCGAACCGCGCCGCCGGCCACTGGCGTGAGCCGTAGAAGGCGCCGACGTGCACGACGGCCGCGCCCGGCGCCGGTGACGGCACCGCCGGCCGGTCCAGAGCGACGTCGTCCTTGTCGCCCGGCATCCCGAAGGCGCCGGTGAGCCGCACCCAGCGCTCCCGCTCGAGGATGCCGTCGAGCCACGGCAGGCCCTCCTCCCCCGGGCGGGCATGCTGCACGGCGAGCCGGGCGTCGAGCGCGTCGACGATCGCCCGGGACTCGGGGCCGTAGCCGTGCAGGTTCGCGGCCACATCGACGACGCCGGGCGCGATCGGCAGCAGCGCGTCGAGGCCCTTCGCGGGCACGAGCCCGTCGAGACCGGGAACGAGCGGGATCAGCGGCTCGAGCCACGCGGAGGTCGCGAGCAGCAGGCGGTGCTCGGGCAGCGCGCGGTGCATCGCCTTCAGTGCGGGCACCGCGACGAGCAGGTCGCCGAGCTTCAACGCCCGGAGCGCGAGCGCGACCGGCCGACCCGACTGATCATCGAAGCCCTGATCCATGCCCAGATCCTCGCAGGCGCCCCCGCGAGATGGACATCAGCCGTTCTTCACCTTTCTTGCGGCTTCTGCCCAGTTCCCCCCTGGCGCCCGCGGGTACTCATGACGGGTGGACACGCCTGGACCCCGCGTGCGCCGGACTGCGGCGGTGCTCTTCGACCGCGACGGCACACTGGTCCTCGACGTGCCCTACAACGGGGATCCGGCAGCAGTGCGTGCCGATGCCCGGCGCCGTGCAGGCGGTCGCGCGGGTCCGTGCCGCCGGCCTGCCGACGGCCGTCGTGTCGAACCAGTCGGGCATCGCCCGCGGCATCGTCGACGCCGAGCGCGTCGCCGCCGTGAACGCCCGCGTCGACGAGGTGTTCGGCGGGTTCGACGCCTGGTGCGTGTGCCCGCACGGGCCGGACGACGGATGCGACTGCCGCAAGCCCAGGCCCGGCCTCGTGCTGGAGGCCGCGCGCCGTCTGGGCGTCGCTCCCGAGGACGTGGTGGTGATCGGCGACATCGGTGCGGATGTCGCCGCAGCCGAGGCGGTGGGCGCACGGGGCATCCTCGTGCCGACCCCGGTCACCCGCCGTGAGGAGGTGAGCGCCGCTGCCGAGGTCGCACCCGACCTCGCCGCCGCGGTCGACGCCGCCCTGACGGGCGATGCCGCGTGACCCGCCGGATCCTCGTCGCGCGCCTCGACAGCATGGGCGACGTCCTCGTCTCCGGCCCCGCCGTCCGCGCCGTGGCCGCCTCGGCCGAGGTCGTGCTGCTCGCCGGCCCGCAGGGCGCGCCTGCCGCCCGACTGCTGCCCGGGCGTCACCGCGGTCGAGGTCGTCGACGCCCCCTGGATCACCGGATCCGCGGCACCAGTCGACGCCGCGCTCGTCGCCGCGGTTCGCCGAGATCGTGGCCGCCCACGGCATCGACGAGGCCGTGCTGCTCACCTCCTTCCACCAGTCGCCGCTGCCCACCGCCCTCCTGCTCCGTCTCGCCGGCGTCACCCGGATCAGCGGCGCCTCCGTCGACGCGGCCGGCGGCCTGCTCGACACGCGCCTGATCCCCGGCGAGACGCTGCCGGAGGAGCTGCCCGAACCCGTCCGCGCGCTGCGGATCGCCGAGGCTGCCGGATTCGCGCTGCCGGCCGGCGACGACGGCCGGCTCGCGGTCGCGCTGCCCGGCGACGCCGAGCCCGCCGAGCCCGGTCCCTACGTCGTCGTGCATCCCGGCGCCGCGGTCCCCGCCCGCGCCTACCCGGCCGCCGGGCATGCCCGAGGTCGTCGAACGTCTCGCCGCAGCCGGGCACCGCGTGCTCGTCACCGGCGCCCCTGCCGAGTCGGCGCTGACTGCGGAGGTCGCCGGCACCGCCGGGCCTCGACCTCGGCGGCCGCCTCGACCTGACGGCGCTCGCCGCCACCCTGCGCGGCGCCGGCGTCGTCGTGTCCGGCAACACGGGCCCGGCCCACCTCGCCGCGGCCGTCGGCACCCCGGTCGTCAGCCTCTTCTCCCCGGTCGTCCCCGCCATCCGCTGGGCGCCGTACGGGGTCCCCGTCGCGCTGCTCGGCGACCAGGCCGCGCCCTGCGCCGGCACCCGCGCGCGGGTCTGCCCCGTCCCCGGCCATCCGTGCCTCGCGGACGTCGACCCCGCCGACGTCGTCGCGGCGGCCGAGCGCCTGCTCGCGGGAGGTGCCGGATGAGGGTCCTGCTCTGGCACGTGCACGGCGGCTGGACCGACGCGTTCGTCCGCGGCGACCACGAGTACCTGCTGCCGACGACCCCGGCCCGCGACGGCTGGGGCCTCGGCCGCGGCGGCCGTCCATGGGACCGAGCGGTCGAGATCGCGCCCGAGGACCTCGCGGACGCCGACGTCGACGTCGTCGTCCTGCAGCGCCCGGACGAGCTCGCGGAGGCCGAACGGCTGCTCGGCCGCCGGCCCGGCCGCGACGTCGCCGCCGTCTACCTGGAGCACAACACCCCGAAGGCGGCGCCGGTGCCGACGGAGCTGCATCCGCTCGCCGACCAGGACGCCATCCCGATCGTGCACGTGACCCACACGAACGAGCTGCTCTGGGACGCCGGTCGCGCCCGCACGACGGTGATCGAGCACGGCATCGTCGACCCCGGCCACCGCTACACGGGCCGGCTCGAGCGGCTCGGCGCCGTGATCAACGAGCCCGTGCGGCGCTGGCGGGTCACCGGCACCGACCTGCTCCCCCGGTTCGCCGAGGCCGCGCCGGTGGACGTGTTCGGGATGAGGACGGATCTGCTCGCGAGCGCGTACGCACCGCTTCAGCCCGACGTGCGCGGCGTCGGCGACGTGCCGACCGGCCGCCATGCACGCCGCGCTCGCGGAGCGGCGGGCGTACGTGCATCCGATGCGCTGGACCTCGCTCGGCCTGTCGCTGCTCGAGGCGATGCACCTCGGCATGCCGGTCGTCGTGCTCGGCATGACTGACGCGTTCCGCGCCGTACCGCCCGAGGCCGGCGCCGTCTCCGCCGACGTTGGCGAGCTCGTCCGCGCCGCGAGAGCGGCTCATCGATCGTCCGGACGAGGCGCGCGCCGCCGGCCTGATCGCCCGGGAGGCGGCGCTCCGCCGCTACGGGCTCGCCCGGTTCCTCGCCGACTGGGACGAGGTGCTGGGCGACGCGAGAAGGAGGGTCCCCCGCCGCGCAGCGGCCGTGCGGGACCGGGAAGGGATGTCCGCATGAAGATCTCACTCGTCTCGGAGCACGCGAGCCCGCTCGCCGTGCTCGGCGGCGTGGATGCGGGCGGGCAGAACGTGCACGTCGCCGCGCTCGCCACCGCGCTCGGCGCCGACGGCCACGAGGTCACCGTCTACACCCGCCGCGACGACCCGGACCTGCCCGAGCGCGTGCCGTTCGCACCGAACGTCGACGTGGTGCCGGTGACCGCCGGCCCTGCGGCCGCGGTGCCGAAGGACGAGCTGCTGCCGCACATGGGCGCCTTCGCGGACGCGATGGCGGAGGCCTGGATCGCCGACCCGCCCGACGTCGTGCACGGCCACTTCTGGATGTCCGGCCTCGCCACCCTCGTCGCCGCCCGCCGCGTCGACATCGCCCTCGGCGGCCACCTGCCCGTCGCGCAGACCTTCCACGCCCTCGGCGTCGTGAAGCGCCGGCACCAGGGCCTCGCCGACACCTCCCCCGCCGAGCGCTCCTGGCTCGAGCCCGACGTCGCACGCCGCGTCGACACCGTCATCGCCACCTGCTCGGACGAGGCCTTCGAGCTGAAGGCGCTCGGCGTGCCCTCGAACCGCATCGCGGTCGTGCCCTGCGGCGTCGACACCGCCCACTTCTCCCCCCACGGGCCCGTCGCGCCCCGCACCGACCGGCTTCGGATCATGACCGTCAGCCGCCTCGTGCAGCGCAAGGGCGTCGGCATCGCGATCGAGGCCCTCGCCCGGCTCGTCCATCGCGGCGTCGACGCGGAGCTCGTGATCGTCGGCGGCGCCGGCGACGCGGCGCACCTCGAGGTCGAGCCCGAGGTCGCGCGCCTGCTGCGGATCATCGAGACGACCGGGATGCGCGACCGCGTCACGCTCGCGGGCCGGATCGAGCACGAGGACCTGCCCGAGATGTACCGCTCGGCCGACGTCGTGGTGTGCGCGCCCTGGTACGAGCCCTTCGGGATCGTGCCGCTCGAGGCCATGGCCTGCGGACGGCCGGTGGTCGCGACCTCGGTCGGCGGCCTCATCGACACCGTCGTGGAGGACGTGACCGGCGTGCACGTGCCGCCCCGCGACCCGGAGGCCCTCGCCGATGCGCTGGAGCCGCTGCTCGCCGACGCGGAGCGCCGGGAGCGGTACGGCGTCGCCGGCCGCCGCCGAGCCGCCACCCGGTACGCCTGGCGCCGGGTCGCACTCGAGACCGTCCGCGCCTACGCCTCCCTGACCGACGCCGCGCCCGCGGCCCGACTGCTGACGAGGGAGCGATGACCACCACCGCACCGCAGACCACCGCCTCGCGCGTCGCACGCGACCACGTCACGGCCGCGCTGCCGACCATGGAGGCGCTCCGCGACGAGGCCGACCGCCTCGCCGGCTGGGGCGTCGACCTCGCCGACCGGATGCTCGCCGGCGCGCGCCTGCTGGCCGGCGGCAACGGCGGATCCGCCGCAGAGGCCCAGCACCTCACCGCCGAGCTCGTCGGCCGCTTCGACGGCGACCGGCGCGCGTTCAGCGCGATCTGCCTGCACGGCGACACCTCGGCGCTCACCGCGATCGGCAACGACTACGGCTTCGAGGAGGTGTTCGCCCGGCAGGTCACCGCGCACGGCGCCCCCGGCGACGTGCTCGTGCTGCTCTCCACCTCCGGCACGAGCCGCAACCTGCTGCGCGCCGCCGAGACGGCCCACGGCCGCGGCATGACGGTGTGGGCGCTGACCGGCCCCGGCCCGAACCCCCTCGCCGACGCGGCCGACGACGCGGTCGTGCTGCCGGGACGCGGCGCGAACGTGCAGGAGGCGCACCTCGTCGCCATCCACGCGTTCTGCCGGGTCTTCGACGCCCGCGTCCGCGACCGGATCGGGGCCAGCCGATGAGCCGCGCGATCACGGTCGTCGGCGACCTGCTGCTCGACGTCGACCTCGAGGGCGCGGTCGAGCGGCTGTCCCCGGATGCGCCCGTGCCCGTCGTCGACGTGGCCGGGGTCACGCGTCGTGCAGGCGGCGCCGGCCTCGTCGCGACGCTGCTCGCCCGCGACGGCCACCGCGTCACGCTCGTCACCGCGCTCGGCGGCGACGAGCGCCGCGGACCGCCTCCGCGAGCTGCTCGGCCGACGTCGAGCTGGTCGCCGGCGACACCCGGGCGCCCACGCCGCGTGAAGACGCGGCTGCGCACGGCGACGCATCCGATCGCCCGGATCGACGAAGGATCCGGTAGGCCGCCGATCCCCGTCGCGACCGACGCGATGGTCGCGGCGATCGACGCCGCCGAGGTCGTGCTCGTCGCCGACTACGGCCGCCGCCTCACCGAGGAGCCCTCGGTGCGGGAGGCGCTGTCCCGCGCGGCCCGCCGCGTGCCGGTGGTGTGGGATCCGCATCCGCGCGGCTCCGCGCCCGTGCACGGCGTCGCGGCCGTCACCCCGAACCTCAAGGAGGCGACGGCCGCCGCGGATGTCGCCGGCACGGGCGTCGCCGCGGCGGACGAGGCGGCCCTGCAGCTGCGGGAGACCTGGCGCGCCGCAGCGGTCGTCGTGACCATGGGCGAGCACGGGGCGCTGCTCCGCGCGAGCCGGAGCGGCCTGCCGTTCGTCGCGCAGGGCGACCGGGTCGACGGCGCGGATCCCTGCGGCGCCGGCGACCGCTTCGCCGCGAGCGTCGCGGTCGCGATCGCGGGCGGCGCGCCGCCGACCGACGCCGTCACGACCGCGGTCGCCGAGACCGGCGGCGTTCCTCGCCGCGGGCGGCGTCGCCGGCCTGGCGCCGGCCCGCCAACGCCGTGCAGCTGCCGGGCACCGACCGCGACGCGATCGCCGTCGCCGAGCGCGTGCGCGCCGCCGGCGGCACCGTCGTCGCGACGGGCGGCTGCTTCGACCTGCTGCACGCCGGCCACGCCCGCACGCTGTCCGCCGCGCGGGCGCTCGGCGACTGCCTGATCGTCTGCCTCAACTCCGACGAGTCGGTGCGCGCGGCTGAAGGGACCCGGACCGCCCGATCATGTCCGAGGGCGACCGCGTCGACCTGCTGCTCGCCCTCGAGTGCGTCGACGCCGTGCTCGTCTTCGGCGAGGACACCCCGGTGGACGCCATCCGGCGCATCCGCCCCGACATCTGGGTCAAGGGCGGCGACTACACGGCCGCCGACCTGCCCGAGGCCGCCGTGATCGCCGAATGGGGCGGTCGCGCGGTCACCGTGCCGTTCCACCCCGGCCGGTCCACCACGAAGCTCGCCGCCGCGCTCGCCGCGGTCGGCTGAGCCGTTCCGTCAGCCCTACCGACTCCAGGAGGAGACGCATGCCCACCGCCGGCACCACCCCCACACCCCTCGGCCGCACCCTCATCACGGGCGGTGCGTCCGGCCTCGGCGCGGCCGTCGCCGACGCGGTCGCCGCTGCGGGCGGCAGCCCGATCGTGCTCGACCTGAAGGTCGAGGGCAGCCCGTATCCGGCCTACGAGGGCGACGTCACGGCCACCCGCGACGTCGAGCGGCTCGTCGCCCGCATCGCCGAGGAGCACGGTGGGCTCGACGCCGTCGTCACCGCCGCCGGCATCGACAAGCCGGGCCCCCTCGACGCGATCGCCGGCGACGACTGGGAGCGCGTCGTCGCGGTGAACCTGTTCGGCACCGCCGCCGTCGTGCGCGCCGCGCTGCCCGCCCTGTTCGAGAGCCACGGCCGCGTCGTCACCGTCTCCTCCTCGCTCGGCGTGCGCGCCGTGTCGGATGCGACCGCCTACTCGGCCTCGAAGTTCGGCGTCATCGGCTTCAGCCGCGCGCTCGCCGCGGAGACCCGCGGGCGGATCGGCGTGACGACCCTCATCCCCGCCGGCATGAGGACGCGGTTCTTCGACGGCCGCACCGCGCAGTACGCGCCCGGTGAGGACGCGAACCTGAACGACCCGGCGAACGTCGCGAACGCCGTCGTCTTCGCGCTCTCCTCGCCGCGCGGATCCGAGATCCGCGAGATCTCGGTGATGCACGAGGAGGAGCCGTCCTGGCCCTGAACCCGGGTCCAGGCTTCCCCTCTACCGTCAGAAGATGCTCCTCCAGGCGACGCTGAACGGACCGCTCACGAAGGCCGATCACCCGGCGGTGCCGGTCACGGCGCCCGAGCTGCGGGCGGACGCGGAGGCCTGCGAGCGCGCCGGAGCGAGGGCCTTCCACGTGCATCCGCGGGATGCGGACGGGCGCGAGCGCCTGCATCCGCGGATCGTGGACCCGGTCGTCGCCGAGATCCGCAACGGCACCCGCTGGCCCGTCGGCGTGACCACCGGCGCGTGGATCGAGGGCGAGACCCGGCGCCGGATCACCTTCGTGCAGGGCTGGCACGAGCCCGACTTCACCTCCGTGAACGTGTCGGAGGAAGGCGCGTTCGACGTCGCCCGCGCCGCGCTCGGGGCCGGCATCGGGGTGGAGGCCGGGCGTCTGGAGCGTGGAGGATGCGGAGGCGCTCGCCGCGAGCGGCCTCGGACGGCACCTCGTCCGGGTGCTCGTCGAGCCGATGGGCGGCGAGCCGGATGCGCAGCTCGAGCTCGTCGCAGCGATCCACGAGGTGCTCGACCGCGCCGATATCGACGTGCCGCGGCTGCAGCACGGCGACGGCGCCGCCACGTGGCCGCTGCTCGAGGACTCCGTGCGCCGCGGCATCGACACCCGCATCGGCTTCGAGGACACGCTGCTGCTGCCCGACGGCTCGCCCGCATCCGCCAACGCGGACCTCGTCGCGGCCGCCCGCGCGCTCGGCGCGGGCACCCCGGACGACGACGACGAGGACTGAGCCGCGCCGTCCGCTTCCCGATCCACGTCGCGCGGTACCTGTGGCGTGCCGCGGTACGCATGCATACCGCGCGACGCCACAAGTACCGCGCGACGTGTGAGAACGCGCGGATCGGATGAGTCGGATCGCGCGGTTCAGTCGCCGGCGAGCAGGCGCGCGCACCTCGGCGAGCACCGCCTCCGGATGGATGTCGGTGAGGAACGACGGGTCGTGCGGGCAGCGCTCCGCGGTCCAGCCGACCTGCGTGACATCCGCCCCGCAGACCGGGCAGCGGGTCGTCCAGCCGAGCAGGATGCGGTGCTGCGCCCGCGTGAACGGCGCCGCGTTGACGGCGTTGCCGAACCAGAACAGCCCGACCGTCGGCGTGCCGAGCGCCTGGGCGACGTGCCGCGGGCCGGAGTCGTTCGCGAGCACCACGTCGGCCTCGGCGAGCACCCCCGCGAGCGCCCCGAGGTCGATGGTGCCGGCGATGGAGCGCACCCGGTCGCGGTGCTCCGCCGGCAGGGCCGTGTGGGCGGCGCGCAGGATCTCGTCGGCGACCGGCACGTCGGACGCGTCACCGACGACGAGCACGGTGACGCCGTGCTCCCGCGAGCGCCGCAGCGACCACGCCGAAGCGCGTCGCGGGCCACCGCCGCCGGGGTCGGTCGCGCTCGGATGGATCACGACCGCCGGCCCGGCGCCGAGCAGCTCGCGGCCGGTCGGCCCGCTCCGCATCCGACGCCTCGAGACGCGGCTCGAGCTCGACCGGCGCGGCACCGGCGAGGCCCGCGACCTCGAGCCAGCGGTGCACCTCGTGCTGGTAGTAGCGGTACGGCATGGTGCGGGTCAGCGGCACCGCGTCCTCGGTGCGGGTGCCGACGGTGTACCGGGCGCCGAGCCGCAGCAGGAAGGGGTTCGAGTTCCGGCCGCCGCCGTGCGCCTGGACCGCGAGGTCGAACCGCCGCTCCCGCATCCGCGCGCAGAACGCCTCGACCGCATCCGGATCCGGCTCCCCGTCGCCGGACGCCCGGATGCGCCGGCAGCACGACCGTCTCGTCGACCGGTGATCCCGGCCGGCCCTCCAGCAGCGCCGCGTGCGACGGCGTCCCGAGCAGCGTGATCGACGCCTCCGGGTAGGCCCCGCGGAGCGCGGCGAGCGCCGGGAGCGCGCCGACGAGGTCGCCGATCCCCCCGCCGCGCAGCACGGCGATGCGGGCCACGTCGTCGAAGCGGTCGAAGGGGTGGCCGAGTGCGTGCCGGGTCACCGCTGCATTCTTCCTGGCACTCGTTCCGCGTTCCCTCAGCACCCGCTCAGTCCCTGCCGAACGGCCGTTCCTATCGTGAGGGTCGCCCACCACCCGCCTCGGAGTGGTCCGAACCCCGACGGAGAGGCCCTCTCGCCCATGACGCTCGAGCTCGCACCCGACACGCAGACCCCGACGATCCGGATCACGGATCCCGCCACCGGGGAGGCCGTCGGCGCGCACGCGATCGCGGATGAGGAGGCGGCGGCCGCCGCGGTGCGCCGCGCGGTCGCGGCGTTCCCGGACTGGGCGGCGACGCCGCCCGCGAGGCGCGGCGAGCTGCTCCGTGCCGCGGCGCTCGCCCTCTCGGACCGGGCCGGCGAGGTCGCGGCCATGAACACCCGCGAGACCGGCAAGACCCCCGCCGACGCCGAGGGCGGCGTGCAGGCGGCGGTCGGCACGCTGCTGCAGTACGCGGAGCTCGGCCCGCTGCACCGCGGCAAGGCGCTCCGCGGCGGCGCCGACGCGGTCGACTACGCGCTGCCGCATCCGCGGGGTGTCGTCGTCGCGCTGACGCCCTGGAACGACCCGGCCGCGGTCGCCGCCGGCCTGCTCGGCGCGGCGATCGTGTCCGGGAACACCGTCGTCCACAAGGGCAGCGAGCGCTGCCCCGGGCACCGCGGCGCTGCTGAACGAGATCCTCGCCGGCGCGCTGCCCGACGGCGTGCTCGTCGGGGTGACCGGCGACGGCGCGACCGGCGCCGCGCTCGCCGAGCAGCCGGGCATCGCGGTGCTCGCGCACGTCGGCTCCACCGCGACCGGCCGCAGCCTCGCGCTCGTCGGCGCGGCGCGCGACCTGCACGTGATCCGCGAGAACGGCGGCAACGACGCCCTCGTCGTCGACGCCGGGGTCGATCCGGTCTGGGCGGCGGGCCAGGCGGCGCTCGGCGCCTTCGCGAACGCCGGCCAGATCTGCACCTCCGTCGAGCGGGTGCTCGTGCACCGCGACGTCGCCGAGCCGTTCCTCTCGGCGCTCGTGGCGGAGGCGGAGTCGTGGGCGACCCGCATCGGCCCCCTCGTGGACGAGCGGATGCGGCAGGCCGTCCACGCGCACGTCGAGGACGCGGTGCGCCGCGGCGCGCGGGTGCTCACCGGCGGCGAGCGTGCCGACGGCGCCGGCACCTTCTATCCGCCGCACCGTGCTCGCCGACGTGCCGGACGACGCGCTCGCCGTGACCGAGGAGACCTTCGGCCCGGTCGTGCCGGTCCGCATCGTCGACGACTTCGACGAGGCGCTGCTGCTCGCGGCCGCGGACCGCTACGGCCTCGCCGCGACCGTGCTCACCGCCCGACATGGCGCACGCCCACCGCGCCGCGGCCGTGCTGCCGGTCGGCACGGTCAAGGTGAACGCCGTCTTCGGCGGGGCGCCCGGCGGCAGCGCGCAGCCGCGCCGGGCCAGCGGATCCGGGTTCGGCTACGGCCCCGAGCTGCTCGACGAGATGACGACCACCACGGTGGTGCACCTGGGCCTGCCCGGCGGCGCGCGATGACGACGGACCCCGCCGCGCTCGTGCGCCGGGTCGGTGCGCGCCTCGACGGCCGCCGCCCGCGGATCGTGGTGCTCGGCGACGCGCTGCTCGACCGCTGGTGGGCGGGCAGCGCCGAGCGGCATCAGCCGCGAGGCGCCCGCGCCGGTCGTGCGGATCGCGGATCGCGCGGATGTGGCGGGCGGCGCCGCGAACACGGCGGTGAACCTCGCGGCGCTCGGCGCGGACGTGGCGATCGTCGGCGCGGTCGGCGACGACGCGGGCGGCGCGGCGCTGGCGGCGCTGCTCGAGGCGGCGGGCGTCGACATCACGGGCCTCGTCCGGGTGCCGGGCCTCGCCACGACGGTGAAGACGCGGATCGCCGGCGGCGGCCAGATGCTCGTGCGCCTCGACGAGGGCGACGCCGTGACCGACGACGCCCGCGCGCTCGTGGCGGCGGCAGCGCTCGCGGCGACGCGCGACGCGGATGCGGTGCTCGTCTGCGACTACGGCATCGGCTCGGCCACCGGCGCGGTGCGGAGGCTCTCGCCGCGCGCGACGCCCGGCCGCCCGTGACCGTCGTCGACGCCCACGACCTCGCGCCCTGGGCGGTGCTCTCCCCCACGGCCGTCACGCCGAACGCGGGCGAGACCGAGCGGCTGCTCGGGCGCCCCTCGGACCGGACCGGGTCGCATCCGCCGCGATGCTCCGCGACGAGCTGCGCGCCGCGACCGGTGCGGCCGGGGTGGTCGTCACCCTCGACCGCGACGGCACCGTCGTGCACGCCGCGGACGGGACGAGCCGCACCGTCGCGAATCCGGCGCCCGACGCCATGGCGAACGGCGCGGGCGACACCTTCGCCGCCGCCCTCACGCTCGCCCTCGCGGGCGGCGAGCCGCTGGGCGAGGCCGCGGCGTTCGCCCAGCTCGCCGCCGACGTGGTCGTGCGCCAGCCGGGCACGAGCGTCTGCAGCCGCGAGGCGCTGCGGGCGAGCGTCGAGGGCCTGCGCGGGTGCTCGACGCCGACCGGCTCGAGGCGGCGCTCGACGCGGACCGCCGCGCCGGCCGCCGGATCGTCTTCACGAACGGCTGCTTCGACGTGCTGCACGTCGGCCACATCACGTCCCTGAAGCAGGCGAGGCAGCTCGGCGACGTGCTCGTGGTCGCGGTGAACGACGACGACTCGTCGCGGCGCCTGAAGGGCCCGGGCCGGCCGATCAACCCGGCGGCCGACCGCGCCGGGGTGCTCGCCGAGCTCACTTCCGTCGACTACGTGACGGTCTTCGGGACGGACACGGCCATCCCGCTGCTCGAGCGCCTCCGCCCCGACGTCTACGCCAAGGGCGGCGACTACATGCCCGCGATGCTCGAGGAGACGCCGATCGTGGAGGCGTACGGCGGCACCGTCCGGATCCTCGGCTACGTGAGCGCGCACTCCACGAGCGGCATCATCGCCCGCACCCGCGCCTGCCGGAGGCGGCGGATGACGAGCCGCCGATCCGCCGGCCGACTGGGGCGAAGCCCGGCGTCGCCGGACCCGGTGATCGACGTGCTGATGCGCACCGTCGGGCGCATGGCCGAGCTCGCGGTCGTGCTCGCCGGCCTCGCCGCGCAGGACGATCCGCCGTTCCGCGTGACGGTCAGCGACCAGTCCGACGACCATCCTGCCGGACGAGCCGGCGGTGCAGGCCATGTTCCGGGTGCTCGAGGCGCAGGGCCGCGCCCTCCGCGTCCTGCGGCACCTCCCCCGCCGCGGGATCGCCGAGCACCGCGACTTCCTGCTCAGCCAGGCGAGCGCGGTTCGGTGCTCTTCCTCGACGACGACGTGTGGCCCGAGGCGGGGGCGCTCAGCGGCTGCACGAGGCGCTGACCACGCTCGACTGCGGCTTCGTCGGCATGGCGCCGCAGGGGCTCTCCTACCTCGACGACCGGCGCCCGCACGAGCACCGGCCGTTCGAGCGATGGGACGGGCCCGTGCGGCCGGAGCGCATCCGCCGCGGCGAGCCCGGTTTCGAGCGCTGGACGCTGCACAACGCCGCGAACCTCGCGCACGTCGCCGCCGAGGAGGGCGAGCCGGAGCAGGGCTGGGTGCCCTACCGGATCGCCTGGATCGGCGCCTGCGTGCTCTACCGACGCGCGGCCCTCGTCGAGTGCGGCGGCTTCGGCTTCTGGCGCGAGCTGCCGCCCGCACACGCCGGCGAGGACGTCGCCGCCCAGTGGCGGGTGATGGAGCGCTACGGCGCCGCCGGGCTGCTCCCCTCCGGTGCGGTGCATCTCGAGGCGCCCACGACGATCCCGAACCGCGAGGTCGACGCCCCCGACGCGGTGTTCGCCCGCGAGGACCGCATGGCCGGCTGACGGCGCGCCCGACCCCACCATCGACGAGAAGAAGGAGGACGACCATGGCGGATTCGCCGAACCCGATCCAGATCCAGAAGTTCCTGGGCGGGATGGACTACCCGGTCTCGAAGGACACGATCCTCTAGACGGCGAAGAAGGAGGGCGCGGACGACACGGTGCTCGACGCCCTCGGCCGTATCCCCGACGGGGAGTACGACGCCCCGACCGCGATCAGCAAGGCCGTCGCCGGAAACGACTGACCGGGCCCGCGCCCGGCCTCGTCAGAACTGGATGCGCGGCGGCTCGGCGATCGTCACCGCGTCGCCGACCTCGAAGAAGTCGCGGCGGGTGAAGCCGAGGCGCTTCGCGAAGAGGCTGTTCGGGAAGACCTGGATCTTCGCGTTGAACTCCCGGACGGCCCCGTTGTAGAAGCGGCGTGAGGCGCGGATCCGCTCCTCCGTGTCGACGAGCTCGGCCTGCAGCTGCAGGAAGTCGGGGCTCGCGAGCAGCTGCGGGAACGAGTCGGCGGCGCCGAACACGGTGCGCAGCGACTGCTGCAGGTGGTTCTCGGCCTGGGTCGCGTCCTCGGGGGTCGTCGCGCGGAGGGTCTCGTCACGGGCCCGCGTGACGGCCCGGAAGACCCCCTGCTCGTGCGTCGCGTAGCCCTGCACCTTCTCGACCAGCGGCGGCACGAGCTCGGCGCGCCGCTGCCGCTCGGCGGTGATGTCCCGCCACGCCTCGTCGATACGGGTCTTCAGGCCGACGAGCGCGTTGCGGGTCGACCAGAGGTAGAGCACGAGGATCGCGATCAGGATGACGACGATCACGATCGGGATCACGAGCGGCCAGTCCATGGCGGGAGGGTAGGACACGCCGCTGCGGGAAGGTTGGAGGGCGGCGCTCCTGATCGAGATCGTGATCATCCGCAACAGCTGCGAGCAGCGCAGACGCGGCCGCGTCGATAGCCCTGGGTCCGGTCGGTGTCAAGCGGGGGTGCGCAGATCGCCTCGATAAGCGAGCATTGTCCTGCTGGTTCGGGAGATGCAATGGCGCTCGCCCGAGCCGCGATCAGCCGGACCGCCCAAGGGCGGTCTGTTTCATGGGCGTGAGGCCGTCGGCACCCAGCGGCGGCCTCACGCCCGACCAGCGCCGACGCCGCGTCTTCGCCGTTCCGCCATGTCGACCGCCCGTCCCGGGTGCATGCAGTCGTGCCGCCCGGACGCGACAACCGGCCCAGCAGCGGGCTGTTCGGTACATCCGCATGCACCCGGCACGCCGCCGCGCCCAGGCCCGGCCGACACGTCACACGGGCGGCTCGGGGTCGTACTGGATCCCCCGCCGCACCTCGCTGCGCGCGTCGTGCCGGCGAGCCGGTCGACCAGGTGCAGCGCCATGTCGATCCCCGCACTAGACGCCGGCTCCGGTGATCAGGTCGCCGTCGTCGACGAACCGCGGTCGGCGCCGCACCTCGATGGTCGGGTCCAGCTCGCGCAGCTGCTCGAGGGAGCCCCAGTGCGTGGTCGCCGGCCGCCCGGCGAGCAGCCCCGCGGCGCGCGTAGACGAGGGCGCCCGTGCACACGCTCGTCATCAGCGGCGACCTGCGCCCGCTGGCTCGCGCACCCACGCGAGCTCGGCCGCGTCCTTCAGCCTCGGCGCGCGTGCCCCGGCCGCCGGGATAGACGAGCACGTCGAGCGCCGGCACCGAGGCCTTGCTGTCCTGGGCGACGAGCTGCAGCCCCTTCGCGGCGGTGACGACGCCGCCCTCGTCGCTGAAGGTGACCACCTCGTAGCCGTCCTCGGGGTGGTGCGGGTCCACCAGGCGAGCACCTCCCACGGCCCGACCGCATCGAGCTCCTCGACCCCGTCGAACAGCAGGATCCCGATGGTGCGCAGCGTCGTCTCACTCACGGGGTCGATCCTGCCGCTGAGCCGGGCCCGAGGCGCACCGCCGTATCGTGGCGGCATGGCGCTCACGCGATCGGCGATCCTCGCCGAACTCGGCTCCCGTCCGACCATCGACGTCGAGGAGGAGATCGCGCGGCGCCGCGACTTCCTCATCGACTACCTGAAGGCGTCCGGCGCGAAGGGCTTCGTGCTCGCCGTCAGCGGCGGCCAGGACTCCACCCTCGCAGGCAGGCTGTGCCGCCTCGCGGCGGAGCAGGCGCGGCAGCAGGGCCTCGAGGCGACGCTCATCGCCGTGCGGCTGCCGTACGGCGTGCAGGCGGATGAGGACGACGCGCAGGCCGCGCTGCAGTTCATCGCTCCCGACGTGGTGCGCACCGTGAACATCAAGGCCACCGTGGACGCGCTCGCGGCCGACTACGAGCAGGCCATCGGCAGGCCCGTCAGCGACTTCACGAAGGGCAACACGAAGGCCCGCATCCGCATGGTCGTGCAGTACGCGATCGCGGGCGACGCGGGCGCGCTCGTCGTGGGCACCGACCACGCCGCGGAGGCGGTGACGGGCTTCTTCACGAAGTTCGGCGACGGCGGCGTGGACGTCATCCCGCTGTCCGGCCTGACGAAGAGCCAGGGCGCGGCGCTGCTGCGGCACCTCGGCGCCCCCGAGCGCCTCTACACGAAGGCCCCGACCGCCGACCTGCTCGACCTGAACCCGGGCCAGACCGACGAGGACAACCTCGGCATGACCTACCGCGACATCGACGCCTACCTGCAGGGCGCGGATGTGGATGCGGATGCGGCGGCGAGCATCGAAGCGCAGTACACGAAGACGGAGCACAAGCGGCACCTGCCGGTCGCCCCGTCCGACACCTGGTGGCGCGAGTAGGCACTGACGCGCTCACGCCAGCAGAGCGAGCGTTGGCACACTTGTGGGTTGCCACTTTCCGCCCTCGAAGGACCCCTTCCAGGGCCAGAAGTGGCAACCCACACGGTGGTGGCTCCCGACGACGTCGGCGAGTTGCCACTTCTCGCCCTCGAAGCGCACCTAACGGGGCCAGAAGGGGCAACTCACCGGTAGCGGTGGCTCACGAAGATGGTGAGTTGCCACTTTCCGCCCTCGGAGCACGCGTTCGAGGGCCAGAAGTGGCAACCACAGGGTTGAGGGCGCTCGCCCGCCGGCGCGCGGGTCAGGCCGTCGGCTGGCTCTCGCCGACGGCTCGCGGCCGATGCCGAGCCAACCGGATCCGCCGCTCACGGCACCGCGCTTGCGCTGCTCCCGCATCGCGACAGCTGCCGCTCGATGTCGGTCGCCGGCCGCCCACCGCCAGCTGGTGATCGAGGTCCTCGTCGGGAGCGCCGTCTGGTCCTGGACGACGCCTCGCGCGATCAGCTCGTCGGTCGCGGCGGCCCGCGCCTGCATCTGCAGCACCTTGTCCTTCGCCTGCTCGATGGCGCCGCCGACTCCGTTGAAGTCCGCGCTGAGGCCCGCGACGCTCTCGTTCGCCTTCACCTGGGCGGACGACGCGCTGTAGGACGCCTTCAGCGTCTCCTTCTGCGTCCGGAACGCGGCGACGCGGGCCGTCATCCGCCGCTCGTTCTCCAGCAGGTTCGCTTCCTGCTGCTGCAAGGAGTCGAACTGGCCGCGGAGCGCTGTGATCTCCTGCTCGAGCCCCGAACGACGTTCGAGCGCGGTGCGGGCCAGGTCCTCCCGGCCCTGATTCATCGCCTCCTCCGCCTGCTCGCCGAGCCGGTCGTAGCGGGCGCCGAGCTCCTGGCCCTGCAGCTCGATCCGCTTCCGAGCGGTCGCCACCTCGGCGAGTCCCGCGGCGCAGCTGCGCCAGCAGCCCGACCTGGCGGTCGTAGCTGTCGTCGAGCGACTCCCGCGGGTCGTCGAAGCGGTCCATCGCGCGGTTGGCCTTGATGCGGAAGAGGTTCCGAAGCCGGGTCGTGATGTTCATCGGCTCGCTCCTTCGCCGGTCAGTCGCGGTCGGCTCGTCGCCCCGCCGAGGGTGCGGAGGCGCTCCCGGCCTGCCTTCAAGGCGATCACCTCGCGCTCGACGTCCGCGCCGAGCTCGTCCATCGAGCCCTCGGATGCCGCCGCGAGCCCGTCCGCGACCGCGGCGCGCAGCTGCCGGACGTGCCCGGTCAGCTCGTCGACGCGTCGCCGCAGCAGCGGGCAGGGCCGCCCGCAGGGTCGCGTCGTCGTCCTCCGTCTGCATCACGCGGAGCTGCTGATCCACCGTGACGGCCTCGCGCTGGATGCGCCGGAACAGCGCGGGCGTCTCACCGGGCAGCCCCGACCTGGCGTCGGCGGCGTCCATCGTGTGCGACCGCCGTCCATCGTCCGGTGCAGCTGCAGGCGCAGCCGCGCGACCTCGCGCCGCGGCCCCGACTCCGTGAGCGAATGCACCCGCAGCGACGCGGTCGTGAGCGTCCGGCTGCGGCGGACGCGCCGCACCGTCACCGCGAACGCGACGAACACCGCCCCGACCGCTGCCGACACGACGGCACCGCCGACCAGGAGGATCGCTCCCAAGGCGTCCAGCACGGCCGATCCAGCGGCCACGTCCATCAGATGAGTGCCGAGCACGGCGACCTCCCCTTCATGCCCGGAGGGTACGCCGCTCGCCTCAAGGACACACCACCTCCAGCGAGGACGAATCCGTGCGCTACTCGCCGCCGGGCCGCAGGTCGTACGTCACCCAGGGCGTCGCGGTCGCGATCGAGTCGTAGAGGCGCCTCGCGCGGGCGTTGTCCGCCGCCGTGATCCAGCGCACGACGGATGCGCCCTCCTCCGCGGCGAGGTCGGCGATCCGCAGCACGAGGGCGCGGCCGACACCGGCGCCGCGAACGCCCGGATCGGTGAAGAGGTCGTCGAGGTAGACGCCGGTCGCGCCCGCCGACGGGCGGAGGAACCGCCGGTAGTGGGCGAGCCCGACCAGGCGCCCGTCCCGCTCCGCCACGAATGCGAACACCTCGGCCGCGGGATCGTGCAGCCACCCCCAGACCCGCTCGACGACCTCGTCGCTCGGCTCGAGCTCGTAGAACTCCCGGTAGCCGCGGAACAGCGCCGCCCACTGCTCATGGTCCTGCTGCCCGACGGGGCGGATGACGACGTCGCTCATCCGTGGAGGCTAGCGGCGCCACCACGAGCGTCCCGCCTTCGCGCCGTTGCGGAGTTCCTGCGCGACACGCCGCCCTCTGCGCGCCGGGCGCGGCGTGTCGTCCGATCTCTCCGGAACCGCGCGATGAACGCCGTCGGAGGCGCCCCCTACCGTGCCCCGGTGACCCTCCTCGAGCTCCAGGACCTCGCGATCGCCCTGGCCAGGGAGGCCGGCGACCTGGCCGTCGCGCAGGCCACGACCGCCCACGTCGAGGCGAAGGGCGAGCTCGGCGACGTTGTCACGGAGGTCGACCGCGCCTGCGAGGACCGCATCCTCGCCGCCATCCATGACCGCTACCCGGGTCACGCCGTGCTCGGGGAGGAGACCGGCGCGCACGGGGCGCCCGACGCGGAGTACCGGTGGCTCGTCGATCCGCTCGACGGCACCAACAACTACGCGCTCGGCATCGACTACTTCGGCGTCTGCGTCACCGTCTGCCGGTGGGACGAGCCGGTCGTCGCCGTCGCGCACCACTCGCCGAAGCGGCGCACGTTCGCCGCGATCGCCGGCGGCGGCGCGACCTGCGACGGCGAGCCCGTCGCGATCGGCGAGGCGCAGCCGCTCCGCAGCAGCACGATCGCGTGGACCCAGGGCTACGGGATCGACCCCGACGACGAGGTCAGGAACGCCGCCTTCACCCGGCTGGAGCGCTCGAGCAAGCGCGTGCTGCGGTCCTGGTGCCCGTCGGTCGACTGGGGCCTGATCGCGACCGGCCGCATCGCCGGCATGGTCGCCTACCGCAACGAGCCGTGGGATCTCGTCGGGGGCGCCCTCATCGCCCAGGAGGCCGGCGCGGAGGTCGCCACGGATGCGTCGGGCCGCTGGGTCGTCGTGGCGCATCCCGTGCTCCTCCCGGAGCTGCTCGCGGTGCTCGGGATCGAGCGACCGGCGCAGAACTAGAGTCACCCGATGCCCGAATCAGCCGAGAAGCCCGTCCGGAACCTGTCGTTCGGCTCCGTCGCAGCCGACTACGAGCGCCACCGGCTCGAGTACCCCGCCGCGGTCGTCGACGCGGTGCTCCGATACGCGGGCCGCCCCATCCGCTCGGCCCTCGAGGTCGGGGCCGGCACCGGCAAGGCCACCCGACGCTTCGCCGCCCGCGACGTCGCGGTGACGGCCCTCGAACCCGATCCGCGGATGGCCGAGATGCTCGCCGAGACCACCCGTGGCCTGCCGGTGACGCCGGTCGCGAGCACCTTCGAGGCCTTCGGAGGCGACGCCCGCTTCGACCTCGTCTACGCCGCCGCGTCCTGGCACTGGGTGGACCCGGCCGTGCGGACCGAGCACGCCGCAGAGCTGCTCGTGCCGGGCGGCGTGCTCGCGCTGATCGGCATGCTCGGCGACCTCGCCGACCCGGAGCTGTACGCCGCCGTCGACGAGATCGAGAAGCAGTGCTTCAAGCCGTCGGGGGGCGACGACGTGCGTCCCTGGTCGATCGAGGAGCTCACCGATCACGGCGGCTTCACCGACGTCGAGCAGCAGACCCTGGCCCAGACCCTCACCGCGACGCCCGACGAGTTCGTCGGGCGCCTCGGCACGGTCTCGGCCTACCTCATGCTCGCTCCCGAGGAGCGTGCGGAGGCGTTCGAGCGGATCCGGGGCGTGCTGCCCGAGCGCTTCGAGCTCGACGGCGCGGTGCAGCTGATCCTCGCCCGTCGACGCGACTGACCGGCGCCGTCTTCGAGGGTTCTTCGCCGCCGCCCTGGATGATGGAGGCCATGCCGAGCGCCATGCGCCGCGCCGCCCTGCCAGGCCCCCAGCGCGTGCCCGACCCGACGCCGTCCTTCTGGCTCATGAAGGTGCTCACGACGGGCATGGGCGAGACGACCTCCGACTACTTCGTCAAGCGCTTCGCGCCGGAGCTCGTCGTTCCCGCCGCGCTCCTGCTGCTCGTCGTCGCCCTCGTCGTGCAGCTGCGCGTCGGCCGCTACCGGCCGGCGCCCTACTGGATCGCCGCACTGATGGTCAGCGTGTTCGGCACGATGGCGGCGGATGTGCTGCACGTCGGCCTCGGGATCCCCTACGTCGTGTCGACGGTCGTCTTCGCGGTCGTGCTCGCCGCGATCTTCGTGGTCTGGCGTCGGGTCGAGGGCACGCTCTCCGTGCACGAGATCCGCACGCCGCGGCGGGAGCGCTTCTACTGGGCGGTCGTGCTGGCCACGTTCGCGCTCGGCACCGCGGCCGGCGACCTGACGGCTTCGCGCTCGCCTCGGCTACCTCGGCTCGGGCGTGCTGTTCGGGATCGTGTTCGCCCTGCCGGGGATCTGGTTCGCCGTCACGCACCGCGCGCGCGGTCGCGACGTTCTGGACCGCCTACGTGCTGACCCGCCCGCTCGGCGCCTCGTTCGCGGACTTCTTCGCGGTGTCGCCCGCCCGAGGCGGCCTCGACCTCGGCCCGGGTCCGGTCAGCGCGCGTGCTCTTCGTCGTCTTCCTCATCGGCCTCGCCGTGCTGTCGATGCGTCGCCGCCCGGCCGACATGCTGGGCACCCGACTGGACGGTGCCGGATCGTGAGGCGCGGATGAGCGCCTCGATCCCCGCATCCGCATCCCCGCGGCTCGGCACCCGGCTGATCCGCTTCGGGCTGGTCGGCGGCGTCGGCTTCGTCGTCGACGTCGCGATCTTCAACCTCCTCCGCGGCACGATCTGGACGCCTGAGCACCTCGCCGAAGGGCCGCTGCTGGCGAAGGTGGTCTCGACGCTCTGCGCCATCGCCGTGAACTGGATCGGCAACCGCTCCTGGGCGTTCCGGGACCGCCGGCAGGCGGACGTCGCCCGCGAGGGCTTCGCGTTCCTCGCCGTCAGCCTCCTCGGGCTGCTCGTCTCGGTGGCCTGCCTCTGGATCTCGCACGACCTCCTCGGCCTGCGCACCGCGCTCGACGACAACATCGCCACGAACTTCGTCGGCCTCGGGCTCGGCACCGCCGTGCGGTTCGCGCTCTACCGGTCGTGGGTCTACCGGGCCCCCTGAGCCCTCAGCCGCGGGCGACGGGCAGCTCGAGGCGCATCGTGGTGCCGTCCGGGCCCGTGCGCTCCACCTCGACCCGGCCGCCGTTGCGCGCGGCGAGGTCGCGGACCAGCGCCAGCCCGAGCCCGAAGCTGCGTCGCTGCGTCACCCCGGCGGTCCCGGCGGCGTGGGCGAAGCGGTCGAACACCTGCTCCGGCGCCAGATCGCGGATGCCTGCACCTTGGTCGAGGACGCGGATCGCGACCCGACCGCGCTCGAGCCGCGTCGCGACCGACACCGTCGTGCCGTCCGGCGCATGCGCGATCGCGTTGTCGAGCAGCACGACGAGGCAGCGCCGCAGGCCGACCTCGTTGATGGTCAGCCGTGCCTCACCCTGCACGTCGGCGACCACCTCGATCCCCCGCTGCTCCGCGAGCATCCGCATGTCCGACACGACGCCGAGGACCACCGCGCGGATGTCGGATCCGCCGTGCACGCCGTGCCGCAGCTCGTCCGAGGAGGACTCCGCGACGAGCAGCAGGTCGGTGACGAGGTCGATCATCGCCCTCGTATCGGCGCGGGCCGAGCCGAGCGCCTCCACGTACGGCTCGCCGCGCTCCAGCCGTCTGCCGAGCACCTGCAGCCGGGAGTCGAGCACCGTGAGCGGCGTGCGCAGCTCGTGGCTGGCGTCCGCGACGAAGGACCGCTGCATCCGCAAGGCGGTGCCGAGCGGCGTCACCGCGCGGCGCGCGATCGCGAGGCTCGAGAGCCCGACGAGCACGATCGCGATCAGTCCGAGCGCGACGAGCGCGATGAGCATGTCCTTGGCGTCGACGTAGATCTTCTGCTCGCCCGGCGCCGGCCTCTCGAGCAGCTCCTTGGGCCGGGACTGGTTGAGGATGAACATGACAGCGAGGCCGAGGATGACGACGACGATCGCTGCGGACACGGCCACGACGCGCCAGGCGGTCTGGCGGGCGGCCGCGCTCACCGCTTCCGCGTCGCTGTCCAGGCGGTCGCCGCGGCGGATGGCGGTCACATCGCCCCCAACCGGTAGCCGACCCCGCGGACGGTCGTGATGATGTCCCGCTCGGTCTTCCGGCGGATGTAGTGCACGTAGGTGTCGACGGTGCCGAGGGAGTCGCCGGACGCGAACACGTCGCGGAGGATCCGCTCACGCGAGAGCGTCTGGTTCGGGTGCTTCGCGAGCAGGTGCAGCAGCTGCGCCTCGGTCTCGGTGAGGACGATGCGGCCCTCGTACGGCGAGTTCAGGATGCGGCTCAGCGGCCGGAACTCCCAGTCCCCGATGAGGATCGGCGTCTCGCCCTCGTCGTGCACCCGGGTGATCGCGCGGATGCGGGCCTGCAGCTCCGCGACCTCGAACGGCTTCACGAGGTAGTCGTCAGCGCCGGCGTCGAGGCCGACGACGCGGTCCTCGAGGGAGCCGAGCGCCGTGAGCAGGATGATCGGCACCGCGACGCCGCGACGGCGGAGCCGGCGCACGACCTCGACCCCGTCGATGCCCGGCAAGCGGCGGTCGAGCACGACGGCGAGGAAGTCGCCGCGCAGCGCCGCCTCGTACCCGGCCTCGCCGTCGGCGACGAGGGTGACCTCGTAGGCGTCGGACAGCATCTCGGCGGTGAGGGGCCCGATGTCGGGGTCGTCCTCGACGAGGAGCAGGTGCGGGCGGTGCTCCGATGCGCTCATGCGGCCGCCTCCGCTCCGGGGGTCTCGGAGGGCGGCACGATCACGGTCGGGGCCGCCTGGCACGTGGATCCTGCTCCGGTCACCCCCTGATTCTGGGCCCGGAGGGCGAAGAGAACGCGAAGAAGGTCAGCGGACTCTGCGGTCGGCGGCCGGACGGGACGTCTCGACGTCGGTCCGCTGGCCCGCGCGTGCCTCGCGGCGGAGCACCTGGTACTCGCGGATCACGATGAGCAGGATCACCGCGTCGAGTGCGAGCACGAGCAGCCCGAACAGGCCGGGGGCAGCGAGCACGTCCCACGCCTGCACGCCGAGCAGTGCCGCGAGCACCGCGATCGCATACGGGTAGGCGCGCCGGATGCGGCGGAGCAGGCACCACGCCGTCGCGATCTTCACGGTGCCGTGCACGAGCAGGAACAGGATCACGAGGAGCGACCCCTGCGCGGCGAGGGCGGCCCCCGCGTGCACGGCCGCGTCGGCGAGCACCTGGCGCGGCACGCCCGCGCCCTCGCGCAGCTCGTCGGCGATGGCCTGCAGCACCGCGACCGGCGCGCGCGGCAGCAGCGCGAGCACCAGCCCGAGCAGGAGCTCCGCCACCCCGTCGACCGCCTTCACGATGACGGCGAGGCGGTAGGCACGCTCCAGCGATGATCCGGACCCCGTCATCCGGCCAGCATCCGCCACGCCTCTGGAGGAACTGCGAAGACCGGGAGATGGGAAGTGGAGGCGGTGCAGCGCCTCGGAGTCGGCCCTGCATCCGAGCAGCATCGGTCCCGCTTGGAACCGTCTTGGCCTTCCTTCGAGCCGTCTTCGATCGCCCGTCGAACAGTGGTCGCATGCGGCTGCCGGCCCCAAGCCGGACAGCGGAGGAGGATCCGATGAGCACCGCCGTTCGGGTGCGATCCGCCGCGATCGGCCGCCTGCCGCAGCTCGCCGCATGGTCCGTGCCGGTCGCGATCGCCGGGATCGGGTTCGTGCTCCGCCTGCTGGTGCTGCTCCGCGGTGGCGGTCTGACCGGGATCGGCGCGTACGACGACGGCGTCTACTACGCCGCCGCCGCCTCGCTCGTGCACGGGCGGCTGCCGTACCTCTCGTTCCTGTTCATCCAGCCGCCCGGGATCGTGCTCGCCGCCGCTCCGTTCGCGGCCCTCGGCGCCGTGGCGGGCGACCCGACCGGGTTCGCCGTGGGCCGGGTCGCCTTCGAGCTCGTCGGGGGCCTGAACGCCGCCCTCGTGTTCCTCGTCCTCCGCCGGTACGGCCGGATCGCCCCGGTCGTGGGCGGCCTGCTGTACGCGGTCCTCGCACCGGCCGTGTACGCCGAGCGCTCGATCCTGCTCGAGCCGATCGCGTCGCTCGGGATCCTGGTCTGCCTCCTGCTGCTCCAACGGGCGGATTCACCCCGGGCCGTGCTCCTCGCCGGCGTCGCGGCGGGATGGGCGATGGATGTGAAGATCTGGTTCGTCGTCCCGGTGGCGGTGATCGGGCTGCTGGCGACGCGACGACGCGGCCGGTTCGCGGCCGGCGTCGGCATCGCGCTCGCGGCCGCCTACGGTCCGTTCCTCCTGGCTGCTCCCGTCACGGTGGTGCGCGAGGTCGTGCTCGATCAGCTCGGCCGCCCGCGCACACCGGGTCTGCAGGTGCGGCTGGCCGGCATGGTCGGTGCACGGGCGATCGCCGGCGTCGACCTGCGGACGGTCACGATCGTGCTGGTGATCGCCGCGCTCACGGCCGCCGCGCTCGCGGTGACGGTGCCCGGCGCGGCCGTGTTCCCGGTGCTGCTGCTCGCGGACGCGGCGGTGCTGCTCGCCTCGCCGTCCTGGTTCGAGCACTACGGCGACCTCACCGCGGCACCGCTCGCGCTCTGCGCAGGCCTCGGCGTGCAGCGGGCGCTCGCGCTCGCGCCGGCGCGGCCGGTGCGGCTCGCCGCGGCGGTGACGGTGGCCGCGGCGGTCCTCGTCGGTGGCTTCGCGATCGATCACCCGATGCGGTCCGGCGCCGCGGTCCCCGCGAGGCTCAGCGCGGCCGTGGCGCGGACGAGCGGTTGCGTCACCTCCGACGACCCCACCGTGCTCGCCTCGACGGATGTGCTGAGCCGCGACCTCGCGGATCCGCGGTGCGAGGTGTGGCCGGACGTGACGGGCTGGACCTACGACGCCGCAGCCGACCGCTCGGCCTCGGGCGACGCGGTGCCCCGCGCGGACAACTCGCGCTGGCAGCGGATGGTGCTCTCCTACCTCGAGTCGGGCCGGGCGACGATCGCGGTGCGGCAGGACACGGGGCTCAGCCGGGCGACGCGGTCGGAGCTCGACGAGGGCCGGCCGCTCAGCACGGACGGCCACTTCGTCCTTCGCTCCGCGGACCGGGACGATCCCGCTGGCGCGCGGACCTGACGGCGGCCGCTCGCGGACCCGTCGGGCCTCAGCCCACCCGGTCGAGGTCGATCGGCGCGAGCACGGGCCACACCTCACCGGGCCCGGGGTTGGCCGGCGCAGCGCTGCCGCCGAGGTGCCGAACGGTCCCCCAGACGGCGTTCAGCGCGGTCGTGACGGCCCCCTCCGCCCATCCGGCGGTGAAGGAGATGTCGTCGCCGGCGAGGAAGATCCCCCGCTGGTGGTCCGGCAGGTCGTCCTGCAGGAAGTGGCTGAAGAGGCGCCGCTGGTAGCGGTACTGGCCGGGCAGGTTGTTCTTGAACGCGCCCATGAAGTTCGGGTCCGACTCCCACGACACGGTGATCGGCTCGCCGACGATGTGCGAGGCGATGTCGACATCCGGGTAGATCTGCTTCAGCGAGTGCAGCATCAGCGTCACGCGCTCGTCGGCCGTGAGCGACAGCCACTTCAGGGCGTCGTCGTTCCAGGTGTACGACAGCAGGATCACGGCGGGCTGATCGGGCCCGTTGTCGAGCAGGTAGGTGGCCCTCGGCATCCGGTCCGTCAGCGTCATGCTGAGCACCGGGCGCCCGGTCGCCGGGTCGCGGTCGTTCCAGAACGGCCGGTCGACCATCACGAAGGTCTTCGAGGACTGCATGTAGTGGCTGCGCTCGATGGCGGTCCACATCTCGGGGCTGAAGAGCCGCTCCTCGGTGTGGATGCGCGCGGACAGCAGCCAGGACTGGCAGGTGACGACGGCCGCGTCGAACGTGGTGGCGTTGCCCCATTTCTCGGTGACCTGGATGCGGCCGTCCGCGTCGCGGACGATCGTGGCGACCGCGCCGCGCGGGGTGCCGCCGTGGAGGCTCGCGAGCGAGGTGCCGGCCGGCCAGTGGGCGGCCTGCTCGGGCGCGTGGTTCCAGAGCGCCTCCGGGAGCCGCTGCGCGCCGCCGACGATGCCGCGGTGGTCGTCGTCGGCGCCGGTGTAGACGACGCGCAGGATCTCGAGCATCGAGTTCGGGAAGTCCGTGTCCCAGCCGCCGCTGCCGAAGCCGACCTGCCCGAAGGCCTCCCGGTGGGCGAAGGAGCGCTCCCGGAACGCGGCGCTCTGCGCGACGAAGCCGTAGAACGTGGTCTCGTCGAGCGAGGCGACGAGCCGGTTCCACAGCCGCTTGATCTCCGGGACGTCCCGACGGCGGAGCGCCTCCTGCATCGGGCCGAAGTCGGCCTCCTCCTCGAGCGCCCGCGTCCAGGCGTCCGCGACCTCGGTGAAGAACTCGGGCAGGTCGGCCGCGGTCTCCGCGTAGTACGACCTGCCGCCGAGCTCGAGCACCGTGCTCGGGGTGGCCGGGCGAGCGGATTGGGGAAGGCCGAGGTCGGCAAGGTGCAG
Source organism: uncultured Actinomycetota bacterium (assembly GCA_963771645.1). Taxonomy (GTDB): domain Bacteria; phylum Actinomycetota; class Actinomycetes; order Actinomycetales; family Microbacteriaceae; genus Amnibacterium. Next base: position 309,240 of record CAVYUH010000003.1, on the reverse strand, counting down.
CAGGTCGACGTAGTGGTAGAAGCAGCGACCGGAGGTGGGGAACCGCATCCCGCCCAGGTCGGCACGGACGTCCGGCGCGCCGGGGAACGCCGCGGTGCGCAGCCGTCCCCCGATCTGCGCGGACTCGTAGATCACGGGCTGAAGGCCGAGCCTCATCAGCTCGTAGGCCGCGACGAGCCCGGAGAGCCCCGCACCGATCACCGCGACCCGGGTGCCGTAGCGCTCCGGCGGCACGGATCCGAGCCCGGCCGGGTGCTGGAGGTAGCGGTCGTAGCTGAACGGGAAGTCCGGGTTCAGCATCGTGAGCGGCTGGTCGGCGTCCGAGGGCCGGGATGCGGAGAAGGTGGCGAGGGTCATCGGTTCTCGATCGGCGACGCCGCCCGAACGAGCGGCTGCTCCACCCTAGGTGTGCGTCGGGACGCGACGCCCCGGACGGACGCAGCACCGGCTCCTAGCATCGGCAGCGTGCGATACGAGCTGATGGACGCGACCCGACGGACCCTCGACCGGATGGCGGTCGAGGCGCAGCGCGCCAGCCGGACGCCGGCGCTCGCAGCCGGGGTCGCCCATCGGGGCGACCTGCTCTGGTCCGCGGGCGTCGGCACCGCCGACCTCACGGATCCCTCCGTACCCCTCGGCGTGGACACGCAGTTCCTCATCGCCAGCAACACCAAGACGTTCACCGCGGTGATGGTGCTGCAGCTGCGGGACGAGGGGCGGCTGCGCCTCGACGACCAGGTGGACGACCTGCTGCCGGGCAGCGCGCATCCGGGCGTCACGGTGCGGCAGCTGCTCGCGCACGCGAGCGGGATGCAGCGCGAACCGGTGACGGCGGAGTACTGGGACTCGCTCGAGGTGCCGCCGACGGAGCGCTTCGTCGAGGACTGGAACGCGAAGGAACGGGTGCTCGAGCCCCACACCGCCTGGCACTACAGCAACCTCGGCTACCTCGTGCTCGGCCAGATCGTGGCGCAGCTCGACGGACGCTCCTGGGCGGAGAGCCTGCAGACCCGCCTGCTCGACCCGGTCGGCCTGAAGGACACGACGCTGCAGCCGCGGCCGCCGCAGGCCGGCCTCTACTACGTGCCGCCGTTCACGGACGTGCCGATCGACGAGCCCATCATGTTCACCGGGATCCTTGCTGCAGCGGGTGGCCTCGCGAGCACCGTCGCCGACCTCGTGCGGTGGCACGCGTTCCTGCTCGACCCGGACGAGTCCGTCCTACGGCGGGACACCGTCACCGAGATGCTCGAGCCGCACGCGGTGCGGGACGACCGGTTCAACGGCGCGCAGGGGCTCGGCTTCGCGGTCGTGCGGCGGAACGGCCGCACCTGGTTCGGCCACACCGGTGGCGCGCCCGGCGGCATCACCGGCGCCTACTCGGACCGGGAGTCGGGCCTCACCGCCGTCGTCCTGATGAACAACAGCGTCGCCAAGGACCCGGAAGGCTCAGCGATCGGCCTCGGTGAGCACGTCGCGGCGAACGATGCCGCGCCGCTCGCGCCGTGGACGCCGGGCACGACCGTGCCGGCCGAGCTGCTGCCGCTCGTCGGCGTCTGGTTCTCGGAGGGGTCCGCGTTCGTGTTCCGGATCCGCGAGGGTCGCCTCGAGGCCGTCGTCGGCGGTGCCGACCCGACGCTCGCCCCCTCCGTGTTCGAGCAGACGGGACCGGACGCGTTCCGCACCGTCTCCGGCCGGGAGCGCGGCGAGCGCCTCGCCGTCCATCGACGCGAGGACGGATCGATCCGCCTGCTGGCCTGGGCGACCTACCGCTTCACGCGGGAGCCGCTGGGCTTCGGCGAACGCGCGGTCTGACCCAGGGTTCCCCGGGGCTGAGCGCGCGGGGTTGAGCGCCGCTGGCGTGGCCTGGCCGGGCTGGGCGCACTCGCCGCGAGAGTGAGGTCGTGCGCCTGCTGTCCACCATCGCCGCCCTCACCGTCGCCGCCTGCCTCGCCGTCGTCCCGGTCTCCGCGGCGGTCGCGGACCCTGCTGATGCGCCGGGCGCGGACGTCTCGCATTGGCAGTGCCCGACGCCGGCCGTGTCGGGGCAGAGCTTCGGCATCGTCGGGGTCAACGACGGACTCGGCAACACGAAGAATCACTGCCTCGACGCCGAGCTCACCTGGTCGGCATCGTCCACGGGGGCGACCGCGCAGCCGGCAACGGCCCTGTACGTAATGGCGCAGGACCCCGGCACGGCCGCCTCCTGGTGGCCGACTCGAATCGGACGAACCAGGGAACCGCGGTGACCAATCCGTACGGGACCTGCACAACCGGCCAGGAGAACACAGCGTGTAGCTATGTGTACGGGTACTCGATCGCGGAGCTGGACACTCGGCAAATCTCGACGCCAGCCGCCCAGTACTTCTGGTGGATCGACGTCGAGGGGCGCCCCGCCGACCCGGGCGATACCACCTACAAGGGTCCTTCGTGGCTCGCGAACACGGCGGTGAACAACGCCGACATCGAGGGGATGGTGGCCGCGCTCACCGGGACCGGCGCCCACGTAGGGCTTTACTCGATATCGACTCAGTGGAAGGGCATCGCAGGCACCACCCAAGGCACGAGCCCGCTCGCGAGCCTCCCGAACTGGATCGCCGGCGTCGGCGATTCGAAGTCGGCGGCCGCTAACTGCTACTCGGCGGCCTTCACGCCGCACAGCTCCGTTACGGTCGCGCAGTACCAGGCGACCCTTCAGGACACCCTCCAGGACTACGACCTGTCCTGCCATCGGCTCTCAACCACCCCGACTCCGACGGTGTCCGGCACGCTCGCGGTGAATCAGACCCTCACCGTGCATCCGGGGAGCTGGGGGCCCGGCACCGTCGCACTGCACGTCCAGTGGACTCGGGACGGGACGTCGATCTCCGGCGCGATCGGGGCCACCTACAAGACCGTCGCTGCCGACGCCGGGCACCAGGTCCGAGCCGTGGTGACCGGATCGGAGACCGGTTACACGCCTCGCGCGATGACCAGCGCCGCGGCGAACATCGCCGTCCCGGTCTCCAAGCTCACGCAGCCGCACACGCTCAGCGCCGGCCAGACACTCCTCGCTCCGAACGGCCGCTACCGGCTCACGCAGCAGTCGGACGGGAACCTCGTGCTCTACAAGGACACCGGTAAGGCGATCTGGGCGACCCGCACCCGCGGCACGGGCAACCGCACCACGATGCAGGCGGACGGGAACCTCGTCACCTACACGTCCACGCACCACGCGGTGTGGGCGTCCCGGACCTCCGGCAAGCACGCGACATACGTCACGATGCAGGCCGACGGGAACCTCGTGATCTACACCTCCGCCGGCAAGGCGGTGTGGGCGAGCCACACCAACGGGAAGTAGGAGCGTCAGCCGGCTTTGACTGACCGCGTTCCGCGGGTCACAGCAGGTGCGAGGTCCGAGCGACCGCGAGCGCCTCGCTGCGGCGGCTGACGGCGAGCTTGGAGTACAGGCTCGACACGTGCTCGTGGAGGGCAGGTCGTTCGTCGAGCAGATGCGCGGCATCGAGGCGAAGTACCGGTCGGTGTCGAAGGAGCTGACGCTCGCGGAGTGGAAGGCCGAGCCGCTGAAGGCCACCTTCCTCGACGGGCTCGCCCGCCTCACCTCCGCGCTGCAGTAGGCGGCCGCCGGGCGGTGGCCCCGACCCGAGTGCTGTCCGCACGGACAACTGCTGCGGCTATAACGCCGACAGTTGTCCGTGCGGACAGCAGTCGCCGGGTGACATCCGCGCCGGGCGCTTCGGCCCATCCGGACACGCGCGCCCGCATCGTGGCGCGGCTGCGGATCGTTCGGTTCGTGCGCCGAAGCGCCCGCTGATCCCGTGTTCGAAGCATCCCGTCTCTCCCCCTCGAGGCTGCACAGCCGGACGCAGGGAGGGTAGGAGCGGCCGAGACGCCGCTGCTTCCCCCGCTGCGGATGAGTGAGCGCGCGACGTCCGGCCGCGATCGTTCGAGTCCTCGAAGGAAGGGGGTGCCCCGAAGCGGATCCGCATGCCGGCGCCGCTCCACGACCGTGTGCGTCCGCCCCGTCTCGCCAGGACGCCGTCCGGTGGACCGAAAGCGCGGCATCGGGACAGATGCCGTCCAGCCGCGCGCCAGCCGGATCGGAGCCGCGGATCGGACGGTGTGGTCGTGACGACAACCACGCGAACCGCCCGCCCGTCCGGCCGGCAGGAGACGCTCGCCCCACCCGTCCGCCGCACCTATGCGGTCCTCGTCGGCCTGACGACGCTGTCGATCCTGATCCAGGCGGTGACCGCCGGACTCTTCGTCAACCAGAAGGGCAGGTCGGCGGACTCCTGGACCGACGTCCACGGGCTCGTGGCCTACCCCGTGATGCTGCTCGCGCTCGTCACCGCGGTGTTCACGCTCGTGAAGATGCGGACCACGGTCCCGAAGCTGTGGCTCTGGACCGGGCTGCTCTTCGTGGCGACCGTCTGCCAGTGGCTCTCGGGCCACGCGATCACGACGCTGCACATGGACTGGGTGATCCCGATCCACGTCGTGCTCGCCTTCCTCATCTGGGGGCTCGCGATGGTGCTCTCGGTGCGCTCCGCGACCCTCCGGAAGGTCGCGGACACCGTCGGCGTCTGAGCTCGGCGCAGCCGATCCTCACCGTTGTCTTCGCGCGCCGGCCGATCTGGTGGAGCATCGGATCGTCGGAGGGACGGTGACGCGTGTCGCGGGTGCTGGTGGTGGAGGACGAGCCGCGGATGCGCTGGCTCCTCGAGCAGCTCCTTGCCGGCGAGGGCCATGAACCGGTCATCGCCGCCGACGGGGTCGCGGCGCTGGCGCTCGCGACCCAGAGCCACGTCGACGCGGCCGTCATCGACGTGGGCCTGCCGGGCATGGACGGGTTCGAGCTGTGCCGCCACCTCCGCAAGCACGAGGTCAACGTCGGCATCCTGCTGCTGACCGCCAGGGACGGCCTCGACGACCGCGTCGCCGGCCTCGACGCGGGCGCCGACGACTACCTCACGAAGCCGTTCGAGGCCGCCGAGCTCGCCGCCCGCGTCCGCGCGCTGCTGCGCCGCCAGCAGCGGATGCCGGGACTCGTCTCGGTCGGCAACCTGCAGCTCGATCCGGTCGCCGTCCGGGCGCGGTGCGACGGCCGGCCGATCGCGCTCAGCGTGAAGGAGTTCTCGCTGCTGCGCGTGCTCGCGACCCGCGCCGGCTCGGACGTGACGCGTGCCGTGCTGCTCGAGGAGGTCTGGGGGCCGCCCGCGCTGTTCGAGACGTCGCTCGTCGACCAGTACGTCAGCTACGTGCGGAAGAAGCTGACCGCGTGCGGGGCCTCGGTCGAGATCACGACCGTACGCGGCGTCGGCTACCGGCTCGACGAGGCGGCCTGAGTGCTGCGGTCCATCCGCGGCCGGATCACGATCGGCAGCACCCTGATCGCCGCGCTCGTGCTCGTCGCCCTGGCCGTCGTGCTCGGCGAGCAGCTGCGGCACGTCGCCGGCACAGCCGTCGCCGCCATGGCCGAGGACGACCTGCAGTCGTACATCGCGGACCTCAAGAACCAGCCGGACGAGGAACCCGACCGCCCCGAGGCGGCATGCACATCCTCGCCGTCTCCCCGCAGCATCAGGTGACGATCGACACGCTGCCGCCGGGACTGCCCGCGCTCGTCGCAGCACGCGGGCCTCGGCAACAGCCGACTGCACGCGAACGGCGTCTCGTACGTGGCGATCGGGCAGACGGTCACGAACGGCCGCGGCACCTGGCGCCTCTGGGCGGTGCGCACCACCTCCGCGGCGGACGGCGCGCTCCGCACCTTCGGCGGCGTCGTGCTGCTGGCGATCCCGGTGATCCTGCTGCTCGTCGCGCTCGGCTCCTGGGTGCTCGTGCGCGTGGCGCTGCGGCCGGTCGACCGGCTGCGGATCGCGGCCGAGCACATCCGCAACTCCGGGCGTCCCGGCCGCCTGCCCGAGGGCGGCGGGCGCGACGAGCTCGCGGAGCTGACCGCGACCCTGAACGGCTTCCTCGAGGTGCAGCAGGCCGCGGTCGAACGGGAGCGGCGGATGGTCGCGGATGCCAGCCACGAGCTGCGCACCCCGCTCGCCGTCCTCACCGCGCAGCTCGAGGTCGCCCGCCGCCACGCGGGTGACGCCGCGGCCCTCGAGGCCGCCGTCGTCAGCGCGCAGGCGGACGTCGCCGGCCTCTCCCGGCTCGCCACGCAGCTGCTCGAGCTGTCGGCGGCGGATGCGGAACCCAGCAGCACGGAGACCGCGAGGACCGGCGCGCTCGTGCTCGAGCTCATGAAGGCGGTCGACCGGGCGCGCGCGCTCGCCGACCCGGACGTGCAGGTGGACTTCCGGCTGAGCAGCACCCTCGAGGAGGACGCGATCGTCTCGATCTCCGCGGTCGGCTTCGCGCGGATCGTGGACAACCTCGCGACCAACGCCGTGAAGGCCACGCGGTCGGGGACGGTCGAGCTGCTGCTCGAGCAGGCCGCCGACCGGCTGGTCCTCACCGTGGCCGACACCGGCCACGGCTTCCCGCCGGACTTCCTGCCGCGCGCGTTCGACCGGTTCGCCCGGTCCGAGCAGAGCCGGGCGGACGGGACGAGCGGCAGCGGGATCGGGCTGACGCTCGTGCGCGCGCTGGTCCGGAGCGCCGGCGGCGAGGTCACCCTCGCGAACCGTCGGGAGGGCGGCGCGGAGGCCGTCGTCCGGCTCCCGATCGTCGACGAGGAGCCGCCCGCGATCGTGTGAGCTTTCGAAGGCGCACGGGCCCGATCTCCCGGCATCCCCATCGGCTCCGCCCCGAGGGTGGGAGCGACGAGAGGAGGGCGGTGCGCACGACGGCGATGCCCCAGCCCCAGCCATGGGTGGCTGCGGCGCGCGCGGAGCGCCGCGAGTCCTTCCGGCGGCGGATGGCCGCGGCGGACCTGCTGGTCGCGATCGCATGGACGTCCGTCGCGCTCGCCTGCGGGCTCCTCCTCGCCTCGGGCGGCGCCGCGACCATCTCGCTGCACGACGTCGGCTCGCTGTTCACCGCGGCCGGGATCGTCACCGGCCTCGCCGCGACCGACCTGCTGCTCGTCATGCTCGTGCTCGCCGCCCGCGTGCCGCTGATCGACCGCACCTTCGGCCACGACAGGGCGCTCGCCGCGCACCGGCGCATCGGCAAGCCGGCCCTCTACCTCCTGCTCGCCCACGCGGTGCTGCTGACGATCGGGTACGGGATCAGCGACCGCACGGGGCCGATCGCCGAGACCGTGACCCTGCTCACGAGCGGACGGGACATGCTCCTGGCCTACCTCGGCCTCGCGCTGCTGATCGGGGTCGTGATCACCTCCCTGACCGCGGTCCGCCGGCGGTTCGCCTACGAGGCGTGGCATCTGCTGCATCTCATCAGCTACCTCGGGATCGCGATCGCGCTGCCCGCACGAGCTCGGGCAGGGCGCCGTGCTCGCCCACGGCAGCCTCGAGCGGCTCTACTGGATCGGCCTCTACGTCGTCGCGTTCGGGGCGATGGCGGTCTACCGCTTCATCCGTCCCGTCGTCGTCAGCCTCCGGCACCGGTTCCGGGTCGTCGCCGTCGAGCGGGTGGCCGAGGACGTCGTCTCCATCCACCTCGCCGGTCACGCAGATCGACCGGCTCGGCGCGGAGGGCGGCCAGTTCGCGATCTGGCGCTTCTGGAGCCGCGACACCTGGTTCCACGCCCACCCCGTGTCGTTCTCGACCGCCCCCACGGGCAGCACCCTGCGCCTGACCGTCCGCGCCCTCGGCGCGGGCACGGCCCGCCTCGCGGACCTGCTCCCCGGCACCTTCGTCTCCCTGCAGGGCCCGTACGGCCTCTTCACCGACCGGGCCCGCACCGCGCCCTACCTCTCCGTCGTCACCGCCGGCATCGGGATCACACCGTGCGGTCGCTGCTCGAGGACGCCGACCTACGCCCCGGGGAGGCGACCGTGCTGCTCCGCGCGAGCGACGAACGCCAGCAGTACCTGTGGGAGGAGGTCGTGCGCGGGGTTCGGGCGACCGGCGGCACCGCCTACACCGACACCGGGCACCGGCCGCGGGGCCGCGCGACCTGGATGTCGGCGGCGGCCGCCGCACGCGGCGTGCAGCTCACCACGATCTTCCCGAACCTGCTGCAGTCCGACCTCTACGTGTGCGGCCCCGGCCCGTGGGCCGATCTCGTCGTCCGCGACGCGCGACGGGCGGGCCTCCCCCGGCACCGCATCCACCTGGAACGGTTCGAGGCATGAGGGGGGATCCGCGATGAGGATGCGCGCGCTCGTCTACTCGCTCGCCGGCTGCGCCGCCGCCCTCGCGGTCACGTGGGAGGTCGGCCAGGCCGCCGCGCCGCCACGCGCGGCGCGCCGGCCGCGCCCTCCGCGCCGCCACCGGCCGCGGCCGCGACGCCGGCGGACACCCCGAGCGGCACGACCGCCCCCGCGCCCGCGACGACCGCGCAGCGGCCCCTCGGGCACCTTCGCCGGCAGCACGGCCCAGACCGCGTACGGGCCGATGCAGGTGGCGATCGTGGTGAAGGCCGGCCGGATCACCGATGTGAAGCCCCTCCAGCTCACGAACCAGGGCGGTCGGTCGGTCGCGATCAGCGCTGGCGCGGTCCCGATCCTGCGCACCGAGGCGCTGCACGCGCAGTCCGCGAAGATCGACGCCGTCAGCGGGGCCACCTACACGAGCGAGGGCTACCGCACGTCGCTGCAGTCCGCGATCGACAAGGCGCACCTGTGACCCTGCGCGCGCCGGAACACCCGCCCCACCCCAGGTGAGTTGCCACTTCTGGCCCTCGAAGCGGCCCCTCGAGGGCCAGAAGTGGCAACCCCGCCGCTCCTTCGGCTCGGCCAGCGGGGGCTCGCAGACCGGCTCCGGCGGCTCCTGACCGCCCGCATCCGCGGATCCCGCGCCATCCGCCCCCGAGGTTCGAGCATTCGGACGAGCCCTCGGCCGAACCGGAGGAAGCGCCCCGGCTCAGGGGATTGAATCGGGATCGCAGCCGGGCGCCTCTCGCCGGGCAGCGGATCGAAGGAGCGGACATGGACATCACGCAGGTGATCCTCGACGACCACGCCGAGCAGCGACGGCTCTTCGCCGCGCTCGAGGACATCGGCCCCGACCACCCGGACGTGCTCGCCGTCGTCTGGAAGCGGCTGCGGGCCCTGCTGGACACGCACGCGGAGGCGGAGGAGCAGCTCTTCTACCCGGCGCTGCTCGAGCTCGGCCACCGCCTCCACGACTCCGACGAGGACGAGGAGACCGAGGACGCGGTCCACGACCACAACGAGATCCGCGATGCCGCCGAAGCGGTCGAGGGCGAGACGCGCGGGGACGGATGCGTGGTTCGCGGCCGTCGCGAAGGCGAACGAGGTCAACGGCGACCACATGGCGGAGGAGGAGCGGGAGGGCCTGACCGACTTCCGCCGCCACGTGTCGTTCGAGGAGCGCCACGACCTGGCGATCCGCTTCCTGGCGTTCGAGTCCAGCCACATGCTCGGCGTGAAGCCGGTCGACAAGGACCCGGAGGAGTACGTGAAGGACGGCGGCCCTGGCGATCAGCGGGGCGCGCGAGTCGGCGTCCTAATCGGTCGAATCCTGCTGGTGGCCGCAGGGACCCTGCGCTCGCGCCGGTCGCGACCGCATCCCGCGGCACCCCGCAGGGCAGCCGGTCAGGCGAACGCGAAGACCGGCGGGAGCACGAGCACGACGACCACCGTCCAGATGCCGAACACGGGCAGGTACGCGGTCTGCCACCGCTCGACCCGCCTCGGCGGTGGCCCGGCCGGCGAGGAACCGGATGGAGAGCCACGCCGTGACCGCGAGGTCGACGACGAGCAGGACGTTGAGGCCGAGCGCGGCGACCCGGTTGGCGGTGAAGCCGAGCTCGCCGACCCGCGCGAGGAGCGAGCCGAGCACCAGCAGGTCGAGCAGCAGCGCGGCGATCACGGCCGTCGTCCTGACGACATCCGCAGGCCCCGGACGCCGCAGCGGATCGCGGGCGCTCAGCCCGTAGAGCACGAGGGCGAGCACGACGAGCAGCAGGGCGTCGAAGACGATCAGCAGGTTGCGGTCGAAGTCGCGGCCGATGCCGGCGACGGCGTAGACCGCGGTGGCGACCAGCAGCATGAGCGCGAACAGCGGCGTGAAGATCGCGGTCAGCACCGGGGCGAGGTTCTCGATGACGCTCTTCTTCGCCTCGACGAGCCACGCGGCGACGATGATCGCACCGCCCGCTCCCGCGGGGACCACCCAGGTGCCGAGCGCGTCGATGGCCTCCGGGGTTATCGGGGCGAGCACCAGCCCGGTGAGCCCGACGAGCACTCCCCCGCCGAGGGCGATGAGCACGAAGTAGATCGCCCACTCCCCCGAGAAGCGCACGAAGTCCATCCGCGTCACGCCGGGGCGCGCACGGCCGCCGAGATAGGCGGCACCGACGACGAACCAGAGCAGCACGGGCAGGTGTGCGGCGACGAGCAGCTGCGTGTCGCCGCCGGCATGGAGCGGGAACAGGTTCACGGCCACGGCGACGACCACGACTGGCGCGGCGAGTAGCAGCGCAGCCCGGGCCGAGAGTCGCCGCTCGACCACGAAATAGGCCGCCAGCACCACCAGGACGAACCGGAGGTCGAGCGAGACCCAGGCGTTCGAGGGGATGAGACGGCTCAACGCCTGGTCGGCGACGACGAGCAGCGCCGCCGCGACCGCGAACGCCACCATCCGGAGCGGGAACCGGCCGCCGGTGGGTCGATCGGGCGCGTGGGTGAGCACGAGCTGCTTCCACAGCCGGTCGCTGTGCGCTCGCGCGAACTCCGCCGTGATCGCGTCGACCTTGCCGAGGCGCTTGACGGCGACGAGGAACGCCTCGTCGTCCGCGAGCCCGGCCTCCCGCAGCTCGGCGATCTGGTCCCGCAGGTGCCCTTCGAGCTCGTCGGCGTCCGCCGGGGTGACGGCGCCGCCGGCCGAGACCGCGGCACGCCAGGCGGCGATGTCGTCGTCCACGACCATGGTGCTCACGCCAGCCCCAGCGATCCCGGAACCGTGCGGCCCCAGATGCCCGTGAGCGTCCGGGTCGCGGTCTCCCACTGCCGGCGCTGCTCGGCGAGCTGGGTGCGGCCCGCATCCGTGATCGCGTAGTAGCGGCGACGGCGCCCCTCGGGCGAGCCGACCCAGTCCGCTCGCACCTGCCCGGCGCGCTCCAGCCGGTGGAGGAGCGGATAGAGCATGCCGTCGCTCCACTCGAGCTCGTCGTTCGAGAGCTCCCGGACGCGCTTCAGGATCGCGTAGCCGTAGCTGTCGCCTTCGGCGAGGATCGCGAGCACCAGCGGCGACGCCATGGCGGCGACCATGTCCTTCTCCAAGCGACTGCCTCCCTCGAAGCGCAATGCATTGCAGCACAAGGTATCGAGGCGTCAGGATGCGACACAAGGGCGGATCCCCGCTGACGCGCGCGAGGGGGCCCAGCGGCGGTGACCACGCCCGGCCGCAGCGCAGGGCCGCGCCGAGAGCGGTCGACACCTTGCTGCCTGGAACGACGGATTCCCTGAGTCGCTCGACCGCCGGGAGACTCAAAACCCGTGAATCAAAGACCCGGTGAGATGCAGAGGTCTTAAGCCGGGCTTTGAAAGTGGCCTGACGCGGGAGTGATCACGAGCCCGACCGAGCGCCGAGACGTCACGCGCGTAATGAGAAACGGAAGGCTCCTGCCCGAGAGATATCGTCGCCGTCTAGCCGTCTGGAGGGCACAGTGGCAGGACCGTTCATGACCGACTCCGCGCTGCTTGATTCCCTGGACGGCCAGCAGTACCTCGTACTACGCCCGACTGCCGCGGTTGCCGCGTTCTACACAGCAGAACAGGCGCGGTTGCGTCGACTGTTGCCCGGCTCCCTCCAGCACCCGAACGCCGGGCATGTCACTCTCCGAGGCTTCTACGAGCCGACGCGAGTCGATGAGTTGAAGCGCATGCTCGCAACATGGGCGAGGCAGCAGGGTCCGATCGAGCTGCAAGTGGACCGGATCGACGGGTTTCCCCCACCCTTTCAAGTCCTGATCGCCCGCCTAGAACGAACTCCATCTCTCGTCAATGCCTACGCGAGTTTGACGGCGGCGCTCGATGCCACCGGTTTTCATCGCATCGGGGAACTTCCGCTCGCAGAGTGGGTCTTCCACCTCTCGCTCCTCTACTGCAACAGCCTGTCCGAGGACGCCTGGGAACAGGTGCACGCCGAAAGCGGGCGGAGCGTGGAGCAACACCCGCGCGAACTGGTGACCGAAGTCGAGTTCGTCTGGTACGAGGACGGCACCGAGCACGCTGAGGTGTTGACCACCGGTGGCTCGACGGTTCCAGTGCTCGCGGACCCCTAAGAGACCGCGGTCAGACCATCGATTTCGCTACTTTCGGCTGAGTGCCGGGAATGGTGCATCGCCGCCCGCGGACACAGTCCGGCGGCGCTGCTACCGCGGGTAGCCGGCTGTGCTGTTTCGTTGAAGCCCGATGGCTGCATCGGCATCCTGCAGCGCGTCAGGACTGCTCACGCGGTCGCCGATCGACTCCAGCCCCCGATGCCGATACGCACGGCGAGCGCCGATCACAATTGCGACTGCCACGAGGGCAGCGACACCGCCAAGGACCCAACACGCGATCGCGAACACACTCGGACTGTACCCTCCCGACCATCCCTTCAGGCGAGCTCCTGCAAGCGAGTCACTGGGCCGCCTCCAGGACGGTTCTGAGGCGGAGAACCCCCTTCGCCGCGGTCGCGTCGCGCTCGCGCTCGCGGATCCTTTCTGTGTGCAGTGCAATCGCGGCCGCTACTTGTTCGGGGCAGCCCGCGCGATGCAGTCAGCGGCCCCATCCAGCCGGCATCGCCGCCCCGAGCGCCGCCCCGCGAGCGCGTTCAGCGTCGGACCCGAGACGATGGTCATGCGCCGGCGAGGTGTCCTCCCCGACGACACCGTTCGTCTGATCGAACGGATGCTGCCGTCCGTCGTCGTTGGTCGTATCGACCTTCGACTCATCGGGGTGCTTGGCCATCACCGGCTCCCTTCACTGTGAACGGCTCACTGTCCTCCGGCATATCCGCACAAGCAAGGTCACCACACCGGCGGTGCGTGATGGACGGCGTTGCATCTTTCGCTCGATCCGCTGGATGGTGGCGCCCGAGCATTGATTCCGCGAAGCGCCCTCCCAACGGCGAGTCAATGGATTGCCGACCGGATCCGCTGCGAGGTGATCGGACAGATCGCAATGCTCGTGGAGTCGGTGAACGCCTCTTCGGACCGGCGATGCCGTTTGCTCTTCTTGCGCCTCTGGCCCGAGTAGCGCAGGTTCGATACACCCGCCGCTACCTCAACGCCCTGACCTGAGCCGCAGCCTCCCGCCTTGCGGACCCTTCTCGAGGTCCCCGGTGCTGGCGCACTGCCGACGGGCACCGTCACGATGGCTCATGCACTACTCCGGGATGACTGCCCGCGATCTTCCTCCGCCGTCCACGTTGGAGGCCGATGCCGCTCGTTTTCGCGTCCCTGTCTTCGGCTTCAGCCCCCAACCGAAGCTGCGCCGAGTCGGCCACGGAACGACCAGTGCCGGCAACGTGATCGAGGAGATCACCATCTCCTACACATTCATCGCTGATCCCGAGAACCCTGATGACCCCGACAACCTGGTCGAGCACGTCGCACGAATCGACGCCGCTCGCCTGCGCGCCGAGCAGGCCGACCAGCCGGCCTGGTTCCTCCAAGGACTGCAGGACGCGCGCTATCCGGTGCTGACGGATGCGGTCGCCACCATCGCAGCCGGCTCAGGCGACCCGCGGACCCTGGCCGAGCATCTCGCGGACCACATCAATCACGTACTGATCAACTCGATCGACACCAGGCGACGTCAGAGTGCCGACGGGATACCGACTCTCGACGGCGGCGTCCGCGCTGGCCATGCACAAGGCGCGGAACTCGAGGTCCACAACACCACCGCGCCGGGCCTCCTCATCGACAGCGATCCCGACGTCATCGGCTGGGCGGTCAGTGCTGGAGAAGCCCTCGTGCTCGTCGCCCTTCCCCGAGACCGCGCCGAACACATCGATCGCCGGCTCATCAGGATCGCCGAGCCGGCCGCACCACCGCGCGTCAAGAACACGGGCGGTCCCGAGCAGCCGGCTCCGGAGTAGCGGATCCCGTTTGAGAGGCTGGGCACCGTGATCAGTGGCGTCGGCCGCCGGTCATCATCGACGAGCACGGAGACATCGAGGTCTTTCGGAGTGGCGCAGCTGCATGCGCCCACCCGGAGTCGATCGATGTCGAGAACGTCGAGCTCGATGCGTTCGACGCTGCACGACACCGACTCGAGCTCTTCACCGCGCGAAAGTATGGTCACCCGGATCCGACGACGAGTGGGGCGTCACAACGATCAGCCCAGCCCGATCGGGCGTCGCGGGCAGCCGACCGGTCGCCGCCGGTGGCCGGCAGATGGTCACCGCCGCCGAGCCGCAGCCAGGGATCGAACGGATCGAGAGATCCACCCCATGACGCAGCGGCGGGGGCCAGCATGGCCGGATGACCACGGGTGACAGAACGCCGGTTCGCGGACGACCTGGCGAGCGCCGCCTTCCCATGGCGCTCGCGGTACTCGCCGCCGCGGGGCTCTATGTCCTGATCCCGAAGGACTTCCTGATCGCCGAGGAGTCGCGGATCGTGTATCCGGCGCTGCTCGTGCTGCTGCTGGTGCTGCTGATCGTCGGCGACCCCGGCCGGATCGACCGGCAACGCCGGTGGCTCCGAACGGCGACCGGCCTGCTGATCGCGATCATGGCGGCCGGCATCGCCGTCTCGGCGGTCCGGCTCGTGATCGGCATCTTGCACAACGCCCATTTCGCGGCTCCGACGCAGCTCCTGAGCATCGGGGTAGCCATCTGGAGCACCAGCATCATCACCTTCGCCCTCGCGTACTGGCACCTCGACTCCGGTGGCCCGGTGGCCCGTGCCCGGGGAACAGGCCCAGGGATGCCGGCGTTCCGGTTCCCCGAGCACGACATCGACGAGCTGATGCGATCCGGTTGGTATCCCCAGTTCGTCGACTACCTGGCGCTCTCGTTCAACACGGCGACGGCGTTCAGCACCGCCGACGTCTCCGCGATCCGCCACTGGTCGAAGCTCTGCCTCATCGCGGAGTCGGCGATCTCCCTCGTACTCGTCGCGCTCGTCCTGGCCCGAGCCGTGAACATCCTGTAGCTCGACGCCCAGGCCGCTCCGTCCGCCAGGGTGAGGAGTCGGGCGCCGAACGACGCTCCGCAGCTTGAGCGCTACCGCGGGGTGTCCACCTGTTCGGCCTGTGGAAGGAGGTGGTGGAGCCGGGCCCAGAGCTTCGGGTCAGCGGCCCGCAGCTGATCGATCGGCCACCAGGCGACCGCTTCGCTCTCATCGCTGACGCTCGGCGCCGCCGCTCGGTCGACGATGGCGAGATATCCCACGTCCCAGTGCACCCGACAGCTCCCGAACGTCCCGACCAGCGGATGCCGGTCGAGGTCAGCGGGCGTATCTCCCGCAGGGCGGAGGCCGGCGATACCGCCCTCCTCCTGCGCCTCCCGGATCGCGGCGGCGGCACACGACTCGTCATCGGGCTCGAGGTGACCTCCGAGCTGCAGCCACCGCTGCGCCTTGCGGTGGAACGCCAGCAGCACCTGCTGGCAGTCACTCGTGACCACGAAGCAGCTGGCCGTGAGGTGCTCAGGCCCACCATCGCGCTGCAGGGCCGCCGGCCCACCAGACCGCAGCATCCCCAGGTAGTCAGACCGCAGACGGTCCTGCTCGGGACGACTCGGACTCCACCGCTCGAGCTCGTGAAGAGTCCGGTCGAACAGGGCTATCGGCCGGGCGTCCATCATCCTGACGAACCTAACTCGCGGACCAGAACCGGGCTCTGCAGGCCGCGGTCGGCCCATCCGTGACGCGACCAGTGCTGCGCCCGTCAGCCCGCAGAATCGTCGCCGCTTCCCGGTCGCCGGCCGAGCGAGAAGTAGGCGAGCGGACCGAAGGGCTGCACGACGAACGCGAGCAGCCAGAGCAGCTTGCCGCCGCGGATCGCGCTGGCCGGCCGACGACGGAGGTCGAGCACGGCCGCGACGGTCAGAACGAGTTCTGCCACGGCGCCGGCAGCGATGGCGATCTGCTGGCTCTGATCGAGATCGGCCCATCGCCGCTTCTTGCTCATGCGCGCAACCTAGTCCGATGGCCGTCTTCCGGCTACGACCCTTGGACCCGGCGATCAGGGCTGCCGCGCTGATGCATGATCCCCTCAGAAGTCGGTTGCGAGGACGAAGCAGGCGCGCCCTTTGTGGGGCGTGTGCGCTCGCGCCATGACCTCTAGTGTCACGAGCATGGGGTGGATCTCGAGCTTCTTCTCGTCGAATGGCGGGCTGCATCAGGTGGTGCGCACCGGTGAGCTCGTCACGGACCTCAGCACAGGGCAGTCGGGATTCGTGCTGTCGGACGACAACGGCTTCTCGATGGTCGCGGATCAACGCGGCAACCTGCATCAGATCGTGAAGAACGGCAGCATGAGCACCGACTTGACGACCGGCAGGACCTACTTCGAGATTTGACGCCTCCGTTCGGCCGACGCCCCTGCTCCCGATCAGCCGATCTCTCCGCAGGTGACCGCCCTTGCTGGGCGCTCGGTGGAGGATGCCGGCGTGCCGTTGTCCGGGATGCACGATCAGCCCGATCGGGCGCAGTCCTTCGGTGACTGGGCCGACGAGTACGACCGCTACCGGCCCGGCTACCCGGCCGCCCTCGCGGCAGACCTGCTCGCCGGCGGCCGACGGACCGTCCTCGATATCGGGTGCGGTACCGGCAAGGCCGCAGTTGCGCTCGCCGAGCAGGGCGGCGACGTGCTGGGTGTCGAGCCCGACGAGCGGATGGCTCGCATCGCGATCGCCCACGGGATCCCGACGGAGGTGGCCAGGTTCGAGGATTGGAACTCCCGCGGCCGATGCTTCGACGTGATCACCTGCGCGAGCACCTGGCATTGGCTCGATCCCGCGCTCACGCTGCCGCGCATCCCTCCACTGCTCAATGCCGGCGGCCTGCTTGCGCGGATCTGGAACATCCACGTCCTCGACGACGAGGTGCGCCAGGCCCTCGACGCGGTGTACGAGAACCACCCGGACTCACTCGACCGGTTCGGACACGACCCCACCGATCAGCCCGAGCCCCCCGACCCCCTGCGCGAGGTACCCGGGATGGCGGTGCTGCCCTCTCGCACCTACCACTGGTCAGCCACGCTCACGACCGAGCAGTGGCTTCACCGCATCAGCACGTATACGAGTCACCAGCTACTCGGCGAAGCGTCGTTGAACGCGTTGCGGGCGCGCGTCGCCTCCGTCATCGACGGATTCGGCGGAACGATCACGCCCCACCTCATCACCTACTGCCGGCTCAGCCGGGCGGGTGTGACCGCTCCGAGCCGCCGCCTCACGGCTGGGCGAACGCACCCCAGCCGTGCCAGGAGAGGATCTCGGCTCTCGCACTGACCCGTGGTCGATCGCGGGCCGGATACGGCGCGCCCGTGTACTGCACCGCCAGCGCGTCGATGTCCGCCAGGTCGGTGTCGTCGCTCACGTCCACCACCGACAGCTGCAGGCTCACGTGCGTGCCCCAGTTCGCCCCGTCCAGCACGGTCAGCGCGATCCTCGGATCACGTTGCAGGTGCCGCAGCCGCACCCGATCGCTGTCGAGGTTGAGCAGCACGCGGCCATCCGGCTCGAGCAGGTACCAGGTCGCCACGCTGACCGGGCGGCCGTCCTTCGCCAGCGTCGCCATCACCGCAGGATTCGGTCGTTCCAAGAACGAACGGACATCGTCGGGGAGCTCGATCGCCACAACCGCATCGTATGGTCGGCACCCGAGCGCGAGCCGAGCAGGCGAGGGGTCCACCGTCACCGACTGTTGCCACTTCTTGCGATCTTGCGGGCTCCAAGATCGCGAGAAGTGGCAACAGCAGAGGGAGTAGGCCGGAGTCTGGAGCGGCGGCCCCGAAGGCCTCGCAGATGAGTCCATCGCCCGGGGTCTGGGTCGGACGTCCCGGTGACCCTCAGCCCGGAGTGGTGACGAACCCAGGCAGCGGGCTGACTGCGTCGGCGGGGCCGACGACGATCACCGGCACGCCGATCCGGGCGAGGGTGGGCAGGGCGACGGAGGTCCGGGGGTCGATCGTCGGGTGGCGGCCGAGCACCAGCACGGATGCCAGCCCGCCCGCCCGAACGAGTTCGAGCGAGGGGTCGCCGTGGACGTGGAGGTGCCGGATCAGGAGCGCCGGGAACCGCCGGGCGAGGCTCGAGGCGTCGTTCCCTCCGAGCCTGACCTCCGCGCCGTGGGGTGCCCGCACGACGTGCACCGCGCGCAGCGGGGTCTGCCTGTCCGCCGCCTCGGCCGCCGCGATCTCGGCGGCGGCGGCCGACGAGTCCGAGCCGTCGATGCCCCCGACGACCTCGCCCGACCGCCCACTCGTTCCCTCGGGAACCACCGCGACGGGCCCCTCCGCGGTGAGGGCGAGCCGTTCGGCGAGCCCAGCGCCGACGTGGTCGTGCATCCGCTCGCTCGTACCGAGCACGAGCAGCGAGCCGTGCACGGCCCAGCGACGGAGCACGTCGGCAGCGGCGCCCTCGATGATCGCCGCCGTCACCTCGACGCCGGGCCGTCGTTCGCGGGTGTTCCGGACGGCTCGCTCGACGCCGTCGAGCACCTCGGTCCGGGACGGGCCCGTCCCGTCCGGGTCCGGCTCGATCACCCGCAGCACGGTCAGCTCGCGAGTGCCCGCACGGCTGAGGGCCCAGTCCAGGGCGCTCTCCGCGGCGGGCGATCCGTCCCATCCGATGACGACTCGTTCGAACACCGCTCGCCTCCCTTGGCCCCGCGAGTCTCGCCACCCCTGTCGCGCGCCGGCAGAGGCTTTGGTCCTCGCTGCCGGTGACCGGCCGCCGGTTCCTCCAGCGGCTGGAGTTCGACGCTCCCTGACCGCGCGACGGACGGATCAGCGCATCCCCGGGGGGAGGACGGCGTCGGCCCGGCCCGATCGGTGCCGTCGCCTCCCGGACCACGGATGGTCCGATGAGGACCTTCCGCCCTCGACGGAGCACCGCCCAGGGTGTTTCCTGGACGCGGAAGGGATCGACCCATGCGATTCGAGCAGGCCGTGCGGGAGGGTTTCCGCCACTACGCCGACTTCGGTGGACGGGCGAGTCGCCCCGAGTTCTGGTGGTGGATCCTCTTCACGGCCCTGGTGAGCGCGGCGCTGAGCGCGCTGCCCGTCGGGCCGTCCGTGTGGACGGCCGTGGCGCTGCACTCCGCACCCACAGGTGGCAGCCTCGCGAGCGTCTGGTCCATCGCCGTGCTGCTGCCGACACTCGGGCTGATCGTCCGGCGCCTTCGTGACGCCGGCTCCGGGTGGGGCCACTTGTTCTGGCTCCTCGTCCCGATCGCCGGCCTGGTCGTCCTGGCCGTGCTGTGCGCCCAGCCGTCGACGCCGGCCCTGCCCTCGCCGAGCAGCCCGGACGACACCGCAGTCGAGGCGGCCCGACCGTGACCGGTCTCCCCCGGTGCCGCGGACACGTGACCAACGACTGACCACCCCGGCTGTTGCCACTTCTTGCGATCTTGACGGACTCAAGATCGCAGAAAGTGGCAACAGCCAGAGGGAGGGGGGGCCGGGTCAGAAGCCGGCGGCGCCGAACGCCTCCCCGATGAGGTCGGCGAAGAGCTCCTCCTGATCCGCGGGCACTCCGCGGCGGAGGAACCACTCGCAGATGTTGTGGCAGTCCCGCTGCAGCAGCGTCGCGCCGGCCGGGTTCGCGGCGATGTCGACCAGCTGCGGCAGGTCGATCACCACGACGCGGTCCTGATGCACGAGCAGGTTGTAGGCGGACATGTCGCCGTGCGCGAACCCCGCGCGAGCGAACCCGTGCAGGATCTCGGCGACCTGCCTGAACCAGTCCCCCGCCTGCGCCGCATCCGGCCGCGTCTGAGCGAGCCGCGGTGCCGCCACCGCGCCGTCGCCGACGAACTCCATCAGGATCTCCGTCCCCGCGATCTGCACCGGGTACGGCACCGGGACGCCCTGGGCCCACATGGCGCAGAGCGCGACGAACTCCGCCCCGGCCCACTGCACTGCGGCGACCGCCCGGCCGTGGCTGGACTTGCGCTCCACCGCGCGGGTGTCGCGGGTGTTCCGCATCCGCCGGCCCTCCTGGTAGGCGGATGAGCGGTGGAAGTCGCTGCGATCGGGCTGCCGGTAGCGCTTCGCGGCCAGCAGGCAGCTCGCGGACGGATCGCCGGGGACCGCCCGTTCGATGAGGAACAGGTCGGCCTCCTTGCCTGTCTTCACGATGCCGAGCTCGGTGTCGAACGCTGCGGCGGAGGTGACGAGCCAGTCCGGATGGGGGCGGGGGCCACGCTCGGTCGGCGTGGTCGCGGGCCAGGTCGACCAGCGCTGGTCGGGGCCGGGCTCGTAGGTCGAGAACCGCAGTGACGCGGCGGAATCGTCGAAGAACGACAGAGGGATCTCCGTAAAGAGCGTGGAGACCGCCGAGGTTCTAGGAAGCGGCGGCTCCGATGGACGGGAGGGAACGCGAGGGCATGCAGAAGACAGCCACGGTCAGCTCCTCTCTCGTCGTCGGGCCGGAAGGGCCGCGAGTGGATGCTAGCGACGCGGCGGCCGGCCGCGCCAGAGCGGATCGGTGATGGCGCCGGTCACGCCTGGACCGGGAGCGCCTGATACCCCGGATAGAGCTCGCCCCACCGGTCCGTGGTGTGCCGCTCGCCGCGGCCCTCGAGGGATGCGGCCAGGTCCTCGACGTGCACCTGGTCACCGGCGCCGTAGGCCGCGACCTGCTGGAGCGGCATGCCCTGCTCCTCGATCACGATCGTGCTGCCGGTGCCGGCAGGCGTGATCGTGATCTCGGTGCGGAGGTCGTGGGTCGCGTCGTCCTCACGGCTGGAGAGCACGACCCGTCGCGGCGGCTCGCAGGCGAGGATGCGCCCGACGCCGTGCCAGCCGCTCACGCGCCAGAGGCCGCGGTACTCGCCGCCTTCACGGAGGTCGCCCTGGATCTCCCCCAGCCAGTCCGCGAGCCGACTCGGATCCGTCAGGGCCGCCCACACCTCGTCGGGGCTCGCAGCGACCGTGTCCTCGATCCGTACGCGGCCGACGGCGCCGATCGCGTGCAGTGTGCCGAGGATCCTGGGATTCGCGCTGGTCTGATCCGTCATGGCTTCCTCGGTCCGATCGCGGTCTGGAGGGGGGTTCCATCCTCGCGAAGCGCCGTCGGCCGCTCTACCCGTGGTTCCGGGGGTCACCGCGTGGCGGCGCTTGTCCAGGCCGGTGGTCGGTGCCAAGGTCGGCCGATGGACGCGACCCTTCGGCGGACGGCCGGCGTGCTGTTTCTCGTCGGCGGGATCCTCGGGGCGGTGGGGCAGGTCGTCATCCAGTTCGACGACTCCTCGGGAGCCTCACCGGCCGCCTTCGCGAACGTCGCCGGATTGGCGGCGCTCGGCGCAGGCCTCGTGCTGTTCGGCGTGCACCTCCGTCCGCTGCGGCCGCGATTCCGGGGAGACGCGATCGTCGCCGCAGCCGGGGTGGTCGCGCTGATCGGCGTGGTGGCCGCCATCTGGAACGACCAGGGAGCGTTCGGGCAGAGCCTCGCCCTGCTCGTCGTCTACGGATGGCCGCTGCTCGCGCTGCTCGGCGCCGTGGCGATCAGCGCGACCCGCTCGATCGAGGGTGCCGAGCGGTGGGCGCTCCTGGCGCCGGCGATCGTGTGGACGATCACGCTCCCCCTCGCGTTCTTCGCGGCGGCCGAGGCCTGGTGGATCACGACGCTCGTCGCGCAGCTGGCCTATGCGGTGGCAGGCATCGCCCTGGCGCGCGACACGAAGAAGGCCCTCGCCTCCACGTCCGTCTGATCGGTTACCGGCGGTAACCGTGTTCATCGAGTCGGTGGATGCCGGAACCGGCCGCGGACCGAGATCAGACGACGGCGCGGCGGAGCATGCCCGGCGTCACATCCGCCGGCCGCGCGACGCCGAGGCCCGCCAACGCGACGGCGACCTCCTCCGTCAGCGTCTGCAGCACCGCCTCGACCTGCTGCTGCCCGCCTGCGGCGAGCGCCCAGAGGACCGGGCGTCCGACGCCGACGGCGGTCGCACCGAGCGCGATGGCACGCACCACGTCGATGCCCGACCGGATGCCGCCGTCGACGAGCACCGGCGCACGCCCGGCCACCGCCTCCGCGATCTCCGGAAGCACGCTCGCGACCGGGGCGACTCCCCCGAGCTGCCTGCGGCCGTGGTTCGAGACGATGATTCCCGCCACGCCCGCGTCGAGCGCCCGGATCGCATCCTCCGGCGCCATCACGCCCTTGGCCCAGACCGGCAGCGGCGACGACTCGACCATGGCGGCGACGTCGGCGGGCGTGATGGCGCTCTCGGCACCTGCACCGGCGCCACCGCCGGTCGGCGCGACGTTGCCCCGGATCGCGACCGCGCCGGCGAGCGGTGCGCGGCGGAAGCTCGCATCGGCGAGCGTCCCGGGCACATCCAGCGTCAGGACGAACGCCGATGCGCCGAGGTCCGCGCATCGGGCCATGTAGTCGGCCGTCAGCACCCGGTCGCGCTGCACGTAGATCTGCGCCCACCACGGCGACGCCGCCGCGGCCGCGAAGCGCTCCACGGACACGGATGCGTTGTGCGAGTAGGTCATCAGCACCCCGGCGCGGCCGGCGGCGGCGATGGTGAGCAGCTCGCCCTCCTCGCGGCAGGCGCCGTGGGCTGCGGTCGCGGCGATGATCACGGGCGAGGCGAAGCGGGCGCCGCCCAGCTCGACGCTCGTGTCGATCGCCGTCAGCCCGGTCATGATCCGGGGCACCAGATCCCACCGGTCCCACGCGCGGGCGTCGCGTTCGGTATCACCGAGGCCGTCCGCGGTCCCTTGGAAGAAGGCCCAGGCATCCGGAGCCACGGCGGCCTGCGCAGCCGTGCGGAGAGCAGCGAAGTCCATCGGCCTCACCCTGGCACACGCGGGTGGTGGCACGAGCTACCCCGAAGATGTGACGGCGCTCGTCGTGCCGGACATGTACAGGTGTCACCACGAGAAAGGGGACCACATCGATGTCCGATGCCGCCGCCTTCACCCGACTGTTCGAGGAGCACTACGACGACCTGACCCGCTTCGTCCGCCGCCGAGCGGATCCGCCTGACGTCGAGGACATCGTCGAGGAGACCTTCCTCGCCGCCTGGCGTCGCTTCCGGCACCTGCCGGCCGAGGTCCGCCCGTGGCTGTTCGCCACCGCCCGGAACGTGATGCTGAACGCCGCCCGCAGCCGCAACCGCCGTGAGGCGCTCGGCCTGAAGGTGGTCGGCGACACCGAGTCCGGCGTCGACGGCGGCCATGCCGCGGCCGATCACCGGATGGACCTCGTCCGCGCGCTCCGCAGCCTTCCGGCTGCGGACCAGGAGGTCCTCGCCCTGCACCTGTGGGACGAGCTCGGCGCGGCCGAGGCCGCCGTCGTCCTCGGCACCTCACGCACCGCCTACAGCATGCGGCTGGCCCGGGCGAAGACGCGCCTCGCGTCGTCGCTCCGCTCGACGCCGACTGCCCCGACCCCGCTTCCCAACCACCCAGAGAGCCCCAGTCATGTCTGACGACCGCCTTCTCCACGAGCTCCGCACGCTCGACCCCGCCTCCACCGTCGCCACCGACGCCACCGACGCCACCAGCCTGATCAGGAAGACCGCCATGCTCGAACGAGTCCTCGCCACACCCCAGACCGCGCCCGACACCGTCACGGTGCCGCGCCCGCGTCGATTCGTCGGACGGATCGTCGTGGCCGGCGCCGCCGCCGCGCTCGTCGGCGGCGTGCTCGTCGCCCACGGCCTCGGCGGCACCGGCTCGGAGTTCACCTCCGCGCAGCTGGCCGGCTGGGTCGCCACCCCTATCGCGAAGAGCAGCAGCGAGCTGTCCGCATCCGCCAAGCAGTGGTGCGCGGACGCGACCGCGAAGCAGTCGACGGATGCGCCGAGCTACAGCAACGGCGACCAGCGCGGCGCCATCGCCTCGATGGTCGTCACCCGCGGCGCCTCCCGCGACCTGTGCCTGACCACCGGGAACGGCCAGGGCTACTGGGAGCTGCTCGACGGCCCCGGCTCGACCCTGCCCACTCTCGTTGCGCGAGGCGTGAACCTGCAGAGCGCGGGCAGCCACGGCGACCCGGCCACCTCGGTGAACACGGTCTGGGGCCAGGTCGGCAGCGACGTCACGGCCGTCCGCTTCCACGTCGACGGCCAGGACGTCACCGCGACCGTCGGCGGGGGCATCTGGAGCGCCTGGTGGCCCGGCCGCATCGGGTTCGACGCCCCGACCTCCGCGACCCTGACCTTCACCGACGGCTCCATCGCGACCGTCGCCCTGCCGGTCGCATGAGCGTGATCGTGTCGTGCACGGCATCACCGTCCGCGTACGGATGGTGCCGGCCGGCCAGGAGCGCCCGGACCACATCCCGCTCCACCTCGCTTGACCCCGGGCTCGTGCCGGCGACTTCCACCAGGGGTCGCCGGCACGAGCCCGTCCCGATGAGAGGCGGGAGCAGTTTTGTGACGATCATGTTTCGTCACTGGCTCGTCCGGGAGCGGGGATCTAGCGTCGGGCCAACAAGCGTCGGGAGGCTTCGATGTCGAGGGTCACGGACACAGCACCAGCGGACTCGCCTCACCGTCTGCATCGTGTAGTCGGCTTCTGGGGCCTCACGTTCGTCTCGCTCGGCTCGATCATCGGCTCCGGGTGGCTGCTCGGCGCGCTCACCGCTGCGTCGGTCGCGGGCGGCGGCGGCTCGCTCGTCTCGTGGATCCTGGCGGGCCTGATGCTCGGCGTGCTGGCGTTGATCCATGCTGATCTCGGGGCCGCCTACCCGGTATCGGGCGGCACGTCGCGGTACCCCCACTACGCCTTCGGCGGGTTCGCCGGCTTCTCAGCCGGATGGATGACCTACCTGCAAGCAGTCGCGATCGCGCCGCTCGAGGTCGAGGCGTCACTGTCCTATGTGAACTCGGTCGGCGACGTGTCGAAGAACTTCCCGCTCGTCAACACCGACGGCACCCTGACCCCGGGTGGGATCGTGATCGGGATCCTCGCGATGGCGCTGTTCTCGTTCATCAACCTGGGTGGCGCGAGGTGGCTGTCGGACAGCAACACCGGCATCGTGATCTGGAAGCTGTTCGTACCGATCCTGACCATCGTGACGCTGCTGGTCGTCCAGTTCCACCCGGGCAACTTCACGGCGAACGGCGGGTTCGCCCCTTACGGCTTCCACGGGATCTTCGCCGCTCTGCCGGCCGGCGTGGTGTTCGCGCTGCAGGGCTTCGAGCAGGCCACCCAGATGGCGGGCGAGTCCGTGAACCCGCGGAAGCACGTCGCGAAGGCGATCATCCTCGCGATGCTGATCGGCACCGTCGTCTACATCGGCCTCGAGATCGCGTTCGTGGGCGCCCTCGACCCCGCGAAGCTGGCCGCCAACGGCTGGGCGCATCCGATCGGCAAGGGTGACTACGGCCCGTACTACACGCTCGCGATCTCCAGCGGGGTGGCCTGGCTGGCGGTCGTTCTGATCATCGACGCGGTCATCTCGCCCGGCGGCACCGGACTGATCTACCTCGGAACGACGGCCCGGATCTCCTACGCGCTCGGCCTTCCCGCCGCCCTGACGCGGGTGTCGAAGCGCGGCGTGCCGGTCTGGTCGATCGTGGTCGCCACCGTGTTCGGCATCCTCTTCCTCGCTGCCAGCGCCGAGCTGGCAGCAGCTCGTGAGCATCATCACCGGGGCGACGGCCATCATGTACGCGTTCGCGCCGGTATCGCTCGGAGCGCTCATGCGAGCGGATCCGACGCGCGAGCACCCGTACCGGCTCCCGGCCCCGAAGGTCCTGCTGCCGCTGGGCTTCGTGTTCGCGAACCTGATCATCTACTGGGGCGGATTCGCGGCCACCTGGCAGCTGGCGATCGGGCTCCTGATCGGGCAGCTGGTCTTCGTCCTCGGTGTGCGGCTGCGAGCCCGCAACGTGGACGGCCCGCATGCACGCTGGCGATCCGCTCTGTGGATCTGGCCGTGGCAGCTCGGGCTGGTCGTCCTCGGCCTCCTCGGCAACTACGGCGTCGGCGCCCTCAAGATCCTGCCCGACGACGTCGACGCGGTGATCGTGGCCGTGTTCGCCCTGATCGTCTACTTCCTCACGGTCCGCACCGCGCAGCCCCAGGCCGACGCCGAAGCCGTCATCGCCGAGGACCTGGAGAACGAACCGGCGGACTACGGCTCTCCCGCCTCTGCCCGTTGAGGGAGCGAGCGGATACGGCGGGACCCGCGGGATCACGCCGTGCCATCATGCGTCCATGGTCGGTTCCCGATGGGACGGTGACGCCCGCGGCATCGGCGTGGGGCACGCCACCGATGCGGCGCCGGCCATCGGAGAGCTGCGGGACCTCGCGCTGCTGCCTGGCTGGATCAGCGAGGAACCGGGCGTCCACCTGGGAAGCCACCTGGCCGAAGCAGCGGACGAGGTCGGCCTGGCGGTGGAGTCGCAAGGCGTCGAGGCGAACGGCCGTTTCCGGGTGGTGCTCACCTACGACGCCGCGGCGAAGTCCGACAGACGGACGGTACGAAGGGCCGCCTGGCGGGTGATCGGCGCGATCGCGGAAGCGAGCACCCACGTCCTCGAGCGCGAGACCGCCGACGGCACCGAGTTCACGGTGGTGACCGGGATGCCATCCAGCAGCACGGCCTTCGCAACCCACGGCCACAGCCTGGCCTTGACCCTCAAGCCCCGCTCCGGGTGAAGGTCGCTATGCCCGACCTGCTGCGAGCCGGCGCCGAATCGCCGCAGCGACGCGGGCGCGATTCCATGGCGCGGTCGAGCGTTGGACCCGGATCCGTCCACCGATCCCCACCCGGAAGGTGGGGCTGCTGGGCAGCACGACCCCGTCGGGTTCCACGAGCCGGTACCGTCCGCGGGGCACGTCGCCCGAACCGATGAAGGTGGCACCGCTCGGTGTCCCGACGACGCGACCTCGGATGACGGACGGGCCGCCACCGTGTTCGAGGGGAACCAGAACCAGCTCCACCGTCGTCTCGGACGGCTCAGCGGCCTCCAGCGCGGGAAGTGGCATGTGGAAGCGGGCCCCGGTGCCGAGGGACACGTTGACCGGAGGACGCCCGAGCCTGATCGCCCGTCCGATGGCAGGCGAGCGATCGAGGACGAGCTTGCTCTCCGTGTTCGCACGTAGCTCGGCGACGGATCCGGCATGCAGCACGCCGAGGGGGTGCCCCTTGAATCGCATGCGGCTGCGCCGCAGCGCGCCGATCCAAGCGGTCTCGATCCAGAACTCCCAGACCGCTCCGTCCAACGGGCGGCCGAAGACCAGGGTGCGCAGGTCGAGGACCGCGTGCGTCACCACCTCGATCGTCCAGCCGCCCGCCTTCACCTCGATGAGCCTCTGCGTCGACGTGGCGGGCACGGCCCTCGTGATGATCCGGTCCGGGTCGCGGATCCACACCGACGCGGCCATGGTCGGGACCGAATCGGTGACGTCGACGAGTTCCGAGGACAGCGCGACGGTGATCTCCTCGGGCACTGCTCGGACGATTCGATCGCCGTGGGCCTCGAGCACCGGGCCACCCTTGCGGGTCCAGGTCGTCCGCGCGGTCACGAGCGCGACGGCCCCCCGCCACTCGACGTGAGTCACCGCGGACGAGTTCGCGATTCCCTTGTCGACGGCGATCAGTCCCTGGAGCAGGTCGAGGCGGCCGGCGCGCACGAGTACGGCACGAGAACGGTCGAGGACGCCGAGCTGCTCGTCGAGGGCGAGCGGCATGTAGGCCTCCTGCAGGGCGCGCAGCCGCGCGAACGGCATGGCGAGCTCCTCGTCCGTCACGCCGTTGGTCGCTGCCAAGGTGCAGAAGCGACCGAGCAGGCGCACCTTGTACTGCTGGACGAGCATCGCCTCCCGCTCCTGCACGAACTCCTCGCCGGCGAACAGCGCGTGGATGAACTGCAGGAGGCGCTCGACCTGGTCCCAGAACTCCGCTGTGCGTGCGCCGTAGGACTTGGAGATGCTGCCGGCGCTCGAATGCCAGTGGTACACGGCCGTGTCAGCAAGAACGGAGACGACGCGAGCGTGACGGTACGCCTCCATCACGAGCCGGACGTCCTCCCAGAGCACGCGCTGTCCCGCTTCGCTCTCCTGGAATCTGAGCCCGTGCTCGAGCAGGAACTCGCGGCGGAACAGCTTGTGCGGCGTCATCGGGAGCAGACCGGCGATGCCGGCCCCGCCGATCAGATTCGGCACGTTCTCGCGAAAGGAGCTCATGCCGTACCACGGCTGCTTGGTCTGCGACTCCTTGGGGCTGACGATGTCGGAGTCGTGCTCCGTCGCGAACTCGTGGCACCGGCGCAACGCGTCCGGATAGAGGGTGTCGTCGCTGTCCATGAAGAGCACGTACTCGCCGCGCGCGAGCCCGAGGCCGACGTTGCGCGGACGGCTCGCCCACCCCGACGCCTCGATCCGATGCGACACCAGATTCGGCCGGCTCCCCTGCAGCCGTCGCACCGCTTCGGATGTGCCGTCGGCCGAGCCGTCGTCGACCACGACGACTTCGAACTGCTCCTGCGGAAGCGTCTGTGAATCGAGCGATTCGATGAGACGGCCGATCGTGCCCGCGGCTTGGTAGGCCGGGACGACCACGCTGACCTTGATACCGGATCCGCTCAACGAGGCCTCCAAGGCACCCGTCGATCGTCTTCGGCGCGACGGATACCGCGCGACGGGTCTTGTGGAGAGCTCAGGATTCGAACCCGACGCGGCCGCCCAGCAGCGGCGCTCCCCGCACGGACACCACGGTCCCTGACCGGCACTGAGATATCGCGAAGGCGCGCGGCCATGTGGCCGGCCGCGCGCACCGTCCTCCGCCGATGGAGTCGAGCCGGCGTGTCACCACGGCTCCGAGCGGGACCCCTGCTCGGACGCGCCGGAGGCGAGAGCCCCTGATTCTTGAGTCATTCTCCGCCGGCCGAACCTACTTTCGATTCGAAGCGGGGGGTGAGTGGCTGCCCGCGAAGGAGCAGGTGGAACTCGATGTCAGATCGAACGGCGACCGTCCGCGCACGGAATCTCCGGAAGGTGTACGGAACGGGCGGGGCGGAGGTCGCCGCGCTGCGCGACGTGGACCTCGACATCGAGGCGAACCGCCTCACCGCGATCATGGGCCCGAGCGGGTCAGGGAAATCGACGCTCATGCATCTGCTCGCCGGCCTCGACAAGCCGACATCGGGCGCGGTCTGGTACGACGACCTCGACATCACCGGCCTCGACGATCGCCGCCTCACGGCGCTCCGCCGAACCGAGATCGGCTTCGTGTTCCAGTCCTTCAACCTCGTGCCGACACTCACGGTCCTCGAGAACATCCTGCTGCCCTTCGAGCTCGGGGGCGTGAAACCTGACAGCGGCCGTCTTCGGTGGATCGACGAGCGCGCGGCAGAGCTCGGGCTCGCGCCGCTCCTGAACCGTCGGCCGCACCAGCTGTCGGGCGGCCAGCAGCAGCGGGTCGCGATCGCGCGAGCCCTCGCGATCCGGCCCAGGCTGATCTTCGCCGACGAGCCCACCGGCAACCTCGACTCCCGCACCGGTCGGGAAGTCCTGTCGATGCTCGAGACGGCGACCCGCGAGCACGACCAGGCCGTCGTCCTCGTCACGCACGACCCTGCCGCGGCCGCTCACGCAGATCGCGTCGTGTTCATCTCCGACGGGGCGATCGTGCACGACGTCGGTCGCACCGACGCGTCGACGCTGTCGGAGATGGCCCTCGATCTGGCCGCTCGCCGATGATCCGCCTGACCCTGCGAGAGCTGCGCGTCGCCCCGGCCCAGCACATCGCGACGCTGATCGTCACGACGCTCGGCGCGGTGCTGGCCACGATCGTGATCGAGACGAACCAGGTGCTTGCGAGCCAGTCGGTCGCCGGTGGGTTCACGCGCCACGGATTCGTCCGGCTGCTGCTCGACGTGCTCGGATCCGTGTTCCTGTTCGTGGCGATCTTCGTGTCCTGCATCGTGATCGCCAACACCTTCGGCATCGTCATGGCGTCCCGCTCGAAGCGGATCGCGCTGCTGCGGCTGCTCGGCGCCGAGGGGCGCGTGCTGCGCCGGGGCGTCGCCCTCGAAGGAGTCGTCGTCGGCGCCGTCGGCGGACTGCTCGGCACCCTGCTCGGGCTCTCGGTGGCGGCAGGGCTGGTCGTGCTGCTGACGAACGCGGGCACCTTCGCGCCCGCCCCGTCTCCGCTCTGGACACCTCTGCTGATCGCGCCCGTCCTCATCGCGATAGCAACCACTGCCGGTGCGGCCTGGTTCGGCTCCCGGCGCGTGTCGTCCGTCACGCCGCTCGAAGCCACCGGCGTGGGCCAGGAGGCCTCACTCGCCGAGCTTCGGCGCCGCCCGCGGCCCTGGCTCGGCTATGTCTGCGCCGGGGTGGGCTTCCTCGGGCTGCTCGCCGGCGTCGCGATCGGATCCCGTACCCCGTTCGGACTCTTCGTCGCGGCCCCCGCCGGAGCGCTCAGCTTCCTGGGCCTGGTGCTCGGCTCGAACACGTTCCTGCCCCCGATCCTCCGATTCGTCGGAGGGATCTTCGGTCGGTCGGCACCGTCTGCCCTGGCGCGAGCGAACGCACTTCGTCACCCGGCTCGGAGTGCCCGCTCGACCGTCGGCCTGGTCATCGGCGTGACCCTCGTGACGATGTTCGCGGTCGCGGCAGCCTGCTTCAACACCCAAGCGGGAGCCGTCGCCGCCTCCGCCCCACCCCAGGAGGCCGCCAGCGACGCCTCGTTCGTCACGCTCGTCCTCGGCGTGCTCGGTGTGCTCATCGGCTTCTCGCTCGCCATCGCAGCGGTCGGCCTCGTCAACAGCCTCTCCCTCTCCGTCCTGCAGCGACGGCGTGAGATCGGTCTGCTGCGCGCTCTCGGGCTCGATCGGCGGCAGGTCCGGGTCATGGTGCTCGTCGAGAGCCTGCAGCTGACCATCACCGGAGGCATCGTGGGACTGGTGCTCGGGGTCGTGTACGGCTGGGCGGCGGCCCTCACCGCTCTCTCGTCGGACCACCACATCGGTGGCTACTTCCTGCCGACGGTTCCGGCTCCCCTCGTGGTCGCCGTGCTCGCGGCCGCCGCAGTCCTCGCCGTCATCGCGTCGCTGGCACCGATCCGCCGAGCGACGACCGTCTCGCCCGTCGCAGCCCTCGCGGTGGAGTGAGGGCCGCCGAAGTGGTGCGCCCAGTGCCGCGTTCCACATGGCGGGACGGCGCGCACCGGGCCTATGTCGTGGGAGTCGGCTTCAAGGGCATCCACGGTGCACTGGACGTGCTCGCCGCGGTCGTCCTGCTCGCGGCGCCGCAGCTCCTCCCGACCGGCGTGCTCTGGATGGCGACGGAGGCCGACGACGACCTGGGCGCCTCGGGGACCGCTGTCGCGGGGGTCCTCCGCTACATCGGGGCGGATCTGGCGAACTGGCCCGCCTGGCTGCTCGGAGGGTTCCTGCTGGTCCACGGGATCGTGAAGCTCGCGTCCGCCGTCTGCCTGCTGCGCCGACTCGTTCGCGGATACCCGTGGGCCATCGGCGCGCTGGTCGCGCTGCTCGTCTACCAGGTGGCGGACGCCGCCGTCACGGCGTCCTTCACGATGAGCCTGCTCGCCGTCATCGACGTCGCCGTCATCGCGCTCGTGGTCGCCGAGTACCGACACCTGCTCGCGGAGCTGCGCGCCGCCGGAGACCTGCGACCGGCCTGAACCTGCCTCGGGATCGCCAGGTGAACGACGACAGGCCCGCTGGTCGACGCAGGGCCGGGTTCCCACCCCGGTCGTGAACGACCCGCGTCGCCGGTCACCCCTTGGGGTACTCAGGAGCTGCCGGAAGACCGAAGAACCGCTCGAGCGTCGGCGTGCCGGATTCGTGCAGCCGGGCGGCAAGAGGGTCACCCACGTAGCGGTAGTGCCAGGGCTCGAAGTCGTAGCCGGTGATGTTGGTGTATCCCTTGGGATAGCGGAGCACGAAGCCGAACCTCCATGCGTTCCGAGCCAACCATTCGCCTTCAGGAGTGGATGCGAAGCAGGCGCTCAACGAGCACCGGCCCGAGACCGCGCCGATGTCGATGGCGAGCCCGGTCTGATGTTCGCTGTAGCCGGGACGAGCGGTGAGCGTATCCGCGGCTGCCCGGCCGTGCGCGTGCAGGTCCTCGTCGTACACCGTGGTCTGTGACGCGAAGGAGCGGTAGGCGCTGTTCGATGCGAGGTCGAGACCGACGCGCTTGGCCGCGGCGAACATCCGGACCACCGCGGACGCTGCCACTCGCCGCAGCTGAGGCGCGTTCGTATGCGGAACGGGAACCGCGACCAGGTCCGGCGGGACGTAGGAGCGCGGCGTCAGCGGAGATCGCTTGTCGACGATGACCCAGAGGCTGTTCGGGTCGGTCAGTGACTCGGCGCCCCGGTCGAAGGTCGGGGTGGGCCTCGCGGTGGGCGCAGGCTGCGGCACGGCCGCCGCGGACGAGCTGCTCGACGGCACGCTGTTCGGAGCGGCCGGTGCGGAGCAGGCGGCGAGGGGCAGGCAGAGGATCACGACCAGGAGGGCCAGGGGACGGCGCACGGCCCGAAGTTACGGCCCTCGTCATGAGATCGCTCCGAGATTCGGTCCCCTGCGCGCTCGCCAGCTGCGGCCCCAGGGCCGGAGCCGGCGGCACGAGCCGGACTCGCGTTCCTTCCTGAGAACCGCCGGAGAACACCCCGCGACTTCATCTGAATGCCCGCCCCGAGGCCCTCACCTCCATTGATTCCGCGGCTTCTTGGTGGACCGGATCCACAGTGACGAGGGCGATCTCGAGATCGACGTACCGGACTGTTCGAGAGCCGGCGGGAATGGAGGGGTTGGCGTGCGAACGCAGCCGCAGGCACGGCGCGAGGCGGTGGCCCCGTCGGTCGCCCGCGCCCACAACGGCCTCCACCGGGCGGTCCTCGACCGAGGGACGATCGCAGTCGGCCGAGCCGCGCGCTTCGTGACCCGCCTGCGGGGCGGCGGCACGGCCCTTCCTGGGCTGGTCGTCGAACGACTCAACCCGACCTTCATCGCACGGTCGCTCGCGCCCCTCCCCCTCGGTGTCGCCGTCATCTCGGGCACGAACGGCAAGACGACCACCACACGTCTGACGGTCGAGCTCCTCCGGGGACAAGGGCTCCGGGTGTTCACGAACCCGAGCGGCAGCAACTTCTCCCGCGGAGTGGCCTCAGCACTCCTGGCGCATGTCGACCGCCGAGGAAGGCTCGACGCAGACGTCGCCGTGCTCGAGCTGGACGAGGCGCATGGCGTCCGCTTCGTCGCCGACGTCCCACCTCGGCACTCGCTCCTTCTCAACGTGTTCCGGGATCAGCTGGACCGGTTCGGCGAGATCGATTCGACCGCGCGGATGCTGCGGGTGATCGCCAGGCGCACCACCGGGTCGATCGTGCTGAATCGCGACGATCCGCGGATCGCCGACATCGCCTCTGACGTCGCGGAGGCGTCCGTCAGGTACTTCGGGATGACCACGCCACTCCTCGAGCGCTTCCCGGGGGATGACGACCTGCACGGCAGACGGGAGCGGGATCCCAGAGCCCTGCCGGCGGCGGATGTGCTTCTGGCGGCGGCCGAGCAGAACCGCGCGACCCTCGAGATCGCCGGCCGGCGACGCGTCGTCGACCTCCGACTCACCGGAAGCTACAACCTGCTGAACGCGACTGCGGCGGTCGCCTTCGTTCGAGCGATCCTCGGCGACAGCCTGGATGAGGAAGCGATGCTCCGAACGCTGGCAGCCGTCACTCCTGCGTTCGGCCGAGGCGAGGTCGTCGACGTCGGAGGCACGGCCGTCGAGCTGATCCTCGTGAAGAATCCCGCCGGATTTCGGCTCGCCCTCGAGTCCTTCGATCCCGCGGGCATCGCGACGGTCATCGCGATCAACGATCATGACAACGACAGCCGGGACGTGTCCTGGCTCTGGGACGTCGACTTCGTCCCGCTGCGGCCGAATGGAGTCGCCGTGGTGTCCGGCATCCGGGCTGCGGAGATGGCCCTCCGGCTCCGCTACGACGATGTCGAGGTCGGGCACATCGAGCCGGACCTGCGGCGCTGCCTCGATGGCCTGATCGGGACCACGGCACGAGTGCGGGTGTTCTGCACCTATACCGCGATGCTGCAGCTCCGACGCCACCTGTCCACGCTCACGACCCTCGCCGGGATCGACTGATGGCCGCACCGATCCGGATCGTGCATCTCCATCCGCGCGACATGAACATCTACGGCGACCATGGGAACGTCCTGGCTCTCGTCCGCCGGCTCGAGTGGCACGGGTACCGGGCCGAGGTGCTCGAGGTGAACAGAGGTGACCCCATTCCCGATCGGATCGATCTGATCGTCGGGGGCGGCGGGCAGGATGCGGGCCAGACCCGGGTCGAGGGTGATCTGAAGCGCCTGGCCCGTGAGCTGACCCGGGCTGCCGACGACGGGACACCGATGCTCGTCGTCTGCGGGATGTACCAGCTGTTCGGTCACTCGTTCCGCACCGGGGGCGGGCAGCAGCTCGCCGGAATCGGCGTCCTCGACGTCGAGACCGTCGCCGGCCCGCAGCGGTTGATCGGCAACGTGGCAGCAGAGAGCCGTGATTTCGGCCGGATCATCGGGTACGAGAATCACAGCGGCCGGACTGTGCTCGGTCCGGGCGCAGAACCACTCGGCCGTGTGGGCCGCGCCATGGGGAACAACGGGTCGGACGGCACGGAGGGCGCGCGCGCTCGTCACGTCATCGGGACCTACCTTCATGGCTCTCTGCTCCCGAAGAACCCGGCGGTCGCCGACCACCTGATCGCCGTCGCGCTGGAGCGGCGCCTCGGCACCGCGCACCTTCGGCAGCTCGACGAGTCGCTGACGGAGGAGGCTCGCCGAGTAGCGCTCAGCCGGCCCCGTTGAAACGCTTCGTCGCTCGCCACCCGGCAGAGTGACGGCCCGACCCGCAGGTCGTCCTTCGAAGCCGCGGGTAGGGACTCTCAGCGACCCCGGTGACCTGAGGCGAGCGACCGGCCGATGGGCCCCGGTGCACGGCGCGCGAGGACCGCAAGACCCCGCGCCAAGGGTTGAGGCAGGACGAAGCGGACCGTCAGCGGGATTCCGTACCCGGGTCGGGTGATGCGCACGATCGGCATTCGGGAGCCCCTCGAAGTCCTCCCGCGCCCTCGCGAGATCGATGCGATGGTCCTCCTCCGTCTCAGGCCTCCGGGACGACACGCCGGTGGGCAGCATGCACCGGCGCGATCGCGATCATCGTCGCCGCCCACGAGCTCCTGAAGGTCGACGCGATCCTCGCCTTCTGGCCGGCCTACTCCTCGCCCGCGTCGGACCGCCGTGCCCCTGCGCGATCATGACCCACGTGGCATCCGCATCCGGAGACTTCGAGCTCAGCGCAGACGAGCTGCGCGCCGTGGCCCGATTCGCGGCCGAAAGCGCTGAGGAGGTCCTCCCGGTGTTCGAGACGGCCCACTCGGATGATCCGCGCCCGCGGAAGGCGATCGAAGCGGCGTGGGCCTTCGCCGGCGGCGGCCGGCGGATGAAGCTGCAGCGCGTGGCCTCGCTCGATGCGCATCGGGCCGCGGCCGGCGCAGCGACGGAGGCTGCGCGGCTGGCCGCACGAGCAGCCGGCGACGCGGCCGCGGCCGCCTACCTGCATCCGCTGGCGGATGCGACGCAGGTCGGCCACATCCTGCGCGCCGCCGCGCTCGCCGCCCGAGTCATGGAGCTGAACGGTGGTGGTGACCCACGCGCCGGCGACGAGTACATCGAGAAGGCGCGGCGGCGCGCGACGCCGACCGTGGTCGACGTGCTCAAGCGCTACCCGCTCGCACCGCACAGCACGAATCGCGTCGGGGCCTTGATGAGCATGCTGGACTCGTTGCTGCGGCATCCCTGACTTCGCCCCCGGCACGGCGATCCGCTCGCCCCATTCGCGAGCGGTGCGCTCCTGCCCGTCCAGACTCGAGGGGACCATGTCAGGATCTCCGAGCCGCGCCCGACGCCGAACCCAGGAGGACGGATGCACATCGCTCAGCGAGCCCTGGACGCGGAGCCGTTCCACGCACTCGCCTTCGGCCAGCGCGCCGCGGACCTCGAGGCCGCCGGGCACCACGTCGTGAAGCTCTCGATCGGCGAGCCGGACTTCGGGGCCCCGCCCGCCGTCCGGGAGGCGATGCGGGATGCGATGGACGGTCGGCCCCTGCCGTACACCGCGGCCCTCGGGCTCCCCGCCCTCCGCGATGCGCTCGCGCGCTTCTACCGGGAGAAGCACGGCGTCGCCGTGGATCCGGCCCGCATCGCGATCACGTCCGGCGCCTCAGCGGCCCTGCTCCTCGTCACGGCCGCGACCACCGACCCCGGCGACGAGGTGCTGCTCGCTGACCCCTCCTATCCCTGCAACCGGGAGCTGGTGCGGAGCTTCGGGGGCCGGCCCGTGCTCGTGCCCACCTCCGCGGCGTCGCGCTACCAGCTGGACGTCGACGCGGTGGCGGGCTCCTGGAGCGACAGGACCACGGCGGTGATGATCGCCTCCCCGTCGAACCCGACCGGCACCTCCATCCCGCCCGCGGAGCTCGCGGCGATCTGCAACCTCGCCCGCAACCGGGGCGCCTGGCGGATCGTGGACGAGATCTACCTCGACCTGGCCGATCCCGCCGCGGGCGGCGCGCCCGCGCAGACGGTGCTCGCGCACGACCCCGAAGCGGTCGTGATCGGCAGCTTCTCCAAGTACTTCGGGATGACCGGATGGCGCCTCGGCTGGGCGGTGCTGCCGGAGGCGCTGGTTCCCGTCCTGGAGCGACTCGCGATGAACTACTTCCTCTGCGCCTCCGCCCCGGCGCAGCTGGCGGCGCTGGCCGCCTTCGCACCGGAGTCGCTCGCGATCTGCGAGGAGCGGCGTCTCGAGCTCGCCGCCCGCCGCGCGATCGTGCTCGACGGGCTCGCCGCCATCGGCCTGCCCGTCCCGGTCGAGCCGGACGGCGCGTTCTACGTCTACATCGATGTGAGCGGTACAGGGATGGATGCCTGGCGGTTCTGCGAGGAGGTGCTGCAGCACGCACAGGTCTCGCTCACGCCGGGACGCGACTTCGCCGTCGCCACGGCGGACACGCACGTGCGGCTGTCCTACGCCGCGTCCCGCGCCGACCTGTCGGAAGGCATCGCCCGGCTCGGCGCGTTCCTCGCAGCACGCGCCGGCTGAGGAGGATCCGGCGCTCGCCTGGGTCGGTTGCACCGGTACCCCCGCAGGGACTCGAACCCTGACTGAAGCGATTTTCAAGTCGCCTGCCTCTGCCGATTGGGCTACGGGGGCGTGCCCGATCAGCCTAGGGACGGCGGCCGGGCGCAGGTGGAGGCGCCGCGCGCAGGTTCAGCGCGGGCGCAGCGATAGCGTTCTGGACGAGCCCCCGTGACCCAGAGCGACGATCCCCCACACCGGCCCCGTTGGCCGCTGCTCGCCGCGATCGGCATCGTCGGCGGACTGCTCTCCGGACTCTTCGGCATCGGCGGCGGCATCGTGATGGTCCCGCTGCTCACCGGTCTCGGGAGGCTCGACCAGCGGTCAGCGGCGGCGACGTCGCTCGCCGCGATCGTGCCCACCGCGATCGTGGGAGCGGCCGCCTACCTGACGGCCGGTGAAGCCGACCTGCTCGCCGGTCTGCTCATCTCGGCCGGAGCCGTCCCCGGAGCGCTGCTGGGCAGCGCACTGCTGAAGCGGCTCCCCGTGGCCGCGCTCCGCTGGATGTTCATCGTGTTCATCCTGGCGATCGCTGCGCGGTTGGTCCTGATCCCCCCATCGCGCGGCGGCCACGTCCCGTTCGAGCCGCTGATCGGTGCGGGCTACGTGCTGCTCGGGCTCGTCATGGGCGTGCTGTCCGGTCTCCTCGGGATCGGAGGCGGGATCGTCGCCGTACCCGCACTGGTCGGCGTCTTCGGCATCAGCGATCTGGTGGCGAAGGGCACCTCGCTGCTGGTCATGATCCCGACCAGCCTGGTCGGCACGGTCGCCAACTGGCGCGCGGGGACGGTGCGCGTGGGCGACGGCCTGGTCGTCGGCGCCGCGGCCACGGTCGCCTCCCTGCCCGGCGCGGCCCTGGCACTCGCCTTGCCGCCCCAGCTCTCGACGACGCTGTTCGCCGCCCTGCTCGTCGTGGTCGCGGCGCAGCTGACCTGGAAGGCGATCACCGACCGCCGGGCGGCCCCTCACCGGCACCCGCTGATCGGCGCCGCGGCGACCCCGCTCCGCCGGCCCGAGCGGTGCGCTATCGCCGCCGTCCGGAGCGTCCCCGGCCGGCTCGTCCCGCCCCCTCGTCCGCTGCTGGCCAGGGGCTTCAGGTGCAGCAGCTCGCGCACCTTCGGGTTGCGCGGACGCCCCGTGAGGACCGGGATGATCAGGGGAAGGAGTCGGATCAGTCTGAACACAGTGGCGCCCTTCGTCAGGTCGTTGCACCCCGCCGTTCGGGGTGTCGGGAGAGGTTCGAGCCGGCTGGGCCGCGACGTCGCGACGGTCGGCGATCTGCTCGCGCATGAAGCCTGACTCGAGCCGCTGAAACGCTCGCCCTGGCGGGGTGTTCTCTCGGGTCCTTCGCACGCCCTGGACAGGACTTCATGGCCGGATTCGCAGGGCCGGGGCGACAGACGGCGCGCCCCGCGTCAGGCGCGGAGCGCGCTGATCTGCATCCGCACGTAGTCGACGACCGGCTCCGGCATCTCCGCCGCGACGCGCTTCACGAGGGCTCGACCCTCCTCCGGATCCATGTCGCGGAGGACCGCGGGCAGGAGCACAGTCGCGATGAAGGCCTCGAGCTGCGGGCCGCGTTCGAGCACCGCGGGGTCGGGCACGACCCGCACCTCGATGTCCTTGAAGCCGGCCGTGATCAGCTGCTCCACGGTCTCGAGCCGGTCCGCGAACTCCCACGGGGACTCGTCCTTCGGGCCGCCCGCACGCTCGACGGCCTGGAGGAAGCCGGCGATGTTGCCCTCGCCGCCGAACTCCGCCTCGAAGCGGCCGTTCGGCGGGAGGCAGCGGGCCACGCGGCGGAACAGGGCGGCGTGGTCGGGCACCCAGTGGAAGGTGGCGACGCTCATGACGGCGTTGCCGCCGACGACCTCCGGGAAGGGCTGCGTGAGATCCGCCTGCACGACCTCGACGCGGTCGAGGGACTTGCCGAGACGCTCCCGCAGCCGGTCGAGCATCTGCACGGATCCGTCGACCGCGATGACGCGGCCGTCCGGGAGCTTCTCGAGGAGCCGCTCGGTGTCGCGGCCCGTGCCGCAGCCGAGGTCGACGACCGTCTCACCCCCGCGGAGGTCGAGGCGGTCGATCACACCGGCGCCCCACCGCTCGTGCGGCAGGGGCAGCGAGTCGTAGGTCGCGGCGTCCCACTCCAGCAGCTCCATGGCCAGAGCCTAGGAGGGCGGCGCGGGCCGAACCTTGAGGTGGTCGGCGGACTCGGCCCGAGGCAGGTGCGAGGAACGGGTCGGCGCGCCCGACCTTGGCGACGAAACGACGGCGATCCGGTCGAATGACGGCGCGATGAGGCTCAGATCGCCGTCCGGATCGCAGGATCGCCGTCGGATGAGCGCAGCCGGTCGGCCGGACGCGAAGACGGGCGGCTTCCGTCGATCCGGGCGACTTGAGTCGCCCGCTATCGTCGGAAACCGCCCGTCGACGGTGGTGCGGCTACTTGCGGGCGCCCTCGGTCTCGGGCTCCGGCGCCGGGTTGGCGTAGACGGGCGCCTCGACGCCCTTCGCGCCCGGCAGCGACGGCGGCGCCTCCTCGACCGGCTTCTTGCGAGCACGCGGCGCGCGCTTCGCCGGCGCCTTGACCGGCTCGCCCTCGGCAGCAGCGGGCGCGGCGGCAGGCGCAGGAGTGGCCGTGGGAGCAACGGGTGCGGCAGCGGCAGGCGCGGCGGCAGCCGGCGCAGCCGCAGCAGGTGCAGGCGCAGCGGCGACGGCAGCCGGAGCAGGCGCCGCAGCAGCGGGGCGCGGACGCGACGCGAACGTCTCGAACGCCACCCGCGGGTGCTGCACCGCCTCCATGTTGACCATGTCGCGGCCGAGCAGGAAGTTGAGCACCCAGTTGGTGATCACGCGGATCTTGCGCTCCCACGTCGGGATCGCGAGGCCGTGGTAGCCGCGGTGCATGACCCAGGCGGGGAAGCCCTTCACGGCGATCTTGCCGCTCTGGAACGCGCCCTCGTAGAGGCCGAGGCCCGCGACCGCGCCGAGGCTCTCGTGGTAGTAGTCCTTCACGCCCTCGCCGCGCAGCGTCGCCGCGATGTTCTTCGCGAGCAGCTTGCCCTGGCGCACCGCGTGCTGGGCGTTCGGGACGCAGAAGCCGCCCACGCCCTTGCCGGTGAGGTCGGGCACGGCGGACACGTCGCCCGCGCCCCACGCATCCGGGACGATCTCGCCCTCGGCGGTGACGACGCGGAGGTCGGCGCGCACGCGGAGGCGGCCGCGCTCCTCGACGGGCAGGTCGGTGTTGCGGAGCATCGGGGACGCCATGACGCCGGCGGTCCAGACGATCACGTCGGTCTCGAAGCTCTCGCCGCGTCGACAGCTCGATGCGGCCGCCCTCGGCGCTCTTCAGCTGGGTGTCGAGGTGCACGATCGCGCCGCGCTGGGCGTAGTTCTTCAGCACCCAGTGGCTGGTCGGCAGCGACACCTCGGGCATGATCCGGCCCATCGCCTCGATCAGGTGGAAGTGCGTGTCGTCGAACGTGAGCTGCGGGTAGTACTTCAGCAGCGCGGAGGCGAGCGAGCGCATCTCGCCGAAGACCTCGATGCCCGCGAAGCCGCCGCCGACCACCACGAAGGTGAGCAGCCGGTCGCGCTCCGGGCCGGCCGGCAGGTTCGCGGCCTTGTCGAAGTTCGTGAGGATGCGGTCGCGGATCGCGACGGCCTCCTCGATGGTCTTCAGGCCGAAGGCCTCATCCGCGACGCCGGGGATCGGGAACGTGCGGCTCACGGAGCCCGCCGTCACGACGATCTGGTCGTAGGACATGGTCCACGGCTCGCCGACCTCGGGCGTGATCTGCGCGGTCTTCGCCGCGTGGTCGATGGCGGTCACCTTGGCGGTGATGACGCGGCTGCGCTTGAGGTGCTTGCGCTGCAGGACGACCGCGTGGCGGGGCTCGACGGATCCGGCGACGACCTCGGGGAGGAACGGCTGGTACGTGAGGTACGGCAGCGGATCGACGACGACGATCTCCGCCTCGTCCTTCTGCAGCCACTTCTCGAGCTTCCACGCGGTGTAGAAGCCGGCGTAGCCGCCTCCGACGATCAGGATGCGAGGCACAGGTCTCAGATCTCCTCTGGGGTGGCGGGCCTGGTCGGTGGTCGAGTTTACAGGAGGCCCTCAGC
The DNA here is from genome assembly GCA_963771645.1 of uncultured Actinomycetota bacterium. Classification (GTDB taxonomy): domain Bacteria; phylum Actinomycetota; class Actinomycetes; order Actinomycetales; family Microbacteriaceae; genus Amnibacterium. Next base: position 267,739 of record CAVYUH010000003.1, on the reverse strand, counting down.
CGGGCCGTCGTCGGCGGTCCACCCGGGCCAGTCGCCGATGGCGCGGGCGACCGGCGGCTCGGCTGCGGCGGCCTCCGCGAGGGCGAGGTCGCCGATCGGGTTCACGCCGGGGCCGGCGGCGAGCGCGTGGCCGGCGAGGGCGTGCAGGCACTTCACGCGGGTGGGCATGCCACCGGCGCTCACGCCGGCGAGCTCGGGCACGACCCCGGCCGCGTCGCGGTCCGCGAGGTAGGCCCGGTGGGCCCGCTCGTATGCGGCGGCGAGGTCGGGCTCGGACTCGACGCGGGCGGTGAGCTCGCGCATCCGCCCGTCCGCCTCGAGGCGCGACATGGCGGCCACGAGCAGCGGATGCGTCAGGTAGTAGAAGGTCGGGAACGGCGTGCCGTCCGCGAGGCGAGGCGCGGTGGCGACGACGGCGGGCGCGCCGTCGCGCGTGCGGGCCGCGATGCGGAGCACGTCGCGGGCCGGCCGCCCCAGCTGCGCCGAGACGGCGGCGAGGTCGGCCTCGGTGGGCTCGCTCATCCGGCCGGTGTCGCCGTCGTCGGATGGGCGGAGTCGGTGGTGCCCGCGGTCACGACCGAGCCGAGCAGCCCGTCGATCCAGTTCGTCGGCGTGCGCTGCACGGACTTCGACGGCGTGGTCGTGGTGGTGCCGGTCGGCGGCAGGCCGAGCACGCGGTAGGTCGTCTCGCCGGGCAGCACGTAGAAGAGCCGGCTGCCCGCCTGCGAGCGGATGTAGGCCGGGTCGCTCCAGCGCGCCACCTGGGCGTCGAGCTGCTGCAGATCCTTCTCCTGCGCGGCGACCTTCGCGGTCGCGTCCTTCACCTGCTGCCGCGTCGTGAGGTAGGTGCTCACCTGCGGGGCGAGGCTCAGCACCGCCGAAGACGAGCAGCACGAGCGCGGCGACCGCGAGGCCGGGGATGCGCACGCCGGCGAGCGGGCCCCCGACGAGCGCGAGGCGGCGCCGCTGCGGCGCCTGGCGCTCGTGTGCCGCGTCCGACATGTGTCCCCGTTCCGCGCGATCCCGCGGCCGGGCCTGGTGTCAGCCCTGGAAGCGCGGGAAGGCGCTCCTGCCGGCGTAGACCGCGGCCTCGCCGAGCTCCTCCTCGATCCGGAGCAGCTGATTGTATTTGGCGACCCGCTCGGAGCGGGCAGGCGCTCCGGTCTTGATCTGGCCGGCGTCGGTGGCGACGGCGAGGTCGGCGATCGTGGTGTCCTCGGTCTCGCCGGAGCGGTGCGACAGGATCGCGGTGTAGCCGTTGCGCTGCGCGAGCTCGACCGCGTCGAGGGTCTCGGTGAGGGTGCCGATCTGGTTCACCTTCACGAGGATCGAGTTCGCGACCTTGCGGGCGAGGCCCTCCTGCAGGCGGGCGGGGTTGGTGACGAAGAGGTCGTCGCCGACGATCTGCACCTTCGCGCCGAGGTCGGCGGTGAGGGTCTCGTATCCGGCCCAGTCCTCCTCCGCCAGCGGGTCCTCGATGGAGACCAGCGGGTAGTTCGCGACGAGGTCGGCGTAGTAGGCGCTCATGTCGGCGGCGGACTTGGCCTGGCCCTCGAAGGTGTAGGTGCCGTCCTTGAAGAACTCGGTGCTCGCCACGTCGAGGGCGAGCGCGATGTCGGTGCCGGGCTTGTAGCCGGCCTTCTCGATCGCCTCGAGCAGCAGGTCGAGCGCGGCGCGGTTGCTGTCGAGGTTCGGAGCGAAGCCGCCCTCGTCGCCGAGGCCGGTGGAGAGGCCCTTGCTGCTCATCAGGCCCTTGAGGGCGTGGTAGGTCTCCGCGCCCCAGCGCAGCGCCTCGCGGAACGACTCCGCGCCGATCGGCAGGATCATGAACTCCTGGATGTCGACGTTCGAGTCGGCGTGGGCGCCGCCGTTGATGACGTTCATCATCGGCACGGGCAGCACGTGCGCGTTCGGGCCGCCGACGTAGCGGAACAGCGGCAGCTCGGCGGAGAGCGCGGCGGCCTTCGCGACGGCGAGGCTGACGCCGAGGATCGCGTTCGCGCCGAGGTTCGACTTGTTCTCGGTGCCGTCGGCGGCGATCAGGGCCGCGTCGACGATGCGCTGGTCGGCGGCGTCGATGCCCTCGACGGCCGGGCCGAGCTCGTCGATGACCGCATCCACGGCCTTCTCCACGCCCTTGCCGCCGTAGCGGCCCTTGTCGCCGTCACGCAGCTCGTAGGCCTCGAACGCGCCGGTGGATGCGCCGGACGGCACGGCCGCGCGGGCCACGACGCCGTCCTCGAGGAGCACCTCGACCTCGACGGTCGGGTTGCCGCGCGAGTCGAGGATCTCGCGGGCGTCGATGGTGTCGATGGCGGCCATGGAGGGGTCCTTCCGTCGCGGGTCTTCGCGGCCGCCGAGCGGCCGACGGTCAGCCTAGTGACCGCCCGGGAACGGTCGCTGGCCGCGTGGTGAGCGGCGCTGTCCGCATGTCCAGTGACTCGTGCGACATGCAGGACCCTGCGCGGCGAGCCGTCCTGCGGTCCGTACCGCGTCCTGCAGCGGCGCGCGCCCCCTTCCCGCGGTCGGCGCGATCCAGCGAGGCTGCGGCCGTGGCGACGCATCCGATCATGTTCGAGGAGGGCGACCCGGCCCTCGCCCGGGTGCGGGCGCTCGCGCTGGCGTTGCCCGGCACCGAGGAGCGGATCGCGCACGGCCGGCCGTGGTTCCTCGCCGGGCAGGCGTTCGCGGTCTACGGCGGCGGCACGAAGGGGCCCGACCACGTACGGCACGACCACGGACTGCTGGTGCACGTCGACGACGACGAGCGGCCGGCGCGGATGGCGGATCCGCGGTTCTTCGTCCCGGCGTACGTGGGGCCGAAGGGATGGCTCGGCATCGACGTGGACACCCCGGACTGCGATTGGACCGAGGTGGCGGAGCTGATCGACGCGTCGTTCCGCTGGGTCGCGCCGGCGCGGCTGGTGCAGGAGCTCGACGCCCGCTGACCCGTCCGCTGCGGCGCGCTGCGCGATCGACGGAGAAACCCGCATCCGCGGGCCGGTTCAAGCCGATACCGGGCCCTTGGGCGCAGAAACTCCGTCGATTGCGCAGCGGAATGCGCGCGAAGGCGGCGCGCGATGCGCGTCAGGAGAGCGGGCGCTGCTCCCCCAGGCCGTCGGCCGTGACGATCGCGAAGGCGGTGAAGCCCTCTGCAGTGAGCGCGTCGAGCTGCGCCTTGCGGTTCTTGCGGGCCCGCTCGAGGCGCACCCGGCCCGCGAGCGCCTGCGCCTCCCGCTTCGCCGCGAGCAGCGCCGGCGCGGGCACGTCCGCGTCGTGCAGCAGCGCCAGCGCGGTGCCCTCGCCCGCGGACTCCGGCAGCAGGTCGAGGATGCGCTCGAAGCCGATCGAGAACCCGACCGCAGGCACGTCCCGGCCGAGGAATCGGCCGATCATCCCGTCGTACCGGCCGCCACCGCCGACCGACGACGACGAGCCCGGGTGCGCGATCTCGAAGATCGTGCCGGTGTAGTAGCCCATCCCCCGCACGAGCACGGGGTCGAAGACCAGGTCGACCGCCGGGAGGGCGTCGCGGAGCGCGAGCAGGTCGCGGTAGGCGTCGGCGTCGAGCCACGCGGGCGGATCCACGAGCAGGTCCCAGCCGGCGGAGGCGAGCTGCGCGAACGCCTCGTCGAGGCCGCTCGTGTCCACGCCGAGCTCGGCCAGCTCCCCCACGACGCCGGAGACGCCGATCTTGTCCAGCTTGTCGACGGTGATCAGCGCCCGCGGGGCCGCATCGTCCGCGACGCCCCAGGTGGCGAGCAGCCGGTTGAGGATGCGGCGGTCGTTGATCCGCACCTGCACGCCGGAGAGGCCGAGCGCGGCGAGCGCATCCGTCGTCGCGGACAGCAGCTCCAGCTCGGCGATCGCGCCGGGCTCGCCGAGCACGTCGATGTCGCACTGCAGGAACTGGCGGTAGCGGCCCTTCTGCGGCCGCTCGGCCCGCCAGACCGGCCCGATCTGGATCGCGCGGAACACCGCCGGCAGCTGCGCCTGGTTCGTCGCGTAGAAGCGCGCGAGCGGCACGGTGAGGTCGTAGCGGAGCCCGAGGTCGGCGAGGACGAGCGGATCGCCGGCCTCCGCGGCCGCCGCGAGGTCCGCATCCGTGAGCCCGCGCTTCAGCACGTTGTAGGCGAGCTTCTCGTTGTCGCCGCCGATGCCGCTGTGCAGCCGGGCCGACTCCTCGAGCGCCGGCGCCTCGATCTCGTCGAAGCCGTGGGCGCGGTAGACGGCGCGGATGGTGGCGAGCGCGCGCTCCCGCCGCGCCTTGTCGGCGGGCAGGAAGTCGCGCATGCCGCGGGGCGGGTTCACGGGGCGGCCATGCCTCCATCCTGGCCGACGGCCCGCGTTCAGGTTCCCGCCGCGTCGTGCCCGCCACCCTTGAGGCCCCGGACGGAGGACTCGGATGCCCCTGCTGCACGCGGACCGCGACGCGACGCGGCGCGCCCGCCTGCGCCGTCGCCGCGCAGCCGGCGCAGCGCGGCGCGCACCTCGTCGAGTGGCTCTGCGAGTTCATCGGCACCGCGATCCTCGTGGGGCTGGGCCTGTCCGTCGTGGTGGCGACGAGCGGATCCGCATCCCCGATCCACACCTGGCCGCTCGCGGACCGCCTGCTGATCAACGGCCTCTGGTTCGCCGGCGTCGGCAGCCTCGTCGCGGTGAGCCCGATCGGCCGGCGCAGCGGCGCGCACCTGAACCCGATCGTCACGCTCGCGTTCTGGACGCAGAAGAAGGTGCACCGGCACGACCTCGCCGGCTACCTGATCGCCCAGCTCGCCGGCGGCATCGCGGGCGCGGCGCTGCTGCTCGCGGTGTGGCAGGGCCAGGCGCGGAGCGTCGACGTCGGCGCGACGGTGCCGAGCGGCGGATTCGGGCCGCTGGCAGGCGGTGCTGCTCGAGGCGGGGATGTCCGCGGTCGAGGTGCTGGTGATCCTGGGCATGACGTCGTCGTCCCGCCGCGCGCGCTGGACGCCGCTCGTGCTCTGGCTCGTCAACGCGACGCTCGTCTGGCGCTTCGCGGGCTACACCGGCACGAGCCTCAACCCGGCCCGGAGCCTCGGCCCGGCGCTGCTCGCGCCGGCGCTCGACGTCTACTGGATCTACGTCGTCGGGCCGCTGCTCGGGATGCTCGTCGCCGTCGCGGTCTTCGCGCTGGCGCCGCGGGTCCAGGTGCTGACGACCAAGCTGTTCCACGATCCGGCCTACCCGTCGAGCATGGCGTCGACGCCTGCCGGTGGCCGACCCGCGCTGAGCCGCGCGGAGTAGCGCCACTGGTCCGTCGACGTGCCTCGCCCTCGAAGAGCTCGGGCGGGTGGCGACCCGCTGCGCGTCGATGCGCATGCCGCGCGGCGCGCCTGGAAGTGAGGGCCCGCCGTTCCCCGCGCCGCCGATAGCCTCCGGACATGCCGAACGAGCCCGGGATCGCCGTCGAGGGGGTCCATCGCGCGTTCGGGCCCGTCCGCGCCGTGCGTGATGTCACCTTCACCGCCGCGCCAGGCGCCGTCACCGGCCTGATCGGGCCGAACGGCGCGGGCAAGACCACGCTCCTGCTCCTGCTCTCCTCGCTGCTGCAGCCGGACGGCGGATCCATCCGCATCCTCGGCCACGACCCGATGACCGAGACCGCGGCCGTGCGGTCCGTCATGGGCTGGATGCCCGACACGCTCGGCTCGTGGGCCTCGCTGTCGTGCCGCGCCTCGCTCGCCATGTCCGGCCGGCTCTACGGCCTGGCGAAGCCCGCGGCCGCGGCGCGCGCGACCGAGCTGCTCGACCTGGTCGGCCTCACGGAGTTCACCGACCGGCCCGACCCGCGTGCTCTCGCGGGGGCAGAAGCAGAAGCTGAGCCTGGCGCGGGCGCTCGTCCACCACCCGCGCGTGCTGCTGCTCGACGAGCCCGCCAGCGGCCTCGACCCGGCCGCCCGCGTCGAGCTTCGCCTGCTGCTCCGCGGCCTCGCCGCCGACGGATGCACGATCCTCGTCTCGAGCCACGACCTCGCCGAGCTCGAGGAGGTCACCGACGACGCCGTCTTCATGGCGGCGGGCGAGACCGTCACGGTCGATCGGCTGCAGCGGGCGCAGTCCCGCGTGCGCGACTGGCGCATCCGCTCGCTCGACGAGGCCGCCCTCGACGCGGCGCTCACCGGGAGGACCGGGGTGCGGCCCGAACGCGGCGACCGCCTCGTGCCGGTCGAGGGCGACCGCGCTGCGGCCGACCTGCTGGCCGAGCTGGTGCGGGCCGGCGTGCCGGTCACCGGATACGGGCCCGCGGTCGGCGAGCTGGAGACCACGTTCCTCGAGCTCGAACGGAGCGGCGCATGACCACGACGGCCTCCCCGCCCCGCTCCTTCAACGGCATCGGCACGATCGTCTCCCTCGAGCTGGCGCAACGCGTGCGGAGCACCGCCTGGTACGTGCTGCTCGGCGTCTTCACGGTGCTGATGCTCGGGATGACCGCGCTGCTGCTGCCGATCTCCAGCCTCCGGGACCAGGGCGGCGGCTACGTGTTCTCCACGATCGTGTTCTTCGTGCTGCTGCTCGGCACGCTGATCACGCCGGCGCTCTCCGGCGGCTCGGTCAACGGCGACCGCGAGGCCGGCACCCTCGCGACCACGCAGGTGACGCTCGTGCGCACCGGCGCGCTGCTGCTCGGCAAGGTGCTCGCCGCCTGGGTGTCGTCGCTGGCGCTCGTCGTGATCGCGCTGCCGTTCCTCGCCGTCGCCGTGATCGCGGGGGGCCTGCGCGTCGACACCGTGGTCGTCTCGGTGCTCGTCGTCGCCGTGGAGCTCGGCGTGGTCGCGGCCATCGGGGTCGGGCTGTCCGCCCTCATCACGCGGACGGTGTTCTCCGTCGTCGTCACCTACCTGATCGTGGCCGCCCTGTCGCTCGGCACCCTGCTCGTGTTCGCGCTCGGCGGTCTCGCCCTGCAGACCGACCAGGTGGTCCACTCCCGCAGCCTGGTGGACGACACGTCGTCCACCGCATCCAAGACGCCCGTCTGCGGCCCGTTCGAGGACACGCACCAAGCGGTGCCGCGGTTCGACCTGGTCTGGTGGTCGCTGTCCGCGAACCCCTACGTCGTGCTCGCGGATGCGGTGCCCGGGTCGTTCAACAAGAACGGCGAGCCGAAGGACCTCTTCGGCGGCATCGCGTCCGGCGCGCGGTTCGCCCAGATCGCCCCGAAGCCGGTGGTGACCTACGACGACTGCAGCGCCGACACCAGCAACGGCCCGACGCCCGCGCAGGTGATGGCCCGCACGGTCCCGAGCTGGTTCGTCGGGCTCGGGCTGCACCTGCTGCTCGCCGCGGCGATCCTCTTCGGCGCGTGGCGCGCGCTGCTCACGCCGACCCGGAAGCTCCCGCGCGGCAGCCGCGTCGCCTGACCCGTCCCCGTCGTTCGGCAGCTGCCACGTGTCGGCTGTTGCCACTTTCTGCGGTCATGAGGGCCCGATAACCGCAGAAAGTGGCAACCGTCAGGGCTCGGCGATCGCCTCGGCCTCGCGGATGCGGGTCGTGAGGCGGCGGATCGCCCCGCGCAGCGCCCGCTCGGCGTCGAGGCCCTGCGCCGCGGCGGCGACCACCGTGTCGAGCAGCGCGTCGCCGAGCGCCTCCTCATCCGCGGGCACCGGCACCGCGGGGCGCACCTCGAGGCCCACGCGGGCGGCGCGGCCGAGCAGCTTCTCGGCGAGCAGCAGCGACGGCATCGTCATCGGCACGCCGTCGAGCACGCTCGTGCGGTCCGCCTTCTCACGCCGCTTCTGCTCCTCCCACACCCCGACGACCGCCTCGGCGTCGGCCGCCGCGATGTCGCCGAAGACGTGCGGATGCCGGCCGATCATCTTCGCTGCGGTGCCGGCGGCCACATCCTCGAGGTCGAAGCCCTCGCCGGTCGCCGCGGCCAGGTCGGCGTGGAAGAGCACCTGGTAGAGCACGTCGCCGAGCTCCTCGCGCATCGCGCCCGAGTCGCCGGACTCGATCGCCTCGACCAGCTCGGCGGTCTCCTCGATCAGGTACCGCACGAGCGACTCGTGGGTCTGCTCGGCGTCCCAGGCGCAGCCGCCGGGCCCGCGGAGGCGAGCCATCACCGCGACGAGGCGGGTGAGCTCGGGCGTCGCGATCTCGGGCAGGTCGGGGTCGTGGAGCGGATCCGTCACCCGACGATCCTCGCGCGTCGCCCTCTGCACATGCTCGTGTCGCGATTCGCGCCGCTCCGACTCGCGGGAAGCGGCATGAATCGCGACGCGAAGCGGGTGGTGTGGCGGGGTCAGGCGGGCTCGGGCGCAGCGCCCGCCGGCGCCGCCTCGGTCTGCACCCGGGCCGCGGGCATGAAGACCGCGGCGAGCAGCGTGAGCAGCCCGGCGACGACGACCGCGTCGAACACGGCCGCGGACGCGCTCGCCGTGCCGCTCACGGCCGAGCCCTGCCAGGTCCCCAGCACGGCGTTCGCGATCGCACCGAACACGGCCACGCCGAGCGCGGATCCGATCGAGCGGAGGAACAGGCTCGCGCCGGTCACGACGCCGCGGTCCGCCCATCCGACGCTCGACTGCGCAGCGATCAGGGTCGGCGTCGCGACGAGGCCGAGCCCCAGGCCGACGACGAAGCAGGTCAGTGCCATCAGCCCGATGGACGCCAGCGGCGCGGTGAGCGCGACCCCGAACGCGCCGACGGCGGCGAGCGCCGAACCGATCAGCGCGGTCGGCCGGTAGCCGAAGCGCAGGTAGAGGCGGCCGGCGTTGGAGGCGGCGAGCGGCCAGCCGACGGTGAGGGCGGCGAGCGCGAGGCCGCTGACGAGCGGCGTCGTGGGCACGACCTTCTCGAGGAACGTCGGCACGTAGGAGGTGAGCCCGATCGTCACGGCGCCGACGCCGGCCGAGATGAGCGCGGTGGTCAGCAGCAGGCGGCGCGAGAACACCCAGAGCGGCAGCACGGGTTCCGGCGCGCGGCGCTCGATCAGGAGGAAGACCGGCAGGGCCACGACGGCGATGCCGAAGGACACGAAGCTGCCGATCGAGTTCCAGGCCCACGCGGTGCCGCCCTCGAGCAGGGCGGTCAGCAGCGCGGTGAGGCCGATGGTGAGGGTCGCGGCGCCCGCGACGTCGATCGTGTGCTTCGTGCGCGTGACGCTCTCGTGGTACCGGCGCAGCAGGAACACCGTGAGGATGCAGAGGGGGATGTTCACGAAGAAGATCCAGCGCCACGACACGAACTGCGAGAACACGCCGCCGAGGGTCGGGCCGACGACGGACGAGATCGCCCAGACGCTCGCGAGGTAGCCCTGCGCCTTGGCGCGCTCCGCGACGGTGTAGATGTCGCCGGCGACCGTGATCGAGACGGGCATGATCGCGCCGGCACCGAGGCCCTGCACCGCGCGGAACGCGATGAGCACGGTCATCGAGGGCGCGAACCCGCAGAGCACGGAGCCGAGCAGGAACAGGCCGATGCCGGTCAGCAGGATCGGCTTGCGGCCGACGGTGTCGGCGAGCTTCGCGTAGACGGGCACCGAGACGGCCTGCGCGAGGAGGTAGACCGAGAACAGCCACGGGAAGCTGGAGAAGCCGCCGAGGTCCTTCACGACCGACGGCACCGCGGTGGCGAGGATCGTCGAGTCGATGGCGATCAGCCCGGTCGACATCATCAGGGCGAGCAGGATGGGTCCGCGCTCGGACCGCAGGCCCACGTCGCGGCGGCTGATGGTCTCGGTCACGACAGGAGACAAGCCGCCCGGCGCATCCGCTCTTCCCGCGACGGGCGGATCCGCAGCCTCAGGGCGCGCGAGCCCTTCGGCAGGCCACCAGCACTTCGGCAGGCTCCTGGCGCACCACGGGCCTGCCGAAGCGCTAGAGCCTGCCGAAGTGCTTGGGCGGCGCGCCTCACCCGCGTGAGTTGCCACTTTCCGCCCTCGAAGGACCGCCTCAAGGGCCAGAAGTGGCAACCCACCGACGGGCGGCCAGTCGAGGGAGCGCGTCACGCAGCAGCGTGGTTGCCACTTCCGCCCTCGAAGGGCCGCTTCAAGGGCCAGAAGTGGCAACTCGCCAAGGGCGGGGGTCAGTCGTCGGCGGGGCGACCTTCGCGGTGAGCAGTGCCACGCGGTACTGGCCGCCCTTCGTCTCCTGCTCCCCCACGCGCTCGAAGCCGAGCGCGGCGTGGAAGCCGAGGGACCGCGGATTCGCCGGGCGCACGTTCACCTCGCAGGCGACCTCCTCGCGGCCGTCCGCCTCCGCCTGCGCGAACACCGCACCGTAGAGCAGCCGCCCGACGCCGGCGCCGCGCGTCTCGGCGTCGATGACGATGCGGTCGACGTAGAGGAAGTCGGTGCCCCGGTTCGAGAACCAGCGGTAGTTCTCGCTCGCGTAGCCGAGCCCCGGATCCATCGCGACGACGAAGCCGAGCGGGGTGCCGAGGTCCGCCTCGTCGACCGCGACGAGGCAGAGCGTGGCGACCGCGGTGAGCGCGGCCATCTCGTCCTCGCCCATCAGCGGCACGGCCGGGACGGCGTCGTTGTTCATCGCCGTCACCGCCGGCAGGTCGGCGGATTCGAGCTCTCGGAGCACCACGGGCACCCGGGGAGCCTACTGAGCGGGAGGCGCAGGGAAGCCGGGAGGCGCATCCGGCAGGATCGACGGGACGCCACCCTGGAGGTCCCGTGCACTACGACATCGACCGCGCCGCCCTGTCGGCGCCCGCGCTCGACGACCTGCTCGCCGCCCGGGTGCGGGAGGACCGCACGCCGTCCGTGGCGTACGCGCTCGTCGCGGACGGCCGCGTCGTGCACGCCGGCGGCTTCGCGAACGAGGCCGTGACGCCGACGCCCGGCCCCGACACCGCCTTCCGCATCGCGTCGTGCACGAAGAGCTTCACCGCCGTGGCGATGCTGCAGCTGCGCGACGCCGGCCTGCTCGACCTCGACGCCCCGGTCAGCGAGTACCTGCCGCTCACCACGATCCCGGATGCGGCGCCGACGGTCGCGCACCTCGCCTCGATGGCCGCCGGCCTCCCCACGGACGACCCGTGGGGCGACCGTCAGGAGTCCCTCCCCCTCGACGTGCTCGACGCGCTCGCCGCCGCGGGCTTCCGGCTCATCGACGCTCCCGGCGCCCGGTTCGAGTACTCGAACCTCGGCTACGCGCTGCTCGGCCGCGTGCTCGCGCGGGTCAGCGGCCGCCGCGTACCTCGACCTCGTCCGCGAGGACGTGCTCGAGCCGCTCGGCCTGACCGGCCTCGGCTACGACCAGGACGTCGAGGCGCCCGGCGGCATCGCCACCGGCTTCGCGAGGTTCGGCGGCCGGTGGGAGCCGCAGCCGTTCTCGGGCCCGGGCGCCTTCTCCCCGATCGGTGGCCTCTTCGCGACGCCGAACGCGCTGGCCCGCTGGGTCGCGTGGCTCGCGGCCGCCTGGCGGCCCGGACGCCGACGACGCCGTGCTGTCCGCCGCGTCGCGCCGGGATGCGCAGACCGCCCGCATCCCGATCGAGGGCGGCGGCTCCTACGGCTTCGGGCTGTTCCTCGACGAGCATCCGCGGCACGGCCTGCTCGTCTCGCACTCCGGCGGCTACCCCGGCTACGGCGCGCACATGCGCTGGCATGCCGGCGAGCGGCATCGGCATCGTGGTGCTCGAGAACGGCCGGTACAGCGGCGCGACGCTGCCGGCGACGAAGGGACTCGAGCTCGTGCTCGACCAGGTCGCCGTGCCCGACGGGCTGCCGGACCTCTGGCCCGAGACCCTGGCGGCCCGCGAGACCGTCGAGCGGCTGCTGCGCGGCTGGGACGACGCGGCGGCGGATGCGCTGTTCGCCGAGAACATCGTGCTCGACGAGTCGATCGAGCGGCGCCGCGCGCGGATCGACGAGCTGACGGCCCGCGCCGGCATCGACGCGGCGACGCCCGTGCCTGCCGCTCGAGGACGCCGCCCCGGTCAGCCGCACGCCCGCGCATCTCGCCTGGACGGTGCCGGGTGCGACGGGGGCGCTGCGCTGCGAGATCCGCCTGACGCCCGAGCGGCTGCCGACGGTGCAGACGCTGGCCGTGCGCCTCGGCTGATCGGGCGGCTCAGTCCTGCGGCAGCCCGTCGAGGAACGCGGTCGGTGACCTCGAGGAACCGGTCGGGCGCCTCGAGCTGCGGCGCGTGGCCGAGCCCGGGCAGCGTCACCGGATGCGCGTGCGGCACGGTCGCCGACACCGCGTCGAGGTGCCGGTAGGGCAGCACGGTGTCGCGGTCGCCCCAGACGACGAGCGCCGGCGTGCCCGGCGGCCGCGAGCGACTGGAGGACCTCGCTCCGCCACTCCGGACGCACGCCGCTCCAAGCGCCGAGGTCGCGGATCACCTCGAGGTAGTGCCGCCGGGCGCCCGGCTTGCGCATCCGCTGCGCCGACGCCTCCGCCATCTCGCGGGTCGCGAGCGCCGCATCCGCGAACAGCGACCGCACCTGCAGCACCGCGGCCGCCATGTGCCAGCGCTGCAGCACCTCGCCGACGCCCCGCACGGTCATCAGGCGCAGACCGAGCGACGCGTCGGCGCCGAAGCCGGCGGGGCTCACCAGCACGAGCGCCCGGATGGCCGCCGGGTCGTCGGCGTGCATCCGCAGGGCGACCGCGCCGCCCATCGAGTTGCCGATCAGCACGACTGGCCGCCGCTCGCCGACGGTCGCGAGGGTCCGGCGCACCATCTGCGCCATCGACGCGAGCGTGACCCGCTCGCCCCACGCCTCCGACTGGCCGAACGCCTCGATGTCGATCGCGTAGAGGGTGTACCGCTCGGCGAGCGCCGGAGACACCCGGAACCAGTCGGTGCGGTCCCGGCCGATGCCGTGCAGCAGCACGATCGGCTCGCCGGAGCCGGTGATCGTCAGCCCGACGGGATGCCCGTCCACCTGTCACGGTGGTGTCGGTCCAGTGCTGCTCCGTCGCGCTCATGCGGTCCTCCTGGATGCAGCCTGCATCCGGAACCTGGACGGCTGCATTCACCCGCTTCAGGCGGGAGGCGACTCGAAGAGGTCCGCGACGTCGAGGTCGGGATCGGCGAAGGCGAGCACCTCGTCGCCGGGCTCGAGCCGGGTGCGCCCGTTCAGCCGGACCGCCCCGCCCTCGCGACGCACCATGCTCACCCAGCCACCCTCGCCGAGCGAGAGCTCGCCGACCGCGGCCCCGTCCGCCGGGGATCCCGTCGCGACGACGAAGTGCTGCATCCCCTGCGGCTTGCTGTTGAAGCGCAGTCCCGCGACGAACGGCTGCTGCTCGACCGTGCGCATCGGCACCTTGAACCAGGAGGCGAGCAGCGGCACGGCGCTGCCCTGCACGACGACCGAGACGAGCACGACCACGAAGATCAGGTCGGCGAGCTGCTGGCCGCCGGGCACGTTCGCGTCGCGGATGAGGATGCCGAGCAGGATCGGGACGGCCCCCTTCAGCCCGGCCAGCACGATGAAGGCGCGCTCGCCGAACGCGAGCCGGATCGGGAGCAGCAGCGCCCCGACGAGCAGCGGCCGGATCACGAGGATGAGCAGCACCGAGATCGCGAGGCCCGGCAGGAGCACGGCGGGGGTCAGCACGTCGCCCCACGAGACGGTGAGGCCGAGCACCGTGAACGCGATGATCTCGGCGAGGCTCGACAGCCCGCTGCTGAACCGGCGCACCTCGCCGTGGTACGGCGCCTCGATGTCGCCGACGACGATGCCGGCGAGGAACACCGCGAGGAAGCCCGAGCCCTGCAGCACCGTGCCGACGCCGTAGATGAGGGCGGCGAACGCGATCGTGCGGAGCGGGTACAGCGACTCGTTCGGCAGCCGGACGCGGCGCATCAGCAGGCCGAGCAGCCATCCGCCCGCGAGCCCGACGGCGGTGCCGACGACCATCTGCAGCAGGAAGTCGCCGACGCCCGAGACGACGGCGCCCGCGCCGCCGCCCGCGACGAGCAGCGCGGCGAGGAGCGAGATGCCCACCGGGTCGTTCACGCCGGACTCGCCCTCGAGGATCGTGCCGGAGCGGCCCTCGATGTCGCGTTTGCCGAGCACCGCGAAGACGACGGCCGGGTCGGTCGGCGAGAGGGCGGCGCCCAGCAGCAGGGCGCCCTGCCAGCTGATGCCGAAGAGGAGGTGAGCGGCCACGGCGACCGCGGCGGCGGTGACGGCGGTGCCGGCGATGCCGATCCAGGTGATCGGGCCCGCGCTCGCCCGGAAGCGGCGCCACCCGATGTGCATGCCGCCGTCGAAGAGGATGAAGATCAGCGCGACCGTGACGATGCGTTCGTCGTCGACGAGCGGGACCTTCCCGAGCTCCGGGAAGAGCCCCGAGGCGGTCGCGGCGACGACGAGGAAGAGCGCCGGGGCCGGCACGCGGATCCGGGAGCCGAGGGAGCTCGCCGCGATCGCCGCCACCAGGCCGAGCGCCGAGAACGTGACGACGAGCGCGAAGACCTCGGTCTCGCTCATCCGCCCTCCGCCGCCCCGGTCGCCGACCGGTCGGGTCGATCCTACGGAGCGGGGTCGACCCTGCCCGCGGGCAGCGGTGCCCGGGATCAGACCCCTGCGGGCTCCTCCGCGGCCTCCCGCTCGGCCTCCTCGATGTGCTCGCGGCGCTGCCGCTCGTCGAGCCCCTGCCGGATCGCGAGCAGGTAGATGACGACGCTCACGACGGCGGTGACCACGAAGCCCCAGCCGAAGAGGTCCGGATGCGAGGTGGGGTCGAAGAGCCAGCTGATCAGGGCGAGGCAGACCAGCCACGGCACCACCCACCAGCCCGAGCGGAACTCGAGCGGCGGCTTGTGGGCCTTGCCGCGCCCGAGCAGCTCGAGCACGACGAGCACGAGGTAGCCGATGACGATGGTGATGAACAGCTTCTGGTTCGTCTCCCATCCGGCGAAGTAGACGATGAGGTTCGCGCTGTAGAAGGCGAGGACCGGGATGACGTGGCCACCCGGCAGCCGGAACGGCCGCTCGCGGCCGGGCTCCCGGCGGCGGAGCGCCGCGACCGTGAGGGGACCTGCGGCGAACGAGATGACGGTGCCGCTGGTGATGAACCCGACCAGCTGCTGCCAGCTCGGGAAGGGCAGCAGCAGCAGGAGCCCGATGCCGTAGACGAGCACGAGGCTCCACCACGGCACGCCCCGGTTGCTCGTCGTCGCGAGCCAGCGGGGCGCGTTGCCGTTGCGGCCGAACGCGTACGAGACGCGGGAGGCGATGGTCGTGTAGACGAGGCCCGTGTCCGCCGGGGAGACGACCGCGTCGATGTAGAGCAGCACCGCGATCCAGGTGAGGCCGGCGGCGGTCGCGATCGCCGCGAGCGGGCCGAAGTCGTTCGCGAACGACAGCTTCTCCCAGCTGCCGCTCTTGTCGAGCGCGGTGCCTGCACGCCCATCGTGAAGGCGACCTGGAGCGCCATGTAGATGAGCGAGCAGATCAGGGTCGCGCCGATGACCGCGAGGGGGATGTTGCGGCGCGGGTTCTTCGTCTCGCCGGCCAGCTCGATGCCCTGCCGGAACCCGAGGTAGGAGAAGACGATGCCGGCGGTCGAGATCGCCACGAAGATGCCGGGGAGGCCGCCCGGGGCGAAGCCGTGGCTCGTGAAGTTCGCCGGACCGCCCATCCCGCCCACGCCGACGAGCGCGCAGATCACGAAGACCGCGACGACGAGCAGGATCACGATCAGCTTCCACCACACGAGCACGTTGTTGATCTGCGCGAACAGCCGCACCCCGTAGGCGTTCACGGCCACGAACACGGCGAGCAGGATCGCGGCGACGAGCATGCCGAGCGGCGTGAGCACATGCACCTCGATGCCGTTCGCCTTCGACGCCTCGGTGAAGGGGGCGTACTTCGTCGCGTAGGTGAGCGCGCCCTCGACCTCGATCGCCGGCACCGCCGCCGTGGAGATCCAGGTGATGAAGCCGAGCGAGTACGAGGCGAAGGAGCCCCAGACGATGTGCGGGTAGCGCACGACGCCGCCGGAGATCGGGAACATGGGCCCGAGCTCCGCGTAGGTGAGGCCGATGAGCATGATCATCACCCCGGCGATCAGCCAGGAGAAGATCGCGGCCGGCCCGGCGATGGCGGAGGCGTTGAAGGCGCCGAAGAGCCAGCCCGAGCCGATGATGGAGCCGATCGCGGCGAACAGCAGCCCGATGGGACCGACGTCGCGCTTCAGCCCCGTGCCGGTCTTCGCCGACCTCGACTCGTCGACCTTCGTCACGGATGCTCCTCCCGATGGCGGCGCGGCGGCCGGTGGGAAGGTTCTATCGACGCCGGCCGGGAGTTCCCGCAAGAGAGCCTGAGCGGTCAGCGCGCCTCAGCGATTCCTTGGAGCGCAGCGCGTTGCCGATGTCCCGGGTGCATGCGGATGGACCGAACGGGGCCGAGAACGGCGGATTGCGGCGACGCCCGGCACATCCGCATGCACGCGGGACGCAGCCGGGTGGAACGCGTCGCGCGGTAGGTGCGCGACGCGGATGCCCTGGCGCGCGGCGGCTACGCGGTCGGCTGCGGCTGCTTCGCGAAGATCGCCGCGAGCAGCTGCTGCACCCACTCGATGAGGCCGGCGTCGGGCAGCGGCTCCCCGTCGAGCAGCGGCATCGGCACGGTCACCGCACCGGCGGTCGCCAGGATCTTCGAGCCCGGGTACATCCGCTGCAGCCGCACCTGGATGGAGTCGGCAGGTCCGCCGGCGCGACGCGGAGCATCCTGCCGAGCGCGACCACGTCGGAGAGGCCGGCCTGCTGGGCGACCCGGCGCAGCTTCGAGACGCGGATGAGGTTGGTCACCTCGTCGGGCGCGGGGCCGTAGCGGTCGACCAGCTCGTCGAGCACCAGGTCGAGCTGGCCCGTCGGGCGCGACGGGCGCGGACGCGGCGGACAGCTTCTGGTACGCCTCGAGGCGCAGCCGCTCGCTGTCGATGTAGGTCTCGGGGATGCGCGCATCGACCGGCAGCTCGAGCCGCAGCTCGGTCTGGCCCTCGGCGACGTCGCCGCGGAAGTCCGCGACGGCCTCGCCGATCATCCGCAGGTACAGGTCGAAGCCGACGCCCGCGATGTGGCCGGACTGCTCGCCGCCGAGCAGGTTGCCGGCGCCGCGGATCTCGAGGTCCTTCAGCGCGACCTGCATGCCGGAGCCGAGCTCGTTGTTCGCGGCGATGGTCTCGAGCCGGTCGACGGCCGTCTCGGACAGCGGCTTGTCGGCGTCGTAGAGGAAGTACGCGTACGCGCGCTCGCGGCCGCGGCCGACCCGGCCGCGCAGCTGGTGCAGCTGGCTGAGCCCGTACTTGTCGGCCCGGTCGATGATCAGGGTGTTCGCGTTCGCGATGTCGAGGCCGGTCTCGATGATCGTCGTCGAGACGAGCACGTCGAAGCGCCGCTCCCAGAAGTCGACCATCACCTGCTCGAGCGCGTGCTCGCCCATCTGCCCGTGGGCGACGCGCGATCCGCGCCTCGGGCACCAGCTCGGCGAGCTCCGCGGCGACCCGGTTGATCGACGACACCCGGTTGTGCACGTAGAACACCTGGCCCTCGCGCAGCAGCTCGCGGCGGATGGCGGCGGTGATCTGCCCTGCGGACCGGGCGCCGACGTAGGTGAGGATCGGGTGCCGGTCCTCCGGCGGCGTCGCGAGCGTCGACATCTCGCGGATGCCGGTGACCGCCATCTCGAGCGTGCGCGGGATCGGCGTCGCGCTCATCGCGAGGACGTCGACGTTGGTCTTCAGCTTCTTCAGCTGGTCCTTGTGCTCGACGCCGAAGCGCTGCTCCTCGTCGATGATCACGAGGCCGAGGTCCTTGAACTTCATCGCCGTCCGAGAGGATGCGGTGGGTGCCGATCACGATGTCGACCGTGCCGTCGGCGAGGCCCTTCAGCGTCTCCTTCGCCTCCCGGTCGCTCTGGAAGCGGCTGAGCGGCCGCACCTGCACGGGGAAGCCGGCGAACCGCTCCTGGAACGTCTCGAGGTGCTGGCGCACGAGCAGCGTCGTCGGCACGAGCATCGCCACCTGCTTGCCGTCCTGGATCGCCTTGAACGCGGCGCGCACCGCGACCTCGGTCTTGCCGAAGCCGACGTCGCCGGAGATGAGGCGGTCCATGGGGATCGGCCGCTCCATGTCGGCCTTCACCTGGTCGATGGTCTCGAGCTGGTCGGGCGTCTCCGCGAACGGGAACGCCTCCTCGAGCTCGCGCTGCCAGGGGGTGTCGGGGCCGAACGCGTGCCCGCGGCTCGCCATCCGCGCGGAGTAGAGCTTCACGAGCTCGACCGCGATGTCGCGGACCGCCTTGCGGGCGCGGCCCTTCGCGGCGGCCCAGTCGGATCCGCCCATCTTCGACAGCTGCGGCGCCTCGCCGCCGACGTAGCGGGTGAGCAGGTCGAGCTGGTCGGTCGGCACGTAGAGCTTGTCGCCGGGGTAGCCGCGCTTGCTCGGCGCGTACTCGATCAGCAGGAACTCGCGGGTGACCTTCTCCGGCGCCTTCTCCCCCGCCCGGCGCGGGCCCTTCCGGGTCGCCCCGGCGACCTCGCGGCGCACGAGCTCGACGAAGCGGCCGATGCCGTGGGTCTGGTGCACGACGTAGTCGCCGGCCTTCAGCTGCAGCGGGTCGACGACGTTCTTGCGCCGGGTCGCGAGCTTGTGCTGGCGGTTGTCGACGGATGCGGATCGGCCGTAGAACTCCCGCTCGGTGACGAGCGCGAGGGCGATCTCGGGCTGCTCGAAGCCCGCCTCGACGTCGCCGAGCGTGATGTAGGCGACGCCGGGCTCGAGCTCGCTCGGCAGCTCGTCGACCTGGCGGGCGGCGAGGCCGCGCTCCGCGAGCACGTCGCGGGCTCGCTCGACCAGGCCGCGGCCGGCCGCGGTGACGACGGCGCTCCAGCCGTGGCGGAGGCGGGAGGCGAGGTGGTCGAGCAGCTCGGCGGGCTTGCCCGGCGTGACCGGGGTGGCGCCGCCGTCGAGTCGCAGGTACTCGGCGGAGTCGGCGAGCAGCGCCGCGGCGAGCGCCGGATCCGCGTCCTCGGTCGGCTGCGCCTCGAACGAGCTGATGGTCCACCAGGTGCGCTTCGCCCCGGCCGCGTCGCGCAGCGCCTTCACCGTGAGGAAGTCGCCCGCGTCGAGGTCGATGGGCGCCTGCGCGCCGGCCGTCGCCGCGGCCCATGCGGCGTGCAGGAACTCGCGGTTCGTCTCCGCGAGGCTGACCGCGCGGGAGGCGACGCGCTCGGGCGAGAGGATCGCGACCGCGGCGCCGTCGGGCAGGTAGTCGCTCACCGGGATCAGCCGGTCGACGAGCACGGGCGCGAGCGACTCCATCCCCTCGACCGGGATGCCCTCGGCGATCTTCGCGAGCATCGTCGTGAGGTTCGGGAACTCGTGCTGCAGCTCGCGCGCCCGCTGCTGCACCGCCTCGGTGAGCAGCAGCTCGCGGGCGGGCACGAGCGAGACCTGCCTCGACCGGCCGCGTCGAGCGAGCGCTGGTCGGCGACGGAGAAGAAGCGGAGCTGGTCCACCTCGTCGCCGAAGAAGTCGATGCGCACCGGGTGCTCGGCCACCGGCGAGAAGACGTCGAGGATGCCGCCGCGCACCGCGAACTCGCCGCGCCGGGTGACGAGGTCGACGCGGGAGTAGGCGAGCGTCGACGAGCCGCTCGGTGACGGCGCCGAGGTCGACGCCGCGCTGGCCGAGCGCGATCTCGACCGGCTCGACGGTCGTCGAGGCCCGCGGTGAGCGGCTGCAGGGCGGCGCGCACGGGCGCGACGACGATCAGCGGCGCGTCGCCGATGCGCCAGAGGTGCATGCGGCGGATGGCGGCGAGCCGGCGGCCGACCGTCTCGACGCCGGGGCTCAGCCGCTCGTGCGGCAGCGTCTCCCAGGCCGGGAAGTCGAGGATCTCGGCGGCCGGCAGCAGGCACTCGAGGCTCGCGCGGAGCGCATCCGCCTCCCGCTCCGTGGCGGTGACGAGGAAGGCCGCGTCGGCCTCGCCCCGCTCCTTGCGCCGCTGCAGCAGCGCGACGACGAGCGGCGCGTGCAGGCCGTTCGTGGCGGAGAAGTCGGCGCTCCGCGATGCCGCGGCGAGCGCCCTCGCGACCGATTCACCGTCGGCGAGCAGACGCGGCAGACCCTCGAGACTCACTCGTTCGATTCTACGGCGCGCAGCCGGCTGCTGGCGGCGGCGTTCGCTGCGGGCGACCGGCGGGCCACGGCGCCGCTCCGCTCGCGTCGCGACTTCTGCCGCATCCGCGGCCGGGAAGCGGCATGAATCGCGACGCGAGCGCGGCATCGGCAGCTACCCGGTGCGGCGTGGGCCGCCGCCGCCGTGGCGCGGCGCAGCGCCGCCTGATCCCTGCGGCGCGCTCGCCGGGCGAGGAGCCCGAGCGCCGCGCCGTACACGACGTGGCCGACGACCATGGACGCCTGCCGGCGGCGGTCGTCGAGATGCGCGGGCGGCAGCGCGCGGATCAGCGGCACCCACCCCTCGTAGGCGGCTCGCCCAGATCGCCGAGCGCGTAGGCGACGGATGCGGCGACTCCGGGGCCGCGGAGCAGCGCGCGGTGCACGGCGCCCGCGGTCGCGCCGTAGCCGAGGTGCGCGAGCAGCGCGCCGGTGTTCACCGCCTCCGTGCGACAGGCCGGGCAGCAGCCGTGCGCACGATCGCGCGCGGCGGCGGCTCCCGCAGCTGCCCCGCCTTCGCGGCGACGGCGAGCGCGCCGCTCATCGCGAGGGTCGCGACGACCCCCGCCGCCGCGCCGTCCAGCGTCTCGCGTGCCGCGTCCCTCATCCGACCTCCTCGACGTCGGACCATCGGCGCGTCGCCGCGGCGACCGATCCATCCCGGGCGAGCAGCGTGGCCCCCTCATCCGGGCGTTCCATGAGAGAACCCCTCGGAGCCGCTCCCTCGGTTCGGAGGTAAGGCAGACCTCACCTACCGTGGAAGGTGTGAGCGCGGGGACCGAGACGACCACGCGCCCCGCGGAGCCGGCCGAGGCCGTCGGCTCCCGTCGCGGCCTGCTGCGCGTCTGGGGCCCGGGCCTGATCGTCATGCTCGCCGACACCGACGCGGGCTGCCTCGTCACCGCAGCGCAGTCGGGGGCCTCGTGGGGCTACGCGCTGCTTCTCCCGCAGCTGCTGCTCATCCCGATCCTGTTCATGGTGCAGGAGATCACGGTGCGGCTCGGGATCGTCACCGGCAAGGGGCACGGGCTGCTCATCCGCGAGCACTTCGGCCGCGGCTGGGGTACCTGTCCGCCGGCACGCTGCTGCTGTCGTCGATCGGGGCGCTGCTCACCGAGTTCGCGGGGCATCGCGGGCGTCGGCGAGCTCTTCGGCGTCTCGCGGTGGTTCACCATCCCGGTCGCCACGGTGCTGCTGCTCGCGGTCGCGCTGCTCGGCCGGTATCGACGGGCCGAGCGGATCGGGATCCTCGTCGGCCTCGGGGAGCTCGCGTTCATCGTCGCGATGGTGCTCGCCGGTCCGAACCTCGGCGACATCGTGTCCGGGGCGACGAGCATCCCGTTGAACAAGCCCGGCTACGTCTACCTGCTCGCCGCGAACATCGGCGCGGTGATCATGCCGTGGATGATCTTCTACCAGCAGACCGCGGTGGTGGATAAGGGCCTCACGGTCGCCGCGCTGCCCCGCGAGCGGCGGGACACCGCCTTCGGCGCGGTGCTCACGCAGGTGATCATGATCGCCGTCATCGTCACGCTCGCCGCGACGGTGTTCACGCACGGGCTGAAGCCGACGCTGAACACGGTCGGCGACATCGCGGCGGCCGTCACGCCGTTCCTCGGCGGGATGCCGGCGAAGGTCCTGATCGGCGCGGCGGTGCTCGGCGGCGGCCTCGTCGCGGCGCTCGTCGTGTCGCTCGCCGGCTCGTGGGGCGTCGCGGACGTGATGGGCTGGAAGCACAGCCTGAACAGCCGCATCGACCGCTCGAGCTGGAAGTTCTACACGGTCTACGCGCTCGCCCACGTGCTCGGCGCGGTCATCGTGCTCTCCGCGGTCGACCTCGTCACCCTCGCCGTCGACGTCGAGGTGATGAACGCGGTGCTGCTGCCGATCGTGCTCGGCTTCCTGCTCGCGCTCGAGGTGAAGGCGCTGCCGAAGGAGCACACGATGCGCGGTGCCTACCGCTGGACGGTCTGGGGCCTCTGCGGCATCGTCATGGCGTTCGGCCTCTACATGGTGCCGGTGAGCCTGCTCCCCCACTGACGGGCATCCTCATCCGAGGCGTTGCCACTCCGGTACTTGCTGTTGCCACTTTCTGCGGTTATCAGGCCCGGATGGCAGCAGAAAGTGGCAACAGCCGGGACACGTATACCGACGAGGATGCGCAAGAACGGTCGGGACGGATGCGCCCGGCTCCGCGCAGGATGAGGGCATGCCGACGGTGGACGAGGTCCTGGACCTCCTGGACACGCACCTCGACGAGGCCGACCTCGCGTCGCTCGCCGAGCGCGTGCACCTCTCCCGGTTCCACACCCGAAGGGGTGGGGCGGGTCAGGAGGGCGGGGCGTTGAAGCGCTGCTGCGCCGCCGCCAGGCCGTCCGTCGAGAGGCCGAGCACCGCATCCGCGGCGTCGCCGACGAGCAGCGGCAGCTCCTTGCGCTCGGCCGGCGTGAAGTCGCGGAGCACGAAGTCGGCGGCGGGCTGCCGGCCGGGCGGCCGCCCGATGCCGACGCGCACGCGCGCGAAGTCGGGCGTGCCGAGCACCGTCGCGATGTCACGGACGCCGTTGTGACCGCCGTGCCCGCCGCCCGTCTTCAGGCGCAGGGCGCCGAAGGGGATGTCGAGCTCGTCGTGCACGACGATCAGCCGGTCGGGCGTCAGCGAGTAGAACTTCATCAGCCGCCCGACGGGCCGGCCCGACTCGTTCATGTACGTCTCGGGTGCGGCGAGGACGTAGCGCGGGCCCCCTGGCGTCTCGCGACCCTCGGCGACGAACGCGTTCGTCTTGTGCCGGCCGAACCGCACGCCCATCCGGCGTGCCAGCTCGTCCAGCACCATGCGCCCGACGTTGTGCCGGTTGGCGGCGTACTGCCCGCCGGGGTTGCCGAGTCCGACGACGAGCCAGGGGCCCTGTCCATGCTTCGGCTAGCTCGCTGTGGCGGTCTCGGCCGGCTCGGCGGACGCGGCCGGCGTCGCCGTCTCGTCCTCCGTGTCGGACGCCTCGCCCGTGATGCCGACGATCAGCAGCTGCGGGTCCGAGGCGAGCTTCGCGCCCTCGGGCAGGGTCACGTCCGCCGCGGTCACGTGGGTGCCCTCGGTCAGGCCCTCGATCGACACGATCACGCGCTCCGGGATGTGCGTGGCCTCGACGTCGAGCAGCAGCGTCTGCGCGTCGAGCGCCGCGATGGTGCCCGGGGCCGACTCGCCCTCGAGGTGCACCGGCACCTCGACCTGCACGGTCTCGCCGCTGCGGACGAGCAGCAGGTCGACGTGCTCGATGGCCTGCTTCACCGGGTCCTTCTGCACGTCCTTGATCAGGGCGAGCTGCGTCGCACCGGAGAAGTCGAGCTCGAGCACGGCGTTCGCCTTGCGGATGATGAGCGCGGTCTCGTGGCCGGGCAGCGAGATGTGCACCGGCTCGGCGCCGTGCCCGTAGATGACCGCGGGGATGCGGCCAGCGGCACGCAGCTTGCGGGCAGCGCCCTTGCCGAACGACTCGCGACGCTCTGCAGTGATCTTCTCGGCCATGTCGGTCCCTCCGTGGGCCCTACCGGCCCGGTCGATCGGTCGGCGGTCGAGCGCACGCCTTGGTGAGCGCGCCGCGTCGATCACGGATGCGGATGCGCATCCCTCGCCGAAGTCCGACGGACGAGCATACCGGACGCGGCCGGGCCCCTTCCGCACGGCCGCAGAGCTCGCGGCGGGGAGGAGCAGCTGCGCTCGTGCGGCTACGCCGGGCGCTTCGAGTGCGTCGCCGCGTCGAGGACGCGGTCGACCACCTGCTCCTTCGTGCCGTGGATGTTGACGGTCGCCCCGTGCTCGTTCGACCCGAGCGGCTCGAGGGTGTCGAGCTGCGAGTCGAGCAGCGACGCCGGCATGAAGTGGCCGTGCCGGGCCTGCATCCGCCGTTCGAGCTCCTCACGCGTGCCCGTGAGCAGCACGAAGAAGGCGGCCGGCTCCTCGGCGCGGATCCGCTCCCGGTACTTCCGCTTCAGCGCCGAGCAGGCCATGACGACGGTGCGCCCCTCGCCCTGCCGCTTGCGGATCTCCTTGCCGACGATGTCGAGCCACGGGGCGCGGTCCGCGTCGTTCAGGGGGGTGCCCTGCGACATCTTGTGCACGTTGGACGCCGGATGGAAGTCGTCGGCGTCGAGGAACACCCCGCCGACGCGCTCGGCGAGCGCGGAACCGACGGTCGTCTTCCCGGATCCGGAGACGCCCATCACGACGATCGGAGGCAGGTCCACGGGGCAGACCGTAGCGCCCCGACCTCCACACCGGCGAGGGACCGGTTCGGGATATCGCGCGGATCCGGAGAAACCGGACGACACGCCGCGCCCGGCCGCCCAGGCGCGGCGTGTCGCTCAGGAACTCCGGAACGGCGCGATCAGCGCGGGGTCAGTAGAACTCGCGGGTGTTGACCGGGTTGATCAGCTCGCGGCCGTCGAGGTAGCGGGTGCAGTTCTCGGCGAAGAGCTTCGCGATCAGCTCGTCCTCGAGGTCGCTGAGTGCCGCGGTGTGGGGGCTGATCAGCACGTTCGGCTCATCCCAGAGCGGATGCTCGGCGGGCAGCGGCTCGGGCGTCGTCACGTCGAGGGCCGCGAACCCGATCCGCCCGGCCCGCAGCTGCTCGACGAGCGCGTCCTGGTCGACGACCGTGCCGCGTCCGACGTTCACGATCACGGCGCCCTGCTTCGCGTTCGCCAGCACGGCGGCGCCGATCAGGCCCTCCGTGTCGGGGGTGCCCGGCAGCGAGACGACGATGCCGTCGAACTCCCCCACCCGGTCCGCGAGCGCATCCGGGTGGATCACCTCCTCGACGCCGTCGACCTCCACGTCACGCCGCGAGGTGCCCGACACGTGCGCGCCGAGGGCTGCGAGCTTCTGCGCGGTGAGCCGCCCGATGCCGCCGAGCCCGACGAGGAGCACGCGGCTGCCGTCGAGCCGCTTCATGATCCAGCGGCCGTCGGCCCAGTCGTGCTGCCGCTGGTGCTCCTCGAGGCGCGGCAGGCTCTTGAAGCCGGCGAGCAGCCCGAGCACGCAGAACTCCGACAGCGGCCCGGCGTGCACCCCGGCGGTGGTCGTGAAGCGGATGCGGGCGAGCTGCTCCTCGGACAGGTGGGCTCCGCGCACCTGCGCCCCGCCACCGGCGGGCATCAGCTGCACCCACTCGAGCGCGGGGTTCGCCTCGACCGTGCGCCGCAGCTCGCTCGGCCGCTCCCCCGGGATGCCGTAGAGCACCTGGGCCGAGTCCACGAGCTCCTCGAAGCGGCGCTGCTGCTCCTCCGTGCGATGGAACGCCGGGTCGCCCGCGTGGTCGCCCGGGTGCCGCATCGGCGGCAGCAGCGACTGGTCGACGACGAAGTCGATCCGCGGCTCCGCGGCGACCACCGTCGCGACGAGCTCGTCGGGGATGGGGGTGGCGGCGACGACGCGCAGGCGCTCGTTCGGCATGGGCTCGCTCTCGTCGAGGGATGCGGGGCGGCCGCAGCCTACCGACGCCGCACTCCGCCGCGGCCGGGAGGCGGCCGGATGCCGAGCCCCTGCGTGAACGACGGAGAAACCCGCATCCGCCGCCCGGTTCATGCCGAGGCAGGGCCCTGCTGCGCAGAAAGTCCGTCGATTGCGCAGCGGCCTGACGCGGTGAGGGTGGCGCAGCACCGCGGCGGCCCGCCCCCCGGTCCTCGAACACCCGCGGCGAGCCTTCGGGGAGGACGGATACAGTCGGCTGAACGCCATCCGACCCTCTGGGAGCAGCTCGTGAGCGACACCGCAACCTCCGACTCCGGCACCACGGCCACCGCCGACATCGGGGTGGTGGGCATGGCCGTCATGGGGTCCAACCTCGCCCGGAACCTGGCGCACCACGGCCACGCCACCGCCGTCTACAACCGCACGGCCGCGAAGACCGACCAGCTGATCGCGGAGCACGGCGACGAGGGCGAGTTCGTGCCGAGCCACGACATCGACGCGTTCGTCGCGAGCCTGAAGAAGCCGCGTGCGGCGATCATCATGGTCCAGGCGGGCGCGGCACGGATGCGGTCATCGACCAGCTCGCGGAGCGGTTCGAGCCGGGCGACATCATCGTCGACGGCGGCAACTCCCTCTTCACCGACACCATCCGCCGGGAGAAGGCGCTGCGCGAGCGGCAGCTGAACTTCGTCGGCACCGGGATCTCCGGCGGCGAGGAGGGCGCGCTGAACGGGCCGTCGATCATGCCGGGCGGCTCGACGGAGGCGTACAAGACCCTCGGCCCGATCCTCGAGTCGATCGCCGCGGAGGCGGAGGGCGAGCCCTGCGTCACCCACATCGGCTCGGACGGCGCCGGCCACTTCGTGAAGATGGTGCACAACGGCATCGAGTACGCCGACATGCAGCTGATCGCGGAGTCGTACGACCTGCTCCGGCGCATCGGCGGATACGAGCCGGCCGACATGGCCGAGGTGTTCGACGCGTGGAACGAGGGCGACCTCGAGTCCTACCTGATCGAGATCACCGCCCAGGTGCTGCGGCAGAAGGACGCCGAGACCGGCAAGCCGTTCCTCGACGTCGTCGTCGACCAGGCGGGCTCGAAGGGCACCGGCGTCTGGACCGTGCAGAACGCCGTCGGCCTCGGGATCCCCGTCTCCGGGATCGGCGAGGCGGTCTTCGCCCGCGCCGTGTCCTCGAAGCCCGAGCAGCGGGCCGCGGTCGGCGCCCTCGCCGGCGACCGGCCGAAGCCGGTGGCGAAGCCCGACGGGTTCGAGGACGACGTGCGTGCCGCGCTCTACGCCTCCAAGGTCGTCGCGTACGCCCAGGGCTTCGACGTGATCATCGCGGGCGCCAAGGAGTTCGGCTGGGACATCGACAAGGGCGCGGTCGCGAAGATCTGGCGGGCCGGATGCATCATCCGCGCCCGGTTCCTCAACCGCATCGTCGAGGCCTACGACCGGAACCCCGACCTCCCCACGCTGCTCGCCGACGAGTACTTCGCGAAGGCCGTGTCCGACGGCGAGGCCGCCTGGCGACGCGTCGTCTCCACCGCGGCCCTGTCGGGCGTGCCGGTGCCCGGCTTCGCGTCGGCGCTCTCGTACTACGACTCGCTCCGGGCCGACCGCCTGCCGGCGGCGCTCATCCAGGGACTCCGCGACTTCTTCGGCGCCCACACGTACCGCCGCGTCGACAAGGAGGGCACCTTCCACACCCTCTGGAGCGACGACCGAACGGAGATCGAGTCCGAGGGCTCGTCGCACTGAGGCGCCCCCGATGGAGCTGATCCTCTGCCGCCACGGCGAGAGCGCCGCGAACATCGCGGCGTCCGAGGCCGAGCGCACGGGAGCGCTCCGCGTCGAGGTCCCCGCGCGGGATCCCGACGTGGCGCTCTCCGACCGGGGCCGCCGCCAGGCGGAGGACCTCGGCCGCCGGCTCGCCGCCGAGGCGGAGCCCGACGCGGTGTGGGTGTCGCCGTACCTCCGGGCCCGCACGACGGCCTCCATCGCCCTCGCGGCGGCCGGCTGGAGCGCGGAGCCGCGGATCGACGAGCGGCTGCGGGACCGGGAGCTCGGCATCCTCGACACCTTCACCGGCCGCGGCGTGCGGGAGCTGCATCCCGACGAGGCCGCCCGCCGCGCCTTCCTCGGCAAGTACTACTACCGGCCGCCGGGCGGCGAGTCGTGGGTGGACGTCGCGCTTCGCGTCCGCTCGGTGCTGCCCGACCTCACGGCGAGCGGCGACCGGATCCTCGTGGTGGCGCACGACGCCGTCATCCACCTGTTCCGGGCCGTCTGCGAGCGGATCGACGAGCAGACCCTGCTCGAGGGGGCCGCCGCGCACCCCATCCCGAACGCCTCGATCACGCGACTCGTCCGCGACGAGCCGGCCGGCCCGTGGCGCGCGACGGTCGTGAACGAGGTGGGCCACCTCGATGAGGTGACGGAGCACGGAGGGCGCGCGGATGTCCCGCAACGCTGAGATCACGACCCCGGAGACCCTTCCGAAGCTGCCGGCGCCCGCGCCGTCGAAGCGGCAGCGCGGAGACGTCCTCGTGGTCGGGGGCGCTGCGAAGACCCCCGGCGCCGTCGCCCTCACCGGCCTCGCGGTGCTCCGCGTCGGCGCCGGCCGGCTGACGGTCGCGGTGGCCGAGACCGTCGCGGCGCCGCTCGCCGTCGCCTTCCCCGAGGCGGGCGTCATCGGGCTGCCGCAGAACCGCGCGGGTTCCGTCACCGGCGGCGCGGTCAGCGCGCTCGAGGGGCAGCTCGACGTGGACTGCGTGGTCGTCGGCCCGGGCCTCGACGACGCCGAGGAGGCCCACGAGCTGCTCGAGCGCCTCGTGCCCCTGACCGGCGACGAGACGGTCGTCCTGCTCGACGCCTTCGCCCTCGGAGCGCTCGCGAACGACCAGGACGTCTGCCGGCCGCTCGAGGGGCGGCTGCTGCTCACCCCGAACAGCACGGAGACCGAGATCCTCCTCGGCCACGACGCGGGCGACGAGACGGACGACCTCCCCGAGCTCGCCGACCGCTACCGCGCCGTGGTGTGCGGCAGCGGCTACGTCGCCGAGCCGGGCGGCCGGCTGCGGCGCATCGAGGCCGGCAACCCGGGCTTGGCCACCTCGGGCAGCGGCGACGTGCTCGCCGGCGCGATCGCAGGGCTCGTCGCCCGCGGCGTCGAGCTCGGCGACGCGGCCTGCTGGGCGACCTGGCTGCACGCGACCGCGGGTGACCGGCTCGCGGAGCGGATCGGCCCGGTCGGCTTCCTCGCGCGGGAGCTCGCGGACGAGCTGCCCCGCCTCCTCGCCGAGCAGGGCTGAACGGCTCCTTCAGCCCGGAGGCCGGCCTGCATCAGCGAGCACGGGCCATCCGTGCCCGCGGTTACCACAGCCCGACAGATTGCGCATCCCCCCTTGACTGTGCGCACGCGGGTGTACCGTCGCTGCCGCAACCGTGTCCCCCAGACCTCGGGATCCGATCTTCGGCCGACCAAGGGACTGGCAATGCAACGCGTCTATTTCTGCACCGGGACGTCGTTCCTCACGGGTGACGACGTCGCGGATGCCCTGCTCGAGTACGCCTGGGTGCTCGCTCAGTACGGGCGTCACGACCTCGTGCGGGTGCCCACCAGGCGCCCCGACGGATCGGTGGGCCGGTCGACGCTGCTCATCGGGCCGATGAGCCAGCTGTCGTCCGAGGACCTGACGACCGCCGACGAGGACCTCGTCGACCGCGAGTTCGTGCGGGGCCTGAAGGACCGATCCGCGCATCTTCGCGAGCCGCTGCCCGTCGCGCAGTTCGAGGACGCGTCGGCGTTCGACATCGACGAGGGCTAGAGCCGGATCCGCCGCTCGACGACGCCCCGCGCGGTCTCGACCAGGCGCACGCGGTTCGTCCGGGTGTATGTCCGCAGGATGCGGAACGCCTCGTCCATGTCCACGCTGTGGCGGTGGGCGATCACGCCCTTCGCCTGCTCGATGAGGACACGGGAGTTCAGCGCCACCTGGAGCTGCTCCCGCACCACGTCGTTCGCCCGGAAGCTGCGCTCGTGCAGGATCCCGATCGTCGCGACGTCGGCGAGCGCCTGCGCGGCGCGCAGGTCGCGCTCGTTCAGGTCGCCGGGCTCGGCGCGGAACAGGTTCATCGCGCCGATGGTGGTCGAGCGGAGCCGGAGCGGGATCGCGAACACGCCACCGAAGCCCTGATCGCTCGCGCTCGCCGCGAACTCCGGCCAGGTGTCCCGCTTGGCGGCGATGTCCGGCACGGCGACCGGCTCCCCGGTGCGGAAGCAGTGCACGCACGGACCGTTCTCGGCGCCGAGCTGCAGGGTCTCGACGATCCGGCTCTCCTCGCTCGTCGAGGCGACCAGTTCGAGCTCGTCGTCGTCCGGGGAGACGAGCAGCAGCCCGACGGCGGTGACGTCGAGGACGTCCCGGCAGGTGTCGACGAGGAGCTGCAGCAGCTCCACCACGTCGGAGCCGCCGACGAGCGTGTCGGCGAGGTTCGCGAAGGCGTCGAGCAGCTCCTGCTCGCGGCTGGTCTCGTTCACCGCTCGTCCTCGATCTCGCCGCCCCGCACGGTGAACCGTCGGCGCCGGGTGAGGATCTCGTCGGCGATATCGAGCATGGTGCGCCCCTCGGCGAACGCCCTCGCCTGGATCAGCAGCTCCGCATCCGTTGCGGACACGTCGAGCTGCGCGATCACGAATCCGGTGGCCTGGTGGATCCGCCGGCGGGACATCGGGCGGGCGACGGCCGGCGTCTCCTCGAGGCCGCTCTGCTCGATCGCCTGCCGCAGCACCGTGCGGCTCACGTCGGCGGCGAGCGCCACGGCGCGAGTGAGCTCGCCCTTGTCGAGGGAGCGCGGGCGCACGTCGTACATGTCGATGGCACCGAGGCGGAGCGGCCCGACGTTGAGCGGGATGGCGAACAGCGCCGCCACCTTGTCGTGCGTGACCGCCCGCATGAAGGCGGGCCAGGTCGCGCCGGAGCGGCGGCGGAGGTCGGGCTCGAGCACGGGGCGGCCGGTGGTCATCGCGTCCCAGCAGGGCCCTTCGCCGAGATCGAACTGGATCTCGTCGATGCGGGCGATGATCTCGTCGCTCGCGGAGAGCGTCTCGGAGCCCAGCAGGCCGCCGAGGGTGGAGATGGAGGCGCCGGCGACGGACGAGATCTCGAGAACCGCCTCGGCGGAGACGCCGTCCTGAGGGGGCTGCTGGTCGTGCTGGGTCATCATTCCTCGGTCGCCCGAAGCGCGCCGGGGTGCGACGAAGGTACCGCGCCCACCGGGATTCTGCTGGGAAGCGTCAGGATGCCGGCACGGGGTCGGGCTCGTCGCCACTGCCCGGCAGCGTCGCGAGCGCCTCCTCCAGCACACCGGCTGCGTCATCGATCAGGGTGTCCGAGATGACGACGCTCGGCAGCAGCCGCAGCACGCTGTCCCAGGAGCCCGCGTCGAGGGCGATCACGCCGTGCTCGGCGGCGTAGGTCAGGACGTGCTTGAGCGCGGCGGCGTTCGGCTTCTTCGTGCCGGGCTGCACGAGCTCGACCCCGAACATGGCGCCCTTGCCCCGGACCTCGCCGACCACGTCGAAGCGCTCGGGCCAGTCGCCGATCCGTTCGACGAGCGTGCGCTCCACGCGCTGCGCCTCGCCGATCAGGTCCTCGCGCTCGATGAGGTCGAAGACGGCGAGCGCCGCGGCGGTCGATACGGGGTTGCCGCCGAAGGTGCCGCCGATGCCGCCGGGCTGCACGGCGTCCATGATGTCGGCGCGACCGGTGACGGCCGCGAGCGGCATGCCGCCGGCGATGCCCTTGGCCGAGGTGACGAGGTCGGGCACGACGCCGTGGTGCTCGATCGAGTACCAGGCGCCGGTGCGGGCGATGCCGGCCTGATCTCATCCGCGACGAACACGATGCCGTTGTCGCGGCAGTACTCGGCGAGGCGGGCGAAGTAGCCGGGCGCCGGGATGATGATGCCGCCGTCGCCCTGGATCGGCTCGGCGAAGAACGCCGCGACCTCGCGCGCCCCGATGTGCGTCTCGATGAGGTCGATGGCGCGCTCCGCCGCCTCCTCGCCGGAGAGGCCGTCGCGGAACGGGTAGCTGATCGGCACGCTGTGGATGTCGCCGGGGAACGGGCCCATCCCCTCGCGCTCCGGCCAGGGGCGGTAGGTCATCGCCATAGTCATGTTCGTGCGGCCGTGGAAGGCGTGGTCGAGCACGACGAGCGCGCGTCGCCCCGTGTACCGGCGGGCGATCTTCGCGGCGTTCTCCACCGCCTCCGCACCCGAGTTGACGAGCACCGAGTGCTTCTCGAAGTCGCCAGGGGTGATCTCCGCTAGCTTCTCGGCGACCCGGACGTAGTTCTCGTACGGGGTGACGGTGAAGAGCGTGTGGGTGAGCTTCGCCACCTGCTCGGCGACCGCAGCGGCCACGTCGGGGTTCGCGTGCCCGATCGTCGTGACACCGATGCCGCAGCCCAGGTCGATGATCTGGTTGCCGTCCACGTCGACGAGCACGGCGCCCGAGCCGTGGTCCATGTAGATGTTCGCAAGGGTCCCGGCGCCGCGCGAGACCGAGCGCACGCGCCGCTCCTGCAGGTCGCGCGAGCGCGGCCCCGGGAGCTCGGTGACGAGTCGCCGCTCCTGCGGGACGGAGAAGGAACGGGTGACGGAGGCTCCGGCTGCCATGGCCTCAGGCTAGGCCGCGCGATGCCCGAACGGCCTGAGCGGACGCCATCGCCCGTCTTCGGGTGCACGTGGCCCGCTGATGGCCCGTGGGATTGCGGCGGTCGGGGCGGTCCCCACATGTCGGGGCTCGGCAGATTTACAGCGCTTACCAGGCGCCCTCCAGAGGGGATTCGTACTCTGCGCGGACCCGCCTGCCCCGGCGGCCTACGACGAAGTGGGAGCAGCTGTGCGCCTCAAGATCCCCGTGGTCCTCACCGCCGCCGTCCTGGCGGTACCCCTGTTCGGCGTCGCTGCGGCGCCGGCCGCATCAGCCGCCCCGGCCTCCGCCCGGACGGCGGGCACCTACTCGAACCCGCTCGACCTGCAGCTGCCGCACGGGCAGACGGCGGCGAGCTGCGCCGATCCGTTCGTGCTGCGCCCGACCGCCGGCGACCGCCGCTGGACGCTGTACTGCACCGCCGATGCGCTCACCTCGACCGAGACGGACTCGACCGGCGCGCTCGTGATCCACCAGGTGCCGCAGTACCGCTCGACCGACCTCGTGCACTGGACCTACGCCGGCGACGCGTTCCCGACCAAGCCCTCCTGGCTGAAGCCGGACGCGGGCGTGTGGGCGCCCGACGTCGTCTACCGGAACGGGCAGTACCGGATGTACTACACGGCGTCCGACACGAACGCCGGCGGCTCCGCGATCGGCCTGGCCACGAGCTCCTCGCCGACCGGCCCGTGGACCGACACCGGCACGCCCGTCGTGCCGCCCGGCGTGAACCCCGACAACGGGCAGGGCCGCTGGGAGTTCGACCCCGAGGTGATC
This sequence comes from uncultured Actinomycetota bacterium, assembly GCA_963771645.1. Taxonomy (GTDB): domain Bacteria; phylum Actinomycetota; class Actinomycetes; order Actinomycetales; family Microbacteriaceae; genus Amnibacterium. The sequence continues at coordinate 234,652 of CAVYUH010000003.1, read as the reverse complement.
TCCGCGAACGGCCACGACTACCTCTACTTCGGGTCGTACAACGGCGGCATCTTCGTGCGCCGGCTCTCCTCCGACGGGCGCAGCTCGATCGCGTCGACCGAGAAGCGGATCGCGATCGACAACCGCTACGAGGGCACCTACATCGTCGAGCGGGGCGGCTGGTACTACTTCTTCGGCTCCGCCACGAACTGCTGCAACGGCTCGCTGACCGGCTACAGCGTCTTCACCGCCCGATCGAGGAGCCCACTCGGGCCGTTCGTCGACAAGGACGGCGTCCCGATCACGGCCAGTCGCGTCGGCGGCACCCCCGTGCTCAGCCAGAACGGCAACCGCTGGGTCGGCGCCGGCCACAACGCGGTGATCACCGACTACTCCGGGCAGGACTGGATCGTCTACCACGCGGTCGACACGACGGATCCCTATTACAGCGGTGGCACGAACGCCACCTACACGAAGCGGCCCGCGCTGATGGATCCGCTCGACTGGCAGGGCGGCTGGCCGGTCGTCCGCGGCGACCGCGGCCCCTCCGACGGCACCATGCCGGCCCCCGCGGCGCAGCCCGGTGAGCGGACGGCGTACCACCCGTCGTTCGTCCCGCAGGCGAAGCCGGGCGCGCCGATCGCAGCGCTGTCCGACACGTTCGACGGGTCGTCGCTGTCGAGCCGCTGGTCATGGGTGCGGCAGCCGGATCCGAGCACGTACTCCGTGAGCGGTGGCGCGTTCTCCTGGAAGGTGCAGAACGCGGACCTGCAGCCGCCGGACAACTCGCAGGCGTCAGTGCTCACCGAGCCGGCTCCGACGGCGGTGACTACGTCGTCGAGACGAAGGTCTCCGTGAACACGGGCGTGAACGACGTGCACAACTTCGTGCAGGGCGGGCTGATCGTCTACCGGAGCGACGGCGACTACGTGCGCCTCACCTCGAACTCCATCTGGAACACGCGTCAGACCGAGTTCGGCAAGCACATCAGCACCGCCGGGCCGGGGCAGCCCTCGTACGGCAACGGCGTGGTCGGCCCGGTCGGCGACTGGACCTACCTCCGCATCGTGAAGCACACGACGTCGGGGCAGGAGGCGTACACCGCCTACACGAGCCTCGACGGGCATCACTGGGACAAGGGCATCACCTGGACGGCGGCGCTCGGCTCCACAGCGCGGATCGGCCTGATCTCGCTCGGCGGCCCCGGCGACTTCACCTCGATGTTCCAGTACGTGAAGGTGAGCCGCCTGGCCCGCTGACCCCCTCATCGGCTGTTGCCACTTTCTGCGGTCATGGACGCCCCATGACCGCAGAAAGTGGCAACAGCTGTTCGTGAGGTAGGCGGATGTGACGGTCTGTTGCAACGGGCGTTGCCTCGGTGGGAGCGCCGGTGGGATCGTGCTGCTGCAGCGCGATGCGAAGCCTCGCGTCCCGGATCGCTCCATCCCGGGACACGCCTGCGGTTCATCCCGTGAGCCGCGTCCGCCGCGGCTCCCCCGTTGCAAGGAGCTCCCCATGTCCCTCACCGCAGAACGACGGGCCGTCGTCACCGGCGCCCACCTCGTCGGCAGCGTCAACCTCCCCACCGCCGAAGCGGTGATCAGCACCGTCGCCGAGCACCTCGGCGACCACGTCACCCGGATCCCGGACGGCGAGGTCGGCGAGCGCTACTACTGGATCCAGTTCCAGACCTTCCGCTTCGACCGGACGCCCGGGCTCGTCCGCGTCGGCGACACCCCGTACCTCATCCGGGGCGAGTTCGACCAGCGGCCGTTCGCGCTCGACGGCTCGGTCGCCGCGGCCGACCTGACGTTCCCCGACCTCGGCTACGCGGATGCGGCCATCGCCTCCTTCGCGACGTTCGCCGCGCTCCAGGACGTCGGGCGGGTGCCCGCGGGCGTCCGGTTCCAGGTCTCGCTGCCGACGCCGGCCGCGGTCGTCGGCGCGTTCATCGCGGAGCAGGACCGGGCCGCGATCGAGCCCGTCTACGAGCGCGCCCTGTTCGGCGAGCTCGACCGCATCCTCGCCGCCATCCCCCACCACCGGCTCGCGATCCAGTGGGACACCGCGGTCGAGTTCGGCTTCCTCGAGAAGGTGGAGCTCGGCGGCGTGCGCCTCCTCGCCTGGTTCGAGGATGTGCTCGGCGGCGTGATCGAGCGGGCGGTGCGCCAGGCGGCGGCCGTGCCGGCGGACGTCACCGTCGGCTTCCACCTCTGCTACGGCGACGTCGAGGAGACCCACTTCGTGCAGCCGAAGGACGCCGGCACCCTCGCCTCCGTCGTCCGGGGGCTGCTCGCGGCCCGGCCGCGCCGGATCGACTGGATCCACCTGCCCGTGCCGATCGAGCGCGACGACTCGGCGTACTTCGCGCCGCTGAAGGGCATCGAGGTGCCGGACGGCACCGCGCTGGTGCTCGGGCTGGTGCACCACGAGGACGGGGTCGAGGGCGCGCTGCGCCGCATCGACGCCGCGTCGACGGCCGTGCCGGCGTTCGGCGTCGCCACGGAGTGCGGCTTCGGCCGCGGCCCCGCCGAGCGCACGGCGCCACTGCTCGACCTGCACCGGGAGATCCTTGAACGAGCACGATGACCAGGGGATCTTGACATAGGGAAGGTATCTTCCTATTCTTCGGGCATGCCACGGAGAGCCGCAGGGACCCTGCTCCCGCTCGAGGTCGACATCCTGGAGGTCGGCGCCGGGATGACGGACGAGGGCGAGCGCTTCCACGGGTTCGGCCTGGCCGAGCGGCTGAGTGCCGACTCGCGGCGCCTCGTCGCGCACGGCACCCTCTACAAGGCGCTGTCCCGGATGCTCGACGCAGGCCTGCTCGAGGCCGTCTGGGAGGACGCGGCCGTCGCTGCCGAGGCCGGCCGGCCGCGTCGCCGCCTGTACGCGGTGACGCCGGCCGGCGCGGCCGCCCTTTCGGCCGTGCGGAGCGGAGAGCGCATCGCCGTTACCTTCCGGCCCGCTACCGGCGGTGCCGCATGACCGCGCCGCGGCGGTCGGCCGTCCACCGCTTCGCCCGCGAGGCCGCGCTCGGCTGGACCCTCAGGATCACCGCCGGCCTCCCCCGCCGCATCGGCGAGGATCGGCGCGCGGAGCTCGTCTCCGACCTGTGGGAGCACGCGGATGCCGCCGACCGCGCCCGGCAGCCGCAGTGGCGGCTCGCGCTCTCCATCCTGATGCGCACCCTGCGCGGCGTGCCCGCGGACCTCGCCTGGCGCGCCGGGGTGCTTCGCGCCGAGCGCCGGGCGATGGTCCCTGCCATGGCAACGCCGCCGATGCCGCCGGCCGTGCCGCTGTTCGACCAGACCAACGGCGCTCTCGTCACCGATGACATGGCGACCCCCGAGACGGACGATGCCGCACGGCTGCTTGCGATCGGGGTCGCCTCGAACGCGATGGCGGGCGGCTGGGGCGGCGCGTTCTGAAGCACGACGGTTTGTGCTGAGCCGCAACGAATAGGAGGACGCTGCCGGTAGCCTCGGAGCGCCGGCGGCAGGGTCGTCGCCGGGTTCCGCACCTCCCGGGGGTTTCACCATGTCCGACAACACGGTCGACGAGACCACCGCCTTCGACGCCGCCGCGGACCGCGTGCGAAGCGGCGCATCCGCAGCCGGCGAGGCGGCCGCGCTGCTCGCGCAGCTGACCGACGCCGAGAAGCTCGGGCTGCTCGACGGCGACGAGCCCTTCTGGGCCGGCTTCCGGCGCATGATCGAGGAGGGCTACAACCACACCCCATACGTGCACGGCGCGGTCGCCCGGCTCGGCATCCCCGGGCTCCGCTTCGGCGACGGCCCCCGCGGCGTGGTCCTCGGCCGCTCCACGGCGTTCCCCGTCGCGATGGCCCGCGGCGCCACCTGGGACCCGGAGCTCGAGGAGCGGATCGGCGGCGCCATCGGCCTCGAGCTGCGGGCTCAAGGTGGCAACTTCTTCGGCGGCATCTGCATCAACCTGCCCCGGCACCCGGCCTGGGGCCGCATCCAGGAGACCTACGGCGAGGACCCGCTGCTGCTCGGCACCTTCGGGTCGGCGCTGCACCGCGGCGTCGCGCCGAACGCCATGACGACCGTGAAGCACTACGCGCTGAACTCGATGGAGAACGCGCGCTTCACCGTCGACGTGAGGATCGACGAGGGCACGCTGCGCGAGGCGTTCCTGCCGCACTTCCGCGCCGTCGTGGAGGCGGGGGCGGATGCGGTGATGACCGCCTACAACTCCGTCAACGGCGAGTGGGCCGGTCAGAACCGGCACCTGATCACCGAGATCCTCCGCGACGACTGGGGCTTCTCGGGCATCGCCGTGTCCGACTTCATCTGGGGCCTCCGGGACGCCGTCGCCTCGCTCGAGGCGGGCCTCGACGTCGAGGAGCCGTTCGCCGAGCAGCGCGCCGAGCACCTGCCGGCGGCCCTCCAGGCGGATCCGTCGCTCTGGGCGATCGTCGACGCCGCCGCCACGCGGATCCTCGCGGTGCAGCTGCGCTTCGCCGCCCGCCGCGTCCCCGACGAGCCGGACGCCGCGGTCGTGTTCTCCGCCGGCCACCGGGCGCTCGCCCGCGAGGCCGCCGCGCGCGCGATGGTGCTGCTGCAGAACGAGCCGGTCGCCGGCGCGCCCGTGCTGCCGCTCGACCCGGCGGTCGTGCGCACCGTCGCGGTGGCCGGGGCGCTCGCCGAGCGCGCGAACACCGGCGACAACGGATCGTCCGACGTGCGCTCCCCCGCCGTCGTCACCCCGCTCGACGGCCTGGCCTCCGGACTCGGCGACATCCGCGTGCTCGACGCCGGCGACGAGCCGGACGGCGCTGCACGGATCGCGGCCGACGCCGATGCGGCGGTGGTGGTGGTCGGCTACACCGCCGAGGACGAGGGCGAGTACATCGAGGCCGGGCGCCTTCCTCGCCCCCGAGCTCGTGGCGACCTACCCGCCGACGCGACGGCGACGCGTGGGCGGAGCAGTTCCTCGGCTCCCAGCAGCCGTCGTCCGGCAGCATCGTCGGCGGCAGCGCCGGCGGCGACCGCCGCAGCCTGCGCCTGCACGACGCCGACGTCGCGCTGATCCGCGCCGTCGCCGCGGCGAACCCGCGCACCGTCGTCGTGCTCGTCGCCGCGGGCGCCGTGCTGATCGACGAGTGGCGGAGCGAGGTGCCCGCGGTCGCTGCTCGGCTGGTACGCCGGCAGCGAGGGCGGGGCTGCGCTCGCGGACGTGCTCTCCGGCGCGGTCGATGCGGCCGGCCGGCTGCCGTTCTCGGTGCCGGCCGGCGAGGCCCACCTGCCCGCGTTCGACCCGGACGCCACGACCGCGGTGTACGACCGGTGGTTCGGGCAGCGGCTGCTCGACCGCCTCGGCGTCCCGGCCGCGTACCCGCTCGGCTTCGGCCTCTCGTACACGTCCTTCGCGCTGGAGGGGCTGGAGGTCGGCGCGCCCGACGGCGAGGCGCTGCACGCGCGGGTCATCGTCCGGAACACCGGCGATCGCGCCGGCCGGCACGTGGTGCAGCTCTACGGCGAGCCGCAGGACGCGGGCGAGGACGTGCCCGCCCGTGTGCTGCTCGGCTTCGCGAGCGTCGCGGTGGGCGCCGGCGAGGCCGTGCCGGTCGAGCTCACGCGCCTCCCTCCGGCCGCTGCAGCGCTGGGACGGCGAGCGCCTCGTGCTGCCGGTCGACCGAGGTGGTCGTCCGTGCGGCAGCGCACGCAGAGGATGCGAGCGGGCCGGCCGCGCGCATCCGGCTCGGCTGAGGGTCAGCGCCCGGCGAGGGAGCCGCTCACGCCGCCGAAGGTGAACCAGCGGTGCAGCACCGCGAACACGACGAGCGGCGGGAGCAGCGCGACGAGGCTGAGGATCGGCGCGCCGTAGGACGCGGCGAGGCCGAGCCGATCGTGAACTGGCTGTCGGTGTGCAGGAACACGTCGGCGATCAGGTAGTCGTTCCAGACGAGCAGGAACGTGAACACGGCCGTGCCCGAGCACGCCGGGCAGCGCGTTCGGCAGCACGACGCGGAGGAAGCCGCGCAGCACCGAGCAGCCGTCGAGCCAGGCCGCCTCCTCGAGCTCGCACGGGGATGGCGTCGATCGCGCTCGCCATCGTCCAGGTCGCGACCGCGACGGCGATCCCGACGTAGATGATCGTGATGCCGGGCAGGCTGTCGGTGAGCCCCACCTGCGCGAACAGGATGAACAGCGGAACGATGAAGATCACCACGGGCAGCGCCTGGAGTGCGAACAGCACGATCGCGAAACCGCCCACGGATCGGCCGCGCGCACGCGACAGCACGTAGCCGGCGGGCGCCGCGACGAGGACGGTCACCAGCACGGCCGCGACCGAGACGAGGGCGCTGTTGCCGAGCCACTGGAGGGTCGGCCCGTAGGCGAACGCACCGGCGAGCGCCTGCAGCACCGATCCGCGGCCGGGCACGAGCGCCCGCCAGAACATCGGCAGCACGGGGCTCAGCAGCACGACCGTCACGACGACCATCAGCGCGAACCGGGCCCAGGACGCCACCGCGTGCCGGACGGCCTTGCGGCGGACGCGGTCGGACCGCATCCGCTCCGGAACGACCGCCGTCACGCGGTCGGTGCCTCGGCCGCGAGCTCGTATGCCCGCTGCGGCATCTGCGTGGCGAGCTTGCCGCCGGAGATGTCGAGCAGCGCACCCGTCAGGTACGCCGCCGCGTCGCTCGCGAGGAAGACGAGCAGCTGCGCGACGTCCTGCGGCGTCTCCCAGCGGCGGAGGGAGAGCGTGTCGAGCAGGCGGTCCTGCGCCGCCTGGGGCATCTCCGCGAACCCGTTCATCGCCGTCGGCACCATGCCGGGCGCGTAGGCGTTCGACGGTGATGCCGTACGGGCCCAGCTCGCCGGCGAGCACCCGCGTGAGCTGCACGACCGCGGCCTTGCTCGCGGCGTACGCACCGCTGCCGACCGACGGGACGATCGCGGCGAACGACGCCGCGTTGATGATGCGGCCCGACCCGCTGCCGCTTCATCGCGGGGATGACCGCCTTGCACATCCGGAACACGCCGCCGACGTTCACGTCGAAGCTGCGGTCCCAGGCGTCGTCGTCCATCGACTCGAGGAGGCCCTCCGCGAGGATCCCCGCGTTGTTGACGAGCACGTCGATGCGCCCGAACCGGCGCTCGACGTCCGCGGCGACCGCGCGCGTCGCCTCGCCGTCGCGCACGTCGCAGACGAGGTCGAGGTCGGGATCGGCGGGGAAGCCGTCGCTCGCGAGGTCGAGCCGCACCACGGTGCACCCCTCCGCACGGAACGCGTCCGCGATGGCGGCGCCGATGCCACGCGCGGCACCCGTGACGAGTACGACCCTGCCGGACAGATCGAGCTGCATCGCTGCCCTCCTTCTCAGCCGTTCGGCACGATACTTCAGGCGGTTCGGAGACCGGTGAGCGGGAGGTGCACGTGGGCGAGCAGTCGGGCGCGGGTCGCGTCGTCTGGGTGACGGGCGCGGGATCCGGGATGGGCGCGGCGGCGGCCGTCGCTGCGGCAGCCGGGGGCCGGCGGGTCGCGCTGAGCGGGCGCCGGGCGGATGCGCTGGAGGCGGTCGCGGAACGACGCGCGGGCGGCGGGCGGCGAGGCCCTCGTCGTGCCGCTCGATGTCACCGACGTCGCCGCGATCGACGGCCGCGCACGCGCGGATCGCCGAGGCCTGGGGCGGGGTCGACGACCTCGTGCTCTCCGCGGGCCTGAACACGCCGCGCCGCACCTGGGAGAACCAGCGGATCGACGACTTCCAGTCGATCGTCGCCACGAACCTCACCGCCGTGGCCGCGGTGGTGCAGGCCTCGATCGCCGACCTCCGCCGCTCGCGCGGCACCGTCGTGGCGATCTCCTCGGTGGCGGGCTGGGCCTTCAAGCCCGGCGCCGGCATCGCCTACGCGGCGAGCAAGACCGCCGTCGGCGTGCTCTGCCGCGACCTCAACGTCGCCGAGTGGAGCAACGGCGTGCGCGCCACGCACCTCTGCCCGGGCGACGTGGACACGGACTTCCTGTCGATGCGGCCCGAGGTGCCGGATGCGGCGGCCGGGAGGGCATGCTCTCACCCGACGACGTGGCCAGGGCCGTGCTCTTCGCGCTCGACTCCCCCGCGCACGTGCGCATCGACGAGCTCGTGATCACCCCGACGCACCTCCGCTGACTCCGCGCCCGCGTACGCCTTCGGGACGGATGTATGGGTTCGCCGCCGTACATCTGACCCGAAGGCGTACGGGCGGCGGATGCACAGGCGGCGCCGATCGGCTCCGAGCCGTGGCCGACCGCGCGGATGCAGAATCGGCGCATGGACGCCCGTGCGGAGGCCGAAGCGATGCTGCGGGCCGCGGTGCGCGACGAGCAGTGCGTGCGCCGCATCGAGTCGGAGGACGACGCGACGCGTGTGCGCCTCGAGCTCCGGCGGCTGGCTCGCCGCGACGGCGTGCACATGCGGACGGCGCGCATCGGCGACACCGTCGTGGTGGTGCGGCTCGACGCCGCGGTCTGGCACGAGGACGCCGCGACGATGCGCCGCAAGCTCAGCCCGACGGGGACGACGCCTACTGGTAGGTGATCAGGTCGGGCGCCGGATGGACGTTCTGCATGGTCTGCGCCGGCGTGAGCATCGGGTGGTCCTTGTGCAGGAAGTTCTTCCAGCCCCATCCGACGAACGAGGGCGCACCGTCGCGCACCGCGCGCCAGGTCGCCTGCTTGTCGGGCTGACCGCCCTGGCCGTCGACGTGGAGGAAGGTCGTCAGCTGCGGCCGGTCGACGATCTCGCAACGGTCCTGCAGCATCGTGAGCCGGAACTCGTGCAGCACGAACGGCTTCGGCGGCAGGTGGCGGTCGGTTACGAGGCCCGCGAGCCAGGCTGAGGTGCGGTTCACCTCGTCCGCCGACACCCGGCCGATCTGCCGCAGCGGCACCTGATGCGGCCCGAGCCGCCACTCGGGGTCGAGGGCGAGGCCGACGTTCGGCTGCTTCGAGCAGGCTCGCGTACTGCTTCGCCTGGCTGAGGAAGTCGGAGCGGCCCGGCTGCAGGTCGAGCATGACCTCGACGCCCGCCTTCCGGGCCGCCTCCACCCAGGGCTGCAGCGATGCCGGATCGGACTCGTTCGAGTAGTCCTTGTCGCCACCGGGCGACCCCGCGGCGACGGTCGCGATGATCTCGAGCGTCGGCACGACCGGCTCGTCCGACAGCGGCACGTACTGCTTCGCCAGCGCCTTCACCCGGCGGATCGAGGCGGCGACGCCCTGGTCGCCGAGCGCACCGAGCGCCGGCACCCCGGGCACGCCGTAGAGCGCGACGAAGCGGTGCCCGGGCAGGGGCCGCTGGCCACCGCCCGGCAGCTGGAAGCCGGATCGGGCTGCGGCGACCGTCCAGTCCGTCGCGGGCTCGGAGGCGAAGCCCGCGCCGAGCAGCACGGCCGGCGCGGCGGCGTGGTCGGCGAGGGCCGTGACCGCCGCCGGCGATCGGGTGAGGTCGCAGGTGGTCACCGGCACGACCTCGGCGCCGGCCGCCTGCGCGGTCGCGACGCCCGCGGCATCCGCCACCTCGTCGTCGACCACCGCGATCGCCGGGGACGCAGTGCCGGCGCGGCCGGGCGGCGCCTGCGTCGCCGGATCGACCCGGTGCAGGCCGGGGATCGCCGGAACGCGGCCGACGGGTGCGATCCAGGTCGCGGAGAGGCGGGCGAGCTCGCGTGCGCACCGCGATCGAGCGACGAGCCGGCGGCCGACGGCACGAGCAGCAGGGGAACGCGGAGCCGGCCCGCGGACTTCGCGGCGGCGCGCATCCCGGCCGCGCTGCCCGCCGGCGTCACCACGGCCCCGGGCGACGCGGCGAAGAGCGCGCGGCTCGCGCCGAGAGCGCGGGTGACCGCATCGGGGCTGTCCAGCACCGTGATGGACCGGCCTGATCGCTCCACCTGCACCAGCCCGGTCGTCGGGCTGGCGGACGACCTGGTAGGCGCGGCGCCGGGGTCGGCGCGCAGCCGGCGAGCGCCGCGACGGCCGCGACCACGAAGGCCGCGGAGAGCAGACGGCGGCGCATCCGCGCGAGGTAGCAACGGCCCGTCCGGCCGCCGGAGACGCTCCCGGCGTTCCGCCGGATCCGGTCCGTCAGAATGACGGCGAGCAGGCGGCACGGCGTCGAGGAGGCACGCGATGGAGGTCTGGCCCGGGGTCGTCGTATCCGCTCGGCGCGACGTTCGACGGCAGCGGCACGAACTTCGCGCTCTACTCGGGCGTCGCGGAGGCGGTGGAGCTCTGCCTCTTCGCGGAGGACGGCACCGAGACGCGGGTGCCGATGGTCGACGTCGACGCGTTCGTCTGGCACTGCTACCTGCCCGGCGTGCAGCCCGGCACGCGCTACGGCTATCGCGTGCACGGGCCGTGGGACCCGGCGAAGGGGCTGCGCTGCAACCCGAACAAGCTGCTCCTCGACCCCTACGCGAAGTCGACGTGGGGCGCCTACGACTGGGACCAGGCGGTCTTCGGCTACGACTTCGGGTCGCCCGACAGCCGCAACGACGCGGACTCCGCAGCGCACGTGATGCACGGCGTCGTCGTGAACCCGTTCTTCGACTGGACCGGCGACGCGAAGCCGGGCACCGCCTACCGCGACACGATCGTGTACGAGGCGCACGTGAAGGGCATGACGAAGCTGCACCCGGATGTGCCGCCGGCCGAGCGCGGCACGTACGCCGGGCTCGCGCATCCGGCCGTGCTCGAGCACCTGCAGAAGCTCGGGATCACCGCGATCGAGCTGATGCCGGTGCACCAGTTCGTGCAGGACAGCCACCTCACCGAGCAGGGCCTGCGCAACTACTGGGGCTACAACACCATCGGCTTCTTCGCCCCGCACAACGAGTACGCCGCCGCCGGGCAGCTCGGCGAGCAGGTGCAGGAGTTCAAGGCGATGGTGAAGCGGTTCCACGCCGCGGGCATCGAGGTGATCCTCGATGTCGTCTACAACCACACCGCGGAGGGCAACCACCTCGGCCCGACGCTGTCGATGCGCGGCATCGACAACGCCGCCTACTACAAGCTGCAGGACGACGACCCGAGCCGCTACGCCGACTACACCGGCACCGGCAACACCCTCAACGTGCGGCAGCCGCACGCCCTGCAGCTGCTGATGGACTCGCTGCGCTACTGGGTGCTCGACATGCACGTGGACGGGTTCCGGTTCGATCTCGCCGCCGCGCTCGCGCGGGAGTTCTACGCCGTCGACCGGCTCTCGACGTTCTTCGAGCTCGTGCAGCAGGACCCGGTCGTCAGCCAGGTGAAGCTGATCGCCGAGCCGTGGGACGTCGGCCCCGGCGGCTACCAGGTCGGCAACTTCCCGCCGCAGTGGACGGAGTGGAACGGCCGCTTCCGCGACACCGTCCGCGACTTCTGGCGCGGCGAGTCGCAGGCGCTCGGCGAGTTCGCGACGCGGATGACCGGATCCGCGGACCTCTACGAGAACTCCGGCCGGCGGTCCGTGGCGAGCGTGAACTTCGTCACCGCGCACGACGGCTTCACGCTGCGCGACCTCGTCTCCTACGACGGCAAGCACAACGAGGCGAACGGCGAGGACGAACCGCGACGGGGCGGACGACAACCGCTCCTGGAACTGCGGCGTCGAGGGCGAGACCGACGACCCCGCCGTGCTCGAGCTGCGGGCGCGGCAGCAGCGCAACTTCCTCGCCACGCTGCTGCTCGGCCAGGGCGTGCCGATGCTGCTGCACGGCGACGAGCTCGGCCGCACGCAGGGCGGTAACAACAACGGCTACGCGCAGGACTCCCCCGTCACCTGGATCGACTGGGAGCACGTCGACACCCCGCTCGTCGAGTTCGTGGCGGCGGTCGCGAGGCTGCGGCACGAGCACCCGTCGCTGCGCCGCACCCGGTTCTTCGACGGCCGGCCGGTGCCTCGGCCCGAGGGCGCACCGCTGCCCGACCTCGTCTGGCTGCGACCCGACGGCTCCGAGATGGAGGCCGGCGACTGGGACAACGGCTTCGGCAAGGCCGTGGGGATGTACCTGAACGGATCCGGGATCCGCGAGCACGACAGCCGCGGGGTGCCGCTGGTCGACCTCGACTTCCTCGTCTACTTCTCCGCATCGGAGATCGACGTGCAGTCGAACCTGCCGCCCGCCGCGTTCGGTGCCGCCTGGGACGTGCTCATCGACACCGCGGGCGGCGCGCTCGACGCCGCACCGATGGCCGCGGGCGAGCACTTCGTGCTGCGGTCGCGATCGGTCGTGGTGCTGCGCGCCCACACGGATCCGGCGCCGCCGCCCGACCACTCCGTCGCGGCGTCGCTGGCGCTGCTGGCGCGGGGCCGCTCGGCGACCGCGGTTCCGCCGCCCGCCTCGGCCGCCGCCACCGCGCCCGAACGACGTCGCGCGGTAGCTGGCTCCCCGTCGCACGGCCGTCACGCCGCTTCGCGTCGCGCCGGAACCGGCTCCGTGGGCCCAGCTGACAGCGCGACGCCGATGAGCGACGGGTGGAGGCCGGGGTCAGACGGCGGCGATTCGCCAGGCGGCCTCGTGGGCGTCGCCGGGCTGCAGCACGATCAGGTCCGTGCCGGAGTTGAAGGCGTCGGGCGGGCAGGTCATCGGCTCGGCCGCGAGGCCGGCGCGGTTCCACTCGGGCTCGGGGCGGTCGGCGGTGTGCAGCTGCACCCACGGGCAGACGGCGTCCCAGGTGAGCGCGGCGCCGTGGCCGTCGGCCGCGCGCACCTCGACCCGGGCGAGTCCGTCGCCGTCGCGGGCGACGTCGGTGAAGGCGTGGTCGATGAACAGGTCGCCGATGCGCGCGGCCCTCGGCGAAGTCGAACGGGCCGCCGGCGACCTCCGCGAGCCCCTGCGGCACGAGCCGCTCGGGGTCGACCTCGAGCACCCGGCCCGCGGCGAAGGTGAGCGTCCAGTCGTCGACGTGGCCGGATCCGGCCGAGAGGTACGGATGCCCGCTCGTGCCGTACGGCGCCGCATCCGGGCCCGTGTTCACGGTGCGGATGCGCGTCTCGAGGCCCTGCTCGTCGAGCGTGTAGGTGACGGTGACGGCGAGCCGATGCGGGTAGCCGGACTGGGCGGGCACCTCGGCCTCGAGCACCGCGCGGGTCGCCGTGGCCTCGGCGACGGTGAAGTCGGTCCAGGCGACGAGGCCGTGCAGGGCGTGGCCGCGGTCGGGCTCGGTCAGCGCGAGCTGCTGCTCGACGCCCTCGAAGGCGTAGCGGCCGTCGACCACGCGGTTCGGCCACGGCACGAGCACGGCGCCGCGGAAGAGCGGGCGGACCGCGTCGGCCGAGAAGGGCACGACGAGGTCGCGGCCGTCGGCGGTGAGCGAGCGGAGGCTCGCCCCGACCGACGCGATCTCGGCGACGTAGCGACCCGACTCGAGACGGACCTGGGTACCGGACAGCGGAGCGCTCATCCCGCCATCCTCCCAAACGCGCCTGGTGAGCACTTCGGCAGGCCACCAGCGCTTGAGCAGGCTCCTGGTGAACCAGGAGCCTGCTCGAGTGCGAGCAGCCTGCCGAAGTGCTCCCGGTCAGCGGGCCGGGGTCAGCGGGTCAGGGCGATCGCCGTCCAGGAGACCGGCGGCAGCGTGATCGTGAGCACGCCGTCCTCGAGTCGCGCGGAGTCGTTCGCGGCCGGGGCCACGCGCTCCTGGTCCTCGAGGGTGTTCGCCGCGTACGGATCCGTCGTCCGCGAGCGTGTGCGTCTCGGTGATCGTCAGCGCGCCGAGCCGCTCGACGTCGACGTCGACCGTGATCGCCTCGTCCGGCCGACCGGTTGACGAGGAAGACCGCGGCGGCCCCGCTCTCCGGGTCGTGCGTGGCGACCGCGTCGACGGCCGGCACCTCGCCGTACACGGCGGTCGCGTAGGCCGGCACCTCGAGCGCCGGCTTCAGCACCTCGCCCTGCGCGAGGCGCGAGGTGATCGCGAACGGGTAGAAGGTCGTCTGCCGCCAGGCCGGCCCGCCGGGCTCGGTCATGATCGGCGCGATCACGTTCACGAGCTGCGCGAGGCTCGCCGAGCGTCACCCGGTCGGCGTGCTTCAGCAGCGAGATCAGCAGGTTGCCGACGACGACCGCGTCGGCGACCGTGTAGACGTCCTCGAGCAGGCGCGGCGCGACCGGCCAGTTCGTCGACCGCCGTGATGCGTGTCGACGTTCTGGTAGCGGTGCTGGTACCAGACGTTCCACTCGTCGAACGAGATCGCTTGACCTCTTCTCGCTGCGCTTCTCGGCCTTGACGTGGTCGGCGGTCGCGGCGACGACCTCGATGAAGCGGTCCATGTCGACGGCGCGAGGCGAGGAAGCTGCCGAGGTCGCCGTCGTGCTGCTCGTAGTAGGCGTGGCAGGAGATGAAGTCGACGTCGTCGTAGGTGTGCTCGAGCACCGTCCCGCTCCCACGCGCCGAACGTCGGCATCTGCGAGTTCGAGCTGCCGCAGGCGACGAGCTCGAGGTCGGGGTCGCAGCTGGCGCATGCGCCTTCGCGGTGCGGCTCGCGAGCTTGCCGTAGTCCTCGGCGTTGCGGTGGCCGAGCTGCCACGGGCCGTCCATCTCGTTGCCGAGGCACCACATCCGCACGCCGAACGGCGCCTCCGCGCCCGTTCGCCGCCCGCTGGCTCGCGAGAGCGCCGACGCCGGAGGGGATGTTCGTGTACTCGAGCAGGTCGAGCGCCTCCTGCACGCCGCGGGTGCCGAGGTTGACCGCGAGCATCAGCTCGCTGCCGGCCTTCGCGCTCCAGTGCGCGAACTCGTGCAGGCCGACCTCGTTCGTCTCGGTCGAGTGCCAGGCGAGGTCGAGGCGCATCGGGCGCTCGCTCGCCGGGCCGACGCCGTCCTCCCAGCGGTAGCCGGAGACGAAGTTGCCGCCCGGGTAGCGGATGGTCGTGACGCCGAGCTCGCGGACGAGGGCGATGCACGTCCTCGCCGGAAGCCCTTCGTCGTCGGCGGTCGGGTGGCCGGGCTCGTAGATGCCGTCGTAGACGCAGCGGCCGAGGTGCTCGACGAACGAGCCGAAGAGGCGGCGGTCGAGCGGCGCGACGACGAAGGCGGGATCGAGGGTCAGGCGGGCTTGCAGGCATGGATGTGCTTCCGATTCGTGGTTCGAGTGAGAGCGGTGGAGCGGCCGGGCCGCTATTTCAGGCTGCCGATCGAGAGCCCGCCCTGCCAGTACTTCTGCAGGGAGAGGAACGCGATGATCAGCGGGACGACCGACACGAGCGAGCCGATGATGATCAGGCCCCAGAGCGAGTGGCCGCCGCCGTTGTTGTTCGCGGCCAGCCCCTCCCAGAGGCCGATCCCGACGGTGATCGGGAAGAGGCTCGTGTTCGGACAGCATGGCGAGCGGCAGGAAGTAGTTGTTCCAGGTCGCGACGATCGACAGCAGCAGCACCGTGACGATGACGGGTCGCATCAGCGGCAGGGCGACCGGACCAGAACGTGCGGAACTCGCCGGCGCCGTCGACCCGTGCCGCGTCGAGCAGCTCGGACGGCACGGCGTCGCCGATGTACACCCGCATCAGGTAGACGCGAACGGGCTGAGCAGCGACGGCAGGATCACCGCCCAGATCGTGTCGGTGAGGTGCAGGTCGGAGAACATGATGAAGGTCGGGATCACCAGCGCGGTGAGCGGCACCATGACGGAGCCCAGGACGGCCGCGAACACAGGTGCGCCCGGAGAACCTGAACTTCGCGAACCCGTAGCCGGCGAGCACCGCGATCACCGTCGCACCGATGCCGCCCGCGAGCGCGTAGAGCACGGAGTTGCCGAGCCAGCGGAGGTAGATGCCGCCGTTGTAGGTGAAGAGGTCCTGCAGGTTGGCCACGAGTCAAGGCCCGCCGAACCAGAGCGCGCCGGACCCGCTGAACAGCGCCGGGGCGTCCTTGGAGCTCGCGACGAACAGCCACCAGATCGGGATCAGGAAGTAGATGATCAGGGCGCCGAGGAAGAGATGGGCGACCAGGTTCCGCGGCTTGCGGGCGCGGGTGCGCCGCGTCCCGACTGCCGGACGGGCGGAGGTGGAGACGGCGGTCATGCGAAGACAGCTCCCTCGCTTGCGCGTGAGCGAACAGGAACACGAAGACGCACAGGAAGACGACGAACCCGAGCGCGAACGAGATCGCCGAGGCGTAGTTGAACTGGGCGTAGGAGAAGGCGACCGGTTGTACGCGTAGATGTTCGGCGTGAAGTCGGGCGTGATGGAACCGTTCGAGATCGGCCGCGAGGATCTGCGGCTCGCTGAAGAACTGCAGCGTGCCGATGAGGGCGAACACGAGGATGAGCACGAGGGCAGTTCGCGACCATCGGCACCTTGATGCGCAACGCGAGCTGCCAGGCGTTCGCGCCGTCGATCCGCGCCGCCTCGTAGACGGTCGAGTCGACGCCGCTGCAGAGCCGCGTAGATGATGATCATGTAGTAGCCGGCCCACTGCCACGTCACGACGTTGATCGAGGCTGCCGAAGATCGTTGTCCGGGCCGAGCAGGAACGGCGCGTTCGCGCCGACGATCGAGGCGAGCTGCTCGGTCGGCCCGAAGTTCGGGCTGTAGAGGAAGCCCCACATCAGCGCACCGATGACCGCGGGCACCGCGTAGGGCAGGAAGATCGTCAGCCGCGCGAACCGGGCGAAGCGCGTCGTGATCGCGTCGAGCACGAGCGCGGCGGCCAGCGAGACCACCATCTGCACCGGGATGAGCACGACGACGAAGCGCAGCACGAACCACGAGGCCCTTGAGGAACGCCGGGTCGCTGAACGCCTGGAGGTAGTTCGCGAAGAACGAGAACTGCGTGCCGGTCGCCAGGCCCTTGGTGTAGAGGCTGAGGTAGAAGGCGTAGATGAGCGGGGCGACGAGGAAGACGAGGAAGACGATCGCGAACGGGAGCGACGAAGCTCCAGCCGATCAGCGCCTGCCGGCGGGCGGCCCGTCGCTGTGAGGGGTTCCGGCGGGTGGCCGTTCGGGCCGGCCGGGCGGCCTGCCGATCCGCGCCGACCGCTGCAGTGGTTGAGGTCATGGCTCTCTTTCCGGATCCGTGGAGGGCGGACGGCCCGGTGCGTGGCGTCGACGCACCGGACCGTCCCTCCCCGAGGGCCCTGCTACTTGACGGTGAACCCCTGGCTCTGTGCGTACTTGACGATCTGCGCCTGCACGCCGTCGCCGCCGCCTGCACCGCCGATCTTCCCGCCGTTGATCTCCGTCAGCTGGTTCTGGAGCTGTGCGTAGTAGTAGACGGTGAAGGGCGGTAGACGAAGCCCTTGTAGGCGTTCTCCGCCGGGACGTAGACGTCCTTGTTCGCGGTCTGGCCGCCGAAGAAGTCGATCTGCGCGTTGGTGAAGTCGGCGGACTTCAGCACGTTCTGGTTGAGCGGGAAGATCGTCTGCGTCTTCCAGCCGTCCGTGAGCGACGCGTCGTCCGCGTAGAGGCCCATGGCGACCTTCGCGGCGAGTGCCTTGTCGGTGGCCTGCGTCGTCACGGCGAAGCGCCGAGCCGCCCCAGTTGACGGAGACGGGGTTCGCGGGATCCCACTGCGGCAGCGGAGCGGAGGCGAACTTGCCCTTGTCGCTGCCCTTGCCCACGCCGGCGCCGGTGAGGTAGCCGGGCGCCCACGCCGCGGAGATGTAGGTGGCGTACTTGCCGTTCGACCACGCCCGAGATGTAGTCGGTCGTGAACTGGTCCTGCTTGCCGACGAGACCCTTCTGGGACGAGGTCCGCCCAGTAGTCCAGGACGTCCTTCGACGCCTGGTCGTCCAGCTTGATCGTGATGTCCTTGGGCTTGGCGCTGTAGTCGTAGACGAACGGCTGTGGCGCCCTTCTGGATCTCGAGGGCCATCGTCGCCGCGGGCACGTTCGCGCCGAAGTCACCGAACAGCGGACCGCCGGCGGCCTTCACCTTCGCCGCGTCGGCGGCGTACTCGTCCCACGTCTTCGGCGGGGTCGTGATGCCGTACTTCTTGAAGATGTCGGTGCGGTAGATCATCGCCATCGGGCCGCCGTCGATCGGAGCGGCGTACACCGACCGTTGCCCGCGGACACGTCCTTCCAGGCGCCGGCGCTGAAGTTGCCCTTGATCTTGTCGGCGCCGTACTTGCTGATGTCGACGAGCGCGTTCTGGATCTCGAAGTTCGCGAGGTGGTCGGCCTCGAGCATGACGACGTCGGGAGCGCCCTTCTTCGCCGAGATCGGCGGTCTGGACCTTGTCGTACTCGGGGCCGCCCTGGCCCCGACGTTGCGCCAGCAGATCTGGACGTCCTTGTGCGAGCTTGTTGAAGTTGTCGACGACCTTGGCCATGTTCGGGTACCAGGCCCACACGGTGACGGTCGGGGCGCTCTTGACGACGATCTTGTTCGTGCAGTTGGTGGCGTGCTCGACGCTGCCGCCGCCACCACCGCCACCGCCCGGCGAGCAGCCGACCAGCGCGGTGAGGATGCCGCCGACGGCCGCAGCCGCGACGACGAGCCTTGACTTCTTCACTGCGTTCTCCTTCGAACGGACGTGAACGTCGCCTGCAACGTGCACGTCACTGTGGTTGCTGGTGCAGGGTCGAGCCGGGCCGATGCGGCCCGCCAGGTGCTCCCCACGCTCTGCGAAACGATCTCGTAGAACGTTATACGCGGGGACTGTACACCCGCATCCGGCGCGTCGGACCGTCTCGATCCGATAACGGCGCGTCGAGCCCCCGGGACGCCCGGATCGGCGACCTCGCAGACGGCCATGGCGCGGGACGGCAGTATGTGCACGTGAGCGACCAGATCGGGACAGGCGCAGGACGGATCGCGGGCGCGGCGGCGCCGCTGGGCCGGCGCGCGACCCTGCGCGACGTCGCCCGGCGCGCCGGCGTGTCGACCGCGGCCGCCTCGAAGGTGCTCCGGGGTGCCTACGGGGTCAGCCCGGCGATGCGCGAGCGGGTCCAGGAGGCGATGTCGGCGCTCGCCTACCGCCCCAACATCTCGGCCAGGGGCATGCGGGGGAAGACCTTCACGGTCGGCGTGCTCATCTCCGACATCCAGAACCAGTTCTACGACCAGGTGCTCTCCGGCATCGCGCCGGTGCTCGCGGGGTCCGACTACGCGGTGCTGATCGGCCAGGCGGCGCCGACCGTCGAGGCCGAGGTGGCGATGGTCGAGACGATGATCGACCACCGGATGGACGGCCTCCTGCTCGTCACCCCGACGATGCCGAAGGCCGAGCTCGAGCGCTTCGCGAGCATCCTGCCGGTGGTGGTCGTCGCGCGCGGTGGACGCGCCGAGGGGTTCGACACCGTGGCGACCGACGACGAGCTCGGATCCGCGCTGATCGTCGACCACCTCGTCGGCCTCGGGCACACCGCGATCGCGCACATCACCGTCGAGTCCGACGACGACGACCCGACGCTGCCGTTCCGCGTGCGGGCCCGCGGCTACGAAGCGGCGATGCGGCGGCACGGGCTCGAGGCCTCCATCGACGTGGTCCGGACCTCCTGGACCACGGACGGCGGGACCAGCGCGGCGGATCTGTTCCTGCAGACGCGCCGTCACTTCCGACCGCCATCCACGCGGGCGCCGACGTGGCGGCGTTCGGCCTGCTCAGCCGGCTGTGGGCGGAAGGGATCGAGATCCCCCGCGACGTGTCCGTCGCCGGCTACGACAACTCGCCGATCGGGATGCTGGCCCCGATCTCGCTGACCAGCGTCGACCAGGCCGCGGGCGAGCTCGGCGCGCGTGCCGCGGCCCTGCTGCTCGAGCGGATCGGCGGCCGCACGGAGCCGCAGTCGCGGTGCTCCTGCAGCCCACGCTCGTCCCCCGCAGCACGACCACGGCGCCGCGCTCCTGATCGCGAGTCCGGCCGCCGCGCCGCGCTCGCTTGACGAGTACGTAGAACGTTATACAGTGGGCATCCTCGCCGCCCGGCGCGGTCCGCTCCGACGCTCCAGCGCCGTCACGGATCCCTCCCGGGCGGTCACTCGACGATGAGGGAGCCGCATGTCCACCGGGCCGTCCGCACGCATCGACATCGCCGCCGCGCGGCCCGCCGTGGCCTACAGCCGCGACATCTTCGGGCACTTCGTCGAGCACTTCCATCGCCAGGTCTACGGCGGGATCTTCGACCCCGGATCGCCGCTCGCCGACGAGCGGGGCTTCCGCACGCGACGTGCTCGAGGCGCTGCGGGAGCTGCGCATCCCGAACGTGCGGTGGCCCGGCGGCTGCTTCGTCTCCGCCTACCACTGGGTCGACGGGATCGGCTCCGGACCGCTCGCCGAGCTACGACAAGGCGCTGGCGGGTCACGGACCCGAACACCTTCGGCACCGACGAGTTCCTCGCGTGGTGCCGCGAGCTCGGGGCGGAGCCCTACATCTGCACGAACGCGGGCACCGGCACGCCCGAGGAGATGGCCGACTGGCTCGAGTACTGCAACCTGCCCGCGGGGAGCCGGTGGGCGGATCGGCGCGCGGCGAACGGGCATCCGGATCCTTACGGCGTGCGGTTCTGGAGCATCGGCAACGAGAACTACGGCCACTGGGAGATCGGCGCGAAGTCGGCCGACGAGTGGGCCCGGTACGTGACCGAGGCCGGCGAAGATGCTGCAGCGCACCGACCCCGCGGTCTCCTTGATGGCCGCCGCCGTCGACGACCTCGACTGGGCCCTGCCGCTGCTGAGGAGCGCCGGGAAGTACCTCGACTACGTCTCCATCCACGGCTACTGGGACCGCCTCGACGCCGTGAACGACCCCTCCGGCTACGAGGAGGCGATGGCGATGACGCTCGAGCCCGAGCGGGCGATCTCGCACATGGAGGCCGTCATCCGGGCGAGCGGCCAGGACGTCGCGATCGCCTTCGACGAGTGGAACCTGCGCGGCTGGCACCACCCCTGGGAGCCGGGACGCCGCCGCCATCGCCGCTCGCGACCTCAACGACGACAACACCACCTACACGATGGCCGATGCGGTGTTCTCCGCCTCGTTCCTGAACGCCTGCCTGCGCCACGCGTCGTCCGTGAAGATGGCGAACATCGCGCCCACCGTGAACGCGCGCGGGCCGCTGTTCGTGCATCCGGACGGGATCGTGCGCCGGACGACCTTCCACGTGATGGCGATGTACGCGAACCTGCTCGAGGACGAGGTGCTGGACGCCGCCGTGTGGAGCAGCTCGATGGACGCCGCAGGGACCGAGGTGCCCGTGGTCGACGCGGTCGCCACCGTCGGCTCCGGGAGCGGCGCGGTCGCGATCGCGCTCGTGAACAAGAGCGCGACGGAGTCCGCTCGGTGCGAGATCCGGATCGACGGAGCGCTGCCGGCCGGCCGCATCACCGCGACCCTGCTCGGCTCGGACTCCCCCGACGCGTACAACAGCGTGGCCGCGCCGGACGCCGTGCATCCGCAGGAGCTGGAGCTCGGGCAGGACGGCTCGGTCGTCCTCCCGCCGCACAGCGTGGCGATCTGCCGCCTCGAGGCGAACCTGCCCGTCGTCGCCGCCCAGCACGGGTGGCAGCTGAGCGGCCTCGGCACGGACTGGCGTCCGCGGGGCTGAGGCCCTCGGTGCGGTCTGCAGGACGCCCGCTCACGCGTGCGGTCTGCAGGTTCCCGGGCCGTATGCCGGACGGATTCGCCGATCCGGACCTGCGGACCGCCCCGGAACCTGCACACCGTACGGAGCGGCCGCCGCGCCCGACGCACCCCGAGAGCACTTCGGCAGGCCATCCGTGCTTCAGCAGGCCCCTCGTCGACCAGGGGCCTGCTGAAGCACGATCAGCCTGCTGAGGTGCTGTGGGACGCGGCTAGAGGCCGCGCGCGAGCCGGTGGTAGGCGGCGTTCCAGCGGACCTCGTGCTCGAAGCCCTGCAGCGTCGTGGCCTCGTCGATGACGAGCAGCTCGGTGCGGAGCATGCGCGGCGAGGTCGCGCCACGCGTCGATGCCGACCGCGGTCGTCATCACCGTGTGGTGGGCGGCGCCGGCGGTCAGCCAGGCCGCCGCGGAGGTGCGGAAGTCGGGGCGCGGCTCCCACACGGCCCGCCCGACGGGCAGCTTCGGCAGCGGATGCGGCGGGGCCACGACGTCGACCACGTTCGCGACGAGGCGGAAGCGGTCGCGGAGGTCCGACAGGGCCACCACGACGGCGGGCCCCGGGTCCGCGTCGAACACGAGCCGCACCGGGTCCTCGCGGCCGCCGATGCCGAGCGGATGCACCTCGAGCGACGGCCGCTGCGTCGTCAGCGACGGGCTCACCTCGAGCATGTGGGCGCCGAGGATGAGCTCGGATCCGGGCGTGAGGTCGTACGTGTAGTCCTCCATCAGCGAGGCGCCGCCGGGCAGCCCCTCCCCCATGACGTTCGCGATGCGCACGAGCACCGCGGTCTTCCAGTCGCCCTCGGCACCGAAGCCGTAGCCGTCCGCCATCAGCCGCTGCACGGCGAGGCCGGGCAGCTGCCGCAGGGCGCCGAGGTCCTCGAACGTCGTGGTGAAGGCGTCGAAGCCGCCCTCCTCGAGGAACGACCGCAGCCCGAGCTCGAGCCGGGCGCCGTAGCGCAGCGACTCGCGCCGCTCGCCGTCCGCGCGCAGCTCCGGCACGACGGCGTAGGCCTCGTCGTACTCGGCCACGAGCGCGTCGACGGCGGGCTCCTCGGCGGCCGCGACCGCATCCGCGAGGTCGTTCACGCCCCAGGTGTTCACCTGCACGCCGAGCACGTGCTCGGCCTCGGTCTTGTCGCCCTCGGTGACGCCGACGAAGCGCATGTTGTCGCCGAAGCGGGCCAGCCTCATCCGTCTCGCGGCCGCGCGGCCGGCGGCGGCGCGCTGCCAGGTCGCGACCCGCTCGGTGACCGCCGGGTCGCTGACGTGCCCGACCACGACCGTGCGCGGCACGTCGAGCCGGGCGAGCATGTAGCCGAACTCGCGGTCGCCGTGCGCGGCCTGGTTGAGGTTCATGAAGTCGAAGTCGATGTCGGCCCACGGCAGCGCCACGTTCGCCTGCGTGTGCAGGTGCAGCAGCGGCTTGTCGAGGGCGTCGAGGCCGGCGATCCACATCTTCGACGGGCTGAAGGTGTGCATCCACGCGATCACGCCGAGCACCGAGTCGTCGGCGTTCGCCTCGAGCATCGTGCGGCGGATGGCGTCGGCGTCGGTGAGCACGGGCTTCCAGACGATCCGCGCCGGCACCGCGGCACCGAGCTGCTCGGCGATCGCCCGCGACTGGTCGGCGACCTGCGCGAGCGTCTCGGGCCCGTAGAGGTGCTGGCTGCCGGTGAGGAACCAGACCTCGGCGGCCGAGAGGACGGAGGCGGGACGGGGCATCAGGGCTCCTTGTCGGTGGGCTGGCCGTAGACGTGCTGGTAGCGGTCGAAGAGGGCGTCGATCGCGGCGGGCTCGATCGGGAGCGGATCGCCGAGCTGCCGCGCGAGGTGCACGGTGCGGGCGACGTCCTCGACCATGACCGCGGCCTTCACCGCGTCGCGGGCGTCGCTGCCGATCGTGAACGGGCCGTGGTTCCGCATCAGCACGGCCCGGCTGCGGTGGCCGGTGAGGGTCTCGACGATGCCGCGGCCGATCGAGTCGTCGCCGATGATCGCGAAGGGCCCGACGGGGATGTCGCCGCCGAACTCGTCGGCCATCGCGGTGAGGACGCACGGGATCGCCTCGCCGCGCGCCGCCCAGGCGGTGGCGTAGGTGGAGTGCGTGTGCACGACGCCGCCGACGTGCGGCATGTGCCGGTAGACGTAGGCGTGGGCCGCGGTGTCCGAGGACGGGCTGCGGTGCGCGCCGGGCGTCTCGGCGATCACGCGGCCGTCGAGGTCGCAGAGGATCATGTCGTCCGCCGTGAGGACGTCGTAGGGCACCCCGCTCGGCTTGATGACGAAGAGGTCGGCGCCCGGCACGCGACCGGAGACGTTGCCGCCCGTCCAGACGACGAGGCCGTAGCGGACGAGCTCGGCGTGCAGGGCCGCGACCTCGTCGCGGATCCGCTGGATCGCGGCGTCGAGCCCGGTCATGCCGGGCAGCTCGATGCTCGCCTCGGGCGCGACGGCGCCGCGGCTCGCGTACGCCTCGCGCTTCAGCGCGGCGAGGCGATGCATCACGTCGTTGCCGCCGCGGCCGAAGTGGTCGTGCAGGGCGGTGTACTCGGCGTAGAGGCGGTCGTAGAGCGCCGCGCGGGTCTCGTCGGGGCGGAAGGCGTCGCGGATCCGGCTGCCCATGGCGGATGCGGCGGTCGCGACGTCAGGGTGGGCGCCGGCGGCGACGGCCGCGTGGATCGCGGCGCCGAGCGCTGGGCCCTGGTCGCTGCCGATGACCGAGATGGGCATCCGCAGCACGTCGCTGTAGATCTGCATCAGGAAGGCGTTCTTGACGAGGCCGCCGGCGGCGACGAACTCGTCGACCGGGATCCCGCTCGCGACGTAGGTCTCGACGATCTTCCTGGTGCCGAAGGCGGTGGCCTCGATCGAGCGCGCGGTACACCTGCTCGGGACGGGTCGCGAGGGTGAGGCCGACGATCACGCCGGAGAGCTCGTGGTCGACGAGCACGGAGCGGTTGCCGCTCTCCCAGTCGAGGGCGATGAGGCCGGATGCGCCGACCGGCTCGGCCGCGGCGAGCTCGGTGAGCACGTCGTGGATGCTCCGGCCCTCCGCCCGCGCCCGGTCGCGGAGCGCGGCGGGGGCGAAGCGCTCGACGAACCAGCCGAAGATGTCGCCGACGCCGGACTGGCCGGCCTCGTAGCCCCAGTAGCCGGCGGTGATGCCGCCGTCGACCGCGCCGCACATGCCGGGCACCTCGGCGAACCGGTCGGCGTTCAGCACGTGGCACGTCGAGGTGCCCATGACGGCGACCATGGTGCCGGGGGCGACCGCATCCGCCGCCGGGACGGTGACGTGCGCGTCGACGTTGCCCACCGCGACGGCGATGCCCTCGGGCAGACCGGTCCAGCCGGCCGCCTCGGCGGTGAGGTGGCCGGCGGCGGTGCCGAGGTCGGCGATCGGGCCGGCGAGCTTGGTGTCGGCGAAGCTCCCCGAAGTCGGGGTTCAGCGCGGCGAGGAACTCCGTCGACGGATAGGCGCCCTCCTGCAGCAGCCCCTTGTAGCCGGCGGTGCAGGCGTTCCGGACGGCGGTGCCGCCGAGGCGCTCGATGATCCAGTCGGCGGCCTCCACGAAGCGGTCCATCCGGTCGTAGAGCTCGCGGTCCTCCTCGAGCACCTGGAGGCCCTTGGCGAGCTGCCACTCGGACGAGATCATGCCGCCGTACCGCCCGAGCCACGGCTCGTGCCGCTCTGCGGCGAGGTCGGTGATGCGGTCGGCCTGGCCCTGCGCCGCGTGGTGCTTCCAGAGCTTCACGTAGGCGTGCGGGCGCCCCGCGTACTCGGGCAGCTCGTTCAGCGGGGTGCCGTCGGCGAGCACCGGCACCATCGTGCAGGCGGTGAAGTCGATGCCGACGCCGATCACATCCGCCGGATCGACGCCCGCGGCCTCGACGGCGGCGGGCACGGCGTGCTGCAGCACCTCGACGTAGTCGGCCGGCACCTGCAGCGCCCAGTCGGGCGGCAGCGGCGTGCCGTCGGGCAGCGCGCTGTCGAGCACGGCGTGCGGGTACTCGTGCACCGCCGAGCCGAGCTCGGCCCCGTCGTGCACACGCACCACCACCGCGCGCCCGGAGAGCGTGCCGTAGTCCACGCCGATCACGTACCGGTCGGTCTTCGAGTCCGCCATGTCATCCCCATCGACGAAAGTGAGCGCTCACACTCATGCCGGATGCGGCGCCCGGGCCCGCGACCCCGACCCGCCTTGCGAGAGTCGCCGCAGCAGGCCCCCTGCGCAACCGACAGGCTCCTGCGCCGAGGCCCCCGCTCGGAGCGCTCGGCCGGTGGATGCGGTTTCTCCGTCGTCGCAGGGATGCGCCGGTCAGGCCGGGCGGGTGGATGCGCGGAGCACGAGGGCCGCGGGCAGGGGCGCGTCGTCGTCGGGCTCCGCGTCGTCGCTGAGCAGCGCGGCCAGCCGGTGCATGAGGCGCTGGCCGAGCGCGGCGAAGTCCTGGCGCACGGTCGTCAGCGGCGGCACGAAGAACGCGGCCTCGGGGATGTCGTCGAAGCCGACGACGCTCACGTCCCGCGGCACCCGGACGCCGGCCTCGACGAACGCGGAGAGCAGGCCGAGCGCGGTCTGGTCGTTCGCGGAGAAGATCGCGCTCGGCGCACCCTGCCGGCCGCCAATCGGCGCCCGATGGCGGCGCCGCCCTCGGCCGTCCAGTCCCCGCGCAGCACGGCGGGCACCGGCAGACCGCGCCGCACGCACTCCTCGCGCCAGCCGCGCTCGCGTTCCCGCGCCTCGATCCAGTCCTCGGGTCCGGCGACGTGCACGATCTCGCGATGGCCGAGGTCGGCGAGGTGCCCGACGGCGAGCGCCGCGGCGGCGGCGTGGTCGATGCCGGCCGTGACCGCGCCCGGGATGCCGCTCGGCACGGTCGTCACGAGCGGGACGGGCAGGTCGAGGCGGGCGAGTGCATCCGCGACCTCGGGCGTCGGGGCCACGACGACCAGCGCCTGCACGTCCTGACCGAGCAGGCCGTCGACGGCATGCCGCACCTCGTCGACCCCCGTCTGCTCGAGCGCGGCGATCGAGACGTCCCAGCCGGCGGCGCGGGCGGCGTGGTTGAAGCCGGACGTCGTGCTCGAGGGGCCGTAGAGCGGCAGGCCGACGGTGACGAGGCCGATGGTGCGGGTGCGCCGGCTCGCGAGCGCCCGCGCGGCGGCGTTCGGCCGGTAGCCGAGCCGGGCGACGGCCTCCTCGATCCGCTCGCGCGTCTGCGGGCGCACCGACGGGTCCCCCTTCAGGAAGCGGGAGACGGTCTGGTGCGACACCCCCGCCGCTGCGGCGACGTCGAAGATGTTCGGCACGAGCCGGAGTGTAGGGGTCGGCCCGAACCGCAGGTCGCGTGGGTTGCCGCTTCCGGCCCCGGAAGCGCCGCTTCAAGGGCCAGAAGTGGCAACCCACGCGTGGGCGGCCGCCGAGACGCGCGGAGGGTTACGCCTCGCGCTGCTTCGGGCTGCTGTCCTGGGTGCGCTTCGGGTCGCGCTCGATGACGCTCGCCGAGCACCTCGTCGATGCGCTCCATGAGCTCGAGCGGGATGTTCACGCCGGACGCCTTGACGTTCTCGTGCACCTGCTCGGGCCGGGAGGCGCCGATGATCGCCGATGCGACGTTGTCGTTCTGCAGCACCCACGCGATGGCGAGCTGCGCGAGCGACAGGTCGAGCTCCTTCGCGATGGGCTCGAGGTCCTGCACGCCCGTCAGCACGTCGTCGCGCATCCAGCGGGAGATCATGTTCGCGCCGCCCTTGTCGTCGGTGGCCCGGCTGCCCTCGGGATGCGGCTGGCCCGGCTTGTACTTGCCGGTGAGCACGCCCTGCGCGATCGGCGACCAGACGATCTGCGAGATGCCGAGCTCCTTCGAGGTCGGGATCACCTCGGGCTCGATGACGCGCCAGATCGCGTTGTACTGCGGCTGGTTCGAGATGAGCTGGAACCCGAGCTCCTTCGCGAGCCTCGCGCCCTCGCGGAGCTGGTCGGCAGTCCACTCGCTGACGCCGATGTACAGCACCTTGCCCATCCGGACGAGGTCGGCGAACGCCTGCATCGTCTCCTCGAGCGGCGTGAAGTAGTCGAAGCGGTGCGCCTGGTAGAGGTCGACGTAGTCGGTCTGGAGGCGCGGTCAGCGAGCCGTCGATCGACTCCATGATGTGCTTGCGCGAGAGGCCGACGTCGTTGTGCCCCTTCGGCCCGGTGGGGCCGAAGACCTTCGTGAAGATCTCGACCGACTGGCGCCGCTCGCCCTTCAGCGCCTCACCGAGCACCGTCTCGGCGCCGGTGTTCGCGTAGACGTCGGCGGTGTCGAACGTCGTGATGCCCGCCTCGAGGGACGCCTTCACGCAGGCGATCGCCTGGTCGTTCTCGACCTGGCTGGCGTGCGTCAGCCAGTTGCCGTACGTGATCTCCGACACCTTGAAGCCGGACCTGCCCAGATAGCGGAACTGCATGGCGATGCTCCTCGTCGTGTTCGTCGACCCCCGCGACGAATGTACTGAGCGCCGCCCGGACGGATGCCGAGCGTCAGGCCGACCGCTCAGCGTCTTCCGGTCGTCCCCGTGAGCCGACCGGCTACCGTGCCGCGCATGGCCGGATCCCCCGCACGCAGCCTCGGCCGCATCCTCGCCGTCGTCATGGGGGTGCTGCTGCAGCTGCGCGGGCCGCGACCGATCCACACGACCGGGGTGCTGCTCGAGGGCAGCGTCACCTGGCGGCAGGAGACCGCCGCACGGTCCGGGATCGCGTGGATCGACGAGCGCGGCCCCGATACCCCGCCTGCCGTGGTCGCGCGGTTCTCCCGCGGTGCGTCGCTGCCCTCGGCGCTGCTGGCCGCATCTCCTACCCGCAGCCTCGGCCGCGCCCTCGCCGGCGTCATGGGCGTGCTGCTGCAGGTGCGCGGACCGCGACCGATCCACACCACCGGGGTGCTGCTCGAGGGCCGGGTCACCTGGCGACCGGAGGCCGCGGCACGATCCGGGATCGCCTGGATCGACGAGCGCGGGCCGGACACGCCGCCGACGGTGGTCGCGCCGGTTCTCCCGCGGCGCCTCGCTGCCCGCGGCGCTGCCCGACGTGCTCGGGCTCGCGCTGCGGTTCCGGAACCGTCCGCGGCCCGATCGACCTGCTGCTCTCGACGACCGGCTTCCGCGTCCCCGGCCGCTTCGTGCTGGCGCCCCACCGCACGCCGAGCGGCGCGTGGTTCTCGACGCTGATGCCGTACCGCGGCAGCGACGGCCCCGTGCAGCTCGCCGCGCGCTCGCGCACACCATCCACGCTCCCCGCCTCCCTCGAGGACCTCCGCGCCGCGCTCGACCGGGAGCCGTGGATCCTCGAGCTGCTCTTCGCCACGCCCGCCGGGCGCTGGCACCGCTTCGCCGACGTCGAGCTGCGGCCGGCGCCCGGACCCATCGACCGGCCGGAGCCGCGGTTCGACGCCGTGCGCAACCCGCCGCCCGGAGCGGGGACCTACGGCTGGACCCGCCGACTCCGGGAACCCGCCTACGCACGGGCTCGTCTCGGCTGACCGGCGTTACAGTTCGGGTTCCCCAGCCGCGACGAGGAGGCCGCCATGGGTGCCGACGCAGGTTCGTCCGGAGTGCCGTCCCTCCATCCGCAGCTCCGAGCGGCCGCTGGAGCCGGGTGCACGAGAAGTTCCTCGCCGAGCGGCGACCGCACACCGAGCAGCAGCTGCGCCGGCTGCGGATCCTCTCGGCGACGCTGATCATCGTCGGCTCCATCGGGTTCCTCGTGTTCCTCGGAAGCGTGCTCACGCACGAGGGCGCCGCGGTGCTCGACCGTCCGGTGCAGCACGCGCTCGAGGCGCTGCGCTCGCCGGCCTTCACCGGCGTCTCGATCGGGCTCGCCGTCGTCTTCGGCCCGATCTCGATGCCGATCGTCGTCGCCGTCACCGTGGTGGTGTGGTTCCTCATCTCGCGGCACGCGTGGCGGCCGGCGCTGCTCGCCCTCGCGATGATCACGGGCGTGCTGATCGCGGAGACCGTCGCGCACCTCGTCGGGCGGCCGCGTCCCCCGCTGTCCGGGATGCTCTTCGGCGCGGACCACACCTTCTCGTTCCCATCCGGACACGTGCTCGGCACGGCCAACTTCCTGCTGACCGGCTCCTACCTGTTCTTCTCCCGCCTGCGCCATCGGCGGCGGGCGGCGATCGGGTTCACGATCGCGGTCCTGCTGCTGCTCGCGGTCGCGGCCAGCCGCGTCTACCTCGGCTACCACTGGCCGACGGACACGCTCGCCTCGATCTCGATCGGGCTGGTCGAGCTCGGCATCGTGGTCGCGGTGGACACCGCGCGCACCGTGGTCGCGACCGGGCACGAGCCGCCGAACCTCGCCGCCGGGCCGGAGACCCATCCGACGGCGGTCTCCGGGTAGGCGTCGTCAGCCGGCACGCGGCCCCGGTCAGGGCCAGCTTGGCTCGTCGCTGCCGAGCGGAGCGGGACCGCGGTCGAAGCGGAACGCCACGCCCGGCCAGCTCGAAGGGCGGCGGAGCCACCGCCGCCGGGCCCCACGGCGTGCCGATCGGCGACGGCGCCGGGCACGCGGCGGTCGGCTCGACTCGAGCGCCGGGTCGGGCCCGGGCAGCCCGGTCAGCGCGGCGCGGTGCGGGCGAGCGACAGGCGTGCGGATCCGCCCCTGCCGGTCCGCGGCGAGGTCGCGGAGCAGCGCGACCGCCGCGGCGGCCATCAGCCAGCCGGTCGCATGGTCGAGCGCCTGCACCGGCAGCGGGACGGGGCGATCGGCGCCGGCCTCGCGCATCCCCCGCTCGGCGATCCCGGCGGACATCTGCACGAGGCTGTCGAACCCGCGCCGCCCTGCCCATGGGCCCGTCCAGCCGTAGGCGTCGAGCGCGACGTCGACGAGGCCGGGCCGGATGCGGCGCCGCTCCTCGTCGCCGAGCCCCAGGTGCTCGAGCGCGCCGGGCCGATAGCCGTGCACGAGCACGTCGGCGCCCGCGAGCAGCTCGTGCAGCCGCGCCCGCCCGGCGGGCGTGCGGGCGTCCAGCCGGGCGGTGCGCTTGCCGAGCGTCATGTCGGGCACGACGCCGGGCTCGTCCCAGTCGGGCGGATCGATCCGCAGCACGGTGGCGCCGAGCCCGGCCAGAGCGCGGGTCGCCACGGGCCCGCGAGCACGCGGGTGAGATCGAGCACGCGGATGCCCGCGAGCGGCCGTCCGGGGCCCGGGGACCAGGCGTCGCCACCGCTGCCCGCTCCCGCGGCGCACCGCGATCAGCGGCTCGCGCGGCCACCGCGGCGCCCTCGGGCGAGGCCGCCCAGTCGTCGGCCGTCCGCATGCGCGCGGCGCATCCGCCTGCCGCCACCACCGTCGGCCTCGAGCGCCGCGACGGGCAGGGCGGCGACGGCCGCGGCGACGGCATCGCGCTCGGGCGGCACCCCGAGCACGCGCAGGGCCGCCGCGCGGTGGTGCGGCGCGTTGGTGTGCAGCCGGATCCAGCCGTCGGCGCCGCGGTAGTCGCCGGCGATCGGATCCCAGGGCGGCGGCGGCGACCAGCCGTCGGGGATCAGCGCCGAGCGGAACCACGTGGCGCACCGGTCGCGGTGCACGATCGCGGGCAGACCCTCGGGCGCGACGCCCCTGGTCAGGTCGGTGACGGCGTCGGCGAAAGCGGCGACGGCGGCACCGGCCAGCGTGCCAACCGCGAAGGGCGATGCGAGCAGCGCGTCCCCACGGATCGACGCACGCATGGGCACGCCGAGGCACCGGGCGATCGTCTCCCGGAGCGCGTCCTCACCGTCGGCCGGCACAGCCGCACGATAGCGCGGCCGGTGCGACCGGGGTCAGGGGCCGCTGAGGTTCGAGAGGCTGCCGGCGAGCGCCGCGAAGGTCACGACGAGCTTCGTGATGATGACGGCGAGCGTGACGACGTACACGCCGATGTAGGTCCAGAGCGGCGCGAGCCCGCTGTGCACCCGGCGCCAGAGGACGACCGGCCGGCCGATGATGTAGACGATGGAGAGGAAGCTCCACGCCCAGTGGAACGGCCGCACGACCCCCATCCGCTTCAGCGCCCGCCAGTCGAAGTAGGCGAGCACGACCTGCGCGGCGAAGGTCAGGAAGCCGACGGCCTGCACCAGCAGGTAGCCGGGGTCCAGCATCGCCGCGATCTGGCCGGTGGGGCTCTCGAGCGCGCGGCCGGAAGTACCCGCCGACGTCCCAGGTGAGGAACGAGACGGCCGACACGAGCGGCAGCAGCGTGATGATCCAGATGAACGGGGTGTTCACGTTGATGCCGGGCGCGAGGGGCGGCTGATCGATCGAGCCGTCCCATCCGCCGTCGGCGAAGTAGTCGGTCCAGCCGCGGCCGTCCCACCAGCGGCGGCGGTTCGTGCCGGCCGGGTCGGGGTACCAGCCGGGGGCGGGCGCGTCGGTCGGGCGGTCGAGGCTCATGCGGGTCCTGTCGGGGAGGGGATGGGGTCAGCTGTTCGCCGAGGACAGCACCTCGGGCAGGACCGTGGCGGCCACGACGCTCGCATGCACGACGCCGATCACGATGGAGGCGACGAAGACCGCGATCCAGGTCCAGAGCGGCGCCATGCCGCGGCGCACGCGGCGGCGCAGCACGACGGTGCGGCCGATGATGTACACGGGTGCGGGGATGAAGGCGTACGCCCAGTGGAACGGGCGGACGACGGCGAGCCGGCCGAGCGCGCGCCAGTCGAGCAGCGCCATCACGACGCCGAGCCCGTAGAGGCCGATGCCGAGCAGGCCGCTCGCACCGAGGTGGACGAACTGGATGTTCGTCTCGGTGACCCCCGTCGGCGAGCGGAGGACCTGGCTCGGCGCATCCGCGGCCGGGCCGGGCAGCAGCGAGGTGACGATCGTGATGATCGGGGTCAGGACGTAGATCCAGATCCAGACGCTGTTCACGCGGGCGCCGGCGGCCAGGGGCGGCTGCTCGACGGCGCCGTCCCACCCGCCGTCGGCGAAGGAGTCGGTCCAGGCACGTCCGTCCCACCAGCGGCGGCGGCTGGTGCCGGCGGGATCGGCGTACCAGCCGGGCGCGGGGAGCGGGGTCTCTATCGACACGGGACGTCCTTCGAATCGGGTCGCCCGCAGCGTAAGCCCTGGTCAGCGGGGCGAACAGACCCGCATCCGGGTGCCGATGCCGACCCGGACACCCGATCGTCGCGCGGTAGCCGTGGCGACGCGCGGTATGCATGCGTACCGCGTCACGCCACAGGTACCGCGCGACGGTGGAGCCGGGCCTAGGCGGCGCCGTTGAACATCGAGGTGACGGAGCCGTCCTCGAAGACCTCGTGGATCGCGCGGGCGAGCAGCGGCGCGATCGGCAGCACCTCGAGCTTGTCGAAGCGCTTCTCCGGCGGCAGCGGCAGCGTGTCGGTGACGATGACGCGGTCGATCACGTCGGACGAGAGCCGCTCGACGGCCGGCGCGGAGAAGATCGCGTGGGTCGCCGCGACGATGACGCCGGTCGCGCCCGCGGCCTTCAGCGCCTCGGCACCCTTCATGATCGTGCCGCCGGTGTCGATCATGTCGTCGACGAGCAGGCACACCTTGCCCGCGACCTTGCCGACGATCTCGTGCACGGTCACCTGGTTCGCCACGGTGGGGTCGCGGCGCTTGTGGATGATCGCGAGCGGCACGTCGAGGCGTGTCGCTCCAGACGTCGGCGACGCGCACGCGGCCCATGTCGGGCGACACGATGACGAGGTTCGTCTTGTCGACCGTTCGCTCGATGTGCTCGGCGAGCACCGGCATCGCGAACAGGTGGTCGAGCGGGCCGTCGAAGAAGCCCTGGATCTGGGCGGCGTGCAGGTCGACCGACATGATCCGGTCGGCGCCGGCGGTCTTGAAGAGGTCCGCGACGAGGCGGGCGGAGATCGGCTCGCGGCCGCGGCCCTTCTTGTCCTGCCGCGAGTACGGGTAGTACGGCACGACCGCGGTGATGCGCTTCGCGGACGCCCGCTTGAGGGCGTCGAGCATGATCAGCTGCTCCATCAGCCACTCGTTGACCGGCGCCGCAGTACGACTGGATCACGAACGCGTCGGCAGCCGCGGACGCTCTCCTCCATCCGCGTGTAGATCTCGCCGGACGCGAAGGTGCGCGCGTCGACGGGGAGGAGCGTCGTGTCGAGCTCGGCCGCCACCGCCGCTGCGAGCTCGGGATGGGATCGTCCGCTGATCAGGACGAGGCGCTTCTCGCCCTTGGTCTTGATGCCGGTCACTGGGTGCTCGCGTCCTCCTCGGGCGCGTCGCGGCGCTGGGCGCGCCGTGACCGCCGCGTCGGTGCCCGGTCGGTTCAGCTCGACCCAGCCTTCGATGTTGCGCTGCGGCGCCACGTTCACGGCGAGCGACACCGGCCGGGACGTCCTTGCGGACCACCGTTCCGGCGCCCGTGTAGGCGCCGTCCCCAATCGTAACGGGGGCGACGAAGACGTTGTGCGACCCGGTGCGCACCGCCGACCCGACGCCGTGCGGTGCTTCTAGCACGCCGTCGTAGTTCGCGGTGATCGTGCCGGCGCCGATGTTCGAGCGCTCCCCGACCTCGGTGTCGCCGATGTAGGAGAGGTGCGGCACCTTCGACCCGTCGCCGATGGCGGCGTTCTTCGTCTCGACGAACGTGCCGATCTTGCCGCTCGGCGCCGAGGAGCGTGCCGGGGCGGAGGTACGCGAACGGCCCGACCTCGCGCGCCGCGCCGATCACGGCGAGGGTGGCGTCGGTGCGCTTCACGCTCGCGCCCTCCCCCACCTCGGTGTCGACGAGCGTGGTGTCGGGGCCGACGACAGCCCGCGCTCGATCACGGTCGCGCCCTTGCAGCTGGGTGCCCGGGCGGATCTCGACGTCCTCGCGCGAGGCTCACGGTCGCGTCGATCCACGTGGTCTGCGGGTCGAGCGACGGTGACGCCGTCGAGCTGCCACTGCGCACGATCCCGGTCGTTCACCCGGCGCTGGCCGCGGCGGCGAGCTGCGCGCGGTCGTTCACGCCGGCGACGCTCCGCCTCGGCCGCGGCGACGGCCGCGACGCGGGCACCCGGCGGCGCGGAGAGCGGCGATCGACGTCGGTGAGGTACCGCTCGCCCTGGTCGTTCGCGGCGCCGAGCGCGGCGAGCGCGCGCGGCGAGCCCGCCGTGCGGAAGAGGTAGACGCCGGCGTTGATCTCGTCGATGGCCCGCTCGGCCGTCGGTCGCGTCGCGCTGCTCCACGATCCGCTCGAAGGCCGCCGTCGGCGCCGCGGACGATGCGGCCGTAGCCGGTCGGGTCCGGCAAGCACGCGGACAGCACGACGGCCTCGCGCGTCGCGCGTGCTCCGCGGCGAGCACCGGCGCGAGCGTGTCCGGCGTCGAGCAGGGCACGTCGCCGTTCAGCGACGAGCAGGTCGCCGTCGAAGCCGTCGAGCGCGGCGAGGCCTGCTCGACGCGCCCGGCCCGTGCCGGGGACCTCGTCCTGGTCGACGACCTGCGCGTCGGGCGCGGCCGCGAGCACGGCGTCGGCGACCGCGTCGCGCTCGTGCCGCACGACGACGGCGAGGCGGGCGGGCTGCAGCGCGCGTCGCCGTCGCGAGCACGTGGGCGATCATCGGCAGCCCGGCGATCGGATGGAGGACCTTGGCGGTCCAGGACCGCATCCGCGTGCCCTGCCCGGCGGCGAGGACGACCACGGCGAGCGGGCGGGCGGATTCGGTCACGAGGCTCCTTCTGGAACGGCTTGCTCCGCCTCCAGGACTCGAACCTGGTCCTCACAGCTCCAAAGGCTGTCGTGCTGCCATTACACCAAGGCGGACGGCGACGACCCAGTGTGCCAGAGGGCCTCTCCGCCTCAGCCGCGCAGCGCCTCGTGCAGCTCGGCGCGGAGCGCGTCGAGGCGCCCCGTCAGCAGGCCGAACCGCCTCGGCGCTGAGGCGCCCGGTGGCCGCGGCCGCCTTCAGGTCGGCGCGCACCTGCGCGCGGAAGTCCGTCAGCCGCACGTCCGCCTGCTCGAGGCGTGCTCGGGAGGCGCGGCGCGGATCGTCGGCCGGCGCCGATGCGCCCGGTTGCGGCCCGGAGCCCTGCCGGCCGAGGCGCTCGTCGCTGCCGCGAGGTCGGCTCGGAGCGATCGCATCGCGTCGCCGACGGTCGCGCGCACCTCGTCGGCGAGGCGGCGCACCGAGTCGCCGACCTCCTCCTCGATGCCGTCGAGCTCGCGCCGCCGCGCGGCGAGCTCGGCGCGGCCCTCGTCGGTGATCGCGTAGACCGTGCGGCGCCCGTCGCTGCGCTTGGTGACGAGGCCGTCCTCCTCCAGCTTCGACAGCCGGGGGTAGATGGTGCCGGCGCTCGGCACGTAGGTGCCGCCGAACCGGTCCGACAGCGCCTGCATCAGGTCGTACCCGTGCTGCTCGCGCTCGTCGAGCAGCGCCAGCAGGTAGAGCCGCAGCTTGCCGTGACCGAAGACCGGGGCGCTCATGCCCGCACCGCGTGCACGACGTTCACGTCGCCGCTCACGGAGTTCACGCGGAACGGGCACCGTGCGCCCGTCGGCGGGGCCGCCGACACCGGTGTACCGGCCGCGCACGTGCCGCTCGGCGATGTCGTCCAGCCGCAGCCGCCCGCTCGCGGTCGTGATCGCGTACTCGGCGCGGATGTCGGCGTCGAGCCGGGCGGTGACCGAGCCCGAGACGGTGTTCACCAGGATCTTGCGCGGCGCGCCCTCGATCTCGAGGAACACGTTCGCCGAGACGCCGTCGGAGGAGAAGTCGCTGACGCGCCCGGACACCGTGACCGCACCCGACACGGTCTGGGCGGTGACGCGGCCGTCGTGGTCGCGCACCGAGAACTCCCCGCTCACCCCGTTCAGCGCGAGGTCGCCGACGAGCGAGTCCGCGACGAGGTCGCCGCTCACGGTGCTGAGCACCGCGTCGCCGCGGATGCCGGAGACGAGCGCGCTCGCCGAGACGACGCCGAGCTTCACGGCCACGCTCCTCGGCACGAGCACGCTGACGTCCGCGCGGGCCCTCGAGTCGAACGCCCGCATCGTGGTGAGCCAGTCGTCCCAGCGCAGCTGGGGGTGGTCGATCTCCAGCCGGCCGCCCTTGACCGCGACCCGCAGCGGACGGCCGGAGACGGAGTGCACCTCGATCCTGGCGCCCGGCTCGTCGTGCGCCACGACGTCGACCTGCCCGCCGATCAGGCCGATCTTCAGGCGGTCGACGCCCTCGACGTCGATGGTGCGCGGGCCCTCGATGAACCATTCCTCGTCGGTCATGCCGTCCTCCTGAACGCGATATATCTTGACACGATGTATCGCGAATCTACACGGATCGACCGATTGCGCAAGAGCGGATCCGCCCGCGACGGAGGTCGTCGAGATCCGTGCCGCGATCGGTGCGAGGGCGCCGCGGGAGCCGCGACGTGTGCGGGAAGCACGACCGGGCGTCGCGGGTCGCTCCTCACGAGCGGGTCGCGGCTCCTGCGCTGGAGCCGCTGACCGCATCCGCGTGCTCGAGCCGCTCCGCCGCCTCGAGCCAGGCGAGCTCGATCGCGTCGCGCTCGGCCTCCCGCTCGGACAGCCGGGCGGTGATCGCACCGAGCCCCGCGTAGTCGGCCTGGTCGTGGGCCGCGAGCGCGTCGTGCTCGGCGCGGATGCGCTCCTCCGCCTTCGCGAGCCGCTTCTCGAGCGAGGTGAGCTCCTTCTCCAGCGCCCGCCGATCGGCTCCGGTCATCGCCTCGGACGTCGGCCCCGACGATCGGCGGGCTCCGGGACCGCGGCCTCCGCATCCGTCAGCGAGAGGTACTCGTCGACCCCGCTCGGCAGGTGCCGCAGGTGACCGCCGACGACCGCGTACTGCTGGTCGGTGACCCGCTCGATGAGGTACCGGTCGTGCGACACGACGATCAGGGTGCCCGGCCACGTGTCGAGCACGTCCTCCATGGCGGTGAGCATGTCGGTGTCGAGGTCGTTCGTCGGCTCGTCGAGGATGAGCACGTTCGGCTCGTCGAGCAGCACGAGCAGCAGCTGCAGGCGACGCCGCCAGCCGCCGGAGAGCTCCCCCACCCGCGCGCTCAGCTGCGCCGACGGGAAGCCGAGCCGCTCGAGCAGCTGCCCGGGCGACAGCTCGGCGTCGCCGACCTTGTAGGCCGTGCGCATCCGCCCCAGGACGTCGCGCACGAGCTCGTCCGCGAAGGGATCGAGCTCGTCGAGCTGCTGGCTGAGGCGCCGCACCCGCACCGTCGTGCCGCGCTTCACGCGCCCGGCGAGCGGCGGCAGGCTGCCGTCGATCAGGGCGAGCAGCGTCGACTTGCCGGCGCCGTTGCGGCCGAGGATGCCGGTGCGCTCCCCCGGCGCGATGCGCCACTCGAGGTGCTCGAGCACCGGCCGGCCCTCGTAGCCGGCGGATGCGTCGATCAGGTCGATCACGTCCTTGCCGAGCCGCGCGGTCGCCAGCCGGTTCAGCTCGACGCGGTCGCGGGGCGGCGGCTCGTCCGCGATGAGCACGGTCGCCGCGTCGATCCGGAACTTCGGCTTCGACGTGCGGGCCGGGGCGCCGCGGCGCAGCCAGGCGAGCTCCTTGCGCAGCAGGTTCTGCCGCCGGTCCTCGATCGCCCGCGCCTGCCGGTCCCGCTCGACGCGGGCGAGCACGTACGCCGCGTAGCCACCCTCGTACGCCTCGACGGTCGCGTCGTGCACCTCCCACATCCGCGTGCAGACGGCGTCGAGGAACCACCGGTCGTGGCTCACCACGACGAGCGCTCCCTGCCCGGCACCCCACCGCGCGTTCAGGTGGGCGGCGAGCCAGCGCACGCCCTGCAGGTCGAGGTGGTTCGTCGGCTCGTCGAGGAACAGCACGTCGTCGTCCGACACGAGCAGCCGCGCGAGCGCCACCCGCCGGCGCTGGCCGCCGGAGAGATCGGCGAGCGGCGTGGCGGGGTCGAGGCCGTCGAGCAGCCCGGACAGCACGTCGCGGATGCGGCGGTCACCCGCCCACTCGTGCTCCTCGCGACCGCCGACGATGCGGTCCAGCACCGTGCCGGTGCCGTCGACGTCCTGCTGGCCGAGCACGCCGACCGTCACGCCGCCGCGCCGGGTGACCCGGCCGGAGTCGGGCTCCTTCGTGCCGGCGAGGAGGGCGAGCAGCGTCGACTTGCCCTCGCCGTTGCGGCCGACGACGCCGACCCGGTCGCCGGTCTCGAGGCCGAGGGAGAGGTCGTCGAGCACGACCCGGGTCGGCACCTCGAGCCGGATGCGCTCCGCGCCGATCAGATGTGCCACCGCTCAAGCGTAGGCAGCCCCGATCCGAGGACGGCGCGGCTCCGAACGCACAGCGGGGTCCGGTTGACTCCCGCAGAGGATGAAGGAGCACCGTTGGACGACACCGCACCCGTCGGCGTGATCGGCGGATCGGGGCTGTACGAGCTCCTGACCGACGCCGAGCGGATCGAGGTGGCGACGCCGTACGGGCCGCCATCGGCGCCCATCGCCGTCGGCGAGCTCGGTGGCCGCCGCGTGGCCTTCCTGCCCCGGCACGGCCGCGGGCACACCTTCCCGCCCCACCGCATCCCCTACCGGGCGAACGTCTGGGCGCTCGCGTCGCTCGGGGTGCGCGCGCTCGTGACCTCCTCCGCGGTCGGCGGCCTCGTGCCCGACGCGGCGCCAGGCGTCTTCGTGGTGCCCGACCAGTACCTCGACCGCACGAGCGGCAGGCCGAGCACCTTCTTCGACCAGGACCGCGTCGAGCACCTGGCCGCCCCGGATCCGTTCGACCCGGTGCTGCGCGCGCTCGCGATCGACGCCCTCTCGGCGGAGGACGTCGTCGTGCGGCCCACCGGCACGACCGTCGTCATCGACGGCCCGCGGTTCGCCACGCGCGCCGAGTCGCGGTTCCACGCCGCGTCCGGCGGCACGACGATCAACATGACGCTCGCCCCCGAGACCCCGCTCGCGCTCGAGCTCGGCATCGGCGTCGTCAACTGCTCCTTCGTCACCGACAGCGACTCCGCCGTGGAGCGCGGCCATGAGGACGCCGTGAGCGCCGCCCTCGTGATGCAGCGCCTCCGCGACGCCCAGCCCGTGATCCGCCGGGCGATCGCGGCGATCGTCACGCGCATCCCGGACGGCTTCGCCACGGAGGCGGGGGTGCCCGCCGACGCGATCGCCGAGGTGCTCGCGCGGCCCGCGCAGGCCGGGCGCGACCGGTCATGAGCGGCGTCGTGCTCGTCACCGGCGGCGCCGGCTTCATCGGCGGCGCCGTCGTCGACCGCCTACAGGCGGCGGGCCGGACCGTCCGGGTGCTCGACTCCCTCCGCGCCGACGTGCACGGCGCGGATGCGGCGCCCGCATCAGGCGTCGAGACGGTGGTCGGCGACGTCGACGATCCGTCCGCCGTCGCGGCCGCGCTGGACGGCGTCGACGCGGTGATCCACCAGGCGGCCAAGGTCGGGCTCGGGGTCGACTTCGACGACGCCCCCGACTACGTCGCGAGCAACGGGCTCGGCACCGCCGTGCTGCTCGCCGGGATGCGGCGCGCGGGCATCGGCCGGCTCGTGCTCGCCTCGTCGATGGTCGTCTACGGCGAGGGCGCCTACCGCTCGAGCCGCGGGCCGATCGCGGTCCCGCCGCGACCGGTGGAGGACCTCGAGGCCGGCCGCTTCGAGCCGCGGGACCCCGTCACCGGCGCGCCGCTCGCGCCCGAGCTCGTGACCGAGGACGCCCCGCTGGATCCGCGGAACGTCTACGCCGCGACGAAGCTGCACCAGGAGCACCTCGCGAGCGCCTGGGCGCGCGCGACCGGCGGCCGGGTGGCGGCCCTGCGCTACCACAACGTCTACGGGCCGGGCATGCCGCAGAACACGCCGTACGCGGGCGTCGCCTCCCTGTTCCGCTCGCAGCTGGAGCGCGGCGAGGCGCCGACGGTGCTGGAGGACGGCGGCCAGCGCCGCGACTTCGTGCACGTGCGCGACGTGGCCGCCGCGAACGCCGCCGCGCTCGGCTGGACCGCGGACGCCGAGCCCGGCACCGTGCGCGCGTTCAACGTCGGCAGCGGCGTCGTGCACACGATCCTCGACCTCGCCACCGCGCTGTCGGCGGCCCGCGGCGGCCCGCCCCCGGTCGTGACCGGCGGCTACCGGCTCGGCGACGTGCGGCACATCACCGCCTCGTCCGCCCGGCTGCGCGCCGAGCTCGCCGTGCCGGATCCGGTGCCGCTTCGAGCAGGGCGTCGCCGAGTTCGCGTCCGCCCCGCTGCGGGCGGCGGTCCGATGACGCTCGGCGAGGTCGTGCTGCCGACCCTGAACGAGGCCGCGCGCTGCCATGGGTGCTCGTCACGCGTCCCGCAGGGCTGGCGGGCGATCGTCGTCGACAACGGCTCCACGGACGGATCCGCCGAGGTCGCCGCGGAGCTCGGCGCGCTCGTCGTGCACGAGCCGCGGCGCGGCTTCGGCGCGGCGGTGCACGCCGGCGTGCTGGCCGCCACCGCGGAGCTCGTCGCGATCTGCGACGCCGACGCGTCCCTCGATCCTGCCGATCTGCCGCGGCTCGCCGAGCCCGTGCTGACCGGCGAGGCCGACCTCGTGCTCGGCCGGCGGCGCCCCGTCGGCCGCGGCGCCTGGCCGGTGCACGCCCGGCTCGCGAACCGCCTGCTCGCCGCCCGCGATCCGCGCGACCACCGGCGTCCCCGTGCACGACCTCGGGCCCGATGCGCGTCGCGCGCCGGGCGCCGCTCGTCGCGCTCGGCCTCGCCGACCGGCGCAGCGGCTACCCGCTCGAGATGCTGCTCGCGGCGAGCGACGCCGGCTGGCGGGTCGCCGAGCTCGACGTCGACTACCGCCCTCGGGTGGGCCGATCGAAGGTCACGGGCACGATCCGCGGCACGCTGACGGCGATCTACGACATGCAGCGACTGCTCAGGACGCATTCGGCCGACACGCACCGCACGCACCCATCGGATCCGCGTCCGGATCCGAATCCACAGACATGAGCACGCTCGTCGTCATCGCCAAGGAATGCGTGCCCGGCCGGGTCAAGACCCGGCTGACGCCCGCCCTGACCCCGGAGCAGGCCGCAGAGGTCGCCGCGGTCTCGCTGGCGGCCACCCTCGACGCCGCGGCCCGCGTCCGCGCGGACCGCACGTGCTCTTCCTCGACGGCCGCCCGCCGGCCGGCTGCGACTTCGAGGTGCTCCCCCAGCCCACGGGCACGCTCGACGTGCGGCTCGCCGCGCTCTTCGACGCCATGGACGACCGCACGCTGCTGATCGGCATGGACACCCCGCAGGTCGACGCCGAGCTGCT
The DNA here is from genome assembly GCA_963771645.1 of uncultured Actinomycetota bacterium. GTDB lineage: Bacteria > Actinomycetota > Actinomycetes > Actinomycetales > Microbacteriaceae > Amnibacterium. The sequence goes on along the minus strand of CAVYUH010000003.1, from coordinate 192,888 downwards.
CTCCGCGACGCTCGCCGACGACTCGGGCGCGGATGCGTGGTTCGGCCCGGCGACCGACGGCGGCTTCTGGGCGCTCGGCCTCGACGCGCCGGACGGCGCGCTGATCGCCGGCGTGCCCATGTCGGTGCCGTGGACCGGCGCGCTGCAGCGGCGGCGGCTCGTCGCCGCCGGGCTGCGCGTCACGGACCTCCCGCGGCTCACCGACGTCGACACCGCCTAGACCGCCCGCGAGGTCGCCGGCGCTCGTGCCCGGCACGCCCTTCGCCGACCTCGTCCTCCGCCGGCTCGAGGACGCCGCGTGACCGCGGTCCTCCCGCCCCTGCTGGCGCCCGCTGGTTCGGCCAGGGCGGCGGCGAGCCCTGGGCCGCGGCGCTCCGCGGCGACCGCGCCGCTCTACCTCGTCTCCGGCGAGGACCGGCGCCGGATGGCCGCCGAGCGCTGGGCGGACGATCCGGACGCCGCCGACCTCACCACCCTGATCGGGCTCGCCGGACCGGTGCTCGACATCGGCTGCGGCCCCGGGCGGATGGTCAGGGCCGCGCTCGACGCGGGCCTCGCCGCCCTCGGGGTCGACGTGTCGGCCGCGGCGGTCGCGCACTGCCGCGACGCCGGGCTGCCCGTGCTGCACCGCTCCGTCTTCGGCCGGCTGCCGCACGAGGGCCGCTGGTCGGGGGCCCTGCTGCTCGACGGCAACATCGGCATCGGCGGCGACGTGGCGGGGCTGCTCGCCCGCTGCCGCGAGCTGCTCACGATCGGCGGCGCGCTCGTCGTGGAGACCCACGCGGATCCGCATCGGGACACGGTCTCGCTCAGCACCCTCGTCGACGACCTCGGCACCGAGAGCGAGGCCTTCGCCTGGGCGGAGGTCGGCGAGGTCCCGCTGCTCGAGGCTGCGGAGGGCTTCCGCCCCGCCGGCGCATGGACCGCGGGCGGCCGCCGCTTCACCCGCCTCGTTCGCGCGGCCTGAGCCTCAGCCCGCCGACGCGGTCGTCGCCGTCGTCGGCGCCGGGCCGATCTGCACCCCGGCGGACGCGGCGTCCTGCTGCAGCACCCGCGATCCGAGCGCGGACGGCAGGGGCACCTCTGCCCGCTGCGGCACGATCAGCGCGGGGCACATGATGCCGGCGGTGCGGGTGCCGCGCACGAGGTCGATCACGACCGAGGTCGACGTCTCGCGCACCCAGACGTCACGCACGGCACCGCAGCCGGGCGACGGGGTGCCCTCCCAGGCGATCTGCACGGAGGTGGACGACGCGATCGGCGTCGACACCGGCTCCCATGCCGGCCCGCGCCGCACGCCGGCCGGAGGGGACCCGTGATGCACGGTGAGCTGCACGAGCGCCGGGGAGCCCGGACGGGGTCGGCATCGCCGACGCGGGTCCCGACGGCGTCGGCGACATCGAGACCGGGATCCGTGCCGGCATCGAGGTGGCGGCGGCGGCGCCGCCGGCGCTGCTCCGCGCGACCCGGTCAGCAGGAGCGCGAGAGCTCCGAGCACGACGATCGATCGGTGCACGACCGCTCCTCCCCCGGTGCACGGACGGCACCGCGAGCATCCGGCCTACCGCGTCGACCCTCGGATCCGCTGCGACCTCGCCAGGAGCAGCGCGCACACGCCGGCGGCGAGCAGGGCGAGCACGGCCCAGAGCACGCCGAGCCGCAGCGCGTAGTCGAACGGCAGGACCGAGGGGTTCCGCGGCCCGAGCTGCTTGGCCCGGATCTCCGGCAGCACGATCAGGGTCATCACCACGCCGACGACGACGGTGACCTGCAGCACGGCGAGCACGGCGGCCGGCACCCGCCGGCCGACGCCCCGCAGGAGCCGGTTCGCGAGGAACGCCAGCGGCGCGAGGATCCCGTCGTGCAGCACGATCGCCGCCGCCAGCCACACCGCGAGGCCCGTGAGCCCCTTCGGCCGCACCGTCGTCACGAGGAACGCGGCGCCGACGGCCAGCCCGAGGACGCCGACGGCGATCAGCACGATGCGCGCGACGCGGATCCGGCGGCTCATCGCGCCTCCAGCGAGGCGAGCCACTTCGTCTGCAGCACGCCCGGACGGGCGGGCGCGATGAGCCGGGCCGGGTACCCGTGGTCGAGGTCGAGGGGCGCGCCGTTCAGCTGCAGCGCGACGAGCGTGAGCGGGTCGTCGACGAAGTCCGCCTGCAGCAGGGTCTCCGCGTAGGCGCCGTGCTGGAGGCTGCGGACGGTGAAGTCGCGGCCGGATGCGCCGACGAGGGCGGCGAGGTCGCGGAAGGCGACCCCGCGCCAGTCGGCGGAGACGCTCCAGCCCTCGACGCAGGCGATGGGCAGGGTGACCGAGGTCTGCGGCAGAGCGAGCAGCTCGGCCCGGGAGAGGGTGCGGGAGCGGTCGCCGGCGCGGACCGTCAGCACCCAGCCCGCATCGGTGGCCTGCGGGACGACGCCCGCGGCGCGAGCCGTCTTGTTCACGGGCAGCGCCTGCGGGCCGAGCCGCTGCTGCCGGGGCGCGAAGACGTTCAGGGGTGCGAGCAGCGGCACGCTCTGCCCCGCCGTCAGCACCACCGCGGCACCGGCTGCGACGCCGACGGCACCGAGCACGGTGCGCCGGCTCACGGCATCCGGTGCGGGCGGTGCCTTCTCGATCCACCGCTGGAGCGCCCCGGTCACCCCGGCGGCGTGCGGACGCGAGCCGAGCTCGCCCTCGCCCGGGCCGACGGGCCGCAGCTCGCCGTCGGGTCCGATCGAGTCGCGGCGCCGCCACCAGCGGGCGATCACGGGCAGCTTCACGCCGATGTGGATCGCGAGCGAGGCCACGATCACCCAGGCGAGCGCGAAGTGCACCTGCCGGAAGGGGAACGGCCACGGGTACCACTGGAAGGTGTTGACGAGGCCGGTGGCGAGCTGGACCAGCGACGACGCGACGAAGAGCGCGATGGACGCGCGCTCGAGCACGCCCGAGACCGTGCGGGCCGGCGGCCACTTGAAGAGCAGCGGGAAGACCGTGTACAGCTTCCCGAGCAGCAGGGGGATGCAGGCGATCCCGGCGGTGATGTGCACACCCTGGCTCACCCGGTAGAGCCACTCCGGGCGGCTCGGGAAGCCCATCCAGGGCAGCGGCTCCTGGATGTAGTGGCTGTAGAGGCCGGTTGCGAAGCAGACGAGGAACAGCAGTCCGAGCAGCCGGCCGAGCACCACGGCGGTCCGCGGATGCCGTGCACCGCTCGCCAGCGAGGTGCGGGCGAGGGCGAACGTCCGCTCGAGCACGGCTGTCCCCTCGCGTGCGTCCATGACCGGTGTTCGGAGCGCTCCGCCCGGACGACGGGCGCGGGACCACCGGTCGCTGCTCCGCAGGATGCCAGGATGACGACCGTGACGGACGCCCCCGCACGGACGGTGTCCGTTGTCGTCCTGATCCTCGCGCTCGCGGGCGTCATCGGGGTCGTCGCGGCCGCCGGCGTCGTGCTGCGGCCGGACTGGCCGGGCTGGCTGCTCGCGGAGGGCGCCGCGTGGCTGGTGTTCGCCGCCGCCGTGGTGCTGCTGCGCGCCGTGCCGGAGCGGGTGGTGCCGGCGCTCGTGGTCGGCGGGGCCCTCCTGATCGGGCTCGCCGCGCTGGCCGGGCCGCCCGACACGAGCACCGACTCCGCCCGCTACGCCTGGGACGGCATCGTGCAGGACTCGGGCGTCTCGCCCTACCGGTACGTACCGGCGGATCCGGCGCTGAAGCACCTGCGCACCGACTGGCTCTTCCCGGCCGGCTCCACGTCCGCGACCGGCGTCGTGCGCTGCCCGGCCGGGGTGGCGCAGCGCGACCACGCAGGTCGGCGAGCCCGGCGTGATCTGCACGGCGATCAACCGGCCGCTCGTCCCGACCATCTACCCGCCGGTCGCCGAGGCGGCCTTCGCCGCGGTGCGTTCCGTGGTCCCGCCCTCGGTCGCCGACGCCCCGATGCAGGTGCTCGGGCTGCTCGCGGCGCTCGGCACGACGGTGCTGCTGCTCGTGGCCCTGCGCATGTCGGGTGGCGACCCGCGCCGGGCGGCCTGGTTCGCGTGGTGCCCCTTCGTCGCGTCCGAGGCGGTGACGAACGCGCACATCGACGGGCTCGCGACGATGCTCGCGGTCGCCGGCACCGTGCTCGCGATCCGCGGGGCACCGATCCGCGGAGGGATCGTCCTCGGCCTCGCGATCGCCACGAAGGTGTTCCCGGTGCTCGTGCTGCCGCCGCTGCTGAGACGCTCCCCCGTCCGGATCCTCGGGGCGGCGGTCCTGACCGTGGTCGCGGTCTACGTGCCGCACGTGCTCGCGAGCGGCGGCCGCGTGCTCGGCTACCTGCCCGGGCTACCTGAACGAGGAGGGCTACGACGACGGCAGCCGGTCGGCGCTCGTCTCCCTGCTCGTGCCCTCCTCGCTCGCGACGCCCGTCGCGGCCCTGCTGCTGGCCGTCGTCGCCGTGCTGGTGCTGCTGAGGGCGGATCCCGCGCAACCCCTGGGCCGGTCAGACGATCGTGATCGGGACGCGCGCTGCTGCTCGACCAGTCCCCGCTACCCCTGGTACGCCCTGCTGCTCGTCGCGTTCGCCGCGGCGGCCGGGCGATGGGAGTGGTTCGCGCTGCCGCTCGTGCTGGTCGAGGGCCAGTCGGACGTGCCGCTGCCGCTGTTCCGGGCCGAGCTCGCGGCGGTCCTCGTCCTCGTCGTGGCGGTCGCGCTGCTCCGCCGCCGGGCGCCGCGCGTCGGCACCCCGGTTCCTGAGAGCGACCTGACCGCACCCATCCGATCCGGCCAGGTCACCGAACTCAGTGCACCTGCTCACATCGAGTCGGGACGAGAACGGTGGAACCGCCACCGGACGGCTCGCCCGGCCGGAACGGAAACGAAGTCACATGCGTATCAGCACCAAGGGCGCCGTCGCGGCGCTGTCCGCCGGTCTCGTGGTCGCCGCTCTCGCGGGCTGCTCCGAGCCGAACTCCTCCACGCCGGCCGCGAGCTCGAAGAGCTCCAGCGCCGCCTCCTCGGCCGCGCCGGCTCCCGCCGCCACGCCGACTCCGGTCGCCGAGATCCCGTCGCTCAGCGGCGAGCACACCCAGGTGACGCTCGACGCCGGCTTCCTCAAGGCGCATCACGAGCCTGAAGCTGACCCCGGGCGTCGTCGGCACGGCCACCCTCTCGAAGGCGGGCGTGCTCACCTTCCCGATCACGGGCGGCAACGTGAAGTACTTCGACCCCACGAAGTCCTACCGCCCCTACGTGCAGGGCGAGATCGACCACATGGGCTCCGGCATCTCGCTGTCCGCCGGCGGCAAGAAGGTCGACCTGACCAACTTCGTCATCGACCCGGGCAGCAACTCCCACCTCGTCGGGCGACGTGTCGCTGAACGGCAAGTCGGTCGTCAAGGGCGCGGACCTGTTCCGCCTCGACGGCACCACCCTGAAGCCCCTCTACAAGGACGCCGCGGGCAACGCGGTGCTCGAGGGCACCACGGTCTACATCTCGACCGACGCGGCCGCGCTGCTCGACAAGACGTTCGGCACCACCGCGGTGACCGACCAGCTCAAGGTCGGCATCGCCAAGATCACCGCCAAGTGATCCTCGTCACCGCACTGACGGCCTGAACGGGCCGGAACACCACAGCACGACGGCGCCCCGTCGTCCGCTCCCCACAGCAGGGGCGGGCGACGGGGCGTCGTCGTGCTCCCGGCGGCGCCTCAGCACCTCGGCGGCTGCCAGCGCTTCGGCAGGCCACGAGCGCTTCGGCAGGCCCCTGGTCGAACCAGGGGCCTGCCGAAGCGCATCCGGCCTGCCGAGGTGCTCCGGACTAGGAGACGACGCGGGCGCCGTGCGCCGGGCCCGTCACGCGCAGCACGGTGAGCCGGGCGGCGGACAGCGCGATCTGCAGCGACAGCGCCGAGTCGAGGTCCGCGGTCAGGAACGCGATCGACGGACCGGATCCGGAGACCACCCCGGCGAGCGCGCCGTTGCGCTCCCCGAGCTCGAGCACCTCGCCGAGCTCCGGCCGGAGGTGCAGCGCCGCCGCCTGCAGGTCGTTGTGCAGCGACTCGGCGAGCATGTGCGGGTCACCGGCCCGCAGCGCCGCGAAGACCGCGGGATCGATCGAGGGCGCTCCGACGGGCAGGATGTCCGCCGCGTGCCGCAGCCGGTGCTCGTCGAGTGCGGCGTACACCTCGGGCGTCGACAGCCCCGCGTCGGCGAGCGCGATGATCCACTGGAAGGTGCCCTTGGCGAGCGCCGGGCTCAGCTCGTCGCCGCGGCCCGTGCCGATCGCGGTGCCACCCGTGAGCGCGAAGGGCACGTCCGCGCCGAGCTCCGCGCCGAGCTCGAGGAGCTCCTCCCTGGACAGGCCGAGGCCCCACAGCGCGTCGAGCGCGACCAGCGCCGCCGCCGCATCCGCGGAACCACCGCCCATGCCGCCTGCGATCGGCACCCGCTTCAGCACCTGCATCCGGGCGCCGCCCCGGTGGCCCGTGCGCGCCTGCAGCAGGTGCGCGGCCCGGATCACGATGTTCCGGCCGTCGACCGGCAGGCCCGTCGTCGCGATCGGGCCGGTGAAGACGAGGCTGAGCCCGTCGTCGGCCTCGGCGCGCAGCTCCTCGAAGAGCCCGACGGCCTGGTACGCGGTGGCCACGTCGTGGTACCCGTCCGGCATCGCGGCGCCGACGCGCATGAAGAGGTTGATCTTGCCGGGCGCCTTCGCCTGCACGACGTGCCGGGCGGAAGTCACCCGCCCAACCTAGCGAAGCGTCGCGGGTGGCCGGATGAGTCCCCCTCGGTCCCGGCGGCCACACGTGGCGGGAGCACCGGAAAACCCTGATGCGCGAGACGCCGGGGCGGAGGATGATGCGGCGCATCGATCGAAGGAGATGGCGCATGCGCTTACGCACCGTCGTCCCGCTCCTCTCCGCTCTCGTCGCCGCGGCCTGCTGCCGCGCCACCGCGTTCGCCGCCCCCAGCCCGCGGTCCTCGCCGCCACGGCGACTCGATCACCCGGCCTTCGACGTGAACGGCTCGCACTTCCTGAAGGACGACCCCGCCGAGTCCTGGGCGACCGGCACCGACACGGGTGGCAGCGTCCTCAGCCGGTTCGGCGGGGGCGTCACGGCTACAACGACGCGGTGACCGGGGCGAAGATGGCCGCCCTCGACGGCCAGCTGCGAACGCCGCGGCGCAGAACGCCGACGCGGTGACCGTGCAGATGGGCGCCAACGACGTCTGCACCTCGAGCGTCTCGACGATGACGACGACCGCGACCTTCACGGCGCAGTTCGACGCGGCCCTGAAGGACTTCCGGCCAGCGCCGCGCGACGATCGCGGTGTCGTCGCTGCCGAACGTCTACGCTCTGGTCGGTGCTGCACGAACGGCAGCGCCCGGTTCACCTGGTCGCTCTTCGGGAGTGCAGGTCGATGCTCGCGAGCAGCGCGACGGCGGCCAGCGCCAGGCGGTGCTCACCCAGGAGCGGCCGACGCGCGCCTCGCCGGGGTCTGCGCGCTCAGGGCCCTGGGCTGTTCGAACGGAGCCATGCAGCACGGTCGACGACGCACCCGACGGTGCTGCCGACCCGGCGCGTGGCCGGAGCAGGCGAGTGTATGCGCCGGACGCGCATGGACGGTCGCGCCATCCAGGAGCTCCGGCTGACGGAGCCTTCAGCCCCTGGGCAGGAACGGGCTCGGGCAGAGACGGGCTCGGCCGCGGTCGCGCCGCGCAGCGCCACGAAGTCGTCGACCGACAGCCGCTCGCCGCGCTCGGACGGATCGATGCCGGCGGCGGTGAGCAGCGCATCCGCGGCCGCCGGTCCGCCCACCGCGGCGCCGAGCGCCTGCCGCAGCGTCTTGCGACGCTGGGCGAACGCCGCGTCGACCAGGCGGAACACCCTGTCCCGCGCCGCCGCGTCGCCGCGGGAGGGGCCGCGGTCGAACCGCACGAGCACGGAGTCGACGTTCGGGACCGGCCAGAACACGCTCCGGCCGACGGTGCCCGCGATCGTGCACCGGCCGTACCAGGCCGCCTTCACGCTCGGCGAGCCGTACACCTTCGAGCCGGGCGGCGCCGCGAGCCGCTCCCCCACCTCGGCCTGCACCATCACCACCGCGGTGGCGAGAGACGGCACGTCCGCGAGCAGCCGGAGCAGCACCGGCACCGAGACGTTGTACGGCAGGTTCGCCACGAGCCGCACCGGCTCGCCCGGGCACGTCGACCCGGAGCGCGTCGCCGGCGACGACGGTGAGGGATGCCGGCCGCGGCCGGCGCGAGGTCGGCGACCGTGCCCGGCAGCGCCTCCGCGAGGCGCCGGTCGAGCTCCACCGCGATCGACGCGGGCGCCCGCCTCGAGCAGCCCGAGCGTCAGCGATCCGAGGCCCGGCCCGATCTCGAGCACGAGCTCGCCCGGCGCGACCTCGGCGAGCCGCACGATGCGGCGCACCGTGTTGCCGTCGTGGACGAAGTTCTGGCCGAGCCGCTTCGTCGGCGCGACGTCGAGCGCGTCCGCGAGGCGCCGCACGTCCGCGGCCCCGAGCAGCCGCACGTCGCCTCCGGTGCCCACCGGCCGACCCTATCGGCGCGCACGCCGCGAGGCCCGGGCCGACGGACGTCGACCCGGGCCTTCGCGGTGCTGCGACGACGCGCTCAGACGCGCGCGAGCGACGCGCCGGCCCGCTTGCGGGAGACGGCGTCGACCGTCGCCGCGAGGATCAGCACGCCGCCGGTGATCAGCAGGTTCACGCCACCGGGCAGGCTCATCAGGCCGAGGCCGTTGGTGATCGCGGTGATCACGAGCGCACCGACCACGCCCTGCATGAGGCGGCCGCGGCCACCGAAGAGGCTGACGCCGCCGACGACCGCCGCAGCGACGCCGTTCAGGACGTCGGTCTGGCCGAAGCTCGAACCGACGACGCCGACCTCGCTGGCCTGGAAGAGGCCGGACACGACCGCGAGGGTCGAGCAGAGCACGAAGGCGGAGATGCGGATCGCCGCGACGTTGATGCCCGCGCGCCTCGCGGCCTCGGGGTTGCCACCGACGGCGTAGAGGTGCAGGCCCCAGCGGGTGCGGTCGAGCACCTGCGTCGCGACCCAGAGGATGGCGACGACGATCGGGACGACGATCGGCACGCCGGAGACCGAGACGACGGACACGGAGCGGTCCTGGTTCAGCAGGTACACGAGCACGCCGACGACGACCGCGATGATCGCGACGCGGATGAACAGCAGGCTGAGCGCGCGGACCGGCACCCCGGCGCGGAGCCGGCGGCTGCGGTCGTAGAACGCGCTTGCCGAGCGAGACGACCACGATCACGACCCACATCGCCCAGCCCGCCCATGCCGGCATGTTGCTGTTCTCGATCGCGAGGATCGACGGATCGGTGATCCGGTACGAGTTCCCGTTGCCGAGCAGGATGAGCTGCAGGCCCTGGAAGCCGAGGAACAGACCCAGGGTGACGACGAACGACGGGATGCCGACCTTCGCCACGAAGTAGCCGATGAAGAGGCCGATGACGACGCCGACGGCGAGGGACACGAGCAGCGCGATCGGCCAGGAGATCTTCATCGCGTCGTTCAGCTGGACGAACACGGCCATGCCGACACCGGCGGTGACACCGGCGGACAGGTCGATCTCGGCGAGCAGGATCACGAACACCAGCGCGACGGCCAGCATCGCGAGGAACGCGGTCTGCGTGATGAGGTTCGCGACGTTCAGCAGGCCGAGGAAGTCGCCCCCGCTCAGGAACTGGAACAGGACGCAGAGCACGATGAAGCCGCCGATGGCGGGCAGCATCCCCATCTCACCCGAGCGCACCCGGGAGATGTAGGCGCGGATCTGGTCGGAGATCGAGCCCTCGTAGCCGGTCGCGATCCCGGGAGGCGTCGCACCGCCGGCCGTGTCGATCGCGGCCGCGAGCTCCGGATCCGGGACCTTGTTCTCCGTCGCGGTCATCGGGCTGCTCCCTCGAGGCTCGGCTCCGACGACTTCAGGCCCGTGATGTAGCCGATGACGTCGTTGTTGTTCGTCTCCTTGGTCTTCAGCTCCGCGACCATGGTGCCGAGGTAGAGCACGTTGATGTGGTCGGCGACCTGGAAGACGTCGGCGATGTTGTGGCTGATGATGAGCACGCCCACACCCTGGTCGGCGAGCCGGCGGACGAGGTTCAGCACCTGCTCCGTCTGGGCGACGCCGAGCGCGGCGGTCGGCTCGTCGAGGATGACGACCTTGGCCTTCTGCAGCACCGCGCGGGCGATGGCGACCGTCTGCCGCTGTCCGCCGGACAGGGACGAGACCTTCTGCCGCACCGACTTCATGGTGCGGACGGACAGGGAGCCGAGCGTCGTGGAGGCGTGCTTCTCCATCTCGCCGTTGCTGAGGGTGCCCTGGTGGGTCTCCTCGCGGCCGAGGAACATGTTCTGGACGATGTCGAGGTTCTCGCAGAGCGCGAGGTCCTGGTAGACGACCTCGATGCCGAGCTTCGACGCCTGCGTCGGCGTGGTCAGGGACACGACCTGACCCTCGACGAGCATCTCGCCGGCGTCGTAGGGCTGCACACCGGCGAGCCCCTTGATCAGGGTCGACTTGCCGGCACCGTTGTCGCCGACGAGGGCGCTGACCTCACCGGGATAGACCTTGAGGTTCACCCCCTTCAGCACCTCGACGGGTCCGAAGCTCTTGCGGATGTCTCTCAGTTCGATGATCGGGGCGACCATGCCCACTCCTTCCGATCCCGTGCCGTTCGGCGCGGTCGCGAACATACGGGAAGCCTGCGGGCCCCGCTACACCTCGAAGGCGCGACGGGACCCGCAGGCCGGGGATTCCAGACGGACTACTTGATGCCGTACTTGGTGCAGGCGGCTGCGACGTTGCCCGTGCAGATCGCGGCGGCAGTGGCGTTGCCGTCCTGGACGACCTTCTCGATGCCGGTCGCGGTGGTGAGGATCGGCGTCTCGAGGAACGCCGGCACGCCGTTCTGCGACGTCGGAGCGGTCGGCTTCTGGCCCTTCAGCAGGTCGATGGCGACCTGCGACGCCTGGCCCGCCTCGAGCTGGTACGGCTTGTAGACCGTGCCGTACTGCTTGCCCAGCAGGATGTTCTGCAGACCCGGGATCGACGCGTCCTGACCGGAGGTCGGGACGACCTTCTTGTACTTGTCGAGCACGGTGATGACGGCCGCGTTGTTCGCGTCGTTCGCGGTCCAGACCGCGTCGATGTTGCCCTTGAGCGCCGTGTACGCCTGGGCGAACTCGGTGCCGGACTTCGTGGCGTCCCAGGTGCCCTTCGGGGAGAAGGCGCACTTGATGCCGGCGGCACCCATCGTGTCCGTCGCGCCCTTGAGGAAGAACGCGGCGTTGCCGTCGGTCGGGTCACCGGACATGCAGACGACCTTCGCCGTCTTGGGGTCCTTCTTCTCGGCCTTCAGGCCGTCGACGATCATCTGACCCTCGAGGTTGCCGACCTTCGTGTTGTCGAAGGAGACGTAGTAGTCGGCGCCCGCGATCGGACGGTCGTAGGCGATGACCGGGACGCCCTGCGCCTTGGCCTTGGTGAGCACCTGCGCGCCGGCACCGTTCAGGTCGACGAGCAGCATGACGCCGCAGCCCTTGCTGAGCTCGGCGGACGCGATGGTCGCGTACTGGGTCGTGCTGTTGTGGGCGTTCTGGATGTCCGCGGTGAAGCCGGCGGCGGTGAGCGCCTTGTTCAGGGCCGGACGGTCGCCGTTCTCCCAGCGGGGGGAGGACTCGGTGTCGGGGAGGATCACGCAGGCGCGCTTCGAGACGGCCTTCGCGTTCCGCCGCCGCTGCTGGCGCTCGCGCTGGAGCTGCTCGAGGTACCGGAGCCACCGGCCGAACAGCCTGCGAGGAGGAGGGTCGAGGTTGCGACGACCGTCGCGATCCCGAGAATCGATTTCTTCAAGGCTTCGTCACCTGTTTTCTGTCGGCGCCAGGACGGACCCGCGCGCATTCCTCGACGCCGAGGAACGCACGAACTCTAGGCAAATACCCAGTCCCAGTTCGGCTGATACCAATAACGATTGAGTAACAACAAATCCCCTGCTGCCGCCGCGCCGTCTGGCAGAGTGGCCCAGCGGCCGCTTCTCATCCTCGCTGGAGGAGGCGGGCCGCGAGCGGAGGATCATGCGGTTCACGGACGGCTTCTGGCTGCTGCGCCCCGGAGTGACGGCGCACTACGGCCGCGAGGCGTACGACCTCGAGCGTTCCGGACGGCGCCCTCGTCGTGACCGCGCCGACGAAGGTGATCACCACCCGCGGCGACACCCTGAACCTGCCCGTGCTCACGGTGACGGTCGCGCCGCACCTGCCCGGCATCATCCGTGTCCGGATCGTGCATCACGCAGGCGGCGGGGAGCCGCTCCGCTTCGACGTGGCGCCCGCGGACGGCAGCGGCGAGGTGCGGCTCGACGACGACGGTCGACGCGGTCGTCCGCAGCGGCGACCTCGAGGCGCGCGTCACCCGCGGCGCGCCCTTGGAGCCTCGAGTTCTCGGCCGGAGGCGTGCCGCTCACCGGCAGCGGCGCGAAGTCGCAGGCCTGGGTGCGCCTCGCCCCCGATGCGGTCGTCGACCGGCCGCCGGTCGGCGTGCCCGTCGCGAGCAGCTACGTGCACGAGCAGCTCGACCTCGGCGTCGGCACGCACGTCTACGGGCTCGGCGAGCGGTTCGGGCCGCTGATCAAGAACGGCCAGACGGTGGAGGTCTGGAACGCCGACGGCGGCACCTCCAGCGAGCAGGCGTACAAGAACGTGCCGTTCTACCTGACCGACCGCGGCTACGGCGTCTTCGTGAACGAGCCGGGGCACGTGTCCTTCGAGGTCGGCTCGGAGGCCGTCGCAGCGGGTGCAGTTCTCCGTGCCGGGCGAGTCGCTCGAGTACTTCGTGATCGCGGGATCGACCCCGGCGGCAGATCCTCGAGCGCTACACCGCGCTCACCGGCCGCCCGGCGGAGGTGCCGGCGTGGAGCTACGGGCCGTGGCTCGAGCACGAGCTTCACCACCGACTACGACGAGGCGACGGTGAACTCGTTCCTCGACGGCATGCGCGACCGCGATCTGCCGCTCATCGGTCTTCCACTTCGACTGCTTCTGGATGCGCGAGTTCGACTGGTCGGACTTCACCTGGGACGCCGCGCGTGTTCCCGGACCCCGAGGGGATGCTCCGGCGCCTGCACGAGCGCGGCCTGCAGGTCTGCGTCTGGATCAACCCGTACATCGCGCAGCGCTCGGCGCTGTTCGCGGAGGCCAGCCGCCGCGGGCTACCTGCTGAAGCGCGCCGGACGGCAGCGTCTGGCAGTGGGACCTCTGGCAGGCCGGGATGGGGATCGTCGACTTCACGAACGACGGACGCGACGTCGCGTGGTACCAGGAGAAGCTGCGGGCGCTGCTGCGGCAGGGCGTCGACGCGTTCAAGACCGACTTCGGCGAGCGCATCCCCCTCGACGTCGTCTACGCGACGGCTCCGATCCGGCCCGGATGCACAACCTCTACCCGATGCTCTACAACGCGGCGGTGCTTCGAGCTGCTCGAGGAGGAGCGCGGCACGGGCGAGGCCGTGCTCTTCGCCCGGTCGGCGACCGCGGGCGGCCAGAGCCACCCGGTGCACTGGGGCGGCGACTCGACCTCGACCTTCGAGCTCGATGGCGGAGACGCTGCGCGCGCGGGCTCTCCCTCGTCGCTGTCGCGGCTTCGGGTTCTGGAGCCACGACATCGGCGGCTTCGAGGGGACGCCGGATGCGGCGGTCTTCAAGCGCTGGACGCCGTTCGGCCTGCTGTCGAGCCACAGCCGGTTCCACGGCTCCGACTCGTACCGGGTGCCGTGGCTGTTCGACGACGACGAGGACGGCCGAGGGCAGCGCCGTGCGGGTGACGCGCCGCTTCGCGAAGCTGAAGAACCGGCTCGCGCCGTACCTCATCGAGGCCGGGCGCGAGGCGGCGGCCACCGGGCTGCCGGTGATGCGGCCGATGGTGCTCGCGTTCCCGGACGATCCCGACGAGCGCCTACCTCGACCGGCAGTACCTGCTCGGCCCGGATCTGCTCGTCGCGCCCGTGTTCACCGAGTCGGGCGAGGTCGAGCTCTACCTGCCGGCCGGCACCTGGACCTCGCCTGCTCACGGGCGAACGGGTGACCGGCGGCGGCTGGCGCCGGGAGCGCCACGGGTTCGAGTCGCCTGCCGCTGTACGTGCGCGAGGGCGCCGTGCTGCCGCTGGGCGCGCGCGAGGACCGGCCCGACACGGACCACCTCGACGGCCTGACGCTGCGCGCGTTCCCCGGCGCCGCCGGCACCCGCACGGTGCGGGTCGGCGACGCGACCTTCACGGTCGAGACGACGGACGACGCGGTCGTCGCGACCGGCCCGGGCCGCGGCTGGTCGCTGCAGGTCGGCGACGCGGTCGCGGCCGCCGAGGGCGGCTCGGCGCGGCTCCCCCGCTGACCGCCGGCCCGCAACCGCCCGCCGGCTTCACGGCGCCGCGCGAAACGGCGGATCCGGGCGGGCGCGCCCGCCCGGGCCGCAACCGCCCGGGACCCGGCGGTCGCCTTCCAGCCTGCGGAAGTACGGTGACGGCATCCGTGCCGAGGAGGAACGCATGACCGACGACGACGTCGAGGTCCGGCTCGACGATGGTGGACCACCCTGTGCATCGCCTACGGGCTCGACGACGTGCCGCCCGTGCGCGACGCGATCCTCGGGCTCGCCGGCCTCGCGGCGCACAACGTGGTCCGGCCGGCCGCACCGATCACCACGTTCCTCGCCGGTTACGCCGCCGGGCGCGCGGGCGGATCCTCGGAGGACGTCGCGGCGGCGATCGCGACGGCGAGGGCCGCCGTCCCGCGGTGACCGGCCCGCTCGACTGGGACGCGGCACGCGACGCTCGCGCTGCACGCCGTTCGCCCCGCTGCCCGCGGCGGCGCTCCCCCTCGCCGCCGCACGCCATGCGGTGCCGGAGGCCGACGTGCTCGCGCCCGGGCCGCTCCCCCACTACGACTCCTCCGCGATGGACGGCTGGGTGGTCCGCGGGGCGCCGCCGTGGCGGCTCGTCCCCACCGGCACGGCGCTGCCGGAGCATGGCGCGGCGGTGGTGGTGACGGGCGGCGCGGTGCCGCGGGAGGCGTCGGCCGTCGTGCCGGTGGAACGCGGATCCGTGCACGGACGGCGCCCTCACCGCCGAGGCGCCGAGGCCCGGCGCCCACATCCGCCGCGCGGGCGAGGAGGCGGACGCCGGCAGCGTGCTCGTCGCCGCGGGCACGCGCCTCTCCCCCGCGCACCTCGCGATGCTGGCGGTCGCCGGCCTCGACGAGGTGCAGCGCGCGGCGGGCGCCGGCGGTCACGGCGGTGCTCACCGGCGACGAGGTGGTGCTCTCGGGCATGCCGGGGCCGGGTCGGGTGCGGGACGCGTTCGGCACGATGGTCCCCGCCGCGCTCGCGGGCCTCGGAGCGGGAACGGCGACGACGTTCCGCTGCGGCGACGACCCGGCGGCGATCGAGGCGGCGATCCGCGGCAGCACGGCCGACGTCGTCGTGACGGTCGGCGGCACCGGCCGCTCCGGCGCGGACCGGCTCCGCGAGGCGCTCGCGGCGTGCGGCGCCGAGACGGTGTTCGAGGGCGTCGCGATGCGCCCGGGGCATCCGGCGCTGCTGGTCCGGCTCGACGACGGCCGCCCGCTGCTCGCGCTGCCCGGCAACCCGCTCGCCGCCGTCGTCGTGCTGCTGTCGTTCCTGCCGCCGCTGCTCGCCGCCCTCACCGGCGCGGCCGTGGCGTCGCTGCCGACCGCGCCCGCGGCCGTTGAGCTGCCCGGCTGGCCCGGCGGCACCTCCGTGCTGCCGGCACGACGCGCATCCGCGGGTCTCGTGCCGGCGGCGGCGGTGCGCCCGAACATGCTCCGCGGCCTCGCGGCGGCCGACGTGCTCGCCGTCGTCCCGCCCGGCGGGTGCCCTGCGGGCACCCCGGTCCGCTGCATCCCTCTCCCCTGGTGACGTTCGCCCGAGCACCACAGCAGGACATATTCACTTCGGCAGGACGAGAACAGGCGATTTCGTCCTGCTGAAGCGATTTCGTCCTGCTGAAGTGCTCCCCCGCGGGACGGATCAGGCGGGGGACGGGGACGGCGGCGCGCTCCAGGCGGATGGTGAGGCTCTTCGAGGTCGGGCGTGTTGCTCGTGTCCGCCACGGAGTCGAGCGGCACGAGCACGTTCGTCTCGGGGTAGTAGGCCGCCGCGCATCCGGCCGGGGTGTTGTAGGCGACCGTGCGCCAGCCCTCCGCCCGCCGCTCCGATCCGTCGGGCGCCTCCGACACGAGGTCGACGAGGTCGCCGTCGGCGAGGCCGCGCGCCGCGAGGTCCTTCGCGTTCACGAGCACCACCTTGCGGCCGCCGTGGATGCCGCGGTACCGGTCGTCCTTGCCGTAGATCGTGGTGTTGTACTGGTCGTGGGCGCGCAGCGTCTGCAGGATCAGCCGCCCCTCGGGCACCTTCGGGTACTCGAGCTCGTTCGACCGTGAACTTCGCCTTGCCGGTGTCGGTCGCGAAGGTGCGGTGGTCGCGCGGGCCGTGCGGCAGCACGAACCCGCCCGGCATCCCGAGCTTCTCCTCGTAGGCGTCGAAGCCCGGGACCACGTGCTCGATGTGCGTGCGGATGCGCCGGTAGTCGCCGGCGAGGCCGCGCCAGTCGACCTTCGCGGTGTCGGCGCGGTCGCGCAGCACCCGCTCGGCGAGGCCCGCGACGATCGCGACCTCGCTGCGGAGGTGCCGGCTCGCGGGCTTCAGGCTGCCCTGCGACTCGTGCACCATGCTCATCGAGTCCTCGACGGTGACCATCTGCGGGCCGGTCGCCTGCACGTCCTTCTCGGTGCGGCCGAGCGTCGGCAGGATGAGGGCGCGCCGGCCGGTGACGATGTGGGAGCGGTTCAGCTTCGTCGACACCTGCACGGTGAGCCGCAGCGAGCGCATCGCCGCCTCGGTCGCGGCCGTGTCCGGCGTCGCCTTCGCGAAGTTGCCGCCCATCCCGACGAAGACCTTGATCGTGCCGTCCCGCATGCCGCGGATCGCGCCGACGGTGTCGACGCCGTGCTCGCGCGGCGAGGAGAAGGAGAACTCGGCGTCCAGCTTGTCGTGGAAGGCCGCCGGCATCTGCTCCCAGATGCCCATCGTGCGGTCGCCCTGCACGTTCGAGTGGCCGCGCACCGGGCAGAGGCCCGCGCCCGGCTTGCCGATGTCGCCGCGCAGCAGCAGCAGGTTGACCACGTCGCGGAGCATCGCGACGGAGTGCTTGTGCTGGGTGAGCCCCATCGCCCAGCAGACGATGTTGCCCTTCGAAGCGGCCATCAGCTCGGCGACCTTGCGGATCTGCTTCCGCGTCAGCCCCGTCGCCTCCTCGACGTCGGCCCAGTCGAGCGCCGCCATCGCGTCGCGGTACGCCTCGAAGCCCTGCGTGTAGTGGGAGATGAAGTCGTGGTCGAGCACGCCGCCGCCGCGCTGCCGCGTCCAGCTCGATCAGCACCTTGCCGAGCGCCTGGAACAGCGCCTGGTCGCCGCCGAGCTTGATCTGCAGGAACGTGTCCGCGAGGTCCGTGCCGCGGAACACCATCCCCTTCACCGTCTGCGGGTTGTCGAAGTGCAGCAGGCCCGCCTCGCGCAGCGGGTTCACCGCGACGATGACGGCGCCCTGCTTCTTCGCCTTCTCCAGCGAGGTGAGCATCCGCGGATGGTTCGTGCCCGGGTTCTGCCCGGCGATCAGGATGAGGCCGGCGGTCTCGATGTCGACGAGCGTGACGGAGCCCTTGCCGATGCCGATGGTCTCGCCGAGGGCGGCGCCGCTCGACTCGTGGCACATGTTCGAGCAGTCGGGCAGGTTGTTCGTGCCGAGCGCGCGCGCGAACAGCTGGTAGAGGAACGCGGCCTCGTTCGAGGTGCGGCCCGAGGTGTAGAAGACGGCCTCGTCGGGGCTGTCGAGGGCGTCGAGCTCGTCGGCGATCACGTCGAAGGCGCGCTCCCACGACACCGGGCGGTAGTGGGTGTCGCCCGCCTCGAGCAGCATCGGATGCGTCAGCCGGCCCTGCTTGCCGAGCGCGAAGTCGTCCCAGTCCTCCAGCTCCGCGACCGGGTGCGCGGCGAAGAACGCCGGCGGCACGCGGCGGGTGGTGGCCTCCTCGGCGACGGCCTTCGCGCCGTTCTCGCAGAACTCGGCGGTGTGCCGGCGGTGCGCGGGATCGGGCCAGGCGCAGCCCATGCAGTCGAAGCCGGTGACCTGGTTGACCTTCAGCAGCGTCTTCGCGGTGCGGCCGGCCCCATCTGGTCGAGCGCCATCTCCATCGAGTGGAGCACGGCGGGCGCACCCACGGCGCGCTTCTTCGGCTTCGTGACGGTGACCCTCGACTCGTCGATGTTCGCCTCGGCGCGTTCGGTCGCATCGGCCATGAGCGGCTCCGTCCCCGCGGCCGCCCTCGGCCGCGTCCGGGCATCGTACGTCCGAGACCTGGTGCAGGATCCGGTGGCAGGCTCTGACGTATGAAGCGCGCATCGCGGCGCCGCGTAGCCGCCGTCCGTCCCGGCGAGGTCCCTCGGATGCGCGAGGACGTGCTCGCGATCGAGGAGCCGCTCGAGATCCGCGTCGGTGGCGCGTCGTTCAGCGTGACGATGCGCACGCCGGGCGACGACTTCGACCTCGTCGCCGGGTTCCTCGTCTCCGAGGGCGTCGTCGCGCGGGACGAGGACCTGCACGAGATGCGGGTCGTGACCGGCGTCGCCCGCTCCGGCGAGCCGACCTTCAACATCGTCGACGCGACCGTGCCGGGCGGCGGGCTCGCCGATCGCCGCCGCGCGGGCCCGGAACATCTACACGACGAGCTCCTGCGGGGTGTGCGGGCTCGCCTCGATCGACGCGGTGACGACCGCATCCGCGTGGCCGATCCTCGCCGTCGGCTTCGTCGTCGACGACGTCGTGCTCGCGGCGCTGCCCGACCGGCTGCGCGCGGAGCAGCGGCTCTTCGACTCGACCGGGGGCGTGCACGCGGCGGCCCTGTTCGACCGCGGAGGGGAACCTGCTCGTGCTCCGCGAGGACGTCGGGCGGCACAACGCGGTCGACAAGGTGGTCGGCTGGGCGCTCCGCGAGGGCCGGCTGCCGCTCTCGGAGGCGGTGCTGCAGGTGTCGGGCCGGGCGTCGTTCGAGCTCGTGCAGAAGGCGCGGATGGCCGGGATCCCGGTGCTCGCGGCGGTGAGCGCGCCGTCGTCGCTCGCGGCCGAGCTCGCCGAGGAGGCGGGCATCACCCTCGTCGGCTTCAGCCGCGGCACCTCGTTCAACGTCTACGCCGGCGCCGGGCGGGTGCGACGCACCGGCGCCCCGCTTGACGACCGCGGCACCGCATCCGTACCGTCGACCGGGCCGGATTCGTTGGAGCAGACCACAAACCGGCGGAACCACGAACCGGCGGGGAGTCCGATGACGCGCTCGGCGGGACTGCCATGAGAGCCGCGGTGCTGCGCGCCACCGGCGAGCCGCTGACGATCGAGGACGTCGAGCTCGACCCGCCGGGCCCCGGCGAGGTGCTCGTGCGCATCGAGGCGGCCGGCGTCTGCCACAGCGACCTGCACTACATGACCGGCGACCTGGCGGCGCGGCTGCCGATCGTCGTCGGCCACGAGGGCTCCGGCATCGTCGAGGCGCTCGGCCCCGCGACCAGCGGCCGGCTCGCGGTCGGGCAGCGGGTCGCCCTCACCTGGCGGCCGCGCTGCGGCGAGTGCGACGCGTGCGTCGCCGGCAACCCCGTGCTCTGCCGCTACGGCCGCGTGTTCGCGACAACGAACGGCCTCTTCGACGGCACGACCCGGCTGCACCGCGGCGCGGAGCGGATCCATCACCTGATGGGCGTCTCCTGCTTCGCGGAGCAGGTCGTCGTCTCGGAGACGAGCGTCGTCCCGGTGCCTGACGGCGTGCCGCCGGAGGTCGCCGCGATCGCCGCATGCGCCGTCGTGACCGGCGTCGGCGCGGTGCTGAACGGCGTCCCCGGCACGGCCGGGCGGCCGATCGCGGTCTACGGCGTCGGCGGCGTCGGCCTCGCGGCGGTGCTCGGCGCGGTCGTGGCGGGGGCGCATCCGATCCTCGCGATCGACGTGGACCCCGGGCGCCTCGAGCTGGCCAGGAGCCTCGGCGCGACCCACACGATCGACGCGCGCGACGGCGGCGTCGCCGAGCAGGTGGTGGCGCTGACCGGCGGCGGCGTGCCGGCGCTCATCGAGGCCGTCGGGCGGCCGGCGACGATGCGCGAGGCGCTCGCCTGCCTCGCACCCGAGGGGCTGCTCGTCGCGATCGGGCTGTCCTCCGCCGAGGCCGTGGTCGAGGTGCCGATCAACGACCTCGTGCAGCGGCAGAAGCGCATCGTCGGCGGCCTGTACGGCCTCGCGCAACCCGCGCCTCGACCTCGCGCGCATCTTCGACCTGTACCTCGCCGGCCGCCTCCCCCTCGACCGGCTGATCGGCGCCCGCCGTCCGCTCGCCGAGGTGAACGAGGCGTACGACGCGCTCAAGGCCGGTGCGCCCGGGCGCATCGTCCTGACCCCCTGACGGACCTGCACGCACGGCCGGCGACGGCCGGGAAGGACGGATGCGATGGCGGACCTCCGCAGCGCTCAGTGGTACGGCGGCGACGACCGGGACGGCTACATCCACCGGGCGTGGATGCGCCGCGGCGTCGCGGACGAGGGCTTCGAGCGCCCGCAGATCGCGATCGCGAACACCGCCTCCGATCTCACGCCCTGCAACATGCACCTCGACGAGGTCGCGCAGGCGGTGAAGGACGGCGTCCACGAGGCGGGCGGCGTGCCGCTGAACCTGCCGGTCGTCTCGCTCGGCGAGACGCTCGTGCGGCCGACCGCGATGCTCTGGCGCAACATGGCCGCGATGGCGATGGAGGAGATGTTCCGGGCGAACCCCATCGACGGCCTCGTGCTCCTCGGCGGCTGCGACAAGACCATCCCCTCGCTGCTGATGGCCGCCGCGTCCGTCGGCATACCCGCGGTCGTCGTGCCGGGCGGCCCGATGCTGAACGGCATGTTCCGCGGCAAGCGGATGGGCTGCGGCACCGGGCGTCTGGCAGCTCTCCGAGGAGGTGCGCGCGGGCACGCTCTCGCGGGAGGCGTTCCTCTCGAGCGACAAGGCGATGATCCGCAGCAAGGGCCACTGCAACACGATGGGCACCGCGTCGACCATGGCGATCATGGCGGAGGCGCTCGGCATGACGATCCCCGGGGTCGCCGGCATCCCGGCCCCCGACGCCCGGCTGCTCGAGGCGTCGCACGCGACGGGCCGGCTCGCGGTCGACCTCGTGCGGGAGGGCCGCACGATCAACGACGTGATCACCCGCGGGTCGTTCACGAACGCGATCGTCGCGCTCGCCGCGTGCGGCGGATCCACGAACGCGGTCGTGCATCTGCTCGCGATCGCCGGGCGCCTCGGCATCGAGCTGTCGCTCGAGGACTTCGACCGCATCGGCGCCGCGGTGCCGCTGCTCGTGAACCTGCAGCCGGCGGGCGAGTACCTGATGGAGGACCTCTACAACGCGGGCGGGCTGCTCGCGGTGCTCGCCGAGGTGCGCGACCTGCTCGACCCGACGCCGATCACGGTCACCGGCAAGCCGCTCGTGGACTACCTCGACGACAAGCCGATCTGGAACCGGGAGGTGATCACGCCCCGCGCGGAGCCGCTCATCCCGGCGGCGGGCGACGAGGGCGCCGGCGCGGGCATCGCCGTGCTCCGCGGCAACCTCGCACCGAACGGCGCGATCATCAAGCCGGCCGCCGCGACGGCCGAGCTGCTCACGCACCGCGGGGAGGCGATCGTGTTCGACTCGATCGAGGACTTCCACGCCCGCGTCGACGACCCCGACCTGCCGGTCACCCCCGACTCCGTGCTGATCCTCCGCGGCTGCGGGCCGCGCGGCTACCCGGGCATGCCCGAGGTCGCGAACCTGCCGCTGCCGCAGAAGATCCTGCAGCAGGGCGTCCGCGACATGGTGCGGATCTCCGACGGCCGGATGTCCGGCACCGCGTACGGCACCGTGGTGCTGCACGTCTCCCCCGAGGCCGCCGCCGGCGGCACCCTCGCCCTCGTCCAGGACGGAGACACGATCGTGCTCGACGTGCCGAACAGCACGATCACCCTCGACGTGCCCGAGGAGGAGCTCGCGAGACGGGTGCCGTCCGCGGCGCTCGTCGCCGGCTTCGCCAGCGCGACCCGCGGCTGGGAGCGGCTCTACATCGAGCACGTGCAGCAGGCCGACACGGGCGCCGATCTCGACTTCCTCGTCGGCGCCTCCGGGTCCGACGTCGCGCGGGAGTCCCACTGATGGCCGGGCTGGTCCGGCTCGCGACCGCGCAGCGGCGCCGTCTGGGCGGCGCTGCACGAGGACGGCGGCGTGCCGCTCGGCGCCACGCTCGCCGAGCTCCTCGCCCTGCCGCTCGACGAGGCCCGCGCGCGGATCGACGGCGCATCCGGCGACCCGGTGCAGGGCCACCTGCTCGCGCCCGTCGACGCGCAGGAGGTCTGGGCGGCGGGCGTCACCTACGAGCGCAGCCGCGACGAGCGGATGGCGGAGTCCACCGAGGCGTCGATCTACGACCGCGTCTACGTCGCCGAGCGGCCCGAGGTGTTCTTCAAGTCGACGGCCGGGCGGGTCGTCGCGCCGGGCGAGCCCGTCGGCATCCGCGCCGACTCCGACTGGGACGTGCCCGAGCCCGAGCTCGGCCTCGTGTTCAACGCCGCCGGGGAGCTGTTCGGCTTCGTGCCCGGCAACGACATGAGCAGCCGGTCGATCGAGGGCGAGAACCCGCTCTACCTGCCGCAGGCGAAGGTCTACGAGGCCGCCTGCGCGCTCGGCCCCGCGATCGTGCCCGCGTGGGAGGCGACCGGCCCGTTCGGCATCGGCCTCACGATCAGCCGCAACGACGAGGTCGTGTTCGAGGGCAGCACGTCGACGGCCACGATCACCCGCGACTTCGCGGATCTCGGCGCCTGGCTGTTCGCCGCGATGCCGTTCCCGGCGGGCGCGGTGCTGCTGACCGGCACCGGCATCGTCCCCGAGGAGGGATTCACCTTGGCCGCGGAGGATGTCGTGACCGTGTCGATCGAGCAGATCGGCACCCTGATCAACCCGGTCCGCGTCGTCGGCCGGGACCTGCGGGCACGAGGAGGATCGCGATGACGGACGTGACGGAGACCGTGACGGACACGACCGAGGCGGAGCTCGACGCGCTGCTGGACGCCGCGGTCGCCGCGGCGCCGGTGCTCGCGGCGACGCGGCCGTCGGTGCGCGCCGGCTGGCTGCGCGCGGTCGCCGACGCGCTGGATGCGGACGCCGAGCGGCTGATCCCGCTCGCCGCGGAGGAGAGCCACCTGCCGGTGCCGCGCCTCACCGGCGAGCTGAAGCGCACGACGTTCCAGCTGCGCCTCTTCGCCGACGTGCTCGACGAGGGCGCCTACCTGCAGGTGACGATCGACCACGCGGATCCGACCTGGGGCATGGGTCCGCGGCCCGACCTCCGCCGCATGCTCCGGCCGCTCGGCCCCGTCGCGATCTGGGCGGCGAGCAACTTCCCCTTCGCCTTCAGCGTCGCCGGCGGCGACACCGCGTCCGCGCTCGCGGCGGGGACGCCCGTGCTGCTGAAGGCGCACCCCGGGCATCCGCGGCTCTCGGTCGCGACGGGCGACGTCGTCGTGCGCGCGCTCCGCGAGGCGGGCGCTCCCGACGGCACGTTCGCGCTCGTCACCGGGCGTGGAGATCGGCCGCGCGCTGATCACGGATCCGCGGATCGCGGCGGGCGCCTTCACCGGATCCCTGAAGGGCGGCCGGGCGCTGTTCGACCTCGCCTCCGTCGCGGCCGACGCCGATCCCCTTCTACGGCGAGCTCGGCAGCGTGAACCCGGCGGTCGTCACGCCGTCGGCCGCGGCGGCGAAGGCGGAGGAGGTCGCGACCGGCTTCGCGGACTCGATGACGCTCGGCGTCGGCCAGTTCTGCACGAAGCCGGGGCTGCTGTTCGTGCCGGCCGGCTCCGCGCTGCCGGCGCTCGTGGCGACCCGCCTGGCCGCGATCGCCGGCGCGCCGATGCTGAACGAGTCGATCGCGCGCGGCTACGCGGGCGCGCTCGACGAGCTGGCGGGCCACGAGGGCGTCTCGGTCGTCGCCGGCGGCGAGGGCGGCGACGCCCCGGCGCCGAGCCTGCTCACGACGAGCGCCGCCGAGTTCCTGAAGGACCCGGAGACGCTCACCCACGAGGCGTTCGGCCCGGCCGCGCTCGTGATCGAGTACGCGGACACCGCGGAGCTGCAGCGCGCGATCGGCGTCATCGACGGGCAGCTGACCGCGACCGTGCAGGCCGTCGACGACGACCCGGACGCCGCGGCCGTGCTGCCGCTGCTCGCCGAGCGGGCCGGGCGGGTGCTCGTGAACGGCTGGCCGACCGGCGTCTCGGTGACCTGGGCGATGCAGCACGGCGGCCCGTACCCGGCGACGACCTCGGTGCAGACGACCTCGGTCGGCACGGCGGCGATCGACCGGTTCCTCCGGCCCGTCAGCTACCAGGGCACGCCCGGACGCGCTGCTGCCGGAGCCGCTCCGCGAGGGCAACCCGTGGGGCCTCCCCCGCCGCGTCGACGGCGTCCAGGAGCGCTGACCCGCACTTCGGCAGCGCCGTCCGGAGCGTTCTGGACGACAGGCCCCTGGTCGACCCAGGAGCCTGCCTGTCGCGCGATTGGCCTGCCGGAAGTGCGCGATCTGGGGCGGGGTCAGCGGCCGCCGGCGACGCGGAGGATCGCGCCCGTCGTGTAGGACGCGTCGGATGAGAGCAGCCAGGCGACCGCCGCGGCGATCTCCTCCGGCTCCCCCGCCCGCTGCATCGGCACGGTCGGGGCGATGCGCGCCGGCCGCCCGGGGTCGAGGTGGAAGTCGGTCTCCACGAGCCCGGGTGCGACGGCGTTGATGCGGATGCCGTCGGCCGCGAGCTCCTTCGACAGCCCGACGGTCAGCGCGTCGACCGCGGCCTTCGCCGCGGCGTAGTGCACGAACTCGCCCGGCGACCCGATCGTCGCGGCCCCGGACGAGATCGTGACGATCGCGCCGCCCGTGGCACGCAGCCGCGGGATCGCCGCCCGGATGGGCAGCAGCGTGCCGAGCACGTTCAGGTCCAGGTCCGCGCGGATGCCCGCCACCGGGAGGGTCTCGAGCCGGCCGACCGCGGTCGCCGCGCCGGCGCACGTGACGAGCCCGGTCAGCGACCCGAGCCCGTCGGCGGCCTCGAGCAGCGCGGCGACCTGGGCCTCCTCGGTGACGTCCGCCGCCACCGCGAGCGCCTGCCGGCCCACCGCCCGGACGGCGTCGGCGACGCGCTCGGCCGCGTCCCGGTCGCGCCGGTAGCCGACCACGACGTCGGAGCCGTCGACCGCGAGCCGCCGGCAGATCGCCGCGCCGATGCCGCGGCTGCCGCCCGTGACGACGGTGAGGCCCCCGCTCATCCGGCGAAGGCGTGCGGCACGGCGCCGCGCACCGACGTCGGCACGGTGAACACCGCACCGGCCTCGGGCCCGTCGGCGTCGCCGCGATCCCGGCGCGAGGTGGTGATGTAGAGCGTCGAGCGGTCGTCGCCGCCGAAGGTGCAGGCGGTCACATCCTTCGCGTTCACCTCGATCACCTCGGCGAGCGCGCCGTCTGCGGTGTAGTGGTGCACCGCGGATCCGCTCCAGAGCGCGACCCACACGCCGTCGGCCTCGTCGATCGCCATGCCGTCGGGGTGCCCCGCGTCGTCGGGGATGGTCACGAACGGGCGCCGGTTCGTGAACGCGCCGGTCGCGCCGTCGAAGTCGTAGCGGTCGATCCGGTTCGTCGGGGTGTCGATGTGCAGCGCCGTTCGGCCGTCCGCGGTCCACTGCAGGCCGTTCGGGATCGTGAAGCCGGTCAGCGGCGCGTGCACGGAGAGGTCGGCGTCGAGCCGCCAGAGGGTGCCGGCCTCCGGCGTCTCGTCGTACGCCATCGACCCGCAGTAGAACCGGCCCTGCGGATCGCAGCCGCCGTCGTTCATCCGCAGCCGCTCGTCCTCGAACGCGACGATCGGCTCGCCCTCGGGATGCAGCTCGGCGTCGAGCAGCCGGAAGCCGCGCTCGGTCGCGAGCACGAAGCCGCCGGACGTCCGCGGGCGGATGGCGGCCGTCACGCCGCCGAGCTCGATCCGCGTGGTCGTGCCGTCCGGCGCGACGTCGACGAGGGCGCCCTGCTCCATGTCGACGATCACGAGCACCCCGCGGACGGGATCCCAGAGCGGGCCCTCGCCGTGATCGGCGCAGACCTCGGTGAGACAGGTGGCGGTGGACATCGCTTCCCCTTCCCGGCCCGCGGCGAACACGGAGCCGGACGTCGTTACGGTCGGAGCATGACCGACCTCCCCACCCTGCCACTCGGCGATCTGTCCATCCCCGTCGTCGGGCTCGGCACCTACGGCCTCTTCGGCGCGAAGGGCACCGCACAGGTCGTCACCGCGATCGAAGCCGGATACCGCCTGCTCGACACCGCCCAGGGCTACGGCAACGAGGCGGAGGTGGCCGCAGGCATGCGCGAGTCCGGCGTCGACCCCGCCGAGATCCTCCTCACCACGAAGCTGCCGAACGACGACCACGGCTACGACGAGACCCTCGCCTCCTTCGACCGCTCGCAGGCCGCGCTCGGCGTCGACGTCGTCGACCTCTACCTCATCCACTGGCCGATGCCCGAGGTCGACCGGTTCGTGGAGTCGTGGAAGGCGATGATCCGGCTGCGCGACGAGGGGCGGATCCGCTCGATCGGCGTCTCGAACTTCTCGCCGGAGCAGATCGACCGGCTCGAGCGCGAGACGGGTGAGCTGCCGTCGCTGAACCAGGTGGAGCTGCGCGTCGGCCTCGACCAGGCCGACCTCCGGGCGTACCACGAGGCGAAGGGCATCGTCACGGAGAGCTACAGCCCGCTGAAGCACGGCGCGGCGCTCGCGAAGGACCCGGTCGTCACGCGCATCGCCGAGGCGCACGGCGTGCAGTGGAACCAGGTCGTGCTCCGCTGGAACCTGCAGCTCGGCACCGTGGTGATCCCGCGGTCGACGGATGCGGGCCGGCAGGCCTCGAACCTCGCCGTGACGGGCTTCGAGCTCACCGACGACGAGATGCAGGCGATCAGCGCGCTGCGCCCCTGATCCCGATCCCCGTACAGCCCACCACGTCGCGCGGTAGGTGGGCCCACGGAGCCGGTTCCGGCGCGACGCGAAGCGGCGTGACGGCCGTGCGACGGGGAGGGCGTCGTATGCATGCGTACCCGTCACGCCACGACCACCGCGCGACGGTGAACGGGCCGCCCGGGATCTCGGGAGGCGCCGTGATTCCGGTATGCGCTCCGCGCGCTGCCTTGAGGGGCGCCGGAGGCCCGACCTAGGCTGTGCTCGCCTCCGACAGTTTTCTGTCGCGGAGCGAAACTTTAGGGAGTGGTGACGATGACGTCGACGACCGGTACGGACGCGCCCTGGACCGATGCCGGCCGGCCGGCCGAGGAGCGCGTCGCCGCGCTGGTCGGGCGCCATGACGCTCCGCGAGAAGGTCGCGCAGCTCTACGGCATGTGGCTCGGCGCGGATCCGGAGGGCCCGGGCGTCGCCCCGCACCAGTCCGAGCTCGAGAAGGGCTTCGACCTCGACGCGCTGCTCACGCAGGGCCTCGGCCAGCTCACCCGCGCCTTCGGCACGAACCCCGTGGATCCGGCCGCCGGCGCCGCAGCGCTCGCCCGGATGCAGCGCCGGATCGTCGAGGCGAACCGCTTCGGGATCCCGGCCCTCGTGCACGAGGAGTGCCTCGCCGGCTTCACCACCTGGAAGGCGACCGCCTACCCCGTGCCGCTGTCCTGGGGCGCGACGTTCGACCCCGAGCTCGTCCGCGAGATGGCCGTCCCGCATCGGCGCCTCGCATGCGCTCGGTCGGCGTGCACCAGGGCCTCGCGCCCGTGCTCGACGTCGTCCGCGACCTCCGCTGGGGCCGCGTCGAGGAGACCATCGGCGAGGACCCGTACCTCGTCGGCACGATCGCGACCGCCTACGTGCAGGGCCTCGAGTCCACCGGGATCGTCGCGACGCTGAAGCACTTCGCCGGCTACTCCGCCTCCCGCTCGGGCCGCAACCTCGCGCCCGTCAGCATGGGGCCGCGCGAGTTCGCGGACGTCATCCTGCCGCCGTTCGAGATGGCGGTGCGCGAGGGCGGCGTCCGCAGCGTCATGCACTCCTACGCCGAGGTCGACGGCGTGCCCGCGGCCGCGAACCGCGAGCTGCTCACCGGCCTGCTGCGCGACACGTGGGGCTTCGACGGCACCGTCGTCGCCGACTACTTCGGCATCGGCTTCCTCAAGCTGCTGCACGGCGTCGCCGGCACCTGGGGCGACGCCGCGCGGCTCGCCCTCACCGCCGGCGTCGACGTCGAGCTGCCGGGCCCGAAGGCGTACCTCGAGCCGCTGATCGAGGAGGTCGAGGCCGGCCGCATCGACGAGTCGCTCGTCGACCTCTCCGCTCACCCGGGTGCTGACGCAGAAGCTCGAGCTCGGCCTGCTCGACGCCGACTGGGACGCCCGTCCCGCGGCCCTCACCGAGGAGCAGCTCGAGCCGGGCGCCGACGTCGACCGGCGCGGTCGACCTCGATCCGGCCGCGGATCGCGCGATCGCCCGGCGGATCGCCGAGGAGGCGGTCGTGCTGCTGAAGAACGACGGCGTGCTGCCGCTCGCGGCGCCCGCCGACCGCTCGCCGTCGTCGGCCCGGCCGCGGACGACCCGTTCACGATGCTCGGCTGCTACTCGTTCCCGAGCCACGTCGGCGCGCACCACCCCGAGCTGCCGCTCGGGCGTCGCAGATCCCGACCGTGCTCGACGCCATCCGCGCGGAGTTCGCGGACAGCCGCGTCCTCGCCGAGCCGGGCTGCAGCGTCGACGGGCCCGAGACCGACGGCATCGCCGCGGCGGTCGAGGCCGCCGGGCTGCGGACGTGGCGATCGTCGTGCTCGGCGACCGCGCCGGGCTCTTCGGCCGCGGCACCTCGGGCGAGGGCTGCGACGCCGCCGACCTGCGGCTTCCCGGCGTGCAGGCCGACCTGCTCGAGGCGGTGCTCGACACCGGCACGCCGGTCGTGCTCGTCGTCGACTCCGGCCGCCCCTACGCCCTCGGCACCGCGCCGGACCGGGCCGCGGCGATCGTGCAGACCTTCTTCCCCGGCGAGGAGGGCGGCGGCGCGATCGCCCGCGTGCTCTCCGGCGCGGTGAACCCCTCCGGCCGCCTGCCGGTGAGCATCCCCGCGCTGCCCGGCGGGCAGCCGTGGACCTACCTCAGCCAGACGCTGGCGCTGCCGCAGCGAGGTCTCCAACCTCGACCCGACCCCGGCCTACCCGTTCGGCTCCGGCATCGGCTACACCACGTTCGCCTGGTCGGACCTCACCGTCGACGGCGCCGCGCCGGCGGCCCCGGCCTCGGTGCCGGTCGACGGCGAGGTGACCGTCGGGCTCACCGTCCGCAACACGGGCGAGCGCGCCGGCACCGAGATCGTGCAGCTCTACCTGCACGACCCGGTCGCCGAGGTCACCCGCCCGGTCGTCAGGCTGATCGGCTTCGCGCGCGTCCCGCTGGAGGCCGGCGCGTCGGCGACGGTGTCGTTCCGCGTGCCGGCGGACGTCACGTCGTTCGTCGGCCGCGACCTCGCCCGCGTCGTCGAGCCGGGTGCGATCGAGCTGCGCCTCGGTGCGTCGAGCGGCGACATCCGCCTCACCGCGGAGGTCCTGCTGACCGGCGAGCGCCGCGTCGTCGACCACACGCGCGCGCTGCACTGCGCGGTGTCGATCGGCTGAGGCCGATCAGCCGACCTCGGCCGCGAGCGTCCGGGCGAAGAACGCGAGCGCCGCGACGTCGTCGTCGGGGCCGCCGCCCTCGTGGCCGTTGAACCGCCAGAGGCGCAGGTCCTTCTCGCCCGCGTAGACGTTGTGGGCCGCGAAGACCCCGGACGGCGGCACGATCGGATCCATCAGCGCGGCGGTGAACAGGGCCGGGGCGGTGCCGCGGCGAGCGAAGTGCACGCCGTCGATGTAGCCGAGCGTGCGGAAGACCGCCTCCTCGGCGTCCCGATGCGTCGCCAGGTACGCGGGGATCTCGGCGAACGGATGCGCGTCCGTGATCGTCGTCGACCGCGGGAAGTCGCAGAGGAACGGCACCCGCGCGACCACCGCGCGCACCCGCGGCACGAGCGCGCCGACCGCGAGCGCGGTGCCGCCGCCCTGGCTGATGCCGGTGACGCCGATCCGCGTCGCATCGACCTGCTCGAGCGCGGCGGCCGCGTCGACCGCGAGCGCCGCGTCGGTGAAGAGGCGCGTGTAGTAGTAGGACGCCGGATCGAGGATGCCGCGGGTCATCACGCCCGGCACCTGCGGGCCCGCGGGCGCGTCGTCGGGGGTGTCGCCGCGGCTCCACGTGGCGCCCTGGCCGCGGGTGTCCATGTGCAGGTGCGCGTAGCCGGCCGCCGCGTAGGTCAGGTCGAGGTGCGCCGCGCCCCGCCCGCCGCCGTAGCCGACGTACTCGACGATCGTCGGCAGCGGCCCCTCCGCGTGCGCCGGCACCCGCAGCCAGGCACGGATCGGCTGCCCGTTCCAGCCCGGAGAAGACGACGTCGAAGACGCGGATCGCGGTCAGCCCGGTCTCCACCTCCGTCAGCCGCGGCGCCCGCGCCACCGCGCGGGATCGGGCGAGCTCCCCCGCCCAGAAGTCGTCGAAGTCGTCGGGCTCGACCGCGCTGCTGGTGTAGCCGCGCAGCTCGGCCTCGGGCAGATCCGTGAACACGGATCCACCCTCGCACTCCTGCCCGCGTGAATACTTCGCTTCGAAACTTTCGGAACGAGCCACCGACCCTTGTACGCTGCGCTCACCAGCCACGATCGGGCGAGGAGGAGTGCGATGAGCAGCGCGGCGACGACGACGCAGGGGCGCACCACCCTCGCGATGCTCGCCGAGGAGGCGGGCGTGTCCCTCTCCACCGTCTCGAAGGTGCTGAACGGCCGCGCGGACGTGGCGACCGGCACCCGCAAGCGCGTGGAGGAGCTGCTCGACAAGTACGAGTACCGCCGCCGCGGCGCGTGGCTCCCACCTCGAACCTCATCGAGGTCGTCTTCCACGAGCTGTGGAGCGTCGAGATCATCGCGGGCGTCGAGGAGGCGGCCCGCGCCAACGGCATGAGCGTCGTCATCTCGGTCAGCGGCGACCGGCACTCGCCCGGCCGCGAGTGGGTGCAGGGCGTGCTCGCCCGCCGGCCCGCGGGCGTCGTGCTCGTCGCATCCGGCCTCTCGTCCGCGGTCGCGGAGCAGCTGCGCTCCCGGATGATCCCCTTCGCCGTCATCGACCCGTCCGGCGACCCCTCCCCCGACCTGCCCTCCGTGGGCAGCGCGAACTGGACCGGCGGCCTCACCGCCACCCGGCACCTGCTCGAGCTCGGGCACCGCAGGATCGCGATGATCACCGGCCCCGACGACGTCATGTGCGCCCTCGCGCGGCTCGACGGGTTCCGCTCCGCCATGGGCACGCGGGGCGTGCCGGTGCGCGAGGACTGGATCCGCTCCGGCGACTTCGACACCGCCGGCGGCCGCGCCGCGGCGGAGGGCCTGTTCGCGACCGAGGACCGGCCCACGGCGGTGTTCGCCGGCAACGACCTCATGGCGCTCGGCGTGATCGAGGTGGCCGCGGAGCACGGCCTCCGCGTGCCGCAGGACCTCTCGGTCGTCGGCTACGACGACCGCGACTTCGCGGTGCTCTCCCGGCCGCGGCTCACGACGATCCACCAGCCGCTGAAGAAGATGGCCGCCGCCGCGACCCGCATGGTGCTCCGGCTCGGCGCGGGCGAGCCCACCGATCAGCGCATCGACCTCGCCACCCACCTCGTGGTGCGCGAGAGCACGGCGCCGGTCGCGCACCTCCGCCTGACCCGTCGACTGAGCGCTTCAGCAGGACGAAATCGCTTCAGCAGGACGAAATAGCCCGCATCGTCCTGCTGACGTGAATATGTCCTGCTGAAGCGCTCCGTCGACAGCGCCCTGGCGGGTCAGCCGGGCAGCGGATCCGCGAACAGGCGGGTGAACGGCAGCTCGGCCGCGCCGATCAGCAGCAGGTCGCTGCCGAGCGCCGCGCGGCGGATGTCGACCGGCTCGTCGGGCAGCGGGAGCGCCCGCGCGGCCACCGCCTCGGCGAGCCGGTCCGGCGCCGCGGCGGCGAGGGCCGAGAGGAAGCCGCCGAGCACGATCCGGCTCGGGTTCAGGAGGTTGATCGTCGAGGCGAGCGCGACGGCGAGCGCGGCGACCTGGCGCCGCACCTCGTCGCGCACGGGCCGGCTGCGATCGGCGAGCAGCGCGGCCTCGAACTCGTCGGGGTCCGCGCGGTCGAGGCCGAGCACCTGCAGCAGCGCGCTGCGGCGCACCTCCGACTCGAGCGTGCCGCGCACCCCGATCGTGTCGCTGTCGCCGCCGCGGCGGATGCCGATGTGGCCGAGCTCCCCGGCATGCCCGGTGGCCCCGCCGATGAGCACGCCGCCGGAGATGATCCCGCCGCCCACGCCGCTCGCACCGCCGTGCACGTAGACGAGGTCGACGACGCCGCGGCCGGCGCCGAACACCCACTCGGCCTGCGCGCCGAGGCTCGCGTCGTTCGCCGCACCCGCCTGCACGCCGAGCGCCTCGCCGACCATCGCGGCGATCGGGACGTCGTGCCAGCCGAGATGCGGCGCGAGGCGCACCAGCCCGTCGGTGCGGCGGACCACGCCGGGCACCGCGACGCCCGCGCCGACGATCCGGCCCGCGCCGTCGGGAAGCAGGCGGCGGGCGGCCGCGACGGCGGCGGCCACGGCCTCCTCCGGCGACGGAGGCGCGTCGAACGCGATCCGCTCCTTCGCCAGCACCCGGCCGCCGAGCCGCACCGCCGCGACGGTCACCGCGTCGAGCTCGGGGTTCACCGCGATCGCGATGGGCGCATCCGACGGCCGCACCACGGGGCTCGGCCGGCCCACCTGGCCCGGCGCCCGCCGCCTCGTCCTCGACGACGAGCCCGCGGTCGACCAGCTCCGCGACGAGGGCCCCGATCGTCGACCGGTTCAGCCCGCTGACGCGGGTGAGCTCGCTGCGCGTCGCGGGGGCCACATGCACCCGCCGGAGCACGAGCGCGAGGTTGTGCCGACGGACCAGGTCGTTGCGCCCGCCCTGCTCGCCGAACACATCCGATCCCGGGGTCACGCGTGTCAGTGTAGGGAGCAGGGCGACCGTTGCGATCGAGTCGCCCCGGCATTATGTTGGACGCCACAACAATCTTAACGACAGGATGATGACGATGGCAGTGCAGCCCACCCGCGACGACAAGTTCTCCTTCGGTCTCTGGACCGTCGGCTACAACGGCACCGATCCCTTCGGCGGCCCCACCCGTGCGCCCCTCGACGTCGTGCACGTCGTGGAGAAGCTCGCCGAGCTCGGCGCGTACGGCCTCACCTTCCACGACGACGACCTCTTCGCCTTCGGCTCGACCGATGCGGAGCGGCAGACCGAGATCGACCGCCTGAAGGGCGCGCTCGAGTCGACCGGCCTGATCATCCCGATGGTCACGACCAACCTCTTCAGCCCGCCCGTCTTCAAGGACGGCGGCTTCACCTCGAACGACCGCAGCGTTCGCCGCTTCGCGCTCCGCAAGGTGCTCCGCAACATCGACCTCGCCGCCGAGCTCGGCGCGAAGACCTTCGTCATGTGGGGCGGCCGCGAGGGCGCCGAGTACAACGCGTCGAAGGACATCCGTGCCGCCCTCGAGCGCTACCGCGAGGCCGTCAACCTGCTCGCCGACTACACGACGAGCAAGGGCTACGACATCCGCTTCGCCATCGAGCCGAAGCCGAACGAGCCCCGCGGCGACATCCTGCTGCCGACCCTCGGGCACGCGATCGCGTTCATCGACACGCTCGAGCGCCCCGAGCTCTTCGGCGTGAACCCCGAGGTCGGGCACGAGCAGATGGCCGGCCTCGAACTACTCGGCGGGCATCGCCCAGGCGCTCTACTCCGGGAAGCTCTTCCACATCGACCTGAACGGCCAGCGCGGCATCAAGTACGACCAGGACCTCGTCTTCGGTCACGGCGAGCTGTACGACGCGTTCGCGCTCGTCGACCTGCTCGAGAACGGCAGCCCGGAGGGCGGCCCGACGTACGACGGCCCGCGCCACTTCGACTACAAGCCGAGCCGCACCGAGGACGAGTCCGGCGTCTGGGAGTCCGTCGCCGCGAACATGCGCAACTACCTGCTGCTGAAGGAGCGCGCCGCGGCCTTCCGCGCCGACCCCGAGGTGCAGGCCGCGCTGCAGCGCGCGCAGGTCGACGAGCTGTCGAAGCCCACGCTGAACGAGGGCGAGACCGTCGACGACCTCCTCGCCGACCGCAGCGCCTTCGAGGACTTCGACGCCAAGGGCTACTTCAACGGCAAGGGCTTCGGCTTCGTGCAGCTGCAGCAGCTCGCGACCGAGCACCTCCTCGGCGCCCGCTGACCGTGCCGGTGCTCGTCGCGGGCGTCGACTCGTCGACGCAGAGCTGCAAGGTCGTCGTCCGCGACGTCGCGACCGGGGCGCTGGTGCGCTCCGGTCGCGCCACGCATCCGGACGGCACCGAGGTCGATCCCGAGGCCTGGTGGACGGCGCTGAACGCCGCGATCCAGGATGCGGGCGGCCTCGACGACGTGGCGGCGATCTCGATCGCCGGCCAGCAGCACGGCATGGTCGTGCTCGACGGCGACGGCCGCGTGATCCGCGACGCGCTGCTCTGGAACGACACCCGCTCAGCGCAGGCGGCTCGCGACCTGATCGACGAGTTCGGCGCGGAGACGCTCGCGACGGCGACCGGCAGCGTGCCGGTCGCCTCGTACACCGCGACGAAGCTGCGCTGGTTGCGCGACGCGGAGCCGGACAACGCCGCTCTCGTCGCGGCCGTCGCGCTCCCGCACGACTGGCTGACCTGGCGGCTGCTCGGCTACGGCCCCGACGACGTGTCGCCCTCCGGCCCCGTGCTCGAGGCGCTGACGACCGACCGATCGGACGCCTCCGGCACCGGCTACTTCGATCCGTCGCGGGGACGGTACGACCGGGTGCTGCTCGAGGCTGCGCTCGGCCATGACGCGGTGCTGCCGCGCGTGCTCGGCCCGCATGAGGCCGCCGGCCGCACCATCGAGGGGCTGCCCGGCATCCCCACCGGCATCGTCGTCGGCCCCGGCGCCGGCGACAACGCGGGAGGCGCGCTCGGACTCGGCGCCTCGGCCGGCGACGTGGTCGTCTCGATCGGCACCTCCGGCACCGTCTTCGCCGTCACCGACACCCCGACCACGGACGCGACGGGCACGGTCTCCGGCTTCGCGAGCGCATCCGGCGACTTCCTGCCGCTGATCGCGACGCTGAACGCCGCCCGGATCCTCGACGCCACGGCCCGCGTGCTCGACGTGGACCACGACGAGCTCGGCCGGCTGGCGCTGCAGGCGCCGCCCGCCGCCGACGGCCTCGTGCTGGTGCCCTACTTCGAGGGCGAGCGCACGCCGAACCTGCCGGACGCCACGGCGACGCTGTCGGGGATGACGCTGAAGACGACGACGCGGCCGCACCTCGCGCGCGCCGCGGTCGAGGGCCTGCTCTGCGCGCTCGCGGACGGCCTCGCCGCCGTGCAGTCGCAGGGCGTCGTCGCCGAGCGGCTGCTGCTCATCGGCGGCGCGGCGCAGAACCCCGCCGTCTCGGCGGTCGCGGCACAGGTCTTCGCGGAGCCGGTCGTCGTGCCCGCCCCTGGCGAGTACGTCGCCTCGGGCGCCGCGGTGCAGGCGGCATGGACCCTGACGGGGCAAGCGCCCGGACTGGCCGATCGACGTGACGGCGGAACCGGCGCCGGACCACCATCCGGAGATCCTCACGCAGTACCGGGCGGCGGCGACAGCGCCACTCCTGACCCACCTGTGGGTTGCCACTTCTCGCCCTTGAAGCCGCGCCTTCAGGGGCCAGAAGTGGCAACGCACCGCAGGGCGGAGGCGTCAGACTCGACGCGAGGGCGGACGAAGGAGATCGCATGAAGAACTGGTCGAACACCTACGAGTACCGGGCGCCCGAGATCGTCGCGCCGACCTCGATCGACGAGCTGCGGCGCACTCGTCGCCGGCGCCGAACGAGTCCGTCCGCTCGGCTCCCGGCACTCGTTCAACGGCATCGCCGACACCACCGGCACGCTCGTCGACATGACCGGGCTGCCCTGCGAGGTCGACATCGACCTCGGCGCCCGCACCGCCACGGTGAGCGGCGGCACGAAGTACGGCGTGGTCGCCGCTGCGCTCGACGACGCCGGCTACGCCCTGCACAACATGGGCTCGCTTCCCCACATCTCGGTGGCCGGCGCCGTCGCGACCGGCACCCACGGCTCCGGGCTCGCCAACGGCAACCTGTCGTCCGCGGTGCGCGGCGTCGAGCTCGTCGGGCCGGACGGCGAGCTGCGCCGCGTGACCGCCGAGGACCCCGAGCTCGCCGGCTCCGTCGTCGCGCTCGGCGCGCTCGGCCCCGCCGTGCGGGTGACGCTCGCGATCGAGCCGCGGTACCTCATCCGTCAGGACGTCTACCGGCGGATGTCGTGGGACACCCTGCTCGGCTCCTTCCGCGAGGTGGCGGGCAGCGCGTACAGCGTGAGCGTCTTCACCGGCTGGGTGGCGGACGAGGTCGAGCAGCTCTGGGTGAAGCGCCGCGTGGATTCGGCGGACACGAGAGTCGACGACACCTACTTCGGCGCTGAGCGCGACCCCGACGAGCGCGCGGAGCTCGTGCCCGGCATCGCCGAGAACCTCACCCGGCGGGGCGCAGGCGTGCCGTGGCTGCACGGGCTGCCGCACTTCCGGCTCGACACCCCGCCGTCCGCGGGCGACGAGATCCAGACCGAGTACTTCGTCGCGATCGACGACGCGCAGGCCGCGCTCAGCGCGGTGCGCGCGCTCGGCGACCGGATCGCGCCGCACCTCGTCGTGACCGAGCTGCGCACCATGGCGGCCGACGCGCTCTGGCTCTCCCCCGCATCCGGCCGCGACTCGCTCGCGATCCACTTCACGTGGGCGAACCACCCCGACGAGGTGTTCGCGTTGCTGCCGGCGATCGAGGAGGCGCTCGCGCCGTTCGCGCCGCGTCCGCACTGGGGCAAGCTGAACCGGGTCGACCCGGCCGGCTTCGCGACGGCGTATCCGCACCTCGCCGACCAGCGCGACCTCGTGACGCGGTACGACCCGGAGGGCAAGTTCCGCAACGAGTACCTCGACCGCGTGCTCGGGCTGGGCGCCTCGGCCGAGCTGCCGGACGTCAGCGCCCCGATGGGCCGCTGAACCCCGTGACTGCTGTCCGCACGGACAACTGCTCGCGCTGCAGCAGCCTCAGTTGTCCGCGCGGCAGCGACGTGAGGTGTGTCGGCTCAGGCGCGCTCGGCTCGGGTCAGTCGAGGGGGATGACCAGGTCGCAGCGCTCGGCGATGAGGGGGTCGTGGGTGGCGATGACGACGGTGGTGCCGTGGGCTGCGGCGCTGAAGACGAGGTCGGCGATCTCGTCGCGGTTGCTGCGGTCGAGCTCGGCGGTGAACTCGTCCGCGATGAGCAGCCGGGGCCGCATCGGCGAGGGCCCGGGCGACGGCGACGCGTTGCTGCTGGCCGCCGGAGAGCTCCTCGACGAGGTGGTCCGCGACGGCGGTGAGGTGCACCTGCTCGAGCACCTGCTGCGGCCCGCCGGCGGATCTCCGCCCGGCGCAGCCCGCGGCGGGCTTGCAGTGCGACCTCGACGTTCTCGGCGGCCGTGAGCAGCCCGGCCAGCCCGTAGGCCTGGAGCACGAGGCCGATCTCCGCCGCGCGTGAACGGGGTGCTCACGTGGCCGGCGTCGGGTTCGACGAGCCCGGCGATGAGGGCCAGCAGCGTCGACTTGCCGGCACCCGAGGGCGCGACGAGGGCCGTGGAGCGGCCGAGCGGGATGGTCAGGTCGAGGCCGTCGAGGATCGTCCGGCCGCCGCGGGCGAAGCGGATGCCGGTCAGCCGGATCGGGCCGTCGCTCATCCGGTCGCCCTCCCGTCACGCAGCACGATGCGCCGGTCGAACCGGTCGCCGAGCCGGTCGTCGTGGGTGACCACGATCACCGTCACGTCGCCGGCGAGGCTGCAGAGCAGCTCGACCAGCGCGTCCCGGTTGCGGTCGTCGAGCTGGCTCGTCGGCTCGTCCGCCAGCAGCACCCCCGGCGCGGTCGCCAGCCCGACCGCGAGCGCGAGCCGCTGACGCTCGCCCCCCGGACAGCCCGTCCGCGCGCTGGCCGGCGAGATGCGCGATGCCCACCTGCTGCAGCACCTCGAGAGCATCCGGCAGGCGCCCGCGCTCGGATCGGGCCGCGCCCCGCTGCGCAAACCGCACGTTGTCCAGCGCGGTCCCGTAGCCGAGCAGGTTCCGGTCCGGCCGCTGCACCGTCACCGCGAGATCGCGGGCACGCAGGCGCAGCAGATCCACCTCCGACAGGACCGCCAGATCCGCATCCCCGACCAGCACCCGCCCCGCGGTCGGCCGCTGCAGGCCGGCGAGGATCGTGGTCAACGTCGACTTGCCCGACCCCGACGGGCCCATCACCGCCGTCGTCGACCCCGCCGGCAGCCGGAAGGAGACGTCGTCGAGCGCGACCACCGGCTCCTCCCCCGCCCCATAGACGTG
This sequence comes from uncultured Actinomycetota bacterium, assembly GCA_963771645.1. Taxonomy (GTDB): domain Bacteria; phylum Actinomycetota; class Actinomycetes; order Actinomycetales; family Microbacteriaceae; genus Amnibacterium. The sequence goes on along the minus strand of CAVYUH010000003.1, from coordinate 154,139 downwards.
CCGGAGACGCTCCACCGCCACCTCGACGCGCGGTCATTCCTCCGCCTCACGCAGCCGGCCCGGCCCCGACCGGGCCAGCACCGCCGCAGCCGACACGACCGCCGCGACCAGCACGAGCACCACGAACGCCGGCGGCGAAGACCACCACCGGCAGCACGTCAGGCGTGAAGCGCAGCGCAACCGGCGTCCCGGTCGCGAACTCCGGCAGCACCGGCAACGTGAGGAACGCCGCGAGCAGCCCCGCCGGGATCCCCAGCGCCAACGCCGTCAGCAGCAACAGGCTCTGCTCCGCCACCGCAGCCCGGAACAACGCCCCACGCCCCACCCCCACCGCATGCAACGCCGCGAGCTCGTACGACCGACGACGCGCCGAAGCACCGATCGACACCGCAGTCCCCACCGCAGCCAGCACCGCACCCACCACCGCCGACGCCAGCAGCAGCAGCAACGACAGCGCCGGACCCTGCCGTCCGAGCACCTGCTCGCGCTCAGCGGTCGTCGTCACGCCCTGCACGACGAGGCCGGCCCGGGTGATGCGCCGCAGCGCATCCGGCGGCGCGGTCGACGACAGCCACACCTGCCACGACGCCTCCGTGCGGAACGCCGGCACCAGGTCCTCGACGCTGCGGGCGTCGACCAGCACCCCGGCGTCGAGCACCACGGGCAGCACCGGCGAGGTGGCCACGGTCTGCAGGCCGGCCTGGGCGCCGAAGGAGTCGACGACGGTCGGGCGGCCCGGTCCCGGGGTTGTGCACGAGTCCGCCTGGCGAGCCGACCGCGCGGAGCACGGACGGCGTCGACGCGGAGGCGACGCCGCCGTATCCGCTCTCGCCGGAGAAGTGGTCGAGCACGCCGGCCGGCTCCACCGAGACCTGGTCGCGGGCCTCGCTGACCGAGGTCGCGGCCCGCCAGGCGGCGGGATCCGCGAGCCGGGCCGGAAGCGGCTTCAGCGCGCCGGGATCGCCCGCCTGCAGTCGCGGTGAGGAGCGCGGTGCCCGCCATGTTCCCGCTGTCGATCGAGATCGGACGGTCCCACGTGAGCCCGGCGAGCGTGCATCCGGCGGCGCAGGGCACGGCGGCCGAGTAGGTGTGCGTGCCGTTGCGGAGCAGTGTCGACTCCGCCGAGACGGTGGGCCCGGCAGGGGTCCGCAGATCGAACTGCACCTGGGGCTGGAGGCCGGGCCGCAGGTCCGAGGCGGTGATCGTCGCTTCGATGCGCGTGCCGCGGACGGCGAGCGCCGGCACGGTCCGCGGTGATCACGGCGCGGGCGAGGCCCACGGCGATCGATGCCGCCCGCGACCGGGTCGCCGACGGCGGCCAGCCGCGTGCCGTCGACGGCGAGCAGCGTTCCCGCGACGGCGCCGCCGCCGTCCGGCAGCCAGGTCGCGGCCGCCATCGCCCAGGTGCCGCTCGGATCCACGCCGACGCACGGTCGCGACGGGATCTCCGGTGCCCGTGGGCTGCACGTCGACGACGGTGGCAGCACCGACCTCGGCCTGCGCGCGGACCAGCCGGTTGCCGACCGCGGCGCCCTCGGCGCCGACCGCGAAGGCGGCGAGGCCCGCCGCGACCGCCAGCAGCGTCGCGAGCCGGACGCCCGCCGGCCGGCGGACGACCTGCCGGGTGGCGAGGAAGAGCCCGACCCGGGATCCGGCGCGCGTCGCCGGGAGGGTGAGCCGGACGACGACCGGCAGCAGCCGGACACCCGCGAGGGCGACCGCGAGCACGAGCAGGGCCGGAGCGAGCAGCGCGGCGGTGCCCTGGCCACGCCCGGCGGGCAGCGATTGGAGCACGACGAACCCGCCGATGGCGAGCGCCGCGACGGCGAGGTCGACCACGAGGGATACCCCGGTCGGCCGCCTCGACCGCATCGTGCGCCGCCACTGCTCGAGCACCGGCCGGCGGAGCACCCGCGCGCCGGCCAGGAGGGTCGCGACCACGCCGCCGGCGAACGCGGCCGCCGCGGCGGCGATCGACGCGAGGGTGACGACGACCGGGGTGCCGGGGACGAGCACCGAGCGGCCCAGTGCGACCGCGGCGAGCGCGCCGAGCGCGATGCCGATCGGTGTCGCGATCGCGAGGAGCACGACCGGCTCGGCGATGCCGAACCGGAGCACCTGCCACGGCCGGTGCCCGCGCAGCTTCGCGAGCGCGATCTCCGGCCCCCGCGCCTCCGCGAGATCGGTGACGATCTGGAAGAGCACGAGCCAGCCGAGCAGGCTCAGCTGCAGGGTCACCAGCAGGGTGCCGACGTCGACCAGCTGCTGCTGATGGGCGGCAGCATCGAGCACGTCGTCGATCCCGGTGGTCAGCGCGAGGGGCTCGCTCGCCGAATGCTGACGCGCTGCAGCCTGTCCACATCCGCCCGCAGCGCCGGCGACGTCCGCAAGCCGCACCGAGGTGGGGCGGAAGGGGTAGTCGAGCGAGGCGTGCACCTCGCTCTCGACGAGCCGGCGGAACTCCGCGCGGGCGACGAAGATCGTGTCGACGGAGATCCTTCCGACCGAGTCCTCGCCCTGCTCGAAGTAGTCGACGCCGAACCAGAACGGGTCCAGCGCGTTCGCCGGCCGATACGTGCCGACGATCCGCACCGGCAGGGACTCGGTGGAGCCGGGAATCCTGTCCGCGAGGGTCAGCACGGTTCCGGACCGCCAGCGGATCCCGCTGATCTGGAGGGTGCGGGCGGAGACCACGGCCTCGCCGGCGCGCTCGGGGCAGCGGCCGCTCGTCAGCACGAGGTGGGCGCACTCGCCCTCGCGCCAGACCGCCGCACCGCGGGCGGCGTCGCCGGCGCCGGATGCGAAGACCTGCCAGCTCAGCGACCCGATGGACGGCCCGTAGTGCGGGCAGCGACTTCGGGGCCTCGGCGACGGCGCTGTCGAACCGCACGGGCGGCAGCTGCGGTGTCGATCGGCGGGGCCGCGATGGTGATGATGCAGTCCGGTCTCGTCCGCCGTCGGCGCCGAGCAGCTCGTCCCGGAGCGTCGACTCCGCCGCCGCGTGGGCGTACATCGGCCCGAGCGCGGCGGCCGCGGTCGTGAGCCCCGCGGCGATCAGCACCGCGATCGAGAGGGAGCGCCGCGCGATCAGGCCCCGCACCAGCAGCGACGTCGGGCGCCGGCGCTGCATCGCGCCAGTCTCACTTCGGCGGTGCAGGACTGCAAACCGGCGTGCCGCTATGGGCCGGACCGCGGCCGAGGGGAGCACTTCAGCAGGACGATTTCGCTTCAGCAGGACGAGAACGGCGATTTCGTCCTGCTGTCGTGAATTCGTCCTGCTGTGGTGCTCGGGTCCAGCACATGGCACCGGTCTCGCGCGACGGCGGGAGCGGTCGGGCCGGAGCGTCAGGCGCTGCGCGGCGGCGCGGACGGCACCGGCGGCTCGTCGTCCCAGGAGCCGTAGACGGCCTCGGTGTTCGAGGCGATCTGGGCGGCGAGCATCGACGGATCCGTCTCGAGGATCGCGGCCATCGCGCGCAGGGTGTGCGGCACGAGGTACGGCGCGTTCGGCCGCCCGCGCACCGGGACGGGCGCGAGGTACGGCGCATCCGTCTCGACGAGGATGCGGCTGCGCGGGGCGACGGCGAGCGCCGCCCGGAGCCCCTCGGCGTTCTTGAACGTCACCGTGCCGGCGAACGAGAGGTACCAGCCGTGGCTCGTCGCGAGCCTCGCGAGGCCCGCGTCGCCGGAGAAGCAGTGGAAGACGGTGCGGTCGGGCGCCCCGACCCGCAGCAGGGTGTCGACGACCTCGGTGTGCGCGTCGCGGTCGTGGATCTGCAGCGCGAGCCCGCGCTCCTTCGCGATGGCGATGTGCGCCTCGAACGCCGCGATCTGGGCGGGGCGGCCCTCCTCGCCGGTGCGGTAGAAGTCGAGGCCGGTCTCCCCGACGGCGCGCACGCGCGGCAGCGCCGCGAGGCGGTCGATCTCGGCGAGCGCGTCGTCGATCGTGCCGGCGGCCGTGAGCTCGGGCGTCTCGTTCGGATGCACCGCCACCGCCGCGAGCATCCGCGGATCGGTCGCCGCGGTCGCCGCCGACCAGCGGCTGGTCTCGACGTCGGTGCCGACCTGCACGACGCCGCGGATGCCGACGGCCGAGGCCCGGTCGAGCTGCTCGCGCCAGTCGAGGCCCTCGTCGCCGTCCGCGATCTCGAGGTGCGTGTGGTTGTCGTAGACGCCGACGCGCAGCGCCTCGGGCAGCGGCGGATAGGACAGGTCGCGGCGCGACGGATCCGGCTCCCGCCGCCGCACGGCCTCCGGGCCGGGCAGGTCGGGCGCGGGGCCGTCAGGCACTCAGGACCTCCTGCTCGATCCGCGGGAACAGCGGCTCGAGCGCGGCCGTGGCGGTGCCGGCGGGCAGCTGCCCCCAGTCGCCCGCCGACCGCAGCGGCTGGTCGGCGAGCAGCCCCAGTGCGGCCTCGGCGCCGAGCGCGGTCCACAGCTTCGCGCACGCCTTCGGCAGCACCGGCGACAGCAGCACCGCGAGCGCGCGGAGCCCCTCCGCCGCGGTGGCGAGCACGGCGTCGAGCCGGGCGGCCTCCTCGGGCCGCTTCGCGAGCGCCCACGGCTCCTCGAGGGTGAGGTAGCCGTTCAGCTCCTCGACGATCCGCCAGATCGCCGCGATCGCCTCGTGCGGCGCCATCCGCTCGATCGCGAGATCCGCCTCGATCGCCGCGCTGCGCACGACCTCGCGGATGCCGAGGTCGCGCTCGGACGGGTCGCCGGCGGCCGGCACGACGCCGCCCCGGTAGCGGCCGATCATCGCGATCACGCGGGACGCGAGGTTGCCGAAGCCGTTCGCGAGCTCCGCCTGGTAGCGGGCGGCGAGGTCCTCCCACGAGAACGAGCCGTCCTGCCCGAACGGGATGGCGCGCAGGAAGTAGTAGCGGAACGCATCCGAGCCGAAGACGTCCGTGATGCTCGCGGGCGCGATGCCCGTGAGCTTCGACTTCGACATCTTCTCGCCGCCGACGAGCAGCCAGCCGTGCGCGAAGACCTGGCGCGGCACCTCGAGGCCCGCGGCCATCAGCATCGCGGGCCAGATGACGGCGTGGAAGCGGAGGATGTCCTTGCCCACGAGGTGCACGGCCGGCCAGCGGCGGTTGAGGGTGGCCTCGTCGCCGTCGAAGCCGATCGCGGTGATGTAGTTCAGCAGCGCGTCGAACCAGACGTAGACGACGTGGCGCTCGTCCCAGGGCACCTGCACGCCCCAGTCGAAGCTCGAGCGCGAGATCGAGAGGTCCGCGAGGCCCTGCTTCACGAACGAGACGACCTCGTTGCGGGCGCTCTCCGGCTGCACGAAGTCGGGCCGCTCCTCGTAGAGGGCGAGCAGCCGGTCCGTGAACTGGCTCATCCGGAAGAAGTAGTTCCGCTCCGAGAGCAGCTCGACCGGGATCGAGTGGATGGCGCAGACGAGCTGGCCCTCGTACTGGCCCGGTGCCGGCGACGAGCTCGGCGGTCTGCTTGTACTCCTCGCAGCCGACGCAGTAGTAGCCCTCGTAGTCGCCGGCCTCGATGAAGCCGGTGTCGTAGAGGCGCTGCACGAACGCGGCGACGCCCTGCTCGTGGCGGGGCTGCGTGGTGCGGATGAAGTCGTCGTTCGCGATGTCGAGCGTCTCGAGCAGCGGCAGCCAGGCCTGCTGCACGAGGCGGTCGGCCCACTCGCGAGGGCCCATGTCGTTCGCCGTCGCGGTGCGCAGCATCTTCTGGCCGTGCTCGTCCGTGCCGGTGAGCAGCCAGGTGTCGTCACCCGCCTGGCGGTGCCAGCGGGCGAGCACGTCCGCCGCGACCTCCGTGTACCCGTGGCCGATGTGGGGCACATCGGACGGATAGAAGATCGGCGTGGTGATCGTGAACGGTCGACCCGCGGGCATCCCAGGAGTTTACGGGAGCGCCGCATCCGTATGACGGCACCCCCTCCCGAGCCGCTCCCCTGAAGGGGTTGCCACTCGTGGCGACTTCTGGCGCCCGAAAGTCGCCACGAGTGGCAACTCCCGCCCCCGACCGCTCCGGATGTCGGCAGTCGGATGGGTGGGGTCAGGGGGCCGAGACGTCGAGCACGACCTTGCCCAGGCCGCTGCGGGACTCCACCGCGCGGTACGCGTCCTGGACGGCTCCAGCGGGAAGCGGCCCTTGATCGGCACCTCGATGGCGCCGTCGGCCACGAGCCCCGCCAGCCGCGCGACGCCGGCGGCGGGATCCGCCATCGCCGCCATGCCCTTCGCGACCGTGCCGAGGCGGCCGGCGGTGGGGAAGTCGGTGATCGTCTCGATCCGTTCCTTCGGCACCCCGAGCCGCAGCGCGAGCTCGATGTAGCCGTCTCCGTAGGTGTCGAGGAACGCCGCGACGCCCTCCGGCGCCAGCTCCCGCAGCCGATCCTCGAGGCCGTCGCCGTACGCGACCGGCTCCGCGCCCCACGCGCGCAGCCGCTCGTGGTTGTGCGTACCGGCGATCGCGAGCACGCGGGCGCCGGTGGCCACCGCGAGCTGCGTCGCGAAGACCCCGACCCCGCCCGCCGCGCCGCTGATCGCGACCGTCTCGCCGGGCTGCGGCTTCGTCACGTCGAGCATCACGAGCGCCGTCGTGCCCGCGACGTAGAGCGTCGCCGCGGCCGCCCAGTCGAGCCCGTCGGGCTTCGGCACCACGCGATCGGCGGGCAGCAGCGCGTACTCGGCCTGTGCGTTGCGGCCGTCGGAGAGGCCGACCACGGCCTGCCCGACGGCGACGCCCTGCACGCCGTCGCCCACCGCGCTGATCACGCCGGCGAGGTCGCTGCCCTCGCCCTCCGGGAAGTGCGCCGGGAAGCGGTCCTTGCCCGCGCCCGAGCGGATCGACGCCTCGCCCGGGTTCGTGCCGGCGGTCACGACCCGCACCACGACCTCGCCGTGCCCCGGCTCGGGCATCGGCACCTCCTCGACCTTCAGCACGTCGACGTCGCCGTACTCCTCGAACCGCACCGCTCGCATCCCGAGCCCCTTCCCTCGATGCCCCGATGCTGCGCCGCCCCGCCTGAGGGTCCCCTCCAACGGGCTGTTGCCACGTTCTGCGGTCATCCGGGCCGTGTGACAGCAGGAAGTGGCAACAGCCGATCGCGGGTCAGCGCTTCGCGGCGACCGCCCGGTCGTAGAGCGCGCGGCGCGGCAGGCCCGTCGCCTCCGCGACCTCCGCGGTCGCGTCCTTCAGCCGTGCCCCGGCCGCGACGCGGGCGAGCACGTCCGCGATCGCCTCGTCCTCGGACACGGCGACCGGCTCCGCCCCGGCGAGCACGAGCACGATCTCGCCGCGCACGCCCTCCGCCGCCCAGGCGGCCAGCTCGGCGACGGTGCCGCGCACGACCTCCTCGTACAGCTTCGTCAGCTCGCGGGCGACGACGGCCCGGCGGTCGGCGCCGAGCACCTCCGCCATCAGCGCGAGCAGCGAGGCGAGCCGGTTCGGCGACTCGAAGCAGACGACCGTGCGGCGCTCCGTCGCCAGCTCGGCGAGCCAGCGGCGCCGCTCGCCGTCGCGGCGGGGCGCGAAGCCCTCGAACACGAACCGGTCCGTCGGCAGCCCCGACACCGCGAGCGCGGTGAGCACGGCGGATGCGCCCGGCACCGCCGTCACGGTCACGCCGGCGTCGATCGCGGCGCGCACGAGCGCGAAGCCCGGATCCGACACCGTCGGCATGCCGGCGTCCGAGACGAGCACGACGTCCGACTCCGCGGCGAGCGCGACGAGCTCGGCGATCCGGCCCCGCTCGGTCTGCTCGTTCACGGTGACGAGCCGCGGCCGGTTCCCGATCCCGAGCCCCGCGAGCAGCCGCTGGGCGACCCGGCTGTCCTCGACCCCCAGCACCGTGGCGCCCTCGAGCGTCGCGACGAGCCGCGCGCTCGCGTCGCCGAGGTTCCCGATGGGCGTTGCGGCGAGCACGAGCACGCTCCAGTGTCGCAGCGCCGCGCGGTGCCCGGCCGTCATGGGGCCGCGCCGTATCCTCGACCCCGTGTCGCGCGCCGAGATCACCGACGTGCCGGTGGCCGAGCCCGCCGCGCGCCGTGCCACGCGCGGCGCTCGAGCAGGCCGCCGCCCGCAGCGGCCGCTACCTCGGCCTCCTCGGTCCCGGCCTCGTGCTGCTCGTCGCGACGATCCTCCGCTTCGTGAACATCGGTTCGCCCGGCGTCCTCATCTTCGACGAGACCTTCTACGTGAAGGACGCCTGGACCCTCGTGCACCTCGGCTACGAGGCGAACTGGCCGGCGTCGACCGCGGTGGGCAAGCCGCTCGACGTGAACGGCCTGTTCCAGGCCGGCCAGGTGAACATCTACACGCACGTCGGGGAGTACATCGCCCATCCGCCGCTCGGCAAGTGGATCATCGGCCTCGGCGAGCTGCTCGCCGGCGGCGCGCAGAACCCGATCTCCTGGCGCGTCTCCGTCGCGGTGATCGGCGTGCTCGCCGTCGCGCTGGTGATGCTCGTGGCCCACCGGCTGTTCGCGACCCAGCTCGTCACGCTCGTCGCCGGCGGCCTGATGGCGATCGACAACCAGGCGATCGTGATGTCGCGGGTGGCGCTGCTCGACAACATGGTGATGTTCTTCGCGCTCGCCGCCTTCTGGTGCGTGCTCGAGGACCGCGGCCTGGACGGAACGCCGCTTCGGCCTCTGGCTGATGCGGCGGCGGCGCGACATCGGCTCGTGGGGGCCGACGCTGCTCTGGCGGCCGTGGCTGCTCGGCGCGGGCGTCGCGCTCGGCGCCTGCACCGCCGTGAAGTGGTCGGGCCTCTACTTCGCGGCGTTCTTCGTCGTCTACCTCATCGCCGTGGACATGATGCTCCGCCGCCGCGCGGGCATCCGCTTCTGGTACAGCGCCGGCCTGCTGAAGCAGGCGTGGGCCATCGTCGCTGAACGTGCTGCCGGTCGGGCTCGTCGTCTACCTGCTCTCCTGGACGGGATGGTTCCTCACCGCCGGCGGCTACGACCGGACCTACGTCCAGACGTTCCCGGCGAACCGCTTCCACGGCGCGCTCGCCTGGGTGCCCGCGGCGCTGCAGAACCTCTGGGCCTGGCACGCGTCGATCTACGCCTTCCACACCGGCCTCGACACCGCGCATCCGTACTCGGCGCCGGCGATCCTCTGGCCGCTGATCGCCCGTCCGACCTCGATGTTCTGGGACCCGGCGTCGATGGCCGGGCGGCAGCGGATGCCAGTACGGCACGTGCGCGTCGGCGATCACCGACCTCCCGAACCCGCTCATCTGGTACGCCTGCTGGGCCGCCGCGATCTACCTGCTCGTGCGGCTGATCCGGCGCCACGAGTGGCAGGCGGGCCTGCTGCTGCGTCGGCATCGCCGCCGGCTGGTTCCCGTGGCTGCTCTACCCGAAGCGCACGATGTTCTTCTTCTACTCGATCGCGTTCGAGCCGTACCTGATCCTCTGCCTCGCGGCCGTGATCGGGTTGATGGTCGTGCGGCCGCGGCCGTCTCCTCGCCCGACGAGCTCGTCGCGGCGGAGGCGCGCTACGGCCTGAAGGTGCGCCGCGGCATCGTGATCGGCTTCCTCGGCCTCGCGGTCGTGGTCAGCGCCTTCTTCTTCCCGCTCGACACCGGGATGCAGACGTCCTACTGGTTCTGGCACATCCACATGTGGTCGCCGACATGGGTGTGAGCGGGTTCGCCGCGCGCATCGACGCGCTCGACGTCGCCGCCCTGCGCGCCGGCGGCAGCGTGAAGTGGACGGCGCTCCGGAGGCGATCGGCGCGTTCGTCGCCGAGATGGACTTCGGGCTCGCGCCCGCGATCGAGCGCGCGCTGCACGACGCGGTGGATGCGGGCGTGACCGGCTACCTGCCCACCGCGCTCGCGGACGGCCTGCGCAGCGCGACCGCCGACTGGTGCGCGGACCGCTTCGGCTGGGCGATCGAGCCCGCAGCGGTGCAGCCCGTCGGCGACGTGATCGCCGCGTTCGAGCTGATGCTGCGGCACTACTCGGATCCGTCCGCCCCGGTGATCGTGCCGACGCCCGCCTACATGCCGTTCCTCATCGTGCCGCCGAAGCTCGGGCGGCGGGTGATCGAGGTGCCGAGCATCGAGACGGACGGGCACTACGCGCTCGACCTCGACGGCATCGCCGCCGCCTTCGAGCAGGGCGCGGACGTGCTCGTGCTCTGCAACCCGTGGAACCCGGTCGGCCGCGTCCTCACCCGCGACGAGCTGCTCGCGGTCGCGGACGTCGTCGAGCGGCACGGCGGCCGGGTGTTCTCCGACGAGATCCACGCGCCGCTCGTCTTCGCGCCGCACCGGCACGTGCCCGTACGCATCCGTCTCCGAGGCGGCGGCCCGGCACTCGGTGACCGCGATCAGCGCGTCGAAGGCGTTCAACCTGCCGGGCCTGAAGTGCGCGCAGGTCGTGTTCACGAACGAGGCGGATGCGCGCCCGGTTCGCCGACGTCGGGTTCTTCGCCGGGCACGGCGCGTCCGGCCTCGGGGTGATCGCGAACACCGTCGCGTACCGCGAGGGCGGCCCCTGGCTCGACGAGGTGCTCGACGTACCTCGACGGCAACCGCCGGCGGTTCGGCGAGCTCGTCGCCGAGCGGATCCCGCGGCTCGGCTACCGGGAGCCCGAGGGCACGTACATCGCGTGGCTCGACGCCCGGCCCCTCGACCTCGGCGAGCAGCCCGCGGATGCCGCTCGTTGTCGTGCGGGCGTCGCGCTCACCGACGGCTGCGGCCTGCGGCACGCCCGGCTTCCTGCGCTGCATCCTCGCGACCCCGCGGCCCGTGCTCGAGGAGCTCGTCGACCGGATGGCGACCGCGCTCGCCTGACGCGCGCCATCCGGGGGTTATCCCCCGCCCGAAGACGCGAGCCGGCCGGATGGGGCCGCCCGCCGGCGCGGCCACGGTGGAACCATGACCTCGACCACCATGACCACCTCCACCGTCACCCCGCCGCCGGCCGCGCTCACCCGAGCACGGACCGGCCTCGGCGCCGCCTACGGCCGCCGCTGGCGCCGCATGCCGCGCGAGCTCGGCTACCTCACCCTGACCACCGTGATCGGCTTCGCCTCCCTCACCCTGCTCCGCGGTGCGGAGACGCTCGGCGCCGGCCTGCTCACCGTGCTCGTCGGCCTGCTCGTCTTCGCGCTGCTGCTGATCGCCACCCGCTACCTCGGCCTCTCGAGCTGCGCCGGCTGCGCTGGACGCGGATGCCCGACATCGCCGCCCCGCGTGGTCGCCGCCGTTCCGCGGCAAGGGCTTCTTCCGCGCCCTCGGCGACGTGTTCGGCAACGCCCACTCCTGGCTCTACTACCTGCACAGCGGGATCCTCAACCCGGTGCTCGCGGTGATCACCACGGTGATCTGGCTGCCCTGGATGGCCGTCAGCCTCGCGTTCACGACGGCCCCGATCTGGGCGTCCACGAGCCCCTACGGGCCCGGCGCCACGCTCATCCTGAACCACCCGGGCCTCCTGCACGTGGCCGGGTGGACGCCGGCCGAGGTGCTGATCGCCGCGCTCGGCGGGGGCTTCGACCCGGTGCGCGCCGCCTGGCTCATCGGCGGCCTCTGCGCGCTCGGCCTCGGCATGATCGCGGCGTTCCCGTTCGTGACCCGCGGCCTGACCTGGGCGCACTGGGGCCTCGGCCGGCTGCTGCTCTCCCGCTTCCGCTCGGAGGAGCTCGGCGCCGAGGTCGAGCGGGTCGGCGCCGCCCAGCGCGCCGCGGTCGCCGCCGAGGACAACGCGCTGCGCCGCCTCGAGCGCGACATCCACGACGGCCCGCAGCAGCGCCTGCTCCGGCTCCAGATGGAGCTCGCGGCCGCCGAGCGCCGGCTCGGCCCGGACGACGGCGCCGCTGCCCAGTCGATCGAGGAGGCCCGCACCCTGGCGCAGGAGGCGCTCGACGAGCTGCGGGCGCTGTCGCAGGGCTTCGCCCCGCCGCTGCTGCAGGACCGCGGCCTCGAGGCGGCGCTCGAGGCGCTCGCCCGCCGCAGCGCGGTGCCGCTCGAGGCCGACATCCGGCTGACCGAGCCGCTGCCGTCGCCGATCGAGCGGAGCGCCTACTTCGTCGCCGCGGAGCTCACGAGCAACGCGATCAAGCACGCGGCGGCCCGCCGCATCGTGCTCACCGTGACGACGGATCCGGCCCCCACGACCGGCGGACCGGCCGCGCCCTGCGCATCGTCGTCACCGACGACGGCGTCGGCGGTGCGGCCCCGGTGCCGCACCACGGCCTCGCCGGCGCGGCCGAGCGGCTCGCGGGGCTCGGCGGCGACGCTCGCATCGTCGAGCCCGGCCGGCGGACCGACCGCGGTGACCGCCACGATCCCGCTGCCGCGCGGCTAGCGTCGCCGGCATGGACGGGCGGAACCGGCCCCTGCGGGTCGCGATCGTGGAGGACTCCACGCTGCTGCGGGAGGGCCTCGTGCGCCTCCTCGCGGAGGCCGGGTTCGAGACGGTCGCGGCCCGCGGCGACGCCGTCGACCTGGACGGCGTCGTCGCCGACGACGGCGCCCGACGTCGTGGTGCTCGACGTGCGGCTGCCGCCGACGCACCGCGACGAGGGCGTCCGCGCCGCGATCCGGCTGCGCGCGACGCATCCGTCGGTCGGCGTGCTGCTGCTCAGCCAGTACGTCGAGACGACCTACGCCCGGGAGCTGCTCACCGCCGGCAGCGAGGGCATCGGCTACCTGCTGAAGGACCGGGTGACCGATCTCGAGCAGCTGCGGCGGGCGATCGAGCAGGTCGCGTCCGGCGGCACGGTGCTCGATCCGAAGATGGTCGAGGAGATGCTGCGCGCGCGGGCGGATCCGCTCGCCCGGCTGACGCCGCGGGAGACGCAGGTGCTGCGGGCGATGGCGGAGGGGCGCAGCAACGCCGCGATCGCCGAGGCGCTGGTCGTGTCGCCGGGCGCGGTCGAGAAGCACGTGACGAGCATCTTCGGCAAGCTCGGGCTCGAGGAGTCGGCGGCCGCGCACCGCCGCGTGCTCGCCGTCCTGTCGTTCCTCGGGGCCTAGGCGGCGATGCCCGGCGGCTGCCCGCGGCGGCAAGCGCCTCGGCCGCCGCTACGCGGCCCGCCGGTACGTGGTGACGACCACGCCCGAGGCGAGCACCCGGGTGTCGGCGAGCGCGAGCGTCGTGCGGGGGAACCCTTCCGGGAACAGCCGCTTGCCGGCGCCGAGCACGATCGGATACACCATCAGGCGGTACTCGTCGACGAGGTCGTGCTCGGCGAGCGCCCTGACCAGCTCGGTGCTCCCCCAGACGCGCACCTCGCCGTCGACGCCGTCGCGGATGCGCGCGACCTCCGCGGGGAGGTCGTCGCCGAGCAGCGCCGAGTCCTTCCAGCCGAGCTCGGTCAGGCTGCGGGAGGCGACGTGCTTGGTCACCCGGTTGTAGCGCCGCGTGAGCTCGCCCATCAGCCCGTCGGCGTCCTCATCCCAGACGCCCCAGGCGCCGGCCCAGATCTCGTAGGTCTTGCGGCCGAGCAGCAGGGCGTCGACGCGCCCCTCCCACTCCGTGATCAGCGGACCGCCCTCGTCCGCCCGGTCGTGCTGCTCGTCGTACTCCATCGCCCAGCCGCCCAGCTCGAACCCGCCCTCGCGGTCCTCGTCGGGGCCACCGCCGCCCTGCACGACGCCGTCGAGGGTGATGAACTCCTGCACGACGATCCTGCCCATGCCGGACACTGTTCCGCTGCGCGGACCGGCGCGTCAACGTGGGTCGGCCGGGCTCCGGGAAGGGGGTTGACACGCGCCGCCACGAGGGTCCGCGCATGTGTCAGGCTGTCCCCCATGCCCGATGGAGTGTCCTACCCCCGCCGCGCGCTCCTCGTGATCGATGTGCAGAACGAGTACGTCTCCGGGGCCCTCCCGATCGCGTATCCGCCGCTCACGACGAGCCTGCCGAACATCGGTGCGGCGATGGATGCGGCCACCTCCGCGGGCATCCCGGTGATCGTCGTGCAGCACGTCGACGAGGTCGACTCCCCCGTCTTCGCGGACGGCTCCTTCGGCGCCGAGCTGCACGAGACCGTCGGCGGCCGGCCCTTCGACGTGCGCCTGACGAAGCAGACGGTGTCCTGCTTCGCGAGCACCGACCTCGGCGCCCGCCTCGACGACCTCGGCGTCGACACCCTCACGATCGCCGGCTACATGACGCAGCACTGCGACGAGTCGACCGCGCGCGACGCGGCCGACCGTGGGCTGATCGTCGAGGTGCTCGCGGATGCGACCGGCACCCTGCCGCTCAGCACCCCGTCGGGCACGATCTCGGCGCAGGAGCTGCACGAGACGAGCCTGCTCGTGCTGCACTCCGGCTTCGCCGCGGTCGTGCCGACGACCGAGTGGACCGCCGCCGTCGCGGCCGGCGAGCCCACCACCGGCGCCGACCTGTGGGCGAGCACCGCGCCGGCGAGGGCGCTCAGCTGACCGACCCGGTCGTGCAGCGGCTCGAGGCGCTGCGCACGGAGACCCTCGCGTCGCTCGCGGAGCTCGGCGTGCGGATCGACGCGGTCACGGCTGCGCGCGCCGACGCGAACACGGACGACGAGCACGATCCGGAGGGCGCGACGATCGCGTTCGAGCGCTCGCAGGCGGATGCGCTCCGGCAGGCCGCGCGCATCCGCCTCGGCGAGATCGACGCGGCGCTGGCCCGCGTCGCCGCCGGCACCTACGGCCGCTGCGTCGTCTGCGGCGCGGTCATCCCGGCCGCGCGCCTGCAGGCCCGCCCGTTCGCGGCCACCTGCCTCGCCCACGCCTGACCCCTCCCTCCCTCGGCTGGCGGTCATCGCGCCGTTCCGGAGTTCTTGCTCGACACGCCGCATCCGGCGCCCCAAGCACGGCGTGTCGCCCGATTTCTCCGGAACGGCGCGATGTGCGGACGGGTCAGGCGAGCGGAGCCGTCAGGGCGTCGAGGATCGCGGCGGTGTCCTCGTCGCTGTGCGCGACCGAGAGGTGACCCACGCCCTCGACGAGGTGCACGTCCGCGTCCGGCACGTGCTCGGCGAGCCACTGCCCGTGCGCGTACGGCACCATCAGGTCGAGCGAGCCCTGCCAGATCGACACCGGCATGCGGATCTCGGCGAGGTCGAAGCCCCAGGGCGCCGCGAACGCGAGGTCGTCGTCCAGCCAGCCGTCGACGCCGGTGCGGACCGCCTCGTGGAAGCTCTCGCGCCACCTCCTCGGCGAAGCGGTCGGTCAGCACGGCGCGGTCCACGTCGGGCAGCAGGCTCGCCATCTCGGCGACGATCCCGTCCGGGGTCACGGCCGCGAGCCCCTCGCGGTGCGGGGCGAGCCAGCGGCGCAGGGACTCCTCCCCCTCCACCGCGGCGCCGAACTCGTCGAGGTTGTCCTGGCCCATGCCCGCGAGGAAGTCGAGGCCGTCCGCCTCGTACGGCGCGATGCCCGCGATGACCAGCACGGACACGGCCTGCTCCAGCCGGGCCGCGCAGGCCAGCGCGTGCGGGCCGCCGCCCGAGCGGCCGCCCACGATGCAGCGGTCGGCGCCGAGGCCCTCGAGCACCGCGCGGGTGTCGGCGACGACGTCGACGACGGTGCGGCCCGGGTGCCGGGTGGAGTCGCCGTAGCCGGGGCGCGACCAGGTCACCATCCGCAGCCCGTGGCGCGTGCACCGCCCGCTCGAGGTCCGACGACGGATGGTAGGAGCCCGGCGTCCCGTGGTGCATCACGAACGGCACGCCGTCCTCCGGCCCGGAGACGTACAGGTCGAGGGAGCGGCCATCGGGCAGGCGGAACGGCGTCATCGGCATGGCGCGATCCTGGCATCCGGCCATGCGGATCCGCCGTGCCGCTGGCGCGCCGCCCCTCGATCTGGCACGGTGGTCGGCTGCGGAGATGCCGTCGGCCCCGGCATCGCCGGGCGCACCACAGGAGCCGACGTTGGCCCACATCGAGCTGTCCCACTGCGATCACGTGCTGGAGGACGGTCGCCCGCTGCTGAACGACGTCGGCCTGCGCGTCGGCGAGGGCCGCAAGATCGCGCTCGTCGGCCCGAACGGCATCGGCAAGTCGACGCTGCTCGCCCTGCTCGACGGACGGCTGCCCCTGCAGGCCGGCAGCCGCGGCATGTCGGGGCGCCTCGGGGTGATGCGGCAGTTCATCGGATCGTCCGCGACGAGTCGACCGTGCGCGACCTGCTGCTCACCACCGCGCCGCCGGCCGTGCAGGCGGCGGCCGAGCGGATGGACGCGCTCGAGCGCGAGATGCTCGAGACCGGCTCCGAGGCGGCCGGCATCGCCTACGCCCAGGCCCTCGCGGACTGGGGCGACGCCGGCGGCTACGACGAGGAGGTGCGCTGGGACTCCGCGACGCTCGAGTCGCTGCACCTCCCCTACGAGCAGGCGCGCGACCGCCTCGCCGCGACGCTCTCCGGCGGCGAGCAGAAGCGGCTCGTGCTCGAGGCGCTGCTCTCCGGCCCGGCCGACGTGCTGCTGCTCGACGAGCCGGACAACTACCTCGACGTGCCCGGCAAGGAGTGGCTCGAGGCCTCCGTGCGGGAGTCGCCGAAGACGATCCTCTTCGTCACGCACGACCGCGAGATGATCGCCCGCTGCGCCACCGCCATCGCCACCCTCGAGCGCGGCGGCGCCGGCTCGACGCTCTGGGTGCACGGCGGCGACCTCGCCACCTACGCGGAGGCGCGCGCCGACTCGGAACGCCCGCGCCGACGAGGTGCGCCGCCGCTGGGACGAGGAGGAGCAGAAGCTCAAGGACCTCGTCCAGATGTACAAGACGAAGGCGGCCTACAACGCCGACATGGCGAGCCGGCTGCAGGCGGCGCGGAGCCGTCTCGAGCGCTTCCGGGCGGACGGGCCGCCGGCGCCCGCGCCGCTGCCGGAGAAGGTCGTCATGCGGCTGTCGGGCGGCCGCACCGCGAAGCGGGCGATCACCTGCGAGCGGCTCGAGCTCGAGGGGCTGATGAAGCCGTTCTCGACCGAGATCTGGTTCGGCGACCGCGTGGCCGTGCTCGGCAGCAACGGATCCGGGAAGTCGCACTTCCTCCGCCTGCTGCGGCTGATGGACGAGCATCGCCTCGGACGCGACGAGCTCGCGCCGGTGCCGCACTCCGGCGTCGTGCGGCTCGGCTCCCGGGTGCGCACGGGCTACTTCAACCAGACCCACGAGCATCCGGAGTTCATCGGCCGCACGCTGCTCGAGGTGCTCGGCGCGGGCGACGAGGATCGCTCCGGGCCTCGACCGCGCCGGGCGCATCCGCGGTGCTGAACCGGTACGGCCTCGTGAAGTCGGCGGAGCAGCGCTTCGAGACGCTCTCGGGCGGCCAGCAGGCGCGGTTCCAGATCCTGCTGCTCGAGCTCGAGGGCGCCACCCTGCTGCTGCTCGACGAGCCGACCGACAACCTCGACTTCGAGTCCGCGGAGGCGCTCGAGCAGGGCCTCGCCGGGTTCGAGGGCGCGGTGCTCGCCGTCACCCACGACCGCTGGTTCGCCCGCACCTTCGACCGCTTCCTCGTCTTCGGCGAGGGCGGCGACGTGGTCGCGACGGACGAGCCGGTCTGGGACGCGGGCTTCGTGCGCCGCGCGCGGTGACCGGATCCGGGCGGCTTCCGACAAGCGGGCGCCTCTTCCCGCCCGGAATGACGGAAGCGGCCCGGATCAGCGGATGCGGTGTCCTTGCGGCGCGCCCGCGTTCGTCGTCCTGGTAGGAGCGATGGAGGAGCCCACGTGGAGTACCTGATCCTGATCTACAACAACGCCGAGACCGAGGCGGCCATCCAGGGCGAGGCGCAGGAGGAGTTCCAGCGCGCGCACGACGACCTGCAGCGCGAGCTGAAGGCATCCGGCGAGCTCGTCGAGACGCAGATCCTCGACGACGCGCAGGCGCGGGTCGTCCGCACCGGCGAGGCGCCGCTCGTGACCGACGGCCCGTACGCCGAGCTGCGCGAGTGGGTCGGCGGCTACTACCGCGTCGACTGCGCGGACCTCGACCGGGCCGTCGCGATCGCGTCGCGGTTCGTCGAGGCGCGGTGGTCGCCGGTCGAGGTGCGGCGGATCGGGATCGACTGACCGGGCCGCTCGCAAGCGAGCACTGCCGGACTGCCGAGCGCGCTGCAGGCTGCTCGCCTGTCCGCAGGGTGCTCGTCAGGCGGACGCAGCCCCGCGGATCCGTTCCCGGTGCAGGTCCGTCTGCGCGAGCGCCGAGGCGAGGGTGTGCCCGCTCAGGCGCTCGAAGCCGGCGCTCCAGCGGATGGCGCTCGCGATCGCCCAGGTCGGCGCATCCGGCCGCTCGGCGAGCACCGCGGCGATCTCGGCGCTGCGCCGCAGGTGGTGGGCGCGCATCGCGGCGATGCGGTCGGCGAGGCCGCGGAAGCGGTAGCCGTGGCCCGGCAGCACCTCGACGTCGAGCGGCTCGAGGGCCGCGAGCGACGCCAGGTGATCGTCGATCGGGTTCGTCGGCCCGCTGCCGCCGAGCCCGACGCCCGGGTAGACGGTCGGCAGCACGGTGTCGCCGGTGAGCAGCAGGCCGCGCTCGGCGTCGTGCAGGCAGATCGAGCCGCGGGTGTGGCCGGGCGTGTGCAGCACGTCGAGCGACCAGCCGGGCACGTCGAGCCGGTCGCCGTGCCGCACGACGAGGTCGGCGGATGCGGAGGGCGCCGTCGCCTGCACGCGACTCGTCGATGACGCGGAGCTCGGGGCGCCGCTCGGCCGGGACCGCCCAGGCGTCGAGCTGCGCCTCGACCGCATCCGGATCGAAGATGTCGGCCACCCGCTCGCCGAGCACGTCCTCCTGCTCGTCGGCGTGCAGGATCACCGGGGCCCCGGTCGTCGCGGCCAGGTGGCCGGCGAGCCCGAGGTGGTCGGGATGCAGGTGGGTCACGACGATCTGGCGCAGCGGGCCGCCGAGCGCCGCGATCGCGTCGCTCGACGAGGCGGCGGTTCGCCGGGGCGTCCCAGCCGGGGTCGACGACGTGCACGCCGCCGTCGCGGTCGCGGAGCAGGTAGGTGAGCGTCGAGCCCACCACCGCGGCCGCGGTGATCGGCACCTGGATCGCGACGAGGTCGTCCGCGATCCGATCCGGGCCGGGATCGCGCCGGTCGCCGACGGCCGCCGCCCAGGCGGCGTCGGACGGCACGATCGGAGGCATCGCATCCGACCGTAGCGGCCCTCCGCCGGGCGTCCTGCGAGCGGCGGCGGCTACCGTCGGGGCCATGACCGATGGGCGCGGCACGGACGCGGACGTGCTCGTCGTCGGCGCCGGGCTCGCGGGGCTCGCTGCGGCGCTGCGGCTCACCGCCGCCGGGCGCACGGTGCGGGTGCTCGAGGCATCCGACGCTCCGGGCGGGCGGATGCGCTCCGACGTCGTCGACGGCTTCACGATCGACCGCGGCTTCCAGGTGCTGAACACCGCCTATCCCGAGCTCGCGCGGCTCGGCGTGCTCGACGCGCTGCCGCTGCGGCGGTTCGACCGCGGGGCGCTGCTGCGGCACGGCGACCGGCTCTCGCTGGTCGCGGATCCGCGGCAGGTGCCGGCCGGCGTCGCGGGGCTGCTCGGCGGCGTGCTCGGCTCGGTGACCGAGCGGGCGGCGCTCGGTGCGTTCGTGGCCCAGGTGGCCTACGGGCCGGGCGAGGCGATCCGCCGCCGCGAGGACGTGCCGTTCGCCGAGGTGCTGCGCCGGTGGCGGATCGACGGCGATCCGACCGAGCACCTGCTGCGGCCGTTCCTCGCCGGGGTGCTGCTCGAGTCGGAGCTGTCGACCTCGAGCCGGTTCGTCGAGGCGGTGCTGCGCACGTTCGTCCGCGGGAAGGTCGTGGTGCCGGCGGGCGGGATGGGGGCGGTACCGGCGCTGCTCGCGTCGCGGCTGCCCGCGGGCACGATCACCTACGGCTCGCCGGTGGCCGCCGTGCGGCCGGGCGCGGTCGACCTCGAGGGCGGCGGCACGCTGACCGCCGACGCGGTGATCGTCGCGGCCGACCCCGTGCGCGCATCCGCGCTGGTCGGCGAGCCCGCACCGCGGATGCACGCGGTCACCACCGTCTGGCACGCGGTCGACGAGGCGCCGGTGCGCCGCCCGATCCTCGTGCTCGACACCGAGCACGGCCCGGTGACGAACAGCGTCGTGATGTCGAACGCGGCTCCGGAGTACGGCAGCGGCGGCCGGGCGCTCGTCGCGTCGTCATCCCTCGGCCCGGATCCGCTGCCCGACGTCGTGCTGCGGGCCACGCTCGCCCGGCTCTGGGGCGTCGACACGAGCGGCTGGGACGAGGTCGCCGTCACCCGCGTGCCCGAGGCGCTGCCCGACCTCCCGGGCGGCAGCCGCGCTGCGCCGCCCGGAGCGGCTGGCGGACGGGCTGCTCGTCGCCGGCGACTGGCGGGCCACCCCGTCGTCGCAGGGCGCGCTCGCGTCCGGCCGCCGCGCGGCGGATGCGCTGCTCGCGCGCTGAGCGCGTCGAAACGGGCCGATCCGGGGCTCCCAGGTCTCGAATCCGTCTCGTGATCGGCTCCCGGGCCTTCTGGCCTGGGCATCCGCGCGGCCACGCGCCTACGCTCGCGCCGTGCATCCCGACCGCTTCTACGACCTGATCGAGTCCGCCCGCACCGGATCCGCGCCCACGGATCCGAGCGCGGACGCGGAGGAGCTGCGCACGCTGCTCGCGGCCGTCGAGGACGAGGACCTGCTCGGCTTCGTCCGCACCTTCGAGGCCGAGCACGAGCGGCTGAACACCTGGGCGGTCTGGGGCGCGGGCTACGTGGCCGCGGGCGGCATGAGCGACGACGGCTTCCGCTACTTCCGCACCTGGCTGATCGGCAAGGGCCGCGACGCCGTCGAGACCGCCCTGACCGACCCGGACGACCTCGCCGACTTCCTCGACGGCAGCACCGTGGAGAACGAGGAGCTCGAGTACGCGGCGTTCGACCTGCTCGAGGAGCGGGGCCTCGACCGCGAGCTGGTGGAGCAGGACACGGACAGCGACCCGACCGGCGTGCCCTTCGACGAGGACACCGTCGGCACCGCGTACCCGCGGATCGCGGCCGCCGTCGCGCTGAGCCCCGCGTAAGCCCCACGGCCCCCCGCAGACCGCGGATCTGCGCGATCGACGGAGAATCCGCGTCCGAATCCGGTCGGACGCCTGTTTCGGAGGCGCCGGATGCGGAGACTCCGTCGTTCGCGCGGGAGGGCCGGCAGTCACGCGGCGTCACCGTGCGCCGGGAGTCCCCCGCGGCCCCGGGTACCGTCGACGCATGGCTGATCACGAGTACGGCTTCCGCACCCGCGCGATCCATGCGGGCAACATCCCCGACCCCGTGACCGGCGCCCGCGCCGTCCCGATCTACCAGACGAGCGCCTTCGTGTTCGACGACGCCGACGACGCCGCCGCCCGCTTCGCCCTGCAGAAGTACGGCAACATCTACAGCCGCCTCGCCAACCCGACCGTCGCGGCGTTCGAGGAGCGGATCGCGAGCCTCGAGGGCGCGCTCGGCGCCGTCGCGACCGCATCCGGGCTCGGCGCGCAGTACATCACCTTCGCCGCGCTCGCCGGCGCGGGCGACCACGTCGTCGCGTCCGCCCAGCTCTACGGCGGCTCGCTCACCCAGCTCGACATCGCGCTGCGCCGCTTCGGCGTCGAGACCACCTTCGTCCGCTCCTCGGATCCGGCCGACTACGCCGCCGCCATCACCGACCGCACGAAGGTCGTCTTCGCCGAGAGCGTCGCGAACCCGTCCGGCGACGTCGCGGACGTCGAGGGCCTCGCGGACGTCGCGCACGCCGCCGGCGTGCCGCTGATGATCGACGCCACCGTCGCCACCCCCTACCTCTCGCGGCCCATGGAGTGGGGCGCCGACATCGTCGTGCACTCCGCGACGAAGTTCCTCGGCGGCCACGGCACCACGCTCGGCGGCGTCGTCTCCGAGTCGGGCCGCTTCGAGTGGCACAGCGAGCGCTTCCCGCTCTTCGGCCAGCCCGTGCCGACGTACGGCGGCCTCGAGTGGTCGGGCAACTTCGGCGAGTTCGCGTTCCTCACCCGCCTCCGCGCCGAGCAGCTGCGCGACATCGGCCCGGTGCTCGCGCCGCACTCCGCGTTCCTGCTCATGCAGGGCGTCGAGACGCTGCCGTTCCGGATGCAGGCCCACGTCGACAACGCCCGCGTCGTCGCCGAGTGGCTGGCGCAGGACTCCCGCGTCGACTCCGTGCACTGGGCGGGCCTGCCCGGACCATCCCGCGCACGAGCGGGCGGCGAAGTACCTGCCGAAGGGTGCCGGATCCGTCTTCGGCTTCGAGGTGAAGGGCGGCCGCGCCGCCGGGCAGCGGTTCATCGAGTCGGTGAACCTCGCCAGCCACCTCGCGAACATCGGCGACGCGAAGACGCTCGTCATCCATCCGGCGTCCACGACCCACGCGCAGCTCTCGGAGCAGCAGCTGATCGACGCGGGCGTGCAGGCGGGCCTCGTGCGCATCAGCGTCGGCATCGAGGACGTGGAGGACATCATCGAGGACCTCGACCAGGCGCTCGACGCCGCGGTCACCAAGCAGGAGGCGGCATGAGCGACACGACGATCAGTAACGCGGCAGGTGCGGGCACGGCGACGAGCAGCGCGGCCGGCGGCCAGGACGGCGCGGTCGTGACCACGCTGCATCCGGGCGTCGAGGCGCATCCGGCGGCGACCGCGACCGCGTCCGACGGCCACGGCCGCGCGCCGCGCACCTGGCAGGGACCGGATGCGCGCACCCGGCTCGCGATCCTGCGCCGCGCGAAGAGCGTGGCGATCGTCGGCGCGAGCCCGAACGCGGCCCGCTCGAGCTACTTCGTCGCCACCTACCTCACCTCGTCGACGCCGTACCGCGTCTACTTCGTGAACCCGCGGGCCACCGAGATCCTCGGCCAGCAGGTCTATCCCGACCTCGCCTCGCTGCCCGAGGTGCCCGACATCGTCGACGTGTTCCGCAAGGGCAGCGACATCCCGTCCGTCGTCGACGACGTGCTCGCGGTCGGCGCGAAGACGATCTGGGTGCAGCTCGGCATCTGGAACGAGGAGGCCGCCCGCTACGGCGAGAGCAAGGGCCTCACCGTCGTGATGGACCGCTGCATCAAGATCGAGCACGCCCGCTTCCACGGCGGCCTGCACCTGATGGGCTTCAACACGGGCCAGATCACGGCGCGCAAGACGATCCGGTAGGGCGCCGCCGCCGCCGTCCGTGCGGTCTGCAGGATCCGGTGCGGTCTGCAGGACGGATGCGGGCGAGCCGTCCTGCACATCGCCCGGGGTCCTGCAGATCGCGCGGGAGGTCAGTGGTGCCGACGCCGGCGTCCCCGGCGGACCGGGGTGGTCGGCGTCCGCCGCACGGTCGGACTCGGCGCACCCTGCTCGGCGGCGAGGGACTCCATGAGCAGTTGAACGAAGGCGTCGGACCGAGCCTCCCCCTTCGTACGGACCGGGGCCCCTTCGTTCGAGGCTCGGATCATGTCCTCCCCTCGGAGGCGCAGCGCCCGACGATCGATCGCGCGCTCCAACGATCGGGCGGTCTCGTTCGGGAGGTCCGCAGTGGTCGTGCCCCAGCCGTCCGCGCCGACCTCCATGATCGCCGGTCCGCGAAGTCGAGGAAGGCTTGGATCGGCTCGCCTTCGAGCAGCAGGTTCTTCCAATCGGTCATGCGGCGGATGGTGCATGACTCCACCGACAGCCGCTGACCGACCTCGACAGTTGCCACTTTCTGCGGTCATCGACGCGCTTTGACAGCAGAAAGTGGCAACCCTCAAAGGGTGGGTGAGCGCACCTCGAGGCGTCGGCGTCGCGCGTCGGCGTCGCCTCGAGGAGCAGGATCGGGGCATGAGCGACGCTCCTGATCCCGTCTCCGACGAGGTGCTCGACGACCTGCGGCGCCGGCTTCGCGCCTTCCGCTCCGTCGCCGGCGTCGGCACCGGATGGAGCCACGGCACCGACCCGGAGTACTTCCGGGAGCTGCTCGCGTACTGGGCCGACGGCTACGACTGGCGGGCAGCCGAAGCGCGCATCCGCTCGCTCCCGTGGACGCGGACGTCCAACGGCATGCGCGGCCTGCACCAGCGCGCGGCCGACCCCGGCGCCCCGGTCGTCGTGCTGCTGCACGGCTGGCCCGACTCGGTCCTCCGCTTCGAGCGGGTGCTGCCGCTGCTGACCGACGTGCACGTCGTCGTGCCCTGCCTGCCCGGCTACCCGTTCTCGGAGCTGCCCGGCTCGTCACGCGACGCGATGGCGGATCCGATCGCCGGGATGCTCGCCGAGCTCGGCTACGACCGGTACGTCGTCTCGGGCGGCGACATCGGCAGCGGCCTCGGCGAGGCGCTCGCGCGGAAGCATCCGGAGGCGGTGACGGCGCTGCACCTCACCGACGTGCAGCTCACCCACCTCGCGACCCTCGATCCCGCCGACCTCTCCCCCGATGAGCGGCGGTTCGCCGACGAGGTCGCCGACTGGCGGGCGCGCGACGGCGGCTACATGGCCGAGCAGGGGACGAAGCCCGACACCCTCTCGGTGGCGCTCGGCGACTCCCCCGCCGGGCTGGCGGCCTGGATCCTCGAGAAGCTGCGGAGCTGGAGCGACTGCGGCGGCGACGTGGAGCGCGTCTTCCCGCGCGACGAGCTGCTCACCTGGATCACGATCTGGTGGGTGACCGGCGCGATCGGCACCTCGTTCGCGCCGTACGCCTTCCGCGAGCCGCCGGCTCCGGATCGCGTCGACGTGCCGACCGTGTTCAGCCGGTTCCCCGCCGACCTCGTGCATGCGCCCCGCGAGCTCGCCGAGCGCTTCTACGACGTGCGCGTCTGGGACGAGCAGCCCGCCGGCGGCCACTTCGCCGCCTGGGAGCAGCCGGAGGGGTTCGTCCAGGGGCTCCGGCAGGCGATCGCGGTCGCGCGCCCCTGATCGACCCATCCTGCCTCGGGGGTTGCCACTCGTGGCGACTTCTCGGGCCAGGAAGTCACCACGAGTGGCAACTCCTGGACATGCGATGGGGCCCAGGACCGTGCGGGCGGCGCGCCGTGGAGTTATCCACAGATCCCCTGGTCGGAAGCCAGGCGATGTCGGAGCCCTGTGGTGCACTTCAGGCATGGAAGCAGCGGCGACCACACGCACGGCACTCGCCGCTGCGCTCGCCGCGATGCCCCGCTTCCGCACCTGCACCGACGACGAGCTCGTCGCGGAGACGGAGGCGTGGGAGGCCATCGGGCGCCTCGTCGACGCCCGCCGCATCGCCGCTGCGGCGGAGATCGAGGTGCGCTCGGCGCCCGGCCCGCGGCGACCAGGGCCTCGCCTTCGTCCAGCGGGCGGAAGGACGGCGCGGACCTGATCGCCGACCTCGCCCGGGTCGGGCTGCGCGAGGCGAAGCGACGCATCGGCCTCGGCAGCGCGCTGCATCCGCGGCTCACGCTGGCGGCGACGAGGTGCCGGGCCGCTACCCGGAGGTCGCCGCAGCCGTCCAGGCCGGCGAGGTGGGCCTCGAGTCGGCGCGGATCATCGTCGAGACCCTGCAGTCCGTCCGGCGCCGTGCGGATCGCGAGCAGCTGCCGGTCGCCGAGGCGGCGCTCACCGAGGTCGCCTGCGAGGTCGGCCCCGAGCTGCTGCGCGCTGCACGCCGACACCTGGCGCGCCTACCTCGATCCCGGACGGCGCCGAGCCCGACGAGGACGAGCAGCACCGCAACCGCTCCTTCACACTCGGCCGCGAAGGGCCTCGACGGCATGACCGCGTTCCGCGGCCTCGCCCCGGCCGAGGACGCCGCCGTGCTCCGCGCTGCGCTGGACAGCGTGCGCCGCGGTGTGAACTGGCAGCGCGAGGACTGCGACGACAGCGAGGACCTCGGAGTCGGGCTGGCGGGAGACCGAGGGCGAGCGGCGCAGCAAGGCCCAGTTCGACTTCGACACGATCATCGCGCTGCTGAAGGCCGGCATGTCCGCTTCCGATGACGCGAAAGCCGGCCCGACGAAGCCCGGCCACGAAGTCATCGTCACGACCACGCTCGCCGACCTCCAGGCGGGGCGCGGCTGCGGCAGCATCGACGGCGTCAGCTGCGCGGATCTCGATCCCCTCCGTCGAACGGCTCGCCTGCGCCGGCGGCATCCGACTGCTCGTCACCGGCGACGAGGGCGAACCCCTCGTGCTCGGCCGCGCCGAGCGCCTCTTCACCGCCGCGCAGCGCAAGACCCTCGTCGTCCGGTTCGGCGGATGCGCCTACCCCGGCTGCACCGCGCCCGCCGCGTGGACCGAGGCCCACCACATCCAGTGGTGGCACCGCGACCACGGCGGCACCGACGTGCTCAACGGCGTGCTCCTCTGCGCGTTCCACCACCACCTCGTGCACTCGAGGGCGTTCCAGCAGGAGATCCGGGTACACGACGGCTTCCCGCACCTCGTCCCGAAGCGCTGGAACGGGCCGCCCGAACCCCGGCACCGGATGCAGTCCCGCCCACGAGGCGCACCACCGACACACGCGAAAGCGGCCTGAGCCGCGGCTACGCCCGTCCCGAAGGAACCCGCACCGCGGGAAGACGCCGCACCTTCCTCGCGGCCGACGTCGCCATCCAGCCGAGACACCCCATCAGCACGACGACCGCGCCGCCGACCACGAACACCGGGTTCAGCCCGATGACGAGCGCCATCGCTGCCTCCAGCGCACCCACCCCAGGCAGCAACCAGCCCGGAAGCCGGTTGCTCAGCCGGTCCCAGCGCTCGCCGTTCGACCAGTCCGCGGCGGCGGCGGCGATCTCCGGATCCGGGTGGCGTTCGCCGCGGCTCGCGAGCTGCAGGACCTCGATCCGGCGCTCCTTGCCCATCGTCTTCCAGGTCAGCGGAGGCTCGTCCGGCACGGGGTCCACGACGCGAGGGTATGCGGACCGATTCACCCTCCGATCGTCGGCACGCCCGGCCGACAGGTCGGATCAGCGGCGGCGGAACCAGTCGAGCAGCGCCTCGACCCGCGTCGAGGTGAGCCACTCGGTGCCGAAGGCGTCCGCGGACATGATCGAGCCGTTGAAGCCGGGCAGGGAGGTCAGGTCGGTGGCCGGCCGGTAGCCCATGGCCCAGTCGGGGAAGCGGCGGGTCTCGATCCGCTCCTCCGCGAGCACCCAGACGCCGGTGTGACGCGGGTCGGCGGCGATGCGCGTGAGCACGGCACGGACGACCGCCTCCGGCCCCTCGAGCACCTGCATGAACTGCCCCGCATGGTGCAGCAGCAGACCCGTGACGCCGCGCGCCTCGTTCGCGGTGCGGCTGCGGCGCAGCAGCTCGGCGAGGTCCTCGTCCGAGAACGGGACGGTCGCGGAGCTGGAGTACACGATCGAGACCTCGTCGTCCGATCGTGCACCGGGCAGCCGATCGGCTGCTCGCTCGGGAAGCGTCTGGGTCACCTGTTCTCCTCCGCCTGCGCGGACCGGGCAGGCACCACGATCGTCCCCGACGCGGATCCGCCGGGCCTACTCCCCGTAGTGGGGATCGACCGGGCCGACGCCGCCGTGCGAACGGTCAGAGCAGCGCGCCGGCGGCGAGCGCGAGCAGGCCGAGACCCGGCGGCAGCAGCTGCACGAGGGCGGCACGCCAGAGCTGCGGGCTCGATGCGAGCAGCACCACGCCTGCGCCGATCATGCTGCCCGCGCTGGCGACGAGCAGCGCCCCGGCCGCGGCAGGCAGGGGTCCGGCGAGCACGATGCCCGCCGACCGCGATGATCGCGAGGAACAGGTTGTAGAAGCCCTGGTTGAACGCGAGCAGCCGGGTCGTCTCCGCGTCGCGCTCGGACGTGATGCCGAACGTGGCGCGCGTCGCCGGCCGCATCCACCGCAGCGACTCCAGCACGAACACGTAGAGGTGGATCGCCGCGGCGATGCCGATCAGCACGAGCCCGACGACGGTCATGCCGCATCCTCCCGCACCGGGCACGCGGGCCGCGAGCGCACCGGACCCTTGGCCCCGAGCGAGCCGCAGCGCCAGAATCGACCCGCTGCCGAGGGAGGCGCCCGTGACCCAGGAGACGACCGGTCCAGCACCGGAGACGAGCGAGCGGATGCTCACCATCGGCCGCTGGGTCGTCGCGGCCGCCGCGGCCGTGGTCCTCTGCCTCGTGATCGGCGGATACGGCATGGGGTGGCGCTGGACCGGTCTCTCACGAGCGGTGACCCTGTGGGACTGGATGCAGGCGCTGCTGCTGCCGCTCGCGCTCAGCGCTGGCACCGCTCCTGCTGCTGCACCGCCGGCGCCTGCACCGCGCCCACCACCTCGTCCTGCTCGGCGTGCTGCTCGCGTTCGCGGTGCTCGTCGTCCTCGGCTACCTCGTGCCGCTCGACTGGACCGGCTTCCGCGGCAACACCCTCTGGGACTGGTTCGAGCTCACCCTGCTGCCCCTCGTCGTCACCGCCGCCCCGGTCTGGGTCCGCGCGAACCGCGTGCAGCGACGCCAGCTGCTCGTCGCCGGCACCGCGGTCGCGCTGTTCGCCGTGTTCGTGCTCGCCGGCTACACCGTGCCGCTGCTGTGGACCGGCTTCCGCGACAACACCGCCTGGGACTGGCTGAAGCTCCTGCTGCTGCCCGTGCTCCTGCCCACCGTCGTCATCCCGCTGCTCACCTCGCGGATGCGGCGCTCGCTCGGCGCCGACGAAGGGGAGAACACGGCGCAGGAGCCGGTGCAGAAGCACCAGGAGCCGGTGCAGAAGCCGCAGGAGCCGGTGCAGAAGCACCAGGAGCCGGTGCAGAAGCCGCAGGAGCCGGCTGCCGCCCCCTCGGACGCCGCCGCCGAGCAGCCCCACCCCCACTGCAGCATCCGCCCGACGGCGCCGTGCGAGGCTGAAGCGGTGCGCCTGCTCCTCGTCCGTCACGGCCAGATCCCGTCGAACGTGCACGGCATCCTCGACACCGATGTGCCGGGCCCCTCGCTCACCGACCTCGGCCGCGAGCAGGCGCGCGCGCTCGTGACGACGCTCGCCGACGAGCCGCATCGAGGGCCTCTGGGCGTCGATCGTGGTCCGCACCCAGGAGACCCTCGCGCCGCTCGCCGAGGCGCGCGGGTCTGCCCGATCGCGGTGCTGCCCGGCCTGCGCGAGATCCGGGCAGGCGACCTCGAGGGCGAGCGGACGCGCGAGGCGCAGCGCGCGTACATGCAGACGGTCTTCGCGTGGGCGACCGGCGACCGCGACCGGCGGATGCCCGGCGGCGAGCAGGGCCACGAGTTCTTCGCGCGCTTCGACGGCGCCCTCGCCGAGATCGCGGCCACCGGGGTCCAGGACGCCGTCGTCGCGAGCCACGGCGCCGCCATCCGCTGCTGGTCGGCGACGGTCGAGGGCGCGGACACCGAGCACCTCGGCTCGCATCCGCTGCCGAACACCGCGATCGTCGCGATCGAGGGCGAGCCCGGGGCCTGGCGGATGCGGGCGTGGCGGGAGGCGCCGGCCGGGCAGCCGGTGCCGCCGCCCGACCCGGAGGCCGACCCGACGGGCGCCGGCGGCTAGAGCTCGAGCCGCATCACGAGGCGGCGGAGGGTCGGATGGGCGACCTCCGTGAACCCCTCGCGCGCGAACTGCCGGGCGACCCCGACGTGGGTCTCGCCCCAGGGCACGTCCACGCCCGGCTCCACGAGCATCGGGTAGCCCTCGATCGCCGCCGCGCCGCGTTCACGGGCATGGGCGACCGCCGCCCGGAGCATGGCGCTGCTCACGCCCTGCCGCCGGTAGCCGGCCCGCGTGACGAAGCAGGTCACCGACCAGACGCCAGGATCCGCGAGGGACTCGCCGCGCTCCTTCAGTGCGAGCCGCTGCCGCTTCAGGAACGGGTAGGCCGCGCGCGGTTCGACCGCGACCCAGCCCACCGGCTCCCCGTCGAGGAAACCGACGAGCCCCGCGGTGGTCTCCGCGGACGGGTCCCCCCAGTCGGTCTCCATCCGGAACCGTGCGCGCAGGTGCTCGGGCGGGGCCTCCCAGTGCTCGCGGCCGGGCACCTTGAACCGCTGGCACGAGCAGGCGGCCGGTCCCCCGCGCATCCCGAAGACGGTCCTGCACCTCGGCCCACGACGCCTCGTTGCCCGGCACCACCACGAGGTCGAGCGCCCTCGGGCGGCGGGACGCTGCTGCATCCGCCCGAGCGTGCCAGCGGTGGACGGTGCGGTCAATCGACGCGGCGCGGGTCGATCGACGACCGGCAGGATGGAGGCATGGCAGAACCGAGACCGCTCGACATCTCCACCCGGGCGGTGACCGTCGGCCGCCCCGCCGCCGAGCCGGACGCGCCCCTGAACGTGCCGGTCACGCTCGCCTCGACCTACGTCGCGGGCGGCGAGGCGGAGTACGGCCGCTACGCGAACCCGTCGTGGACCGCGTTCGAGGACGCGCTCGGCGACCTCGAGGGCGGCCGCTGCCTCGCCTTCGCGTCGGGCATGGCGGCGATCGCCGCGGTGCTCGACCTGCTGCCGACCGGCGCCCGCGTCGTGGCGCCCCGGCACTCCTACACCGGCACGATCGCCCAGCTCCGCGACTCCGAGACGCGCGGCCGGATCCTCGTCGACCTCGTCGACATCACCGACACCGCGGCCGTCGTCGCCGCGTCGGCGGACGCCGACATGCTGTGGATCGAGTCGCCGACCAACCCGGCCCTCGAGGTCGCCGACCTCGGCCGCCGTGATCCCGGAGGTGAAGGCCGCCGGCACGATCGTCGTGGTCGACAACACCTTCGCCACCCCGCTGCTGCAGCGCCCGCTCGAGGCGGGCGCGGACATCGTCGTGCACGCCGTGACGAAGTACCTCGCGGGCCACAGCGACGTGCTGATGGGCGCCGTCGTCGTCGCGGACCGACACGCACCACGACGCCCTGCTCGTCCACCCGCGGCCTGCGGGGCGCGATCCCCGCGCCGCTCGAGGCGTTCCTCGCGCTTCGCGGCCTGCGCACGCTGCCCGTGCGGCTCGAGCGCGCCCAGGCGACCGCGCAGGCGCTCCTGCCGCGCCTGCAGGCGCATCCGGCCGTCGACGAGGTGCGCTACCCGGGCTTCGGCGGCATCGTCTCGATCGTGCTCGCGGATGCGGCGACGGCGGACGACTTCGTCGCGCGCGTCCGCCTCTGGCGGCACGCGACGAGCCTCGGCGGCGTCGAGTCCACCCTCGAGCGCCGGCGCCGCTGGCCGGCCGAGGCGCCGACCATCCCCGAGGGCCTCGTGCGGCTCTCGGTGGGCCTCGAGCACCCCGACGACCTCTGGGCCGACCTCGACGCGGCGCTGACGAAGGCCGTCGCGCCGGGCCTGACGCCTCAGGTACGCCTTCGGGACATCCGTACGGGTTCGCCGACGTACAGACGTCCCGAAGGCGTACGGGTCAGGTGAGCAGGCCGCGCACGTCCTCGGCGGTGAGCAGCGAGCCGAAGAGCTCGTCGTCGTCGAGCACCGCGTCGAAGACCGCGGACTTGCGCGCCTTCAGCGCCATCACCTTCTCCTCGATCGTGCCGGCCGAGACCATCCGGTAGACCATCACGGGCTTGTCCTGGCCGATCCGGTGGGTGCGGTCGATGGCCTGGTCCTCGGCGGCCGGGTTCCACCAGGGGTCGAGCAGGAACACGTAGTCGGCCTCGGTGAGGTTCAGGCCGAACCCGCCGGCCTTCAGGCTGATCAGGAAGACCTCCGCGTCGCCCTCCCGGAAGTCGCGGATGGCGCCGTCCCGGTCGCGCGTGGTGCCGTCGAGGTAGGCGGTGCGCACGCCCGCGGCGCCGAGTCGCTGCTCGACGATCCGCAGGTAGGAGGTGAACGAGCTGAAGACGAGCGCCTTGTGGCCCTCCGCGAGCACGTCGTCGAGCTGCTCGAGCAGCACCGGCAGCTTCGAGCCCGGGTGTGTCGGCGTACTGCTCGCCGATGAGCGCGGGGTCGAGCGCGAGCAGCCGCAGCAGGGTCAGCGACCGGAAGACGATGAACCGGTTGCGGTTCAGGTCCTCGAGCAGGTCGAAGAGCTTGCGCCGCTCCCGCTGCAGCCACACGTCGTAGAGCGCGCGGTGCGCGGGCGCGAGGTCGACCGCGAGCACCTGCTCCTGCTTCGGCGGCAGATCAGCTCGCGACCTGCTCCTTCGTGCGGCGCAGCAGGAACGGCCGGATGCGGCGACGCAGCCGGCCGAGCCGTTCGGACCGCAGCTCGGCGGTGACGGCCGGCGCGTTCCCGGCGCCGACGCCGTCGCGGATGCCGGCCGGCGGCTGCTCGATCGGCCGCACGTACTCCTCCGCGAACCGCCGGGCGGAGGGGAACAGCCCCGGCGCCACGACCGCGAACAGGGCGCGCAGCTCGGTCAGCGAGTTCTCGAGCGGCGTGCCCGAGACGGCGAGCTTCACCGGCGCCTGCAGGTCGCGCACGCACTCGTGGATGCGCGAGGCCGGGTTCTTCACCATCTGCGCCTCGTCGAGGATCAGCCCCGCCCATCCGCCCGACCGGCCCACCTGCTGGTAGGCGTCGACGTCGAGGCGCAGCAACGCGTAGCTCGTGACGACCACGTCGGCGCCCTCCGCGACCTCAGCGATCGGGCGCAGCCTTCGCCTCGGTGGCGGTGACCGTGCGCACGACGAGGCCCGGGCGTGAACCGGGCCGCCTCGGCCGCCCAGTTCGAGACGACGGAGGTCGGCGCGACCACCAGGAACGGGCTTCGCGCTCACCGGCCGGGCTGCTCCGCGATGTGCTGCACGAGCGCCAGGCACTGCAGCGTCTTGCCGAGACCCATGTCGTCGGCGAGCACGCCGCCGAGTCCATGCCGGTGCAGGAATGCGAGCCACGCGAGCCCGTCCTCCTGGTAGGGCCGCAGCTCGGCGTGCAGCCCGAGCCGGCTTCGGGACGGGCTGCGGCGTCCCGCGCACCTCCTCGAGCAGCCGCCGCCACTCCGCGCGCGGGCTGCACCTCGTCCGCGAGCTCCTCGAGCTCGGCCCAGAGCTCGGTGCGGTAGCGGCTGATCGACGGGACGGCGGGCGTGCCGGTCTCCCACTCGCTGAGCTCCATCGCCTCCTCGAGCAGCGCCTTCAGCGGCCCGAACGCCGGATGGTGAGGTGCAGGTGGCGCCCGTCGGCGAGCAGGATGCGCCGCTTGCCGCTCGCGAGCGCCTTGAAGAGCTGCCCGAACGGCACCCGCCGCCCGTCGACCGTGACCACGACGCCGAGGTCGAACCAGTCCGTGCGCTCCGACGGCACCGTGGTGACGGTGAGCCGCGGCGGCCCGGTCAGCTCGCGGTAGTCGGGCCGGGCGCCGGCGATCGCGACGCGCACGCCGGGCAGCCGCTCGAGCTCCGGCAGCACGCCGGAGACGAAGTCGGCCGCGTCGAGGTCGGTGATGGTCACCGCATCCGGGACGGCGCCCGGTCCCGTCTCGCCGATCCAGCTCCCCCGGCAGCAGGTCCGGCGGCAGCACCGCCGCGAGCGCCGGCGCGGTCAGCGCCGCGCCGCATCCGCTCCCACGCCCAGGAGAGGCGCAGCACGTGGCCCGGCGCGAACGCCGCGGTGAGCACGAGCGCCGGGCGGCGCCGGCGGGGGCAGAGCGACCGAGCCGTCGCTGCTGCCGACCTCGACGCGCTCCCGCAGCTCGGGCAGGTAGTCGCGGAGGAACTCGGCCTCGCCCTCCTCGGGCACGACCACCGCGGGTCCCGACCCCGAGCGCCTTCAGCAGCCGCAGCCGCTCGGCGTCGAGCGGCTCGTCGAGCTCGGCCAGCACGAGGGACCGCGGCGCCGCCGGATCGAAGAGGTGCACCCCGTGCATCCCGATCGCACCCGCGCGGCGCACCTCGACGGGCGCCCCGCCGATCGTGAGGGAGGGCGCCATCCGCAGCCCGTCGCCGGACGCGGACGAGGTCCAGCGCGAGCGACGCCGTGCCGGCGACGTCGACGCCGGCCCCGCCGCTGCCGACGAAGGGCACGTCGAGCTCCTTCGCCTGGGCGAGCAGCGCCCAGAGCACGGGGTTCGCGAACTCGTCGAGGAACACCCAGTCGAGATCCTGACCGGGTGTCGCCGCCACGCCGGCGCGATGGAGCGCGACGAACTGGCTGAACCACCGGTGCTGCGCCGGATCGAGCTCGAGCTGCCGCTGCTTGTGCGGCAGGTTCGACCAGGTGAGCCCGCCGCGCGCCCAGCCCTTGCCGGTGCGGGTGACGGGGCGCACGCCGAGGCGGTACTCGCCGCTGCCCGGCTCGTCGTCCTTGCGGCTGCGGCCGGTGACCGCCTTCGACGTCGGCCCGTTCCAGCGGTAGGTGGTGCGCGCGATCAGCTCCCGCAGCTCGAACTGCAGCCCGAGCGCCGTGGGAAGCGACACCGTGCCGGATGCGCCCGGCGCCGGCAGCAGGTACCCGTCGAGCGCCTCCCGCCACACGGGCCGCGGGGCGGTCTCCTCGGTCGGCACCGGTCGATGCTGCCACGCCCCGACGACGCCGCCCGCGGAGGCGTCTCCCTGCGGCCGCCCACCTTCCGACCGCATGCTCGTTCCCGCGGCGGCCGTCCGGCATCCGTGATCCACGAGGAGGAGACGACATGGCCGACTTCGGCGACATGGCGAAGAACGCGCTGAACAGCGACAAGGGCGAGGAGCTCAGCGACGACGCCCTCGGCAAGGCGGGCGACGCCGCGGACAAGGCCACCGGTGGCGGCCACAGCGAGCAGATCGACAAGGCGGAGCACGCGGCGGACGGCAGGATCGGCCAGTAGGCCTATCCCCGGGGTCGGCCCGGCGGGAGGATGGCCGGATGAAGGAGCACATCGCCCGCACGGAGCGGCTCATCCACGCCCCTGTCCAAGCCGTCTGGGCCGTCCTCACCACGCCCGACCGGCACGCCGTGATGATGTTCGGCGCCGAGGTCGAGACGGACTGGCAGGTCGGCTCCCCGATCACCTGGTCCGGCACCTGGGAGGGCAAGCCCTTCAGGGACCACGGCGAGATCACGGCCGTCGATGAGCCGACCCTGCTCGCGGTGACGCACTTCAGCCCGATGAGCGGGGAGGAGGACCTGCCGGAGCACTACCACGCGACTCGAATGGCACCTCGAGCCGATCGGCTCGCAGACCCGGGTGACGCTGCTGCAGGACGGCAACGCGACGGCCGAGGCGGCCGCGCATGCGGAGGCGAACTGGGCCGGCTCGCTCGACCGGCTGGCGGACGATGGCCGCCGACGACTGACCGTGTGGGTCGGCTGGATCGAGTTCGACCTGCTCCTCGGCGACGTGCACTCCCTGAAGGGCAAGCGGGGCGTCGTGCGGCCGCTCGTGGCCGAGGTGCGCCGCCGGTTCGCGGTCGCGGCAGCCGAGACGGGCACCCTCGACCTGCACCGGCGGGCCGGCGTGGGGGTCTCGGTGGTGGCCGCCGACGCCCGGCACGTCCGCGACGTGCTCGACGAGGTGGAGCGGTTCGTCGCCGCGCGTCCGGAGACCGAGCTGCTCTCCGCACGCCGCGGCCTCGCCTCGTCGGCCGACGACTCGGCAGACTGACGGCGTGCCCGTCGCCTCACTGCACCTCACCGTCCTGATCGACCGCTCCGCGGATGCCGTCTACCGCTACGCCTCGAACCCGGCGAACCTGCCGGAGTGGGCGGCCGGGCTCGCGTCGGGCATCCGCGAGGAGCGCGGCCGCTGGTTCGCCGACTCCCCGATGGGCGAGGTCGAGGTGGCGTTCGTCGGGACGAACGAGCTCGGCGTGCTCGACCACGAGGTGGTGCTGCCGGACGGCACCGCCGTGCTGAACCCGCTCCGCGTGCTGCCCTACGGTGCCGGCGCCGAGGTCGTGTTCACGCTGCGGCGGGAGGCCGGGCGTGGACGACGCGGCGTTCGAGGCCGACGCCGCCGCGGTGCGGTGCCGACCTCGAGTCGCTGAAGCGCATCCTCGAATCGCGGCCCCGCCACCCCGACCCCGACGCCGACCGCGAGTCCTGACCGAGGGACCAGGGTCAGGTCGCCGCCAGGCGCGCCTTCTGCTCCTCGACGTCGTAGTCGACCTTCGGCCACTGCGGATCGATGCCCCGCAGGGCCTCGAGCACGATCGTCTGCACCGCCCAGCGGGCGTACCACTTGTGGTCGGCCGGCACCACGAACCAGGGCGCGGAGGGCTCGGTCGTGCGCCGGATCGCCCGGTCGTACGCGGCCATGTACTCGTCC
Source organism: uncultured Actinomycetota bacterium (assembly GCA_963771645.1). Classification (GTDB taxonomy): domain Bacteria; phylum Actinomycetota; class Actinomycetes; order Actinomycetales; family Microbacteriaceae; genus Amnibacterium. Next base: position 118,098 of record CAVYUH010000003.1, on the reverse strand, counting down.
CAGCGGGCGCGCTCGTCCACATCCGTCGGGTTGTACTTCCACTGCTTGTCCCGCCGGTCGAGACGCCGCGCGAGCCGGCGCTTCTGCTCGTCGCGGGAGAGGTGCAGCATCACCTTGACGACCGCGGTGCCGGATGCGACGAGCTCGCGCTCGAACGCGGCGATCTGCCCGTAGCGCTGCTCGATCACCTCGGAGGGGACGAGGCCGTGGACGCGAGCGATGAGCACGTCCTCGTAGTGGGACCGGTCGAACACCCCGATCATCCCCGGAGCCGGCAGCTGGGCGCGGACGCGCCACAGGAAGTCGTGCGCCTTCTCCTCGTCGGTCGGCGCCTTGAACGCGTGAAGATGGACGCCCTGCGGATCGAAGGTGCCGACGACGTGCCGCACGATGCCACCCTTGCCCGCGGTGTCCATCGCCTGCAGCACGAGCAGCAGGGAGCGCTTCCCGCCCTCCTTGCCGGCGGCGAAGAGCCGCTCCTGCAGGTCCGCGAGCTCGTCACCGTGGTAGGCGCGCATCCGCGCCGCCTCGCTCCGGCCCTTGGTGATGCCGGGGGTGGAGGACGGGTCGATGTCGGCGAGATGCAGGTCGGCGCCGACCGGCGTGGGTCCACTCATGATCCGAAGACTAGGCACCCGCCGCTGCGCGTCGCTCAGCCGAGCAGGTAGGCGTCGACGAGCAGGGGGCCGCGCACGTCGCGCATCCGGTCCAGCACGCGGTCGACGAGCCGCCCGGAGACGCCCTGCCGCCTCGACGTCGTAGGGGCCGAGCGGCGCCAGCCTGCCCGTGCGGATGCGGATGACCTCCCAGCCCGCGTGCCGCAGAAGGCGGTCCTTGCGGGCGTCGACCGCCTCGCGCCGGCCCACGTGCTCGAGCCCGTGGCGCCCGGTCGTGTCGTACTCGATCGCGATGCGGAGGTCGCCGAGCACGAGGTCGGGCCACGCCTCGAGATGGTCGAAGAACGGCTGCCCGAGCCGCACCGCGTTCTGCGTCGGGTCGAACGCGATCCGCTCGACGAGCGCGGCGCGGAGCGAGCCCTCGGCGGCGGACGCGGGCGCGGGCGCGCAGCTGCTCACGAACGGCTCGCCGACCGGCAGCGCAGGCGTGTTCGGGCAGAGGGTCCGCGCCGGCCGGGCGCGGGTCCGCTTCGCCGGCGGCCCTGCCGGCCTTCGGCGCGGGCGCGACGCGGCAGCGGCTCGCCGGCGGCCTCCGCAGCGACCGCCGCAGCGGGCCGCATCGGCAGCGCCTTCGGGGCTCGGCCGCGCGCGAGGTCGGAGCACGTCGGGCACCACGTGGAGCGGCGCCGCTCGCGGCCCGGCCGCATCCGCTGCTCCTCCGGCGTCGCGATGAAGCGATGGCCGCCGTCGCACTCCCAGAGCAGCCACACGTCGGCGGCGAGCGGCACCTGGCTGAGCGCGATGCCGCGGTTGAGGTCGGGGTGGTACTGCTTCTGCAGCACGGGGTAGCGGGCCCAGTCGTCCCGGTAGGCGCCGACCGGATAGGGCACCGGGCGACCCGTGGACGCGCGCCGCCGCTCCCACCACGCGTCGACCGGCTCCGGCATGGCGGCACCCTACGTCGCACCACCGTCGCCGCGTCGCGCCCGGGTTGCCGCTGTCCGGGGCAACGGGTTGCATGGCGGGATGCACGTGCGAGGGATCCGATGCCCGGGCTGCTGAAGCCGAGAGCCCTGCGGCCGGGCGACACCGTGGCGGTCGCCGCACTGTCCGGCGGCCTCGAGCAGGAGGAGGCGCAGGCGTACGGGGACGGCGCGCGGGAGCTGCAGCGCACCGGCTTCGACGTGCAGGTGTCGCCGCTGGTCGAGCTCGGGCGGCACGACCGGTGGTCGGCGGGGCGGCCGGCCGAGGTCGCCGCGGAGCTGAACCGGCTGCTCGCCGATCCGCAGGTCCGGGCCGTGTTCGCGCTCACCGGCGGCCGCACGACCTTCTCCTACCTCGACCTCGTCGACCTCGACGCGGTGCGCGCGGACCCGAAGCCGATCGTGGGCTTCAGCGACATCGGGGGCCTGCAGCTCGCGCTCTTCGCCCGCACCGGCCTCGTCTCGGTGCACGGCGACCTCGTGACCCACGGGTTCGGCTACCGGCACGAGCTCCCGGATACGGAAGCGGACTGCCCTCGCCGAGGCGTACCGGCGCGTGCTGATGGACCCCACGGGACCGATCCCGCTGCCCTCCGGCGACGCGTGGAGCACCTGGCGCCGCGGGCCGCGCGGAGGGGCCGCTCGTCGGCGGCCTGCTGAACCGGCTCGTCCGCATCCAGGCCACCCCCTTCGCCCTGCCGCCCGAGCGGTTCGACGGCGCGATCCTCTTCCTCGAGGACGTGGGCACCGCCACATCCGTCGTCTGGAACGACCTGCAGGTGCTGCGGCTCGCGGGGGTGCTCGACCGCATCGCCGGGCTGGTGTTCGGTCCGGTGGCGACGATCGAGCAGACGGAGGGCGCCCGACCTCGCCGACGTGGTGCTCGACGTGCTCGGCGACCGCGAGCTGCCGGTGCTGGGGAACGTGAACCTGGGCCACCAGCCGCCGAACCTGCCGCTGCCCCTCGGCGTGCAGGCGGCACTCGACGCGGATGCGCGCACGCTCACGCTGCTGGAGGGCGCGGTCGCCTAGAGCTCGGGCCGAGACGGCCCGCGGATGCAGCGAGGCGCGGCGGGGAGGGGTCAGCCGGCCTCCGCCGCCTGGGCCCGCAGGGCGCGGTCGACGCGGGAGAGCTGCTCCACCACGATCCTGCGCAGGGGCGTCGGATCCCGATGCGCGTCGAGCCACCGGCGGGACGCATCCGCGAGCGCCGCGCTCGCGAGCGGCAGCGGGTAGAGGCCGCGGGCCAGCGCCTCCGCGATCGCGAAGTCGCGATCCGCCCAGAGGCCGTCGATCGCGTCGAAGTACCGCTCGACGTAGGGCTGCAGCAGCGACGGCGCGAGCACCCGCCGGAACCCGGCAGCGGTGGCCCGCACCTGCGCGTTCGGCAGCGCCGCGGAGTCCACGACAGAGGCCCACGCCGCCGCCTTGGCGTCCGGCGTCGGCAGCGCGGCACGCGCCTCGAGCGCCGTCTCGCGGCCCTTCGCGGTGTCGTCCTTCGCGAGGGCAGCGGCGATCTCCGGCTCCCCCGCCCGGCCGCCGGAGACGAGGGCGACGAGCAGCCGCCAGCCGAGGTCGGTGTCGACGTCGAGGCCCGGGAGGGCGCCGGTGCCGTCGAGCAGCCCCTGCACCGCGTCGAGCTGCGCGGGCGAGCGGGCGATCCGCACGAAGGTCGTGGCGAGCTGGAACTGCGCGTCCGACCCCGGCTCGGCGGCCCGGGCCAGGGCGAGCAGGCCGTCGGCCAGCTCCTCGAGCGCCGCGTTCCGCCGGGCGGGGGCCACGTAGTCCTCCGCGGCGAGCACGGCCTGCTTCAGCACGAGCTGCAGGGTCGCCGAGACGGTCTCCGCGGCGGCGTGATCGAGCACCAGCCGGATGAAGTCGGATGCGGGCAGCTCGGCGTCCCGGGTCGCGTCCCAGACCGCGCTCCAGACGAGGACGCGGGCGACCGCATCGTCGATCCGCGACAGCGACGCCGTGGCGGTCGCGAGCGAGCGCGGGTCGAGCCGCACCTTCGCGTAGGCGAGGTCGTCGTCGTTGACGAGCAGCAGCGCCGGCGCCGGCACCGGATCGGGCAGCGGCACCGAGGTGCGCTCCCCCTCCACGTCCAGCTCGATCCGCCGGGTGCGCACCAGGCGCCCGTCCTGCTCCTCGTAGAAGCCGACGGCGAGCCGGTGCGGGCGCAGCTCCCCGTCGGTGGCGGTCTGCACGAGGTCGAGGCGCACGACGCCCCCGTCGTCCGCGATCGCGAGCTCGGGCACGAGGGTGTTCACGCCCGAGGTGCGCAGCCAGGCGCGGCTCCAGGCGTCGAGGTCCCGCCCGCTCGCCGCCGCCAGCTCGGTGAAGAGGTCCGCGAGCGTCGCGTTGCCCCACGCGTGCTTCCGCAGGTACGCGCCGACGCCGGTGAGGAACGGCTCGCGCCCCACGTAGGCGACGAGCTGCTTCAGCACGCTCGCGCCTTTCGCGTAGGTGATGCCGTCGAAGTTCACCTGCACCGCGTCGATGTCGGGGATCTCCGCCTCGATCGGATGCGTGGACGGCAGCTGGTCCTGCTCGTACGCCCAGCTCTTCTCGTCCGCGGTGAACGACGCCCACGCATCCCGCCACTCGGTCACCTCGGCGGTCGCGAGGTAGGAGACGAACGTGGCGAACGACTCGTTCAGCCACACGTCGTCCCACCAGCGCATCGTCACGAGGTCGCCGAACCACATGTGGGCGAGCTCGTGCAGCACGACCATCGCCCGGGACTCGCGCATCGCCTCGGTCACCCGCGAACGGAAGACGAACGCCTCCATGAAGGTGACGGCGCCCGCGTTCTCCATCGCGCCGATGTTGTACTCGGGCACGAAGAGCTGGTCGTACTTGTCGAACGGGAACGGCACCCCGAACGCCGACTCGTAGAAGGCGACCCCCGCGGCGGCCTTCGCGAACATCTCGTCCGCGTCGAGGAAGGGCTCGAGCGAGGCCCGAGCGAAGGCGCCGAGCGGGATCGTGCGGCCGTCGGACGAGGTCAGCTCGCCCCGGCGCGCCGCGTACGGGCCGGCGATCAGCGCGACGAGGTAGCTCGACAGGCGCGGGGTCGGCGCGAAGGACCAGCGGGTGGCGCCGTCCGCGACCGGTTCGGGCTCGGGCGTCGGCTGGTTGCCGACGACCTGCCAGTGCGCCGGCGCTGTGACGGTGAGCCGGTAGGTGCTCTTCAGGTCGGGCTGCTCGAACACGGCGAACATCCGCCGGGCGTCGGGCACCGCGAACTGCGTGTAGAGGTACGCCTCGCCGTCGACCGGGTCGACGAAGCGGTGCAGGCCCTGACCCGTGTTCACGTAGCGGGCGTCCGCGACGACGACGAGCTCGTTGTCGGCCTTCAGCCGCGGCAGGGCGATGCGGATGCCGTCGCTCACCAGGGCGGGATCCAGGTCCTCGCCGTTCAGCCGCACCGAGTGCACCCGGGCGGTGACGGCGTCGACGAACGTCGAGGCGCCCTCCGTCGCGGCGAAGCGCAGCGTCGTCGTGGAACCGAACTCGGTCGACCCGCGGGTCAGGTCGAGCTCGATGTCGATCGAGTCGACGGCGATCAGCGCGGCCCGCTCTGCGGCCTCCGCTCGGGTCAGGTTCAGGCCGGGCACGGCTCTCCCTTCGTGGGCGGGCATCCGCATCCGCCAGGACAGCATCCTGGCCCGGCCGGCCGGTTCCCTGGGAGGTCGGGGACCGTCGCAGGCGCCTCCGCGCCGCCGGACGTGCCCGGATGGACGAGCGCCGACCAGTGCGGCCGGGGCTGAGGCGAGAATGATCGGATGACGTGGGGGAACATGGGCAGCCTGCGGGCGATGCCCGGCAAGCGGGACGAGGCTCGTCGCCGTCCTGACGCGGCACAAACCCGAGCTCGCCTCGAGCGGCTGCCTCGTCTACGAGGTGGGCGTGAACCCCTCGACGCCCGACCTCGTGTACGTGCTCGAGGTCTGGGAGGACGCCGACGCGCATCGGGCGTCGCTCGGCACGGGGTCGATCCGGGAGGGCCTGCACGAGGCGCTGCCGCTGCTCGACGGCGACATGGTGAGCATGAAGTTCGACATCACGGGCTCGCCGCTGCAGCCCTGACGTCCGCTCCGACGGAACGACGGTGATCCTGGCCGTCCGACGGCGCGAGCGACCCCGAATCGCCGCCGTTCCGCAGGATCGCCGTCGTTCTGACGCCCACGCGGCCCTCACGACGTGGCGGCGCCAGCAGGAGGGCTTCGGCCGCTGGCCGGGCTCCCGCTCGTAGATCCCGCGCGCGGCGAGCGTGACGACGGAGGTGCCGGGCAGCCGCGGGCCTCGCCGCGACACGCAGTCGTGCTCCGCGGTGAGCACGACGAGCACCCCGGCCGCGTCGAGCGCGACGACGACGGCCGCCGCGATCTCGTCGGTCAGCCGCTCCTGCACCTGGGGCCGCGCCGCGATCGTGTCGACGACCCGGGCGAGGGCGCCGAAGCCGGCGACGGGGCCGGACGGCGCGTAGACGATCGAGGCGGTGCCGGCGAACGGCAGCAGGTGGTGCTCGCAGGTCGAGACGAACGGGATGGCGCGGAACGCGACGGGGCCGGGCACCGCGACGTCCGCGACCGCGGCGGCGGCCAGCGCCGGCACCGGGTCGACCCCGACGCCGGCGAACCGCTCCGCTCCGAGCTCCGCGACGCGGGCGGGTGTCGCGGCGAGCGCCGGACGGTCCGGGTCCTCCCCCATCGCGCGCAGGAACTCGGCGACCGCCGCGGCCGCGCGGGCCGCGTCGACCGTCACGGCCGGCCCTCGATCGCGGCGAGCAGGTCGCGCACCGGTCCGTAGCCCGGCAGCACGGCGTCGGGCTCGATCTCCAGCCAGGGGGCGAGGACGAAGTCGCGCTCGTGCGCGCGCGGATGCGGGACGGTGAGACCGGGCCGGTCGATCCGCAGGTCGCCGTAGGCGATGAGGTCGAGATCGAGGGTGCGGTCGCCCCAGTGCTCGAGCCGCTGCCGCCCGAAGACCCGCTCGATGCCGAGCAGCGCGGCCAGCAGCGCGTCGGGCTCGAGCACGGTCGTGCCGACCGCGACGCGGTTCACGTAGCGCGGCTTGGTCGGGTCGGGGCCGGTGCTCGTGACCGCGACGGTCTCGATCGGCGTCGACGCTGCCGCCACCGTGAGGCCGGGCAGGCGGCGGAGCGCCGCGACGGCCGCCTCGAGCGTGCGCGCCGGCTCGCCGAGGTTCCCGCCGAGCGCGATCACGACCCGCTGCTGCGGCAGCAGGCGGGCCGCGACCCGGTCCACGCGCACCGCGACGTCGCCGAACGGCACCCCGATCGGCGCCTGCGGCTTGTGGACGGTGACGATCGTCCGCTCGACCCGCGGGTCGGCGAGCACGAGGCGCGCGACGCGATCCGCGACGGTCTCGATGAGGTCGACGGGGTCGCGCTCGACCGCGGCCACGATCGCGCGGGCGAGCTCGCCGTAGTGCACGGTGCCGAGCACGTCGTCGGTCGCGACGGCGACGTCGAGCGGCACGACGAGCTCCACGTCGACCACGAAGTCCTGCCCCTGCTCGCGCTCCTCGAGGATGCACGCCGTGGAAGCCGCGCACCCGGATGCCGGAGAGCAGGATGCGGTCCCCGCTCATGCCGCCACCGCCCCGCTGAGCGCGGCCACCACGTCGAGCGCGGTCCGCGTCGCCGGCCACGTCGTGCACGCGGAGGCCCCAGACGCCGCGGCCGGCGAGCAGGGCGGAGAGCACCGCGGTCGGCAGGTCGCGCGCCTCGGCGGGCGCGCCGGCCGGTGCGAGCGCGGCGAGGAACCGCTTGCGGGAGACGCCGACGAGCAGGCGGATGCCGTCGACGGCGAGCTCGTCGATGCGGGCGAGCAGCGCCCAGTTCTCCTCGGCGCCCTTGGCGAAGCCGATGCCCGGGTCGAGCACGAGGCGCTCGGCCGGCGATGCCCGCAGCGCGGGCGGCCGCGACCCGGGCCGCGAGCTCGGCCCGCACCTCGCCGACCACGTCGGCGTAGTGCGGCGCGACGCCGGCCGGCCCGCGGGAGTGCATGAGCACGAGCTCGGCGGACGATGCGGCGACGACGCGCAGCATCCGCGGATCCCACAGGCCGCCGGAGACGTCGTTGACGATCGTCGCGCCCGCGGCCATCGCCGCCTCGGCGACGGCGGCCGAGCGGGTGTCGATGCTCACGCGGATGCCGTCGTCCGCGAGGGCCGCGACGACGGGAACGGTGCGCCGCAGCTCCTCCGCCTCGCCGACGGCGGAGGCGCCCGGCCGGGTCGACTCCCCGCCGACGTCGATCACGTCGGCCCCCGCAGCGACGAGGGCGCGGCCGTGCGCGATCGCGGCGGCCGGGCTCGAGGTAGCGGCCGCCGTCGCTGAAGGAGTCGGGCGTCGTGTTCAGCACGCCGAGGAGCACGGGAGGGCAGCACGGTCGATCAGGCTAGCGACCGTGGCCGGGCAGGCGCCGGGCAGGTCAGGCGGCCAGCACCACGATCCAGGCGAGCACCGACGGGGCGACGACACCGAGCACCGAGATCGCGCGCTCCATCCGCGCATCGACGACGTCGCGTCGCACCTCGCGACTGCTCGCGCCACACGAGGGCGAGGAAGCCCGCGGCGGCGGCGAGCATCAGCAGCGTCAGCACCCGCACGGCGCCCGACGGCGGATGCCCGGCGAGCCCGGCGCCGATCTGCACGAAGGCGATCACGCCCCACGGGACGATGCCGAGCGCGGCGGCGAGCATGAGCGCGAGCGGCCGGCCGGCCGGCATCGCCTCCTGGAGCGCGGCGATCAGCACGCCGCCGGCGGTGACCGCGTAGACGAGCACGAGGGCGGGCACCTCGGCGATGCCGTTCAGCTGCGCGACGAGGAAGACGGTGATCGGGAGGGTGAACGACCACTCCCACCAGCGGAGCGGATGCCGGTTGCGCGCGACGGCGGCGCACCGGCGGCGTGCGGCACCGCAGGCAGCGCGACGAGGCGCGCGACCGCGGCCAGCACGAGCACCACGACGGCGGCGGGACCGGCCGAGACCGTGGCGAGTGGCGACCGTGGACGGCGACCTCGTCGGCGCCGCGCAGGTGTCACGACCGCCGGCAGCGCCGGCGCGGCGTGCGGCGCGACCGCGAGAAGGATCCCGAGCACGACCGCCTCGGCGAGCAGCACCGCTGCACCGATCGCCGCGGTGAGCCGCAGGCGTCCGGGATCCGTCTCCATGACGAAGAGTCTGGGCCGAGGCTGCCCCTGGCTCAGGCCTCCACGCGGTTGGCGCCCCGGTCCAGCGAGGCCTCCTTCGTCTCCTCCTGGCCCTCCGAGAGCACGCCGAGCTCGCTGCGCACCACGGAGGTGAGCAGCCGCATCCGGTCGAGGTCGGAGTGGTAGCCGACGAGCGAGTAGGCGTTCACGCCGTCGATGACCGCGAGCAGCAGGTGGGCGACCGTGTCCGGGTCGGCGGGCAGGAAGTCGCCGGAGCGGACCCCGCGGCGGATGACCGCGGAGACGAACGTGTGCCACGCCCCCTCCTCGTCGCGGACTGCCGCGGCGAGGGCGGCGTTGCGCCGGCCGAGGCTCCACGACTCGAGCCAGACCGAGTCGACGTCCATCCGCACGGGCAGCGCGAGCGTGTCGAGCAGGGCGGAGAGCTGCACGGTGGGCGCCGGATTCGCGAGCACGACCCGCTTCACCTCGGCGAGCTCGGCACCGACGATCCGCTCGAACACCTCGGCGACGAACGCGTCGGGATCGGGGCGGTGCTGCAGCACGACCTTCGGCGTCGTGCCGGCGCGCGCCGCCACCGCCGTCGGCGTGACGGCGTGCAGCCCGTCGTCGAACGCGATGCTGACGGCCGCCTCGACGAGCTCGTCGATCGACACCTGGCTCTGCTTGCGCCTCATGGTCCCTCCGCGGTATCGGCGTCACCGAGGCGGGAGGAGCAGGTCCCGGGGCCGGCGCACTCTGGTCGAACGTGCACCACATGGTCCATGCTGGACGCCGGTTCGGTCTCGAAGCGGTGCCCGCGAGTCGTGCGGTGGTATGACGGAATCCTGACCTGGATCGGCGCGCTCCGCCTGCCCCCGTTCGTGCGCCCAGGGGAACCGGGGGCGCACCCGAGGATCAGCCGGGAGCGAGGCGCCGGACGCCGTCGGTGAAGCGGGCGGCGCCGCCCTGCGCGGGATGCCGTACCGGCACGGCGTCGACGCCGGCGGCCGCGAGCGCCGCCTCCGCCTTCCGGCCGACCGCGACGACCCGGCGGATGCCGAAGGCGGCGAGCAGCTCGAGGGCGACCGGCGTGCCGTCCCGCACCTCCACCGGCCTCGGTGTGCGGTTCGAGGCGGGGTCGCCGGCGCGGAACGGATGGTGCGGCACGATCGGCCACGAGACCGGCAGGGGCGGCCCCAGGTCGAGAGCGCCGACCAGACGATCGCGGAGGACGCCTCCCAGGCGGGCGCCGGTCCCTCCGGGATCGCGAAGCCGTCGCCGGGGAGTCCCCGGTGAGCAGGCCCGGCCGCGCCGTCAGCTCCTTCAGGCTGAAGAAGGGCACGCCGGTCACCGTCGCGCCGCGATGCCCGGGCGCCTCCGCCACAGGGCGGTGTCCGCGTCGCGCGACGAGGTCGAGGTAGCGACGGAGGTTCGCCGAGTCGCAGGGCGCCCGCCGCCGTGCTCGGGTCCCAGAGCGGCTCCGCGTCCACGGGCACCGGCACGGCGGCGAGCAGCGTCGAGGAAGCGCGTGAGCTCGGGCACCCGCTAGGCGGCGCGGCGGCGGTGGCGGAGCGCCGCGGATCCGCCGGCGACGGCATCGCGACCGGGGCGCGCGAGTGGTGGTGGCGGTGCTGCCGGCCGCAGGTCCGCAGCGAGGCGGGCGCCGAGGATCTCGTCGCCGGCGGCGGTCGGGTGGTGCGTGACGGGATCGATGATGTCGTCGACGTCGGCGGCCGTGAACCAGCCCTCCTGCAGCGGCGAGATCGCGCGGACGTGCAGCCGGTGCGCCTCCGTGACGATGATCTCGTCGACCTTCCGCTGCACGCCGGTGACCGGCCACGGGTCGGGGCCGGGGCCGAGCAGCACGATCGCCGCGTGCGGCAGCGCCCGGCGGAGGTCAGCGACGGTGGCGTCGACGGCCGCGGGCAGCGCGGTGAGGTCGGCCTCGTCGTCGTTGCTGCCGCCCTGCACGATCGACCAGGTCGGCCGCGGTGCCGGCGGGGATCGACGCCGCGCGCTGCGGATAGGTGCGGGTGCCGGCGGGCGCGGTGAGGTAGCCGCTGCCCGGCTCCCCGTCGACCACGGCCGAGCATGTCGAGGTCGTCCGCGGCGTCCTGGATCAGCGCGTGCAGCGGATCCGCGTAGGCGCCGGCGGCCCAGGAGTCGCCGATGGCGTAGAGGCGGCTGTCGGCCTCGGCGGAGGTCGCGTGCGCGAGACCCGCGCCGGTGAGCGTCGCAGCCACCACCACGGCGATGGCGATCCTCGACAGCGGCGACACCCCTCCAGCATCCCCTGTCTCCATACCCGGAGGGAAGCGCGATCGGCGAGGATGGCGGCGTGCCGCTCCTGCCTGCCACCCGCACCCCCGATCCCGCCGCCGCCCCCGCGCTCCGCTGGGGCGTGATCGGGCCGGGTGAGATCGCCGGCGACTTCGTCGCCGCGCTGCAGCAGCACACGCGGCAGCGGGTCGTCGCGGTCGGCTCCCGCAGCGCCGAGCGGGCGGCCGCGTTCGCCGCCACCTACGGCGTGCCGAACGTGCACGTCGGCTATGAGGCGCTCGTCGCGGATCCCGAGGTCGACGTCGTCTACATCGCGACGCCGCACAGCGAGCACACCGCGAACGCGCTGCTGGCCATCGCGGCCGGCAAGCACGTGCTGATCGAGAAGCCGGTCGCGGTGACCGCGGACCTCGCGCGGACGATCTTCGCCGCGGCCGAGGCCGCCGGGGTCTTCGCGATGGAGGCGATGTGGACTCGGTTCCTGCCGCAGACGGACGTCGTCGCGCAGCTGCTCGAGGACGGCGCGCTCGGGCCGCTCTCCCTCGCCACCGCCGACTTCGCGGGCGGCGCGGCACCCCGCGATCCCTCCAGCCGGCTGCTCGATCCCGCGCAGGGCGGCGGCGCGCTGCTCGACCTCGGCGTCTATGTCGCCTGGTGGGCCCAGTTCGCGCTCGGCACCCCGGAGCGGTCACGGCCCGTGGCCTGCTCGGCCCCACCGGCGTCGACGAGCAGGCGACGCTGCTCACCGAGGCCGGCGACGCGCAGGGCATCGGCGTCGTCGGGTTCCGCGGCCGCACCGCCTGGACGGCCTCCGTCGTCGGGGCGGCCGGCCGCGTCGAGGTCGCCTCGCCCTACTGGGCGGCGAGCGGGCTGACCCTGTTCGGCGCCGGACGGCGCCGTGGCCGGACCGCTGGGAGGACCCGTTCGGCCGCCCGTTCCGGCAGGGCCTCTGCTACGAGGGCGCCGCGATGGCCCGCGCCATCGCCGAGGGCCGCACCGGATGCCCGGAGCACCCCGCCGAGCGGGCGATCGCGGTGCTCGAGACCCTCGACGCGGCCCGGCACCAGCTCGGCTACGCGGATCCGCCGGGCTGGACCGCATGACGACGGACGAGGACGCGGTCCTCGCCGTCGCGGAGCTCGCCCGCCGCACCGCCGACGCCCTCGGCGCCGCGGGCGCCCGCGACGAGGCGCTGGCGGAGTACGTGCCGTCCCGCCGGGTGCTGCTGATCGACCGGCCGTCGCAGATGCGGCCGCTCGGCCGCGTCTGGCGGCTCGGGGTCGTGCTGCTCTCCCCCGACGGATCGCTCCACGCCACGGGGGCGACCACCCGCGCGGTCGAGCCGGGCCATCCGGGCCACGTCGCCCTCTCGGTCGAGGACCGCCGCGAGCACCGCGCCGCCGCCTACCGGGGGCCGTTCACGCGCGGCGAGACGGTGAACTACGACGCCGCCCCGATCCCGCTCACCGTCGAGGCGCTGCGCCCGTCGACCGGGCCGCTGCTGCTGCGCGACGGCCAGGTGCTCGTGAAGTGGAGCGCGTCGCTCGGCGACGAGGCCGCGGCGCCGTTCGGGCCCTACCTCAGCGAGCGGGCCGAGCTGCTGCTGCATCCGCCCCAGGGCGCCTGAGCCCGATGCGGCTTCGGATCGACCGGGCCGCCATGAGCCCGAGGCCCGCGAGCGCGGGCAGCGTCTGCCCGGCCAGCGCCTGCTCGTGGCCGGCCGTGTCGTAGCCGACCACGCCGACGTTCGCCGCGTCACCGCAGGGGGCGACGAGCCGGGAGCCGAGCACGAGCGCGGCGCTCGCCGCGACCGCGAACCCGTCGGGCACGAGCGGCAGCAGCGTGACAGGGAGGGCGGCGTACCACGGCCACTCGATCGGCAGCAGGAGCAGGACGACGAGGGAGACGGCCGCGCACGACCGCAGCAGGCCCTCGACGGTTCGCGAGGTGAAGCACGCCGCGATCGCGGCGACGGCCAGCAGCACGGCGAGCACGAGCTGCGTCTGCGGGCCGGCCTCGCTGCCGATCACGGGCGCGCCGTCCGGGCCGAGGCCGCCGAGCCGCTCCCAGAGCAGCCCCGACAGCGACCACGACGGCCCGGGCCTCGCGCTCACCCCGAAGCCGACGAACGTCGCGACGCCGGCCCAGTAGGGCGCCATCAGCAGCACCGCGGCCAGCGCCGAAGCGACGATGCCGATCGTCCCCTCCACCGCGAGGCGACCGCCGGAGGCCCGGTTCCGCACCAGGTGCACCGCGATCGGCAGCGCGAGCGGCAGCGGTGTCGCCTTGACGAGCACGGCGAGGGCGAGGGCGACGATCGCGAGCGCAGGCCACCGGCGCACCACCGCCCAGAGGCTCAGCACGACGAGCCCCACCATCAGGCCGTCGTTGTGGCCGTCGCCGGCGAACTCGATCAGCACGAGCGGGTTCGCGAGCACGAGCAGCACCGCGCGCATCCGCTGCTCCGGCCGCGTGCGGCCGACGAGGTCCCACGTGAGCCACGCGGTGCCGGCGAGGCCGAGCAGCGCGGGCAGCTTCACGAGCCGCACGCCGAGGGCCACGTCGTTGCCGCTGACGGCGACGGCGAGGCGCTCGAGCAGGGTCCAGAGGGGGCCGTACGGGGTCTGCGGATGCACGGGCAGCCAGCCGGCGGCACCGAGCAGGGCGCCGTACGGGGTCCCGGCCACCGACGCGGACGTGTCCACGTAGGGGTTGCTGCCCGGCGTGAGGGCGAGGTACCCGTGCGAGAGGTACGAGTAGGCGTCGATCGAGAGGGTCGGCGGGGCGAGGAGGAGGGCGACGGCAGCGACAGCCGGGACCGCGAGCGCGGCGATCCGCAGTCCGGGCCGGTCCCACCGGCGGGCGCGGATGGCGAGCCAGAGCCAGAGGGCCGTCAGCAGCGCGCCGAGGGCGGCGACGAGGAGCGCGTCTCGGGTGCCGGCCGCCACATCCGCCAGCCGGCGGGGCGTCGTGAAGGGGTCGAGGGCGTCGAAGCCGTTGCTCCAGAGGGCCTGCTGCGCGATCCAGAGGCGGGTGAGCACGACGAGGAACGCGACGGAGACGACCGCGAGCTCGATCGCGGCGCCGCGCCGGCTCGACGCGCGTCACCGTGCGGCGGCGAGGGCCGCGAACACCTCGGGCAGCGCCGCGAGCACGCTGACGTGCCCGTCCCCCGGGCGGATGCGCAGCTCGGCGCCCGGGATCGCGTCGGCGAGCAGGCGCGCGTGGGCCGAGCGGGATGACGCGATCGACGTCGCCCTGCACGAGCAGCACCGGGGCGGTGATGGCGCGAAGCTCGACGCCCCACGGCCGGGCGAAGGCGACGTCGTCGTCGACGATCCCGTCGGTGCCCGCGCTGCCGGCGCGGACGGCGTCCTCGCCGATTCGCGGCGAGCGGTCCCTCGAGAGCCGCCCAGTCGGCGGCGACGAAGCTCTCGGGGTCGAAGTCGTCGGGCAGCGCCTCGCGGGCCGCGCGCCCCTGCCGGGCCGCGGTGAGGGCCGCGGGCGAAGCCATGCCGGCGAGCCAGTCGTCGGCGCCCGTGTCGGGCGCGACGGACGCGAAGGTGCCGACGGCCGCGACGCGGTCCGGGAGCAGGGCGGCCCCGGCGAGCGCGTGCGGGCCACCGCCGGAGTAGCCAGCCAGCGCGAACCGGCCGATGCCGAGCGCATCGGCGACCACCGCGGCATCGGCGGCCGCGTCGGCGACCCGGCGGTCCGGCCATCGCGTCGAGGCGCCGTAGCCGGGCCGCGCCCAGCCGATCAGCCGGAGCCCCGCCGCCTCGGCCGCCGCCAGCACCGGCTCGATCAGGTCGCCGGTGTGCGGGGAACCCGCCTGCCAGAGCACCGGGAAGCCCTCGCCGCCCGCATCCGCCACCTGCAGCGTCCGCCCGTCGGGCGTCCGGATGCTCGCCGATCTCCTCATCCGTTCACGCTAGAGGCCCGCACCCGATCGCGCCGTTCCGGAGTTCTTGCGCGACACGCCGCAGATGGGGCGCGCGGCGCGGCGTGTCGCCCGGTTTCTCCGGAACGGCGCGATGAAGGCTCGGGTCAGGCCGCGGCGCGGGTCGCGCTTGCGCAGCCGGCGGAGCTGCGCGTCGAGCACCGGACGCGCCCGCCGCTGGCCGCCGCGCACGGCGATCGCCGCCGCGAGCGCCTCGAGGCTGCGCCGCAGCCGGTCGGCGTCGGGCGCCCAGCCGCGTCGCTCGCACTCCTCGAGCCACTCGACCGCGCCGCGGTGCCCGCGCTCGCTGTTGCAGCGGCGGCAGGCGGCCACCTCGTTCTCCAGCCACGACGGGCCGCCCTTCACGCGCGGTACGACGTGCTCCCGCGTGGGGCGGGTGCGGTCGGTGAACGGCTGCCCGCACCAGATGCAGGTGTCGCCGTCGCGGCGGCGCGCCTCGCGCAGCCGTTCCGCCCGCCCCTGCTGCGCCACCCGTTCCATGGTGCGCCCGGCGGAGACGGCGTGCGCGGCGGCGGCTCAGCGCGGATGCGCGCGCGGCGACGTGCGGCGCGTGCACGCCGGCCGGCTGGTCCGGCACCACGACCGGCGTGATCGCGATGGCGGCTCCGATCCCGAGCAGAGCGGCGACCGCGGCGGTGACGAGACGCACCTCCGCCGGAGCGAGCCGCGCGACCGGTCCGATGGTCACGGTCCCTCCCCCGCGCCGCCCGCTCCTGCGGCCCCGCTCGCACGGTAGGCCCGTCCGAGCAGGACCGACATACGCGGTTCCGCCCATGCCGCCCGGCGCGGCGCGCTGCTCCGGCGTGGGTCGAAAGCGAGGATCGCGGGCATGTCCGGGCGGCGATCCGCGACGCGGCCGGAGCGGACCGCGCTCGCGGAGTCCCGCT
This sequence comes from uncultured Actinomycetota bacterium, assembly GCA_963771645.1. Taxonomy (GTDB): domain Bacteria; phylum Actinomycetota; class Actinomycetes; order Actinomycetales; family Microbacteriaceae; genus Amnibacterium. The sequence goes on along the minus strand of CAVYUH010000003.1, from coordinate 102,180 downwards.
GGCCTGCAGCGCTCGGGGTCGCCGTGGCGCTCGCGGCCTACGGCACCCTGCCGAGCAGCGTGCCCGTGTGGCTGCGCGTCGTCGTCGTCGTGCTCGGGATCGTGCTGCTCCTGCCGGTGCTCGTGCTGAACCCGCGGCGCCTCGACAAGCAGACGCGATGGTCCCGGATCCTGTCGGTGGTGCAGTCGCTGATCCTGCTCGTCGCGAACCAGGTGGCGCTCGGCATCCTGATCCACGAGCTGATCACGTCCCAGCACAAGGACGGCCCGGCGGTCCTGCTCGCGACGCTGCAGGTGTGGGCGACGAACGTGATCGCGTTCGCGCTCGTCTACTGGGAGCTGGACCGCGGCGGCCCCGTCTCCCGGCGTCGCAAGGCGCGCGGCGAGCTGCCGCCGGCGGACTTCCGCTTCCCGCAGGACGAGGACGCGGACGCGGTGGAGGAGGTCGCGATCGGCTCCTCCGAGAAGTCCGACTGGGCGGCCGGCTACCTCGACTACCTGTACTTCTCGCTGACGAACTCGATGGCGTTCTCGCCGACCGACGTGATGCCGCTCCGCTCCCGCGCGAAGGCGCTGATGGGCATCGAGGCCTTCACCGCTTTCGTGATGCTCGCGCTCGTGATCGCCAGAGCCGTCTCGCTCCTCGGCTGACCCGCAGGCGAGCCCCCGGCCGTCGGGCTACGGTCGCAGGAGGCTTTCGAGGAGGGACTCGCGGATGCGGATCGCGAACCTGGCTGGACGGGCGGTGCTGCTCGGCACGGCCGCCGTGGATGTGGCGACGGCGAGCGAGGGCCGGTTCGGCCCCGACCCGATGTCGATCTGGCCCGACTGGGCGGCGTTCCGGGAGTGGGCCGCCACCGTCGACGTCGACGCGCATCCCGCTGCGCAGCCGTTCGAGCTCGGCGATCTCGAGGCCCCGGTGCCGGTGCCGCAGCAGGTGTTCGCGATCGGGCTGAACTACGCCGACCACGCCGCCGAGACGGGCATGGCGCTGCCGTCGGAGCCGCTCGTCTTCACGAAGTTCCCGTCGTCGCTCACCGGCCCGGAGGCGACCGTGCGGCTGCGCGGCGACCGGGTCGACTGGGAGGCCGAGCTCGTCGTCGTGATCGGCGAGGGCGGCCGCGACCTGCCCGCGGGCTGGGACGCCGTCGCGGGGCTCACCGTCGGTCAGGACCTCTCCGACCGCACCGTCCAGAACCGCGGCGACCGGCCGCAGTTCGGGCTCGGCAAGTCGTTCGCGGGCTACGCGCCCACCGGGCCGGCCGTCGTCACGGTCGACGAGGTCGGCGACGGACGCGACCTCGGCGCGCTGCGGATCGGCTGCCGGCTGACGGGCCCGGACGGCGACGCAGGTGCTGCAGGACGGCACCACCGCCGACATGGTCTTCTCGGTGCCGGAGCTCGTCGCGCGGCTCTCCGCGATCGTCGAGCTGCGCCCCGGCGACCTCGATCTTCACCGGCACGCCGGCGGGCGTCGGCCTCGGCCGGAAGCCCCCGCAGTTCCTGCAGCCCGGTCAGGTGCTCGTCACCGAGATCGAGGGCGTCGGCAGCATCCGCCAGACCTTCACGGCCTGACGCTCGCCGCCCCGCGACCACCCACCCGTCGCGCGGTACTTCTGGCGACGCGCGGTGTGCATGCATACCGCGTCACGCCACGGCTACCGCGCGACGATGACCGGGGCGCTCCTCAGCCGAGGACCGGCGGCGCCGCCATGCCGAGCGCACGCTGGTCGGGCAGGAAGCCGAGGGGCTCCGGCACCCAGCGCGCCGTGAAGTCGCGGGTGTCGCGGCGCAGCTCGAGCTCGATCCGGTGCGGCGTCTCGAGGAACAGCACCTCGAGCGCGAGCGTGCCGTCGCGCCAGCCGCCACCGATCGCGATGGGACCGACGCCGTCCTCCCCCTCGACCGTCGTCCAGCCCGGCCGGCCGACGGGCAGCGTCGCCTGTGCGTTCCCGTCGTCGACCATGATCGTCCAGCCGTCGCCGCCGCGCGTGAGCTCGACCCGCACGAAGGGCGGCTCGCTCCCCGCCGCGGGCGCGAAGGCGCCGGTCCAGGCGTCCTACTCGCCACCCGGCGCCGCGGTCCCCGCAGGCACGGGCACGGTCAGGCCGCGCAGCCGCTCGGCGAGCGCCGCGTCCGCCTCCGCGTCCCCGGCGCCGGCGAAGGCGGGCACCAGGTGCTCCCAGACCGCCTCGAGCACCGGCCCCGCGGGCTCGGCGGCCTCGGTGATCGCGAGCACCGCGTCGAGCTCGGGCAGCACGAGCACGAACTGGCCGAAGGCCCCGTCCATCCGCCAGCCGTGCCGCGACAGCCAGATCTGGTACCCGTAGCCGATCGCCCAGTCCGGCTCGGTCTCGCCGGGCGCCGTCTCGATCCGCTTCTGCGGCACCTCCTCCGCCCAGCCCTCCGGCAGCACCTGCCGGCCCTCCCACCGGCCGCCATCGAGGTAGAGCTGGCCCAGCTTCGCGATGTCGCGGGTCCTCGCGTGCAGGCCGCTGAACCCCATGTCGCGCCCCTCGGGGTACTGCTGCCAGCCGACCGGCCCGATCCCGAGCGGATCGAGCAGACGCGGGCGCAGGTAGTCGACGAGCCGCTGCCCCGACTCCTTCTGCACGATCGAGGCGACGGAGTAGGTCGCGGGCTGGTTGTAGGCGAAGACGCTGCCCGGCTCCGACTCCGGCTCGTGCAGCAGGAAGCCCCGCATCGGCTCGTGCGGGTCGCTGCCGGCCGCCGCGTTGAGCATGTCGACGAGGTGCCCGCTCGACATCGCGAGCACGTCGCGCACCCGCATCCGCCGGGCCCGGGCGCCGGTGATCTCGGCCTCGAACTCCGGGAAGTGGTCGACGACCGCGTCGTCGAGGCCGACCAGCCCCTCCGCGATCGCGAAGCCGAGGGCGGTGCTCGTGAACGTCTTGCTCAGGGAGTAGAGCAGGTGCAGGCGGTCGGGCGTGAACGGCGCCCACCAGCCCTCGGCGATGGTGCGGCCGTGGCGCAGCAGCACGAAGCCGTGCGGCACGGTGCCGGGCAGGGCCTCGAGGGCGTCGAGGAAGCGGCCGATGCCGCGGGCGTCGACGCCCTCGGCGGATGGGGTGCTGGGGCGGAGCGGAGTCGTCACGTCCGGAACGCTACCGATCGTGGGCGGACGCCCGGCGAGAGCCCGAGGCGCGGGCGGCGACGGCAGGTACCCTCCGGCTCGCGTGATCCTGCTCCTCGGCACGCGGACGAGCGTCGCGCTGCGCGCGACCGTGTGGTTCGTGTGCCACTTCTGCGGCTTCCACGCCGCGCAGCAGGTGGTCGAGCGCCGCCGGCGGCTCACGCTGTTCTGGCTGCCGCTGTTCACCGTCTCCCGCTCCTACGTCGAACGTCTGCACGAGCTGCGGCCGCGAGGTGGACCTCAGGCCGACCAGGTCGAGAACGCGGAGCGCTGGGCGGCGAGCCAGGCCATCCGCTGACCCCACCCTTCGGGAGTTGCCACTCGTGGCGACTTCTCGCGCCCGCATGTCACCACGAGTGGCAACTGCAGGGTCCGAGAAGGGAGTTGCCACCGGTGGCGACTTCTTGGGCCGGAAAGTCACCACGAGTGGCAACTCCGGCGGATGGTGGACGCGCAAGCCCAGGCGCTGGGACGGGCGTCGAGGGCGGGGCCTAGGGTGAAGGCGTGGTCACGCCCGGATCCGTCGCCGTCGTCACGGGTGGGGGCACCGGCATCGGCGCGGCCTGCGGCGTCGCGCTCGCCGAGGCCGGCTGGACCGTCGTGCTCGCCGGCCGCCGCGAGCCGCCGCTGACCGCCGTGCGCGACGCGCATCCGGGCCTCGCGCTCGACACCGCGGTCGCGGATGTCACCGACGAGGCGTCGGTCGCCGCCCTCTTCGCCGGCGTCGTGCAGCGCCACGGCCGGCTCGACCTGCTCTTCAACAACGCCGGACGGGGCGGCTCCGCGGTCGAGCCCGACGCGATCGAGCTCGACGAGTGGCGTGCCGTCGTCGACACGAACCTCACCGGCACGTTCCTCTGCACGAGGGAGGCGTTCCGCATCATGCGCGACCAGCGGCCGCAGGGCGGCCGGATCATCAACAACGGGTCGATCTCCGCGCAGGCGCCGCGCCCGCTGTCGCTCGCCTACACGGCGACGAAGCACGCGATCACGGGCCTCACGAAGTCGATCTCGCTCGACGGGCGGCCCTACGGCATCGCGTGCGGGCAGATCGACATCGGCAACGCCTCGACCGACATGACCGCGTCGATGAGCGCGGGCGTCCGCCAGGCCGACGGATCCGTGCGGCCCGAGCCGACCATGGCCGTCGACTGACGTCGCCGCCGCCGTCGTGCTGATGGCCGGCCTGCCGCTCACCTCGAACGTCGCCACGATGACCGTGATGGCCACCGCGATGCCGCTGGTGGGCCGCGGATGAGCGCCTACGAGACGGTCTGGGACCGCGACCGCAGCATCGTGCGCCTCCCCGACCCCGCGATCGAGATCGTCGACGAGCGCTTCCGGTCGATGCTGCCGTTCCAGGCGGTCGTCGAGCGGCTCTGGACCGGCGGCCGCTGGCTCGAGGGACCCGTCTGGTTCGGCGACGGCCGCTACCTCGTCTTCTCCGACATCCCGAACGACCGGATGCTGCGCTGGACCGAGGAGTCGGGGGCGACGAGCGTCTTCCGGCAGCCGTCGGCCAACGCGAACGGCGGCACCCGCGACCGGCAGGGCCGCCTCATCACCTGCGAGCACCTGACCCGCCGCGTCACCCGCACCGAGCACGACGGCCGGCGCACCGTGCTCGCCGACCGCTTCGAGGGCAAGCCGCTGAACGCCCCGAACGACGTCGTCGTCGCGGTCCGACGGCGGCATCTGGTTCACCGACCCCGGCTGGGGCATCGAGAGCGACTTCGAGGGCGACAAGGCCGAGAAGGAGATCCCCTGCCAGGTGTACCGGATCGATCCGGACACCCTCGATCTCGAGGCCGTCATCACCGACATGGCCCGGCCGAACGGCATCGCGTTCTCCCCCGACGAGTCCCTGCTCTACGTCGTGGACAAGGACATCCGCGTCTACGACATGGTCGACGGGCGCCCGGCGAACGGCCGCCTCTTCATCGACATGGGGCCGGGGACGTCCGACGGCATCCGGATCGACACGGCGGGCAACCTCTGGACGGCCGCGGCGGGCGGCCCCGGCTACGACGGCGTGCACTGCTACGACGCCGACGGCGTGCTGCTCGGCCGCATCCACCTGCCGGAGGGCTGCGCCAACCTCGTGTTCGGCGGCCCGAAGAAGACCCGGCTGCTGATGACCGCGACCTCGTCGCTCTACGCCGTGCACCTCGACGTGCGCGGCGCTCAGACGCCCTGAGCGGGCGCCTCGGCGGAAGCCGGGCGGGTTCCGTCATTCCGGGCGTCCTTTCACGCCCGCATCGTCGGAAGGCGCCGGATCCGGGCGCAGCCGATCCCGGAGGATCCCACCTGGGCGCGGGATCGGTGCGCCATGATCGCCCCGTGACCGCCCCCCTCTCCCCCGAGCTCGCCGACCTCGCGCACGCCTACGGCGTCTCGACGTCGTTCACGGACTGGCGCGGGCGCACGGTCGAGGTCTCGCCGGAGACCGTCCGGCGGGTGCTCGCCGCGATGGACGTCGACACGGGCGACCCCGTCGCGGCGCTGCACGACCACTGGCTCGAGCCGTGGCGGCGGATGCTGCCGCCCTGCGTCGTCATGACGGCGGGCACGGGCCGCTGGGTGTGGATGCACGTGCCGCACGGCGATCCGGCCGAGCTGACCGTGCGGCTGGAGACCGGCGGCGAGCGCCGCCTCGAGCAGGTGCTGCACTGGGTCGATCCGCGCGAGGTCGACGGCGCCCTCGTCGGCGAGGCGACCTTCGCGGTGCCGGCGGACCTGCCCGTCGGCTACCACGTGCTCGCCGGCGCCTCGGGCGAGCGGCGCGTCGAGGTGCCGCTGATCGTCACGCCCGAGCGGCTCACGCTCCCGGAGCGGCTCGGGCGCCGCGGATGGGGGCTCGCGGCGCAGCTCTACAGCGTGCGCTCGGCGCGGTCCTGGGGCATCGGGGACCTCGGCGACCTCACCGACCTCGCCGTCTGGGCGGGCGGCGCGGCTCGGCGCCGACTTCGTGCTGGTGAACCCGCTGCACGCGCAGGAGCCGGTCGCGCCGCTCGAGGCGTCGCCGTACCTGCCGAGCTCGCGGCGCTTCTTCGCGCCGATCTACCTGCGGATCGAGGCGATCCCGGAGTACGCGGACCTCACCGAGTCGCACCGCCGCGTCGTCGGCCAGCTCGCCGACCAGGTGCACGCCCGGCTCGACGGCTCCGATGGCGATCGACCGCGACACCGCGTGGACGGTGAAGCTCGCGGCCCTGCGCATCCTCGCCCGGGTGCCCCGCACGCCGGGCCGCGAGATGGACTTCCAGACCTTCCGCCGCCGCGGCGGGGAGGCGCTGCGGCAGTTCGCGACGTGGAGCGTGCTCGCGGAGGAGCACGGCAACGACGCCCGCACCTGGCCCGCCGAGCTGCGCGACCCGGCGGGTCCCGAGGTCGCGGCGTTCGCCGAGGCGCACGCGGACGAGATCGGCTTCACCGAGTGGCTGCAGTGGCTGCTCGACGAGCAGCTCGAGCGGGCGCAGGGCCGCGCGGTCGACTCGGGGATGGCGCTCGGCACGATGCACGACCTCGCGGTCGGGGTGCATCCGGGGGGCGCGGACGCCTGGCGGCTCGCCGACGTCTACGCCTCCGGCATCGCGGTCGGGCGCGCCGCCGGACCCGTACAACCAGCTCGGCCAGAACTGGGAGCAGCCGCCGTGGCGCCCCGAACGCCTCGCCGAGACGGGCTACGCCGCGTTCCGCGACCTGCTCGGCGCGGTGCTGCGGCACGCGGGCGGCGTGCGCGTCGACCACGTCATCGGGCTGTTCCGGCTCTGGTGGGTGCCCGAGCGCACCGACGCGTCCGAGGGCGCCTACGTCTACTACGACCACGAGGCGATGGTCGGCATCCTCGCCCTCGAGGCGCAGCGGGCCGGCGCGGTCGTCGTCGGCGAGGACCTCGGCGTCGTCGACCCGAACGCGCGCACCTACCTCGCGTCCCGCGGGATCCTCGGCACGTCGATCCTGTGGTTCGAGTCCGACGGATCCGGCGGCCCGCTGCCGGCGGAGCGCTGGCGGGAGGCGTGCCTCGCCTCGGTGACCACGCACGACCTGCCGCCGACCGCGGGCTACCTCGCCGGCGAGCACGTGCGGCTGCGCTCGGCGCTCGGGCTGCTGCCGAACCCGCTCGAGGAGGAGCTCGAGGCGGACCGGCACGAGCGGGAGCGGTGGCTCGACGAGCTGCGGGTCCGCGGCCTGCTGGCCGACGACGCGGACGAGGAGGCGACCGTGATCGCCCTGCACCGCTACCTGACGCTGACGCCCGCGCGGCTGCTGTCGGTGGCGCTGCCCGATCTCGTCGGCGACCGCCGCATCCAGAACCAGCCCGGCACGCGGGACGAGTACCCGAACTGGCAGGTGCCGCTCTCGGGACCGGACGGCCGCCCCATCCCGCTCGAGGCGGTGCTCACCTCCGCACGCGCCGCCCGGCTCGCCGCTGCAGTCCGCTGACCCGGTCGATCACCGTCCAGCGGTCCGCGGGCCGGCGGGCGGAGCGGCGGCGCAGCGCCCAGCGCTGCACGAGCAGGGTGGTCGTCGCGGCGATCAGGATGCAGACCACGTTGACGATCAGCTGGATCGCCGCTCCGGCCGCCTCCTCGGGATGATCCGAGACGAGGGCGGTGCCGATGTTCGCGGCCGCGGGGATCGTCGTGACGCTGATGAACACGCCGACGAGGGCGCCCGACTTCGACGCGGTGAGCGAGACCATCCCGGCGGCGCCGGCGATCAGCGCCGTGACGACGCTGAAGACGTCCGGATGCGCGATGAAGGAGGTCAGCGTGCGGTGGCCGGCGACGTAGCCGGCCGGCAGCCCGACGGTGACCTTCAGCAGCCCGACCGCGGCGGCGGTCACCGCGACGGACAGCGGGAAGCCGATCAGCAGGGCCGTGATGGAGCGGCCGGCCGCGCGCCAGCGGCGCTGCACGAGGGCGACCGCGACCGCGGCGAGCGGCCCGAACTCGGGCCCGAGCACCATGCCGCCGACGATGAGCACGGAGCTGTCGGTGAGCAGCCCGACCGCGCAGATCAGGGTCGCCGCGATCAGGAAGACGAGGAAGGTCGCCGAGAGGGTGGCGTCGGCGGCGGTGCGCTGGCTGATCTCCTGCCAGACCACCGCGTCGACGCCCGCGCCGGGGGCGTCGCGCTCCGCGGCCTCGACCGGGTCGCCGAAGGCCGCGTCGACCTCGCTGATCGTCACGGTCCCGCCGTGCTCGATGCAGAGCCCGTGCAGCCGTGTCGAGCACCGCGTCCGCGGCCTCGCGGGCGACGTCGGCCTCGATCCGCTCGCCCTCGGGCTTCACCGCCGTGCCGGATCCGCGGACGAGGTTCGTCACGCCGGGCTCGCCTTGAGCGCGTCGAGCACCGCGGAGGCGCGCTCGGACGGCGCGACGACGGCGAGGTGGAGCACGGCCGTCAGTCGGGGATGCTGTCCGGTCGGCCGGCGTCCTCGACGACCCGCGTCGCGGACTCGACGAGCGCGACGATCCGCTCCGCCTCCTCCGCCGAGATCGAGGTGAGCACCTCGTCCAGGCGCGACTCGGTGTCGCCGACGACGGCGTCGATGCTGCGCGCGCGCTTCATCGGTCAGCTGCAGCACGCGCACCCGGCCGTCGACGGGATGCCGCGGCTTCTGGATGAAGCCCGCGACGGTGAGGCGGTTCGTGATCGTCGTCGCGGTCGCCGACGACACCCCGAGGCGGATCCGGAGGTCCGTGCCGCGCGCGGGCTCACCGCGGCGCTCGCGGCTGCGGATGAAGCGGAGGGCGGCGAGGTCGGTGCTGCCGACGCCGAGCAGCTGCCGGAAGCGCGAGCGCATGCGCATCTCGGCGTCGTCGAACTCGCGCAGCGCGACGACGATGGCGCTCGCCTGGGGAACGAGCTCCCCGGCGACGAGCTCCGACGGCACGGCCGCCGGCGTGGGGTCGCTCATCGGCACCACCCTTCGCTGGTCACCGTACAGCCAGAGACCGCGCGGCCGCCCAGGTTCGGACCTCCACCGTGTAGCGACTCCAGCCGCGACGCGCAAGGGCGCGCACCGGATAGTCTCGGCAACCGAGACATCACCGCTACACTCGCCGTCGTACGGAGGTTCCGTGCGCATCGGGACAGAGCGGTCCCGAGACCACGGGCGCCTGCCGCCCGGCGAGGACGGAAGCATGACCGAGGAGACGCGCACCGCGGCTCTTCCGGCGGTCCTGCAGGGCCGCTACCGCCTCGGCCCCGTCATCGGCAAGGGCGGCGCCTCCGTCGTCTACCGGGCCCGCGACCAGCTGCTCGGCCGCGACGTCGCCATCAAGGTCTTCACCGCTCGCGCGGCGGATCCGCAGGACCTGCGCGCGCAGGAGACCGAGGCGCGGATGCTCGGCGCGCTGAACCATCCCGGGCTCGTCACCCTCCTCGACGCGGGCATCGACCTCACGGACATCGACGCGCCGCAGGTCTTCCTCGTGATGGAGCTCATCCGCGACTCCGACCTCCGGGAGCGGATCCGGCGCGGCCCGCTCGACCCGCACCAGGTCGCCTACATCGGCTACGACATCGCCGGCGCGCTCGAGTACGTGCACGAGCACGGCATCGTGCACCGCGACATCAAGCCCGCGAACGTGCTGCTGTTCGAGTCGGGCGTCGAGCGGCCGATGCGCGCGAAGCTCGCCGACTTCGGCATCGCGATGCTCCGCGCGCAGGGCGTGCTGCCGAGCGAGTTCACCACCGGCACGGCCGCCTACCTCAGCCCCGAGCAGGTCGAGGGCCACGAGCTCGGCGCGGAGACCGACGTGTACAGCCTCGGCCTCGTGCTGCTCGAGGCCGCCTCCGGCCGCGTCGTCTACCCCGGATCCGTCGTCGACTCGGCGCTCGCGCGGCTCGACCGGCAGCCCGAGATCCCGCAGTCGGTGCCGCCGACGCTCGGTGCGGTGATCCGCGAGATGGTGGCGCGCAACCCGCGCGACCGGCCGACGACGCCCGAGGTCGCCGTCGCGCTCCGCGACGTGATCGTCGACAACCTCGGCGGCGCGCGTCCGGCGCCGCACGACGCCGAGACCTCCCGCCTCGAGGCGGTGCAGCGCTACAACCTCGTCGACACGCCGCCCGACGGCGCCTTCGACCGCATCACGTCGCTCGCGGCGCGGATCTTCGACGTCCCGGTCGCGATCGTCTCGATCGTCGACGCCAACCGCATCTGGTTCAAGTCGCACTTCGGCGTCGACATCTCCGAGGTCGAGCGGTCCCGCGGCCTCGCGACCGGCGGCGGCCTCCACGAGCACACGCTCGTGGTCGAGGACGTGCTCACGGATCCACGCATCGGCGTGTACCCGCAGTCCGTCTCGTCGTCCGGGATGCGGTTCTACGCGGGTGTGCCCCTGATCACGCCGGACGGCCACAACCTCGGCAACCTGCAGATCATCGACTACAAGCCGCGGAAGATGGGCGAGGGCGAGGTCGCGATCCTCGAGGACCTCGCCGCGATGGTGCTGCACGAGATGGAGCTGCGGCTCGCCGCACGCCGGGTCGTGCTCCGCCGCGACTGAGGAGCGCCCCGCATCGCCTCTCCGCGTCGTGCTCGGGCGATGCCAGGCGTACCGCGCAACGGTGAGCCCATAGGCTCGCCGGGGTGAGCGGAGGCGGATCCCCGGCCCTCGTCCGGGTGCTCGGGCCCGCACGGCTGCCCGGCCCGGACGGCGGCCTCGTCGAGCCGCCCGGCGCCCTGCCGAAGCGCCTCGTCGTCGCCCTCGCGCTGGCCGGCCGCGACGGCCGGTCCGCGAGCGCGCTCGTCGACGACCTGTGGCCCGAGGCGCCGCCGCGGAACGCCCGCGGCGCGCTCCAGATGCTCGTCTCCCGGACCCGGGCCGTGGCGGCCGATTCGGTGATCGTCTCCACCGCGAGCGGGTACCGGCTCGCGGAGTCCGACCTCGCGGTGGCCGAGGCGATCGCCGCGCGTCCCGCGCCCGCCCGAGCCGAGCTCGACGAGGCGCTCGCCCTCTGGCGCGGCGAGCCCGCGGCCGACCTCGACGACCCCGCGCTCGCGGACGACCTGGCGGCCCGGGCCGCGCGGGCGCGCGTCCGCCTGCTCGCCGCGCGCGCGGCACGGCTGCTCGACGAGGGCGAGCCGGCCGGCGCGCTGGCCGACCTCGACGCGATCGGCGGCACGCAGGACGGCGCGCTCGTGCTGCTGCGGATGCGGGCGCTCGCCGCAGCAGGGCGCCCCGGCGCCGCCCTCGCCGTGTTCGCCGACCACCGCGAGCGCCTCGCCGACACGCTCGGCGCCGACCCGGATCCGGCGCTCGTGGCGCTGAACGCGGCGCTGCTGCGCGAGGGCCCCGATGGCGCGGAGCTCGTCGGGGTGCGGGCGGCCGCCACGCCGCTGCTGGGTCGCGGGGACGACGTCCACCGCCTGATCCGGGACGTGCCGACGCACCGGCTCACCTCGATCGTGGGGCCGGGCGGCCTCGGCAAGACGCGCCTGGCGCACGAGGTGGCCTCGAGGCTCGGCGACCGGTTCGGGCGCATCGTGTTCGTGGAGCTGGCCGGCGCAGCGGAGGCCGCGGACGTCGCTCTCGTCGTCGGGGCGGCCGTCGGGGCGCGCATCCCGCACGCCCGCCGCCTGAACGATCCCCTCCCGCCCGACCTCGCGACCCGCACCCGGGAGGCGCTGGCGGCCCGCCGCACCCTGCTCGTCCTCGACAACTGCGAGCAGGTCATCGACGCGGCCGCCGCGCTCACCGCCGATCTGCTGGCCACGGTGCCGACCCTCGCCGTCCTCACCACCACCCGCGTGCCGCTGCTGCTGCCCGGGCGAGCGGATCCACGCGCTGCAGCCGCTCGACCCCGCCACGGACGCCGCGCTGCTCTTCACCGAGCGCGCCGCCGCCGCGCGGCCGGGCGTGCTGCTCGACCACGACACCGTGGAGCGCATCTGCACCCACCTCGACGGGCTCCCCCTCGCGATCGAGCTCGCCGCCGCGCGCCTCCGGTCGATGACGCTCGACGAGCTCGACCGCCGCCTCGACGACCGGTTCGCCGTGCTGGTCGGCGGCGACCGCACCGCACCTGAACGGCACCGCACGCTCTTCGCGGTCATCGACTGGAGCTGGCGGCTGCTCACGGACGAGGGACGCCGGGCGCTGCGGATGCTGGCGGTGTTCCCCGACGGCTTCACCGCCGACGGCGCGACGGGGCTGCTCGGCCGCGACGCGACGGGCGTGCTCGCCGACCTCGTGGATCAGTCGTTGCTCACCTTCGGCGAGCGCCGGCGCGGCGCCGGCCGGTACCGGCTGCTCGAGACCGTTCGCGAGTTCGGCCTCCGCGCGCTCGAGGACGCGGGCGAGTCGGAGCAGGCGGCGGCCGCGTTCGACGCGGTCGTGCTCGCGTTCTGCCGGCGGACCGCTCCGGGCCTCGCCGGCGGCATCGACCCGGGCGCGAGCACGCGGATCGCCGTGGAGGAGGAGACCCTGCTGGCCGTGCTGCGCACGCCGCCGCACGGCCGGGAAGCGGTCGTCCTGGCGGCCTTCGCGCTGCTCGCCGAGTTCTGGATCTACCGCGGGGAGTTCGAACGGATCCCCGACCTGCTGCCGATCGCGATCGATGCGGGCTCGGCGCGTTCCACGAGCGATGCGGAGCGGGACGACTCCCTCCGTGCCCTCACCCTCGCCGCCGGCCTGGGCCTGCTCACCCGGACGCCCGGCGCGGTCCGGGCCCTCGCCCTCCTCCGCCGCCTGCGCGGCACCCTCCCGGCGGATGCGGACGGGTTCTGGCCGATCTTCTCCGGCTCCCTCTTCCAGCAGCGCACCGGCGAGGAGGCCGTGGCGGAGCTGCGGGACCTCGCCGAGACCTCGTCGGATCCGCTCGTCGCCACGTTCACGGCGCTGATGGCGGGCCAGCTGCTCGAGAACGCGGGCCGGCTGCCGGAGGCCCTCGCCGCCGCCACCCAGGCGCACCGGCTGGCTGAGCGCCACGGGCTCACCTGGTTCCGGCTCGTGTCCGCGATGAGCATCGCCCAGCTGCACAGCCAGCGCGGGCACCGCGAGGAGGCGCTCCGGCTCGCGCTGGCGGCGCTCGAGCAGATCGAGGCGCTCGACGTGCGGGCCGACCTGGCTCAGCTCGACTGGATCATCGCCGTGAACCAGGTCGCACTCGGGCGGCTGGCGGACGCCGAGCACCGGTTCGGCCGGCTCGCCGCCGATCCCAATCGCGCCTCGCGCGAGACCCTCGACAACCGCTCCATCGGGGTGTCGGGGCTGGCCGAGATCGCCTGGGCTCGCGGCGAGCCGGCGCAGGGGCTCTGGGACGACGCGCTGACGGCTGCGGAGGGCGCGAGTGCGCCGTGGCGGCTCATCGTGCGGGCGGCGGCGCTCGCCGCAGGGGCACGGCATCCCGATCCGTCCGGGTCGGAGGAGACGGTCCGCTCCTACCGGCGGCTGCGCGGCCGGGTGCTGGGACTCGCCCGCTTCCCCCTGACCGTGGTTGACGTACCCGTGCTCTCCACCGGCGTGCTCGGGCTCGCCGCGGTGCTGGTCGCATCCGACCGGACGGCGGCGCAGCAGGCGATCGGCGGCGAGCTCGTCGCCCTGGCGGTGGCGCTCGGCGCCCGCGTCGACTTCCCCTCGCTCGAGCAGGTGCCGGGCGTGACCGCGGCGCTCGGCGCCGACGACGCGGGGATCGACCGGTCCGAGGGCCTCCTCCGCGTCACGGCGCTGCTCCGCGACCCGGCCGCCCGCCTCTGACGACGGACGACTTCGGGACATCTGTACGGGAGCGAACCCGTACCGATGTCCCGAAGTCGGACAGGTGGCGTCAGGCCTTCCGCATGTAGGCGCGCACCGTGAGCGGCGCGAAGACCGCGACGATGACGAGGGCCCCGAGCAGCGTGACCCAGACGTCCCCGCTGACGGTGCCGGTGTTGATCAGGCCGCGGGCCGCGGTGACGAGGTGCGAGATCGGGTTGATGTTCACGAACGTCTGCAGCCAGTCCGGCATCGTCGAGGTCGGCACGAACGCGTTCGAGAGGAACGTGAGCGGGAACAGGATGAGCATCGAGATGCCCTGCACGCTCGAGGCGCTGCGGGCGAGCATCCCGAACAGCGCGAAGATCCAGCTGACGCTCCAGCTCGTCACGATCACGAGCAGGCCGGCGCCGACCACGCCGGCCGGGTGCTCCAGAACCGCCGTGTACCCCATGATCACGCCCATCAGCAGGGTCAGCACCGTGGCGATGAGGTACCGCACGGTGTCGGCCAGCAGCGCGCCGGCGAGCGGGGCGACCCGCGCGATCGGCAGGGAGCGGAACCGGTCGAAGACGCCCTTCTCCATGTCCTCGCGCAGCTGCACCCCGGTGACGATGGAGGTGCCGATGACGGTCTGGGCGAGGATGCCCGGGATGATGATCGGCAGGTAGTGGCTGACGTTCCCGGCGATCGCGCCGCCGAAGATGTACGTGAACATCAGCGTGAAGATGATCGGCTGCAGGGTCACGTCGAAGAGCTGCTCCGGTGTGCGCTTGATCTTCAGCAGGCCCCGGTAGGCCATGGTCAGGGACTGCGAGACGGTCTCGCTCAGTCCGTTGCGCGGCCGGGCGGTCGCGAGCGGTGCGCTGATGGTGGTCATGCGAACACCTCGTCCTTCTCCGGCTCCTCGCCGGCGGGAGGCTCGGCGGGCGAGCCGGTGATGGTCAGGAACACCTCGTCGAGGCTGGGCTTCTGCACGCCGAACTCGGCGAGTCGCACGCCGGCGTCGCGGAGGTCGACGAGCAGGTCCGTGACCCGCTCGGCGTCCTGCAGCGGCACGGTGAGCCATCCGGCCTCCGCCGACGCGGCGGCCGGCACCCCGAGCGTGCGGCGGATGCGGTCGCGGGCGACGGGTGCGTCCGCCGGGTCCACGAGCCGCAGCTGCAGCGAGGCGGTGCCGACCGAGGCCTTCAGCTCGTCGGCGGTGCCCTCGGCCACGACGCGGCCGTGATCGATGACCGCGATGCGGTCGGCGAGCTGGTCGGCCTCGTCGAGGTACTGGGTGGTGAGCAGCACGGTCGACCCGGTGGTGACGAGGCGCCGGATGGTGTCCCACATCTGCGAGCGGGTCCGCGGGTCGAGCCCGGTCGTCGGCTCGTCGAGGAAGATGAGCGGCGGCTGCGCGATGAGGCTGGCCGCGAGGTCGAGGCGCCGGCGCATGCCGCCGGAGAACTTCGCGAGAGGCCGCTTCGCGGCTTCCGTGAGCGAGAACTCCTCGAGCAGCTCGGCGGCCTTGCGCTTCGCGGCGCTGTGGCGAAGGCCGAGCAGCCGTCCGAAGATGACGAGGTTCTCGGTGGCGGAGAGCTTCTCGTCGACGGAGGCGTACTGGCCGGTCACGCCGATCAGGCTGCGGACGGTGGCCGCCTCGCGGACGATGTCGTGGCCGAGCACGCGAGCGCTGCCGCCGTCGGGCTTCAGCAGGGTGGCGAGCATCGAGATCGTGGTGGTCTTGCCGGCGCCGTTCGGGCCGAGCACGCCGTAGACGGTGCCCTGCTCGACGAGCAGGTCGACGCCGTCGACGGCCCGGTTGTCGCCGAAGGTCTTGACGAGGCCCGCCGCCTCGATGGCGGGGGTGGTGGTCGCCATGGCGGATCCTTTCCGTCCCGGCGCTGGTCGGCCGGGCACCGGATGAGCATGGGCGGCACCCCTCACACGGCGCTCACGCGCCGCTCACACGCGCTGCCCGCTCCTCACATCCGCGCAGCTACCGCCCCATTCGCGCGGGCCACGCTCGTCCGCTCGTCCGCCGCCCGCGCGTATCGCGATCCAGTGAGTTGCCACTCTTGGCCCTTGAAGCGCCCGTTCGAGGGCGAGAAGTGGCAACCCACGGGTCGGGTGAGGCTCGCGGGAACGCGACCACCTGGTGAGTTGCCACTTCTGGCCCTTGAAGCGCCCGTTCGAGGGCGAGAAGTGGCAACCCACCTGGGTGGGTGCACCGTTCAGGAGCTGCAGGAGGATGGGCGGGCGGAGCGGGGCCGGGGCTACCGCGCGGGGAGGCCGTCCGTGGCCGGGCGGCGCCGCGGGCCCGCGCCGGCGAGGAGGATCGGCCAGGACAGCAGCCAGGGCACCGCGATCGCCGCGAGCAGCAGCGCCGGGTCGACGTGCGTGACGAGCCCGACGAGCGCCGCCCCGATGGACGCCGCCGCCGAGCGGAGCCCCGCGCCCACGATGAAGACCTGGGCCCGCACCTCGCTCGGGCTCTCCTCCTGCCGGATGCGGAGCATGGCGGCGACCCCCGGGGCGTCGGGCAGCCCCGCCAGCGTGAGCGCGACGAGCGTCAGGGCGAACGTCGGCACCACAGCGGCGAGCAGCGTGAGGAGCCCCGTGGCGGTGAACCCGATCGCCATGACGCGGCGTGCGGGGAACCGGCCGAGCAGGCGGGTGACGGCGGGCGTCGTGATCGTGAGCGCGCCCGCGACCCCGCCGATCGCGAAACCCGTCAGCAGCCATCCGCCGCCGCTCTCGCCGCCGCCGCGCTGCATCGCGAGCAGCACCGCGACCACCGGCATCGCGCCGCCGCCGAGCTGCACGATCGTCCCGGCGGTCGTCGAGCGGGTGAGCGGATGGTGTGTGAGCAGGTGCCGGGTCGCCGCGCCGATGCCGCGGAGCAGGGCGGCCGGATGCATGGAGCCGCCCCGCGGGGCGAGCGGCAGCGCCTGCAGCACGAGGCCGCCGACGAGCGCCACGACGGCGAGCGCGAGCAGCGCGCCGGTCGGCGACAGCACCACCGTGGCGATCGCGACGAGGCCGGGGCCGCCGATGCCCGCGATGTTGTAGGCGAGCGCGTCGACGGCGGTGCCGCGGGCGACGTCGCCGGGCAGCACCTCGCCGACGAACGCGGACAGGCCGCCCATGAAGACCGGCATCACGATGCCGCCGACGATCAGCGCCGCGAACACGATCGGCAGCGGCACGACGGCGATGAAGGCGCAGAGCACGAGCACGCCGGCGAGCACCACGGAGGCGGCGAGCATCAGGTGCCGCGGCGAGCGCGCTGCGTCGAGCAGCGCGCCGATCAGCGGTGCGGCGATCACGCTGGGCGCGGTGAGCACCGCGATCAGCGCGCCGCCGAGCGCCACGTTCTGCAGCTGGATCGCCGCGGCGAGCGCGAGGGCGACGCCGGCGCCACCGGAGACGAGGCGCATCGGCACGGCCGCGGCCAGGTACGTCAGCTCCGCCCGGCGCGCGTCCATGGTGCGAGCCTTGCAGGTGCGCCCGACCGGACGCTCCGTAGGCTGCCGAAGGTGCCCGAGCCACGCCCCGTCATCACGGTCGTCGCGGCCCTCGTGACTGATGCGGCGGGCCGCCTGCTGCTCGTCCGGAAGCGCGGCACGGACCGCTTCATGCAGCCGGGCGGCAAGCCGGAGGCCGGCGAGGGGCTCCGCGAGGCGCTCGCGCGGGAGCTGGCGGAGGAGGTGCGGCTGCACGTCGAGCCGTCGGCGTTCGACGACCTCGGCCGCTTCGAGTCCGAGGCGGCGAACGAGCCTGGCCACGCGCTCGTGGCCCACGTGTTCCGGCTGACGGTCGCCGGTCCGGTCGAAGCGGCGGCGGAGATCGCGGAGCTGCGCTGGTGCACCGTCGCGGAGGCGGACGCGCTCGGGCCGCGTCTCGCCCCGCTCGCCCGGGACCTGCTCGCGCGCTGCTGACCGCGGACGAGGAACGGCCCCGCCGCGCGGGGTGCGCGGCGGGGCCGAGGAATGAGCGCCCGGGTCAGGCGCTCGCACGTGCTGCTCCGGCCGCGCCGTCGCTGTCGCTGCTCGTCCGGATCGCGCCGTTCACACCCTGCGGGAAGAACCCGCCGCGGCTGACCGCCTCGTTGTTCAGATAGACGATGTTGAGCACCTGACCGGGCGTGCGGCCGAAGGCGATGCTGTTGCCGTCGGTGGGCACGATGTTCGAGTAGGACCGGTTGCCGATGCCCTGGTCGTCGTCGGTCGGACCATCGACCGCGTCGCGGACGTCGGAGATCTTCTGAACGGTGTCGAAGATGGCTCGGTGCCGCGAAGCCCTCCTGCGTAGAGCGCCCCACGGATTAGGCCGGCGTGGTACGCCTCGACCGCGAGGATGCCGGCGGCGGCCCCGAGATAGGTCTTGTTCGTGATCAGCGGAGCAGCGCCCTTGTACGCCGTGACGCCGACGTCCTCGAAGATGAACGCGGCGAGCAGGAAGCTCGTGTCGTTCGCGAAGGCGTCGAACTTCTGGCCCTTCTTGATGACGCCGGCGGCGACCGCCGCCGCGGTGAATGCCGCGTCGAGGGAGATCGACGGGCGCGCGACCTTCGCGCTGCCGAGGGCCGCGCGGAGGAACTCGACGTGCTGCTTCTCGTCCTTCGCGATCTCGTGCGCGTAGTTCTGCACGATCTTCGACTTGAACGGCACCTTGTGGCCGCCGGACACCCCGCCGCGCTGACCCCTTCCCGTCGGTCATGCTGCTCGACAGACCCTCGCCGTAGGCGGCGCGGAGGTAGAACTCGGCCTCGAGGTACTCGAGGTTGAGGGCGAAGTTCAGCACGGTTGCGTCGCTGACGCCGCCGGTGTCGGCGGATGCGGAGGCTGCCGGCAAGAAGGCGGCGGCTGCGGCGCCGGCGCCGGCGAGGCCCGTGAGGGTGAGGAGCTTGCGACGGTCGACCGAGGTCTCCGCGCTGCGTTCGATCGCATTCGCGATGAATCGCTTGTCGTACATAGGGGTTCTCCTTCTTCGGGTTTGCGATCTGGGGGGATCGCACCGCCCCGGCGCCGACGGGTCGCCGTCGCCGTGAACTTCCCGAAATGTAGGAGCCCGAGGGCGGACTTCGCAAGTAGCCGAACCTGGCAGAACGCCCACAGAAGTGCCCTGTTCGAGGCACGGCTCCGAATATCGGAATGCCGACGGATACGGCCTGCCGCAATTCGGTCCGCAGAAGCGCGGGCTCATCCCCCAAGCACGACAGCAGGACGATATCGCTTCAGCAGGACGAGAACGTCGTTTTCGTCCTGCTGAACCGATTTCGTCCTGCTGAAGTTGCGTCCTGAAGTCGCTTGGCGGCCGACCGGCGGACTGGCCGGGGGCGCGGGATCAGGAGGCCGGCAGCGCCCGCTCCGCGATGACGCGCTTGTACCAGTGCGCGCTGTCCTTGAGGATCCGCTCCTGGGTGTCGTACTCGACCCGCACGATCCCGAACCGCTTCGTGTAGCCCCACGACCACTCGAAGTTGTCCATCAGCGACCACACGAAGTAGCCCTGCACGGGCACGCCGGCGTCGATCACGTCGAGCACCGCCTGCAGGTGCCGGTGCACGTAGTCGATGCGGTCGGCGTCGTGCACGGCGCCGTCCTCGACCCGGTCGTCGAACGCGGCGCCGTTCTCGGTCACCATGAGCGGCAGGTCGGGGTAGCGCTCGTGCAGCGCGGCGAGCAGGTCGGCGAGCCCCTGCGGCTCGATGTTCCAGCCCATCTCGGTGTAGGGGCCGGGCTGCGGGAGGAACTCGACGTCCTCGGCGCCCGGCCACGGCGTGGCCTCGGCGCCCTGATGCCCGTCGGCCTGCTGCTTCGGGGACTGCGCCGTCCCAGAGGCGCACGCGGCTCGTCGAGTAGTAGTTCACGCCGAGCACGTCGATCGGCTGGTGGATGGCCTCGAGGTCGCCGTCCTGCACGAACGACCAGTCGGTGATGTCCTTCGTCACCTCGAGCAGGTCCTCGGGCAGCCGGCCCTCGAGCATCGGGCCGAGGAACGCGGCGTTGCCGAGCGCCGCGACCCGCCGCTGCGCGGCCTCGCCGGTCGGCCCCTCCGGCCGGAAGACGTGCAGGTTCAGCGTCACGGAGAACTCGGGGTCGTTGGTCACGACCTCGCGGAGCGCCGTCAGCGCGAGCCCGTGCGCGAGGTTGAGGTGGTGCACGGCCTGCAGGCTCGCGAGCCGGTCGGTGCGGCCGGGCGCGTGCACGCCGGAGGCGTAGCCGAGGTAGGCGGAGCACCACGGCTCGTTGAGCGTCGTCCAGGTGGCGACGCGGTCGCCGAGCGCCTGCCCGACCACGCGGGCGTAGTCGGCGAACGCCTCCGCGGTGCTGCGGACCGTCCAGCCGCCCTCGTCCTCGAGCGGCTGCGGGAGGTCCCAGTGGTACAGCGTCGCGACCGGCGAGATGTTCCGCGCGAGCAGCCCGTCGACGAGCCGGGAGTAGAAGTCGAGCCCCGCCTGGTTCACGGCGCCGCGGCCCTCGGGGACGATGCGCGGCCAGGCCATGGAGAAGCGGTACGCCTGCAGGCCGAGGTCGGCCATGAGGTCGAGATCGGCGTCGAGGCGGTGGTAGTGGTCGTCCGCCACGTCGCCCGTGTCGCCGTTCACCGTCCTGCCGGGCGTGTGGCTGTACGTGTCCCAGATGCTCGGGCGGCGGCCGTCCTCGTCGACCGCCCCCTCGATCTGGTACGACGCGGTGGCCGATCCGAACACGAACGACTCCGGGAACCCCATCCGATCACTCCTTGCGCTTCCTCGCGAACTCAGCGCGACCGAGTATTCCGCAGCGCGAGGGCGGTTCTCCCGCTCCATGGGGCTTCCCTGGGCATCCCGCACCCGGTCGGAAGGCTGGATCGATACCATGAGGCCTGTTCCTGAGGAGGGATGCGCGATGCGTCTGCGCCGGATCACGGCGGGCCTCGTGCTCGGCGTCCTGTTCTCGGTGGCCGGCTCGGCCGCCGCCGAGGCCGCCACGCCCGTCGACACCGGCGGCTCGTCGGTCGTCGACCAGGTCCACGCCCTCACCACGGCGCAGGTGCCGCAGGTCACCCAGGCCGTGGATCAGGTGGCGAGCGACTCCAGCACGCGGCTCACGGTCGTGTACGTCGACACGTTCAGCGACCCGGCGAACGACCAGGCCTGGGCGATCGCGTCCGCGCAGCGCAGCGGCCTCGGCAGCGGCGACCTGCTCGTCGCGGTCGCGATGCAGTCCCGCCAGTACGGCTTCGCGCGCTCCACCGACTACCCGCTCTCCCGCGCCGACGTGCAGAGCCTCGTCGAATCCGCGCTGGTCCCCGACCTGCATCAGGGGCAGTGGGCGGACGCCGCCGATCTCCTTCTCGAAGGCGCTCGACACCCGGCTCCAAGGGGCCGGCTCGGGTTCCGGGGGATCCTCGGGATCCGGATCCGATCCGGGGCAGAGCGCCTCATCGTCCGGCGCGAGCGGAGGCTCCGTGTTCCTCACCCTGTTCCTGCTCGTCGCGCTCGTCGTCGTCGTGCTCGATCGTCGTGCGCGTGCTGCGACGCCGGCGCGCCGTCGCTGCCGGCGCGGGCGCGGGCCCGTCGCCGGTGGGGCCGCCCGCCGCGCCGCCTGGTCGACCAGAAGGAGCTCGACACCCAGGCCGCGCGGGCCCTCATCGCGCTCGACGACGAGCTGACGACCAGCGACCAGGAGCTCGGCTTCGCCGAGGCGGAGTTCGGCGAGGAGGCGGCGAAGCCGTTCCGCGCCGCCCTCGAGACGGCGAAGGCGAAGGCCAAGGAGGCCTTCGGCATCCGCCAGCAGCTCGACGACGAGATCCCGGAGACGCCCGACCAGCGGCGGGCGATGACCCAGCGGATCATCCAGCTCGCGAAGGAGGCCGACGCGGGCCTCGACGCCCAGAAGGAGTCCTTCGACTCGCTGCGGAAGCTCGAGGCGCAGCTGCCCGACGCGGTGCGGGCCGCGGACGGCGACCGCGCCCGGCTGGCGGCGCAGGCGGATGCCGCCGAGACGGCGCTCACGCAGCTGCGCAGCCGGTACGGCGACGACGCGACCCGCGGCAGCGCCGACGACCTCACGCAGGCGCGGTCGCTGCTCACCTTCGCGCAGCAGGCGCTGATGCGCGCGGGCGCCGCCGGCGGCAAGGCCGGCGAGGGCGCGGTGGCGCTGCGCGGCGCGCAGCAGGCGCTCGGCCAGGCGGGCACCCTGCTCGCCGGGATCAGCGCGGCGCCGGGCGAGTTCGACGCCGCGAAGCGCCGCCTCGACGCGACGGTGGCGGACACCCGCAGCGACGCCGACGAGGCGCGGCGGCTGCTCCCCCGCGCCGGCGGCGACCGCCAGGCGCTGGAGCGGGCCGTGAAGGATGCGGATGCGGCGGTCGCGGCCGCGGCGGGGACCGCGCCGAACGCGGCGCTGCCGCCCCTCGAGCAGGCGAACGCCGCGCTGAACGACGTGCTCGACCGCGTCCGCAGCCGCGCCGACAGCACGAAGCGGGCGGCGAGCGCGCTCCCCCGGGTGCTCGACGGCGCGGAGCGCTCCGTCGAGGCGACCCGCCGGTACATCGACACCCGCCGCGGCGGCGTCGGCACCGACGCGCGCACCCGGATCGTCGAGGCGCAGCGCCAGCTCGACGCCGCGACCGCGGCCCAGCACGACGATCCGGTGGGCGCGCTCGCGGCCGCGCAGCGCGCGCAGTCCCTCGCGAACGAGGCGTACGAGCTCGCGCAGCAGGACGTCGACGACTTCCGCGGCGGCCCGTTCGGCGGCGGCGGATACGGGGTCGGCTACGGCGGTGGCGGCGGCGGGTTCCTCACCGGCGCGCTGCTCGGCGGCATCCTCGGCGGCGCGCTCGGCGGCGACCGCTGGGGCGGCGGCGGCTGGGGCGGTGGCGGCTGGGGCGGCGGCGGCTGGGGCGGTGGCGGCGGCTGGGGCGGCGACTTCGGTGGCGGCGGCGGCGATTTCGGTGGCGGCGGCGGGTTCGACGGGGGTGGCGGCGGCTTCGGCGGCGGCGACTCCGGTGGCGGTGGAGGGTTCTGATGGGCAGACTCTGGAACAGACAACGGAAGGGTTCGACGATGGCGAAGCAATCGATCCTCGGCCGCGTCTCACAGCTCGTACGGGCGAACGTGAACGCGATGATCGACCAGGCGGAGGATCCGCAGCTGATGCTCGATCAGCTCGTCCGCGACTACTCGAACAGCATCGCCGAGGCGGAGGACGCCGTCGCGGTGACGATCGGCAACCTGCGGCTGCTGGAGCAGGACCACGACGAGGACGTCTCGGCGGCCGCCGACTGGGGCCGCAAGGCGCTGGCCGCGAGCGCGAAGGCCGACGAGTTCCGCGCGGCCGGCAAGGCGGCGGATGCCGACAAGTTCGACAACCTCGCCAAGGTCGCGATCGGCAAGC
The DNA here is from genome assembly GCA_963771645.1 of uncultured Actinomycetota bacterium. GTDB lineage: Bacteria > Actinomycetota > Actinomycetes > Actinomycetales > Microbacteriaceae > Amnibacterium. Next base: position 78,938 of record CAVYUH010000003.1, on the reverse strand, counting down.
AGATGCAGTCCGAGAAGGAGGCCCGCACCGCCGAGCCGACGATCGCCTCGCAGAACGAGGTCGTCGAGAAGCTGAAGACCGGCCTCGACGGGATGCGGCAGAAGCTCTCCGAGCTCACCTCCAAGCGCGACGAGCTGGTCGCCCGGTCGAAGACCGCCGCCGCCCAGTCGCAGGTGCACGACGCGATGCGCAGCATCGACGTGATGGACCCGACGAGCGACCTCGGCCGCTTCGAGGCGAAGGTGCGCCGCGAGGAGGCGAAGGTCATGGGCCAGCAGGAGCTGGCCGCGTCGAGCCTCGACAAGCAGTTCGAGAGCCTCGAGGACCTCGGCACGCAGACGGAGATCGAGGCGCGGCTCGCCGCGCTGAAGTCGGGCTCGAACCAGCTGACCGCGACGCCGCGCCGCGCGATCAGCGAGTAGCGGCGCTGCGGCCCGCGTGGCCGTCCGGCATCCGCCGGACGGCCCGATGACGCTGCGGACCGCCACCGATCCGGGCGACTACCGCTCGATCGCGTGGCGGCCGCCGCAGACGATGCGGTGGGGGCTGCCCGCCGCGCTCGTCGTGCTCGTGTTCTTCGCCCTCGAGCCGCTCGTCGGCGTCGGCCTCGCGGCCCTCGGCGTGCACGTCTCGACCGGCGGCGGCATCGCGATCGGCCTCGGCGCCTACGCCGTGGCGGTCGGCTACGCGGTCGTCGTGTCGCGGCGGGCCGGGATCCGGGTCCCTCCGCCGCGACTTCGGGCTCGCCATCCGCCCGATCGACCTCGGGATCGGGCTGCTCGCCGCGATCGGGGTCGAGATCGTGCGGGTGCTCATCGGCGCGGTGCTGACGGCGGTGACGCCGCTGCGGCCCACCACGAACGTGCACCTCACGGGTTCGACGGCCGGGAACGTCGTGCTCGGGATCGTCGCCGTGCTCGTCGCGCCGGCCGTCGAGGAGCTGATCACCCGCGGCATGCTGATGCGCGCCATCCGCGCGGCGATCCTGCGACGCAGCGTCGAGCCGACCGAGGGCCGGCGGCACCTCGCGGTGGACGCCAGCGTGCTGCTGTCGGCGGCGGTGTTCACGGTGCTGCACCTGCACGAGGCGCCCGACCTCGTCACGGCGGTGGCGCTGGTGCTCAGCATCTTCCCGATCGGGCTCGTCGTCGCGTGGCTCGCGACCCGCACCGGCCGGCTCGGGCCCGGCATCGTCACCCACGCCCTCGTGAACGCCCTCGCGCTGGCGGCGACCCTCTCCCTGGCCCACTGACCCCTCGGAGCGCCGGCGGTCACCCGGACCGGCCGAGGCGGGCGCGCAGGGCCGCGCGCTACGGTCGAGGCGTGCAGAAGCCCAAGCTCTGGCTCCGAGTGCTCGTCGTGGTGGTGGCCCTGGGTCGCCCGCGCGCTGCGCCGCGCCGGCCTCACCTGAGCGATCCGCTGACCGCCCGTTCAGCGGCGAGCGCCGGCCGGATCGGTGACCGGCAGGCGGCAGACGAAGTCGTGGCAGAGGTAGGCGGCGGCCGCGCCGCCGACGAGCCCGCGCTCCGCGAAGAGCTCGAAGCCCGCATCCGCGAACGCGCGCGCCGCGTCCGGGCGGACGATCGCGGTGACCGACGTCGGCACGGCCCGGGCGGCGGATGCGAGCGGGCCGTCCGGCTCCTCGGTCACGACGACGAGCTGCCGCACCGGCTCGGCCATGGCGAGCGCGACGCCGAGCAGGCCGCCGAAGCCGATCGGCCGCGCCGCCGCCTGCGCGGCGAGCGGCGCGATCGCGGCGGCCGCCGCCTCGCGGTAGCGGGGCTCGGCCGTGAGCAGGTGCAGCCGCCACGCGGCGCGCGCCATCAGCGGTCGTGCCCGACGGGTACGCCCCCTCCCCCGGGTCCGCGTCGGCGGCCACGCCCTGCGCGCCGAGCACCGGGTCGCCGCCGCCGGGCACGACGAAGCGGCCGTCGACGAGGCAGGCGTCGACGAGGCTCGCGCCCGGCCACCGCGAGGTCGGCACGGCCGGTCGCGACGGCGAGCGCGAGCAGGCCGTCCGCCAGGCCGCCCCAGTCCTCGAGCGTCGCCACGGCGGTGGAGGGGCGGCCGTCGAGCGACGCCCGGAGCAGCCCGTCCGCCGTGCGGTGCAGCGCGAGCACCGCGTCCGCGGCGTCGGTCGCGAGGCGCAGCCACTCGGGCTCGCCGAGCGCAGCGGCGGCGTCGGCGAGGCCGGCGATCGCGAGGCCGTTCCAGCCGGTGAGCACCTTGCCGTCCACGGCGGGCGGATCGACCTGCGCCGCGCGCCGCCGCGTCGAGGCGGTAGTAGCCGCCCTCGTTCCGCTTCCCGTCGAGCACGCTCTCGGAGTCCTGCGCCGAGCCGAACGCCCCCGACGGCCGCCGCAGCACGCGCGCCGAGGAACGCGACGATGCCGGCCGCGGTCGCCCGATCGCCGATCGCGGCGTAGGCCGGGAGCAGCAGCGCGTTGTCGGTGAGCATCCGCTCGTAGTGCGGCTCGCTCCAGTCGCGGCGGGTGGCGTAGCGGAAGAAGCCGCCCTCGACCGGGTCGCGCAGGCCGCCGTCCCGCATCGCGGCGAGCGCGCGCGTCGCGACCCCGCGGATCCGCTCGCGCGCCTCCGCCTCGAGCAGCGGCGAGCGGCCGAGCGCCAGCGCCGTGTTCAGGACCGGCGCGACGGGGAACTTCGGCGCGCCGCCGAAGCCGCCGAAGGTGCGGTCCTCGTAGCCGGCGAGCTCCTCGGCGACGGCGGCGAAGTCGGCCGGCGACAGCGCTCCCCCGCCCTCCGCCGACGTGGCCGCCGCCTCGGCGAGCGCCTCCGCGAGGCCGGCGGCGGACCGCTCCACCTCGTCGCGCCGGGTCGTCCAGGCGTCCAGCACCGCCGCGAGCACCTGCCGGAACGACGGGTTCCCCGCGACGGGCGTCGGCGGCGAGTAGGTGCCGGCGTGGAAGACGCGGCCGGACGGCGTCGCGAAGGCGTTCAGCGGCCAGCCGAGGTTCGGCGTGAAGGCGCCGGCCGCGGCGAGGTAGGCCGCATCGACCTCGGGATGCTCCTCGCGGTCGACCTTGATCGCCACGAAGTGCTCGTTCAGGACCGCGGCGAGCGTCGGGATCGGAGAAGGACTCGCGCGCCATGACGTGGCACCAGTGGCAGGTCGCGTAGCCGATCGACACGAGCACCGGCACGTCGCGCCGGGCGGCCGCCTCGAACGCCTCGGCGCCCCACGGATACCAGTCGACGGGGTTGTCCGCGTGGCTGCGCAGGTAGGGGCTGACGGCGTCGGCGAGGCGGTTGGGCACGGCAGCACCGTACGGCGGGTCAGTCGCGAGGCCCGGCGCCGCCCGCGGATCCCGCGTCGTCCCCTCCACGGCCTCCCCGTCGCTTCGCGACGCGGAGGAACCGGCGAGCCAGTCGTCGACGTTCGTCGTGAGCTCGGGTCCCTCGTTGTCGCTGAGGTCGACGACCTCGCCGTCGATGGTGAACTCGGTGTCGAGGCCGGCCAGGGGCCCGCGGTCGTCGGATCCGGATCGCTCGTCGCTCATGGTGCTCCCTCTCGGTCGGGAGCCCTCACTACCGGCGCAAGGTGGGCGTGGGCAGGGTGTCGAGCATCCGCAGCACGGCGGCCGTCCAGACTCCCGGGCGGTCCCCGGGCCCCCGAGCCGGTACCTTCACGCCGCGAAGCGGCGTGCCGGCGGTGCAGCCGTGGCCGCTCTCGACGACGAGGGCGGCGGATCCGAGGTGCTCGAGCACCGCGGCGCGGTCCGGTTCCGGAGCGCGGCGCCGCCGGCGTCGCCGCGAGCACCCCGACCGGCACCGGGCAGTCGCGGATCATCGCGGCGGTGTCCCAGCGCGCCCCCCGAGCAGGTCGAGGGCCGCCTGCACGTCCACGGCGGCGTGGTTCGCGACCGAGTTCTCGGCGTCGGTTCGCGCCCACAGGGGCTCGGCGGCGAGCATGCGCGCCAGCTCGCCCTCGGGATCCGTCCGCGCCCGTGCCGCGTCGCCGGCGATGTCGCCCGCGACCTCGGCGGCGTCGCCCCCGGCGGCAGCGACGGCGGGTCCTCGAGGAGCAGCCCGGCGAGCGGGGCGCCGGAGGCGGCGAGCGTGAGCGCGACGAGTGCGCCGAGCGAGTGGCCGACGACGAGCGCGCCCGTCGGCACGGCCGGGGCGATCGCCGCGGCGAGGCCCTCGAGCGTGCGGGCCTCCGGCTGCGGGGCCGGTGCGGATCCGTGGCCGGGCAGGTCGAGCGAGGTGACGGCCACGCCGAGATCCGCGAGGTCCCGTTCGACGCGCCAGAAGGTGGTGCGGCTCGACTCGATCCCGTGCAGCAGGACGACCGGGGCGGTCGCGGGTGCGTCACGCCCGGGCGCGGCGCCGTCGTCCGCCGGTGATCAGGCCCCAGACGATCAGCACGACGAGCGAGCCGCCGATCGCGAAGAGCCACGTGCGGATCTCGAAGAAGGTGCCGAGGCCCCGGCCGCCGAACAGCAGGCCGCCGAGCCAGCCGCCGAGGAGCGCGCCGACCACCCCGACGACCAGGGTGCCGATCCAGCCGCCGCCCTGACGGCCGGGGAGGATCAGCTTGGCGATCGCGCCGGCGATCAGCCCGAGCAGCAGGAACGCGAGGAAGCCCACGGCAGCCCTTTCGACGGAGGGGTCCCAGCGTCCCGCCTCCGCCCTCGGGCAGCGCCGACGGCACGCCGGTACCGTTGCGGCATCCCAGGCGAGGAGGCACGGATGACGGACGAGGCCCCTTCCACGGCGGCGCTCGCGCGGCTCGTCGACGCGATCGTGCCGGCCGACGCGACGCCCTCGGCATCCGCGACCGGGGTGCTCGAGCACCTGCAGGCGGTGCTCGCCGCCGAGCGGCCCGACTGGCGCGAGCGGCTGGACGCGGTCCTCGCGCTCGTCGCGGATGCGGATCCCGCGGCCGCGCTCGCGGCGCATGCCGAGGACGCCGACGTGCAGTGGCTCACCGGCCTGGTCGTCGACGCCTACTGGGCGAACCCGGAGGACCGCGGCGGGCCGGCACCGCGGCCTGGGACGACCTCGGCTACCGGCGCTGGCCCGAGGGCGACCGCCCGCGCACGCCGCCGATCCCCGAGCACCGCGAGGCGCGCATCCGCCCGGCCGAGCTCGCGGACCGGTACGACGCGATCGTCGTCGGCTCGGGCGCCGGCGGCGGGGTCGCCGCGGAGGCGCTCGCCGCATCCGGCCGGCAGGTGCTCGTCGTCGAGGCGGGCGACTGGCCCGAGCTCGCGGACGTGACGTTCGACCACCTCCGCAACCCGCGCCAGGTGCGGGGCCTGCGGCTGTTCTCCGGGCCGCCGCTCGGCACCACGCGGATCGCGGCGGACGGCGCCGCGGTCGCCGACCCGAGCGACGGCCGGTGGAGCAACAACGCGATGTCGGTCGGCGGCGGCACCCGCTACTACGGCGCGCAGGCGTGGCGGCTCACGCCCGACGACTTCCGGATGCGCTCCGTCTACGGCCGACCCGACGGCAGCGACCTGCCCGACTGGCCCTTCGGCTACGACGAGCTCGAGCCGTACTACACGCGCGCCGAGGTCGAGATGGGGGTGAGCGGATCCGTCGCGGGTGACCCGGCGCCGGGCCGCGGTCGCGCGACTACCCGATGCCGCCGCTGCGCGCCGGCCGCACCGCCGAGGTGCTGCGGGGCGGCGCCGCCCGGCTCGGCTGGAGCACGACGACGGTGCCGCTGCTGATCAACTCCACCGAGTACGCGGGGCGGCCGGCCTGCGTGCAGTGCGCGCAGTGCATCGGCTTCGACTGCCCCGTGCAGGCGAAGGCGGGCAGCCACAACACGACCCTGGCGCGGGCGTTCGCGACGGGCCGCTGCCGCATCCTGCCGTCCGCGACGGTCGTGCGCCTGCTGACGGATGCGGCGGGCCGCGTGACCGGCGTGCGGATCGCCGGCGAGGCCGACGGCGCGGTCTGGCGCCGCGACGTCGCCGCCGAGCAGGTGGTGCTCGCCGGCGGCGCGGTCGAGACGGCCCGGCTGCTGCTGAACAGCGCGACGGACGCCGAGCCGCGGGGATCGGCAACGGGACCGACCAGGTCGGCCGCCACCTGCAGGGCCACCTCTACGGCGGTGCGATCGGGCTCTTCGACGATGCCGTGCAGGACCTCCTCGGGCCCGGCCCGTCGATCGCCACGACCGACTTCCGGCACGGCAACGCGGGCCTCGTCGGCGGCGGGATGCTCGCGAACGAGTTCGTGCCGACGCCCGTGAGCGCCTACCACTACCTCCGCGCGGCCGAGCTCTCGCCCGCCTGGGGCGCCGGGATGAAGGACGCGCTCCGGCACGCCTACCCGCGGATGCTCCGGGTCGTCGGCCCGATCCAGGAGGTCACGAGCGCCGAGTCGCGGGTGCGGGTCGAGCCCGGGGTGCTCGACCGGTTCGGGGCGCCGGTGGCCCGGCTGTCCGGCTCGTCGCATCCGGAGGACCTGCGGGCGCGCGCGTTCCTCACCGCGCGGGCGACGGAGTGGCTGACGGCGAGCGGCGCCACGACGGTCCGCGACGACGCGGTGAACGGCGGCGGGCGTCCGCCGTCCGGCCCGAGCGGCGGCCAGCACCAGGCGGGCACGTGCCGGATGGGCGACGACCCGGCCACGAGCGTCGTCGACCCCGACGGCCGGGTGTGGGGGCACCGCGAGCTCCTGATCGCGGACGGCTCGCTGCATCCGACGAACGGCGGCGTGAACCCGGTGCTCACGATCCTCGCGAACGCCTACCGCGTGATGGACCGCCTCCTCGCCTCGCCGCCGTGTACGCCCCCGCGACGCTGTCCGCCGGCGAACCCGTACAGGCGTGCCGAAGTCGTACACCGATGCGGGCGGTGGGAGACTGGACGGCTCATGCATCGCCCCGCCCGTCGTCCGGTACCCGCCCGAGCTGCCCGTCAGCCAGCGCCGCGACGACATCGCCGCCGCCATCCGCGACAACCAGGTCGTCATCGTCGCGGGCGCCACCGGCTCGGGCAAGACGACGCAGCTGCCGAAGATCTGCCTCGAGCTGGGGCGAGAGATGATCGGCCACACGCAGCCGCGCCGCATCGCCGCGCGCAGCGTCGCCGAGCGCATCGCCGACGAGCTCGGCGTCGAGCTGGGCGGCCTCGTCGGCTACCAGGTGCGCTTCACCGACCGGTCGGCCCGGACACGCGCGTGAAGCTGATGACCGACGGCATCCTGCTCAACGAGATCCACTTCGACCGCGACCTCAACAAGTACGACACGATCATCATCGACGAGGCGCACGAGCGCAGCCTCACCATCGACTTCCTGATCGGCTACTTCAAGCAGCTGCTGCCCGCCGCCCCGACCTCAAGCTCATCATCACCAGTGCGACGATCGACCCCGAGTCGTTCTCGGAGCACTTCGGTGCGACGGCGGCGCCGATCATCGAGGTCTCGGGGCGCACCTATCCGGTCGAGATCCGCTATCGGCCCCTGGTCGCCGAAGACGACACCGAGGACGACGACGTCGACGGCGACGGCGCACGCCGCCGAGGACCGCGACAACTAGCTGAGGGCATCAACGACGCCCTCGACGAGCTCGAGCGCGAGAGCAACGGCGACGTGCTCGTCTTCCTCTCTGGCGAGAACGAGATCCGCGACGCCGAGGAGTCGATCCGCGGCCGCCCTGCCGCCCACACCCCCGAGGTGCTCCCCCTCTACGGCCGCCTCAGCGCCGCCGACCAGCACCGCGTCTTCGAGCCGAGCCGCACGGCGGGGTCGACGCCGCATCATCCTCGCCACCAACGTCGCCGAGACCAGCCTCACCGTGCCCGGCATCCGCTACGTGATCGACGCGGGCACGGCTCGCATCAGCCGCTACTCCACCCGCGCCAAAGTGCAGCGCCTGCCCATCGAGGCCATCTCGCAGGCCTCCGCGAACCAGCGCTCGGGTCGGTCGGGCCGCACGAGCGACGGCATCGCGATCCGCCTCTACTCCGAGCAGGACTTCGAGCGGCGGCCCGAGTTCACCGAACCCGAGATCCTGCGCACGAATCTCGCCGCCGTGATCCTGCAGATGATCTCGCTGGGCCTCGGCGACATCGCCGGCTTCCCGTTCCTCCAGCCGCCGGACAGCCGCGGTATCAAAGACGGCCTCGACCTGCTGCGCGAGCTGGCGCCGTCGACGCGAAGGGGCGAGATCACCAGGATCGGCAAGCAGATCACCCGCCTGCCCATCGACCCGCGGCTCGCGCGCATGGTGCTCGAGTCGAAGCAGCACGGCACCACCCGGCGCGAGGTCATGGCGATCGTCGCGGCCCTCAGCATCCAGGATCCGCGCGAGCGCCCCCTCGAGAAGCGCCCCCAGGCCGACCAGCGCACGCTCGCTTCACCGACCCGACGGCGACCTCCTCAGCTTCTGAACCTCTGGAACTACCTCGAGGAGACGCAGAAGGAGATGGGGTCGAGCGCCTTCCGGCGGCTCTGCAAGGCCGAATTCCTGAACTACCTGCGCATCCGCGAGTGGCAGGACGTCTACCGGCAGCTGTCGAGCGAGCAAGACGACTCGGCCGCCGTGGGCGCGAGCCCCGCAGGCGCCCGCGGGCAGGCGCCCGCGAGGCGCGCGGTGAACCCCGACGGCGTCCACAAGTCGCTGCTCGCCGGCCTGCTCCGCAGATCGGTCCGGGAAGACCTGCAGCCGCCCCCGCGGCCCGCGCGGCGGCCCACGCCGCGGCCGGAGCAGTCGAGTTCGTCGGGGCACGACAGTCGCGCTTCGTGGTTTCCCGGGGTCGGCCCTCGCCAAGAAGCAACCGACCGCGCTCATGGCGGCCGAGCTCGTCGAGACGTCGCGCCTGTTCGCGAGGATGACGCGGCCATCGATCCTGCCTGGGCCGCGCCGATCGCGGGCGACCTCGTCAAGCGCAGCCATCCGAGCCGCGCTGGGAGAGAGGCAGGGCGCCGTCGTGGCGTTCGAGCGGGTCACCCTCTACGGGGTGCCGATCGTCCCGCGCCGGCGTGTGCAGTTCACCGGATCGACCCGCCCTACGCGCGCGAGCTGTTCATCCGCCACGCCTTCCTCGAGAGCGATGGCCCGGAGTCGCCCGCGACCAGGCCTTCCAGCAGAAGAACGAGCAGCTCAACGACGAGCTCGACGAGCTGGAAGAGCGCACCCGGCGCCGCGACATCCTGGTCGACGGCGACGCGGTGTTCGAGTTCTACCATCGGCGCATCCCGGCCGACGTCAACACGATGCGCAGCTTCGAGGGCTGGTGGCGGGAGGCGGGCACGAGACCCCCGACCTCCTCACATGACGGCCGAAGACCTGCTCGGCGACGACGAGCCCGAGGTCGACGAGCGCGACTACCCGACCGACTGGCGACAGGGCGACCAGCGGCTGGCCTCCGCTACCGCTTCGAGCCGGGCTCGCGGACGACGGGGTCACCGTGCACGTGCCCCTGCCCCTGCTCGCCGCGCCTCACCCCGCCGGCTTCGACTGGCAGGTGCCCGCCTTCCGCGACGAGCTGATCCCGGCGCTGATGAAGTCGCTGCCCAAGCCAGCTCCGCATCGTCGTGCCCGCCGGCGACTGGGCGGCGGCTGCTGCCCGAGCTGCCCGCCGCCCCGAGTCCGGCGCGTTCCCGGCCCGCTCGCGGATGCGCTCGCCTCGTCGTGCGCCGCGTCGCCGGCGCGAACCCGGCCCCGGCGGACTTCGAGCCGAGCGGCTGCCGCCGCACCTGCGGATCGCGTTCGAGGTGCTCGACGCCCGCGGCCGCCCGATGGCGGCAACGTCGACCTGCTCGCGCTGCAGCGCCGCTTCGCGGAGCAGGCCCGCGCCTCCGTCGCGAAGGCCGTGGCCGCACCACCCCGGCGCGGCAGGCGATCGAGCGCTCCGGCCTCACGACGTTCGACTTCGACGAGCTCCCCGCCTGCTCGACACCCGGCATCCGGCGGGATCGTGCGCGCCTACCCGGCGCTCGTCGACACCGGCTCGGCGGTCGCGTGCGGCTGCTGGCGACGAAGGAGGATCAGGCGGCGGCGATGCGGCTCGGCATCCGGCGCCTGCTGCTGCTCGCGACGCCGTCCCCCGCGCACTACGTGCGGGAGCACCTGTCGGGCGCGGAGAAGCTCGCCTCGGCACGAGCCCCTACCGCTCACCGACGCGCTCTTCGACGACTGCCTGCTCGCCGTCGTGGACGCCGTGCAGTGGCCGGGACCGAGGGCGGCGCGGTGTGGACCCGCGCCGACTTCGAGCGGCTGCGCACGGTGCTGGCCGGCCGGGTGCTCGACGACCTGTTCGCGGTCGTGGCGCCGCCGCCGCCGCGCTCGCCGGGCCCGGGAGGCGGATGCGGCCATCCGCCGGGCGACGAGCCTGCCCCTGCTGCCGGCGCTGACGGATACGCGCGGCCAGCTCGACGCGCTCATCCATCCCGGCTTCGTGTCGCTGGACGGCGCCGCCGGCTGCCGCGGCTCGCGGTCTACACGGCGGGCATCGTGCGCCGCGTCGAGCGGCTGCCCGACCAGGTCAACCGGGACCGCGTCTGGATGACCGAGGTCGCCACCGCGACGGACCTCTACCGGAGCGCCGGCGGCGTGCTGCCGCTCACGGCCGGCCGTGCCCGAGCGGCTCGTGCACGTGCGGTGGCTGCTCGAGGAGCTGCGCCTCAGCCTCTTCGCCCAGGGCCTGCCGACCTCGGAGCCGGTCTCGCTCCAGCGCATCCGCAAGGCGCTCGCCTAGCGACCCGGCCGGGTTCGGGCCGGTCCGCCGGCGTCCCGGGTTCAGCCGTCCGATCCGCTCGGGCCGCCTCATCCGACGGCACGGCGGTACCGCTCCGCATGCCGTAATAGGCGTAGAGGTCCCCCTGCGCCTCGCTGGAGATCTCGGCCTCGGGGTCGACGCGCGGCGCGTCCTTCACCCGTGACTTGTCCACCTCGATGTGGACCTTCTTGTGGTCCCAGCTTGGCGTTCGTGAGTGGGACGAGGGTCTCGATGACGCCGAAGAGTCCGGGTCCGCACGCTGGCCCAGGCAGGCTGCTCCGTGTCCGAATCGACGTAGACATGGGTGACCTTGCCGACCTTGTGGTTGTCGGGGTCCACGACCTCAGCACCGATCATCTTCGCGATATCCGCGGTGGCGATCATGTGTACGGCCCTGGCGGCGCCCTGCCGCCTGGATGGACTGTGCTCCTGTCGGCGTGACGTGGCATCCCCCGATTCTCGCGATGTGTTCTCACCTGTGAATACACAGGTGTGTATAGTGACGGCCATGTCCCTCCCCCGAACCCTGCTGGGGCTGCTCGATCCGCAGCCCGCGCACGGCTACGACCTCAAGCGGTCGTACGACCAGCGCTTCGGCGGCGACAAGCCGCTGGCCTACGGGCAGGTCTACGCCGCGCTCGCACGGATGCTGCAGAACGGCCTGATCGAGGTCGCCGGCGTCGAGCCGGGCGACGGCCCCGACCGCAAGCGCTACGCGATCACCGACGCCGGCGTGACCAGGGCTCCACGGCTGGCTCGCGACCCCGGAGCCGCCGGCCGCCTACCTGCAGAGCACGCTCTACACGAAGGTCGTGCTCGCCGTGCTCACCGGCAGCGACCCGCACGACCTGCTCGACACCCAGCGGGCCGCCCACCTGGACGAGATGCGGGTGCTCACCCGGCGCAAGCAGGGCGGCGACCTCGCCACGCAGCGACTCGTCTGCGACCACGCCCTGCTGCACCTCGAGGCGGACCTCCGCTGGCTCAAGGACTCACCGCCGCCCGGATCGAGGACCTGGCCTCGGCGGTCGCCCGATCGACCGCCCTGCTCGAGGCCGACGGCCTCGCCAAGGCCTTCGGCCCGACGCCCGCGCTCGCAGGCGCCTCCATCGAGGTGCAGGCCGGCGAGGTCGTCGCCATCGTCGGCGCGTCCGGCTCCGGCAAGTCGACGCTGCTGCACTGCCTCGGCGGCATCGTGCGGCCCGACGCCGGCCACGTCCGCTACCGCGGCGCGGACCTCGCCCGGATGTCGGACGTGGAGCGCAGCCTGCTCCGTCGCACCGAGTTCGGCTTCATTTTCCACTTCGGCCTCCCAGTGCCCGAGCTGACCTGCCTCGAGAACGTCGCACTGCCGCTGCGGCTCGCCGGCGTGCGCCGGCGGGACGCGGGCGACCGGGCGCGCGGCTGGCTGGAGCGCGTCCAGGTCGAGCAGGTCGCCGGCTCCCTGCCCGGCGAGGTCTCCGGCGGCCAGGCGCAGCGGGTCGCGGTCGCCCGCGCCCTCATCGGCGGCCCCTCGGTGGTCTTCGCCGACGAGCCGACCGGCGCGCTCGACTCGCTGAACGGCGAACGGGTGATGCAGCTGCTCACGGCCGCTGCGCGGGAGTCCGGTGCGGCCGTGCTCCTCGTCACGCACGAGGCACGCGTCGCCGCCTACTCGGACCGCGAGGTCTCCGTGCGCGACGGCGTCACGCGCGACCTCCGGGTGCTCGCGTGATCCGCGCGCTCGCCGCCCTCGGCGCGGACGCCGCGCTCCGCGGGCGCGATGCCCGCATCCGCACCCTCCTCGTCGCGATCGCGTCGGGGTTCGCGGTCGCCCTCCTGCTGCTCGCCGCCGGCGTGCCCGGCGCCCTCGCCGCCCGGAGCGCACGCACGGATGCGCGCAGCATCGTGATCGCCGACCAGGCGGCCGGGCACCTGGTCGCGGCCGACATCGGACTGGGGCTCGGTGCCGCCGGGTCTCGGGCATCGTCGTCGCCCCGCCGACCGGGCACGTGCCGCTGCCGCCGGGCGTCCGGGCGCTCCCGCCGGCCGGCTCGATGCTCGTCTCGCCGGGGCTCCTGACCGACCTGCGCGGGCCCGACGGCCCCCTGCTGAAGGCCCGGCTGCCGATCGCCTCGCGGGCGCCATCGGCGCGGCCGGCCTCGCCCGGCCCGCGGAGTCGCGGTTCGTCGCCGTCGATCCGGCGCTCACCGCCGGCGGCACGGCGGTCGGGGTGGCGCGCTTCGGCGAGACGTCCAGGCCGGAGCCGCTCGACCCGATCCTGTCGCTGCTCGTCGTGGTCGGCGTGCTGCTGCTGCTCGTGCCCATCGGCATCGTGGTGGCCGTCGCCGGCCGGTTCGGGGCCGAGCGGCGGGACCGGCGCCTCGCGGCGCTCCGGCTGCTCGGCCTGTCCTCCCGGCACGTCCTGCGCTCGCGCTGTCGAGGCCGGGATCGCGGCGGTGTTCGGCGACCTCATCGGCCTCGCGGTCTTCGCGGCCGCCCGGCAGGGCGTCGGCGCCGTCACGATCGCGACGCTGAGCGTCTTCCCCGGCGACATCGTGCCGCCCGTGCCCGCCCTCGTGCTGGTGCTCGTCGTCGCGCCGGTCCTGCTCGCCGCCACCGCGCTGACCGGACTCGGGGCGCTCCGGATCGAGCCGCTCGGCGTCGCCCGCCGTGTCGCGCGCCGCCGCCGCGTCCTGTGGCGCGTCGTCCCGCTCGTCGCGGCGGGGGTGCTGCTCGCCGGGGGCACCACGCTGGGCGCCTGGTACGCCGCGGTCGGCACCTGGCTGGTCGGGCCGGGGTCGCGCTGCTGCTGACCGCCGCCGTCGCCCTGCTCCCCTGGCTCACCGAGCGGGTCGCCGGCAGCCGGGTCCGGGGGCCCCGTGTCCTGGCAGGTCGCGCTGAAGCGCATCCGTCACGACGGCACCACGACGGGCCGCGTCGTCGGCGCGGTGACGGCCGTGGTCGCCGGCGCGATCGCGCTCCAGCTGCTGTTCGCCGGCCTCGAGGGCTCGTACACGACGCAGACCGGGGTCACCGCGACCGGCACCCAGCTCGCCGCCTCGAGCCTGAGCGGCACGAGCGCGGAGCGGATGCTCGCCCTCTTCCAGCGGACGCCCGGCGGCCCCGCGCTCGCGCAGACGGACCTGCCGGTGCACGGGCATCCCGACCGGTTCGTGACCGTGCTCACCGGCGACTGCCGCACCCTCGCCACGGTGGCGCACATCTCCGGCTGCATGAGGGCAGCGAGTACCTGGTGCCCGGCCGCGCCGCGCGGGCGGGTGCCGCGCTCGACGCGGACGGCGTCCGGGCGCTGCTGACGGATCCCGCGGCGCGCACCACCCTGCGGCCGCTGCCGACGGACTCCGACCACGGCATGTGCTGGTGACGCCCGCCGCGCTGCCCCTGTCGCGACAGGGCGGCGTCACGATCACCACCGTGCTGCCCGCCGGGTCCGTAGCACTCGTGCCGGCGGTGCAGGCCGCGACGGCGATCGACCCCGCCGTGCAGGTGAACCCCCTCGCCCCGACCTCCACGTCGCACCGGTTCGACACCGTCCGGCGGGGCCTCACCGTCGGCCTGGTGCTCGTGCTGCTGCTGATCGGCCTGGTGCTGCTCGTGTCGGTGGGCGAGCAGCTGCGGGAGCGGCGCCGCTCGCTCGCCGTGCTGGCCGTCATCGGCCTGCCCCGCGGGGTGCTGGTTCGCTCCGTGCTCGCCGAGAGCGGGGTGCCGATCGTGCTCGGCGGCGCCGTCGCGGCCGTCGCCGGGGCGGCGCTCGGTACGGCGCTGCTCGCCATCGTCGGCCGGTTCGCGGTCCCGGATGCGGGAGTCGTGCTCTCGACCGCGGTCGTCGCCCTGATCGTGCCGCTGCTCGTCACGGCGGCGAGCCTGCCCGCGGCCCTGCGGCTGCTCCGTCCGGAGCATCTCCGCACGGAGTGACCGGCGGTCCGGGTCAGGGGTTGGGGCCGGTCGCGACGGGGGCCCCGTCGCGGTTCGACCACTGGCTCCACGAGCCGGGGTAGATCGCCGGACGGAAGCCGGCGAGCACGAGCGCGAGGGCCTCGTGCGCCGCGGTGACGCCGGAGCCGCAGTACGCCGCGACCGGTGCGTCGTCGCGCACGCCGAGCGCCTCGAACCGCCGTCGGAGGTCGTCGGAGGGCAGGAACAGCCCGTCGGCGCCGAGGTTCTGCGCCGTCGGAGCGCTGACGGCGCCGGGGATGTGGCCGGCCTTCGGGTCGACCGGCTCGTCCTCGCCGCGGTAGCGCTCCCCCGCCCGCGCATCGAGCAGGACCCCGCCGAACCCGGCCGCGCCGTCGAGGTCGATCACGGGCATCCGGCCGCCGCCGAGCACGACGTCGCCGGCGGGCGGTCGCGTCTCGCCCTCCTCGAGGGGCAGGCGCGCCGCGCGCCACGCGCCGAGTCCGCCGTCGAGCACGCGGACGTCGACGCCCGCGTCGGCGAGCAGCCACCACGCGCGCGCGGCCGACATCCCGCCGAGGTCGTCGTAGACGACGACCGCGCTGTCGCCGCGGAGGCCCCAGCCCCGGGCTGCGGCCGCAGCACTCCGGGCTCGGGGAGCGGATGCCGTCCCTCGGCGGCCGACGGCGGCGCGGCCAGCTCGTGTTCAGGTCGACGAACACGGCGCCCGGCACATGCCCCGCGCGGTATGTGGGCCGTCCGTCGGGTTCGTCGAGGCGCCAGCGGACGTCGAGCACCACCAGTCGCGGGTCGTCAAGGCTGGCGGCGAGATCGGCGGCGGAGATCAGCGGGGCATCTCCCCATCGTGCCCGTTCCCGGGCACCGGCCCAGCAGCCTGCAGACCGCCCGGTTCAGGAGGGCCTGCCGACCGCCGCAGCGCCGACGGGCGGGGCGTCCACCCCGGTGATCTCGGCCTGGGCGAGCAGCGCGAGGTCGCGCAGCACCTCGAGGTTGATCTCCTCGGGCTCCCGCGGCTCGGAGTCGTAGATGCAGAACGACCGATCCGGTAGCCGTCCTGCGACTCGATCGGATGCGCCGCGTAGAAGCGGATGGCGTTCGGCCCGTGCGCGAGCGGGCTGTCCTTCACCCGCGGATCGACCGCCGCGTCGGCGATCACGGTCGGCTCGGCCCGCTCGATCGTGTGGGTGCAGTAGGAGTGCGCCCTCGGGTTCGGCCGCCGCTCGGAGCCCGCGACCGCCATCTTCCACTGCCGGTCGTGGTCGAGGAAGTTGATCTCCGCGCTCTCGGTGCCGAACGCGGTACGGGCCAGCTCCACCAGGTCGTCCAGCCGCGGATCCGGCGCCGCGCCCACGATGCCGAGCTCGTCGAGCGCCCGCTGGCGGTCGGCCTCGTCATCCGGCTGCGCACGCCGGAGGGAGGCCGGGTCGGGGCCCGCGGCGTGCAGGGTGGCGCGGATCTCCTCGGTGACGGCCTCGGCGAGCGGATGCGCCGGCCCCTCATCCCCGCAGAACGTCACCCGGGGCACGGCGAGCGTGCGCACCGCCCGCTCGACGCGGCTCGGCAGCGGCCCGGCGTGCCGGCCGCCGTCCCGGTGCGGGGCGGCGATCTCCGCGACGATGACGCGGCTGTCCCCCGCGGTGTCGGCGAGCACCTGCCGCAGCACCTCCTTCAGGCGGTGCACCGTCCGAACGCGCAGCGGCGACTCGAGCCGGTCGTCGACGACGAGCACCACCGCCTCGTAGCGCCCGAGGCGCCACTGCTCGAATGCGCGGTCGACGGCGTGCAGCGCCGGCTTCAGATCGCCGAGCACGTCGATGTCCACGCCGCGGCGGGTGGACAGCCACGCCCGGTCGAGCACACGGTCCGCGAGGCCCTGCATCGCGGACTGATCACCGACGACGAGCACGCGGAAGGGCGCGGGCCCGCTGTGGTGCAGCCGCCGCACGTGCAGCCGGGTCCTCTGGGCATCGGATGCGCTGGATGCCACGCCGTCCCTCCCCGTCGTCGAGCCTTCATGATTCCGCTTCGGAGCCATCGCCCCGGCGGATCAAGGGGGTTCCCCAGCCAAGCCGGAGGTGCCTACGGTGCCATCTCGATGGATGCCATGGACCTGCTGACGGCGCCCGACGCGGAGCTCGCGCGCCTCGTGCTGCAGCGCGGCACGGCGCTCGTCTACCTGCTGGCGTTCGTCTCGACGCTCCGGCAGTTCCCGGCGCTGCTCGGCGAGCACGGCCTGCTGCCGGTGCCGGCGTTCCTCCGGTTCGCCCGGCCGGGCCCGACGCTCTTCCGGTGGCGGTACTCCGATCGGCTGCTGCGGACCGTCTGCGCCGCGGGCATCGTCGTGTCGGCGCTGCTCGTGCTCGGGCTCCCCCAGCTCGGCCCCGACTGGCTGCCGATGCTCGCCTTCCTCGCGCTGTACGGCCTCTACCTCTCGATCGTCCACGTCGGGCAGACCTTCTACGGCTTCGGCTGGGAGATGCTGCTCTGCGAGGCCGGTTTCACCGTCGCCTTCCTCGGCAGCGACGCCTCCCCGCCGCCGCGCCTCATCCTGATCGCGGTCCTCTGGCTCGTCTTCCGCCTCGAGTTCGGCGCCGGCCTGATCAAGCTGCGCGGCGACCCCGCCTGGCGGGACCTGACCGCGCTCTACTACCACCACGAGACGCAGCCGATGCCGAACCCGCTGAGCCGCACCGCGCATCTCGCGCCGGCCTGGTGGCACCGCCTCGAGGTCATCGGCAACCACATCGCGCAGCTGGTCGCCCCGATCCTGCTGTTCCTGCCCCAGCCGATCGCCTCCATCGCGGGCGTCGTCATGATCCTCACGCAGGGCTGGCTGATCGTGACCGGCAACTTCGCGTGGCTCAACCTGCTCACGATCGTGCTCGGCTGCGCCGCCCTCGGCGACAGCGCGGTGCACGCCGTGCTGCCGTTCGTCCCGGTGGACCTGCACCGCTCGGGCGGGCTCCCCCTGTACTGGCTCGTGCTCACCACGCTGGTGGCGGCCGGGCTCCTCGTGCTCGCGTACCGGCCGGCCCGCAACCTGCTGTCGCCGAACCAGCTGATGAACGCCGGCTTCAACCGCTGGTACCTCGGCAACGCGTACGGCGCGTTCGGCAGCGTCACCAGGCAGCGCGACGAGGTCGTCATCGAGGGCACGAACGAGCCGATCCCGGATGAGGCCGACTGGCGGGAGTACCAGTTCTACGGCAAGCCCGGCGAGGTCGACCGGCGGCCGCCGCAGGTCGCGCCGTACCACCTGCGCCTCGACTGGCTGCTCTGGTTCGTGCCGCTCGGGGCTGCCCGGGCGCGGTGGTTCGCGGCGCTGCTGCTCCACCTGCTCGAGGCGGATCCGCGGATCCTGCGGTTCGTCCGCGTCGACCCGTTCGCCGGCGAGCCGCCGAGGCTCATCCGGGTGCGGATGTTCCGGTACCGCTTCACGACCCGCGCCGAGCACCGGGCGGACGGCGCGTTCTGGGTGCGGCGGCCGCTCTACACGCTCGTGCCGCCGACGCGCGCGGAGCAGCTGCGCCGGGCGCTGCGCTGAGCGGGGCGGCGTATCCGTCCCGGGTGGCACGATGGCGGCCATGCCCACCGTGCTCGTCCGCCGCCCGTCCCCCCGGCTCGCGGAGGGCGAGCTCACCCACCTCGAACGCACGCCGGTCGACGCCGAGACCGCGCTCGCCCAGTGGCGGGGCTACGTGCAGGCCTGGCGCGACCTCGGCTGGGACGTGCTCGAGATCGACGCCGCCGACGAGCAGCCCGACGGCGTCTTCGTCGAGGACCCGCTGCTCGTCTTCGGTTCGATCGCCGTGCTCACCTCTCCCGGCGCGGACTCGCGACGCGGCGAGCTCGCGACCGTCGCCGCCGCCGTGCGCGACACCGGCCTCGACGTGCGCCGGCTCGAGGCCCCGGCGACGCTCGACGGCGGCGACGTGCTCGTCACGGGCACGACGGTCTACGTCGGCCGCTCGAGCCGCACGAACGAGCACGGGATCACGCAGCTCGCCGCGATCCTGCAGCCGGAGGGCTTCCACGTCGTGCCCGTGCCGGTGACGCGGGTGCTGCACCTGAAGTCCGCCGTGACCGGCCCTGCCCGACGGGACGGTGGCCGGCTTCCCCGACGACGTGGACGACCCCGGTGCCTTCGAGCGCTTCCTCGCCCTGCCGGAGCGGGGCGCGGCGATGGTGCCGGTCGACGACGGGCGCGTGCTCGATGGCCGACTCGGTTCCCGCGTCCATCGCGCTGCTGCAGGAGCGCGGGCTCGAGGTCGTCGCGGTGCCGATCGGCGAGTTCGAGAAGCTCGAGGGCTGCGTCACCTGCCTCTCGGTGCGTATCCCGGCCCTGTAGCGCCACCGCCCGTCAGGCGGCGCGGGCCAGGGCCTCGTCCAGCGCCTGCAGGGTGCGCGGGTCGGCGAGCACCCGGAAGTGGCCGCCGAGCGGTACCCGCACGTTCGTGGCGCCGGGCAGCTCGGACCCGCCCGGGATGTGCGGGTCGAACGCGCCGTAGATCGAGGTGATCCGCGAGTTCACCTCCTGGTTCGCCGCGAGGCGCAGGGTGGTGGGGTCGCGCGGCGAGAAGGCGCGGATGGTGCGGATCGGCGCGTAGCGCGCGTAGATCGACCCGGAGAACGGCGTGGAGACGGCCACCATCGCCCGGATGCGGCCGCCGTCCGCTGCGTCGAGCATCGCCGCCTTGCCGATCAGGCCGCCCTTGCTGTGCGCCACGATCACGGCGTCGGTGAGGTCGTGCTCCCGCAGATGCTCGACCGTCAGCGTCGCCGCCGCATCCACCGTGCCGCCGTTCCAGCCGAGCTTCGCGAGCACGTGCACCGGATGCCCGGCTCGGTGCAGATGGTCGGCCAGCGGTTTCAGGAAGTGCCAGGTCTCCCAGACGCCGGGCAGCAGCACGATCGGCCGTCGCGTGCCCTGCTCGCGGTACTTCGCAGGATCCGTGCGGTCGAGGATCGCCTCGACCTGGTGCACGACCGCGTACCGGTAGTCGAGGAGCCAGGACCAGGCGGCCTGCGCCGGCGTCACCGCGGACCCGCGCCGAGCTCGGCCGCGATCGCCTGCGGATGCGTGAACTGCACCACGTGGTTCGCGCCGGGCACCTCGACGAAGCGCCCGCGCGGCAGGCGCGCGGCGACCTCGGCGGTCCAGTCGTGCGGCGCGATGGGATCGCGGGAGCCGCGGATCACGACCGCCGGGGCGGAGATGCGCGGCAGCACGTCGAGCATCGGGTAGCCGAGCATGAACGGAAGCGTCTGCAGGTACCAGCGCGGACCGGTACGGAGGTAGTCGGTGAACACGGCGGTGTTCGCGCCGAGCGACTCCCCCAGGGTGTCGAGCGCGAGCCGGAGACCCTGCCGCAGCGCGTCGGGCGCAGCCGGGTCCGTCACCGGACCGAGCAGGGCGATCTCGGCCACGAGCTCCGGATCCCGGGCCGCCAGGTCGGCGACGATCTGCGTGCCCATCGAGTGCCCGACCAGCCGGTACGGGGCGGCGCCCGCGTCCCGCAGCAGGGCGGCGAGCAGCAGCGCGTGCTCCTCGATCGTCGGCGGGCTGCTCGGGCCGCTGCTTCGGCGCGCGGCCGAAGCCCGGCAGCTCGACGATGATGACGCGGCCGGATGCGGCGAGCAGCTCCGCGAGCGGCTCGAAGTAGAGCCGGGCGACCCCGATGCCGTGCACGAGCACGACCGGGGTCGCCGGGCCGGTGCCGCGCTCGTGCACGAGCGCGATCCGGCCGTCGAACCGGAAGACCCGGGTCGCGGCGGGCGACCGCCGGCTCACGCGTGCGCGGGGATCGCCCGCGGCTCGGCGGACTCGTCACGGGTGATGAACACGGACAGCACGATGAGCGCGAGGAACACGCCCGCGGCCACGAGGAACGCGACGCGCACCCCACCGGCGGCCGCGACAGCGGTGCTCGCGCCCGCCGCCTTTCCGGCGGCGGTCTGCACGGCGAGGAGCGTGACGACGAGGGCGGTGCCCGCCGCGCCGCCGACCTGCTGCACCGTCGCGAAGATCGCGGATCCGTACGACGTGTAGCGCTCGGGCACGGCCGAGAGCCCGGCGGTGAACAGCGGCGTGAGCACGCCGGCGAGGCCGACGCTGAGCAGCATGTGCGCGCCGAGCACGAACCAGAGCGGCGTCACCTCGGTCACCATTCCGAGCAGCACCAGCGCGACCGTGCCGATCAGCGAGCTCGGGATGAGGAGCGCTCGCGGCCCGTGCAGGTCGTAGAGCCGGCCGACGACCGGGCCGAGGACGCCCATGATCACGCCGCCGGGCAGCACGAGGAGGCCGGTGACGAGCGGGGTGACGCCGAGCACGTTCTGCAGGTAGATCGGCAGCAGGATGGCGCTGCCGAGCAGCGCGAGGAACGCGAACGCCCCCGCGATCACCGAGAAGGTGAAGACCCGGGACTTGAACGGCCGCAGATCGAGCAGCGCCCGGTCGGAGCGCTGCAGCACGAGCTGCCGGAGCAGGAACAGGGCGAGGGTGACCGCGCCGACCCCGACCGGCACCCAGATCATCGCCGGGGAGGCGGCGCCGCTCGCGACCTCGCCGACGGCGTTCAGCCCGTAGACGAGCCCGCCGAAGCCGAGCGCGGCGAGCGGGACCGACAGCAGGTCGATCCGCACCTTGCGGGTCTCGCCGACGTTCGTCATGAGCCATCCGCCGAGCGCCATCGCGGCGAGCGCGATGGGCAGGACGAGCCAGAAGATCCAGCGCCAGTCGAGCACGCTGAGGATGAGGCCGGAGATCGTCGGGCCGAGCGCCGGTGCGACGGAGATGACGACCGAGATGTTGCCCATCATCCGTCCGCGGCTCGACTCGGGCACGAGGGTGATCACGGTCGTCATCAGCAGCGGGATCATCACCGCGGTGCCGCAGCCCTGGATGATGCGGGCGAGCAGCAGCATCGGGTAGCCGACGGAGAGCCCGGCGGTGATCGTGCCGGCGCTGAAGAGG
Source organism: uncultured Actinomycetota bacterium (assembly GCA_963771645.1). Lineage (GTDB taxonomy): Bacteria > Actinomycetota > Actinomycetes > Actinomycetales > Microbacteriaceae > Amnibacterium. Next base: position 57,342 of record CAVYUH010000003.1, on the reverse strand, counting down.
CCCATCGACAGGAGGAAGAGCTGTCGCGTCGTGAACCGCTGGATGAGGAACCCCGTGACGGGGATCACGACCGCGAGGGTGAGCGCGAAGGCCGTCGACAGCCACTGGCCGGTGCTCGCGTCGATCGACAGGTCCTTCATCAGGACCGGGATCGCGACGGTCATGATCGTCTCGTTCAGGATGACGACGAACGCCGCGACGAGCAGCACCGTGATGACGGTGCGGTCGCGGGCGGACAGCTTCTCGGCGACGCGCGGGCCGTACGGAGGGCGGTGGGGCGGTCCGGGTCATGGGCGTCTCCTGGAACGGTTCGACGGCGGGGCGCGACCGCGTTCGGCGGCCGGAAGGAGGACGTGAGGTGGAGCCCGCGGACGGCGGGGGTTATTCCCCGGCGGGCTGCTCCGCCGAAGCCGCGCGATTGGGAAGCTCCAGTGTGATCGGGTCCATCCGCTTCGCATCGCGCGGGTCCGACAGGAGCGGCCGAGTGCCGGCTGGCGCACGGCGACGGCCTGCCCTTACGCGGTCCCGCGACCGTAGCCCCCGGAGGACACCTCGAAGGGGCCGGTGAGGGCGACGAGCCAGAGCGCCCAGTAGTTGATCACCGGGAACGTCGTCCCGATCAGGAGGGCGAGCGCGAACGCCACGGACGCGGCGGCGCCGCCGATGATCCGGTTCCGGCTCGCGGTGTCCCCGGCGTCCGGCGCGACGACGCGATCCCGGTGCACGATCACCGACAGGGCGGTGAGCAGCAGGCTGCTGACGAGCATCGTGGCGATGTACAGATCGACCGAGAGGGGGTTCTTCTGCGGGTCGTACTCGAAGGAGATCGCCGTGACGGCGGGCAGCAGCACGACGGTGAAGAGCCACAGGACGCTCAGCTGCACGAGCGGCCACGACCAGCGGCGCACCGTCGCGAAGGTCTGGTGGTGCGCCCACCAGAAGCGGGCGATCACGAAGAAGCTGACGACGAAGCCGATCAGCGGTGAGGCGTCGAGCGCGAGCTGATCGACGAACGCGTGGATCGCGTCTGCCGTCGTCCCGTCGTGGCACCTCCGCGAGCGGCAGCACGAGCAGCGTGATGGCGATCGCGACCACCGCGTCCACGAACACGATCAGCCGCTCGGCGGTGCGCTCCTCGGTCACCGCTCCAGCATGGCGGAGCACCCCGCCGCCCGCCCGGACTGCACGCCGCAAGAGCGGGCGACTTCCGGCATCCCGGACGGAGAACCACGCCCTGAATGTCGGAAGCGCCCGGAATCCGGGTCAGGCGACGTCGAGCACGCGGCCGTTCGTGATGCGCACGAGCTCGTCGAACGTGGTCGGGAAGACGCGAGTTCGCGCTGCCCGCGGCCGCCCAGATGCGGTCGTGCTGCGCCAGCGCGACGTCGACGACGGTCGGCAGCGGCGACGGATGCCCGACCGGCGCGACCCCGCCGATGACCTGCCCGGTCGCCGCACGCACGGCCTCGGGGTCCGCGCGGCGGATGCGGCCCACGCCCATCCGCTCCGCGAGCGCCGCCGTGTCGACGCGATGCGCGCCGCTCGTCATCACGAGCAGCGGCTCGTCGTCGGCGAGGAACACGAGGCTGTTCGCGATCGCGCCCGCCGTCGCAGCCGAGCGCCGCAGCGGCCTCCGCCGCGGTGCGCGTCGACGCGGGCAGCACCTGGAGCCCGGCCGCTCGCTCCGGCCGCCTCGAGGGCTGCCGCCACGCGTGCCACCGACGCCGGGACGTCGGGCTGCTGCTCGCTCATGCCGCCGCCGCCAGGATCTTCTCGAGGGTGTTGAGGTTGCGGGTCGTGACGGCGCCGGAGCGCTGCCTCGCGCCGTACTGCTTGCCGAACGCGGTCGTGAGCGTCTCGCCCTTCGGCGCGTCCCAGTACAGGACGCCCTCCCCCGGCTGCACGCGCTCGACCCCCGGACCCAGCGGGCCGGCCGACTCGAGCAGCTCGGCGAGCGCCTCGGTCCGCTCCGCGAACACGACGTAGGCGTGGCGGTCCGAAACCCGCGGGAACGGGTACTCCTCGGCCGCGGTGCGGACGAACGGGACCGGGACGGGCAGCACCGCGATGTCGAATCCGAACCGCTCGAGGATCACGTCGCGCACGTCGGCGGCGCACCCGCGCCGCGTCCTCCTCCTCCGTCGTGAGCACGACGTTGCCGCTCGCGAGCACCGTCCGCACCCCGGCGAAGCCGTGCTCGGTGAGCGCACCGGCCAGCTCCTTCATCGCGATCCGGACGTTCCCGATGTTCACGCCGCGCAGCAGCACCACCCATCTCATCGACGAATCCTCTCGTACGCCGTCGGGACATCCGTATGGGGTCGCCGCCGTACGGATGTCCCGAACGCGTACGGAGACGCGATCGCGCCCCTCGCCGCGGGGTGGCGAGGGGCGCGATCGTGTGCGCGCGTCGGGCGCGGTCAGCTCGAGGAGACCGCGGCCTTCGCGTTCGACTCGTACGAGGTGTTCGTCGACTCGAAGAAGTTGACCAGCTGCAGGGTGTCGTTCGCCGTCGCCATCCACTTCGCCGGGTTCGACACCTTGTAGGCCGGCTCGAAGCCGAGCTCCTCGAGGCGCCGGTCGGCGAGGTACTTGACGTACTGGTTGATGTAGTTCGCGTTGAGGCCGAGGATGCCGTTCGGGAGCAGGTCCCGGTTGTACTGCTCCTCCATCTCGACGGCGTCGAGGATCATCTGGCGGATCTCGTCGGCGAACTCCGGCGTCTGCAGGTCGGGGTTCTCGTCGAGCACCGTGAGGATCAGGTTGATCCCGAACTTCAGGTGCAGCGACTCGTCGCGGACGATCCAGTCGACCAGCGAGCCGAAGTTGCGCAGCAGGTTCCGCTGCCGGAACGACAGCGCCACCATGAAGCCCGAGTAGAACCAGATGCCCTCGAGGATCACGTTGTAGGCGACGAGGTTGCGCACGAAGTCGCGCTTGCCCTCGGTCGTCGTGATGTCGAGCGTCTGCTCCGACATGCGCCGGATGAACTCGACCTCGAACTGCTCCTTCGCCGCCATCGACGGGATGTCGACGTGGGAGTTGTAGGCCTCGTCGCGGTCGATCGGGAACGTCTCGAGGACGTACTCGAACGACATGCAGTGGTTCGCCTCCTCCCACATCTGCTTCGCGAGGTAGAGGTGCGCCTCGGGGGCGTTGACGTAGGGGTAGACGCCGAACGCGAGCGCCTTGTTCACGAGCAGCTCGCTCGGGTTGAAGTAGCTCATCAGGAACGTCACCGCGTGACGCTCCTCGTCGGTCATCCGCTTGAAGTCGGCGATGTCCTCACCGAGCTGGATCTCGTTGGGGAACCAGGTGTTCGCCACGGCCTGCTCGTACAGGTCCATCGCCCACTGGTAGCGGACCGGCTTCAGCAGCAGGCCCTCCTGGATCCCGGTGCCCAGGATGCTCATCTCGTCCCTCTTCCCTCGGTGCTTCTCGATGCAACAGCCGGCGTCGCCGCCGTATTCGTGCCGGGCAGGGGCCGTCCGGATGCGGACGGCCCCCGCCTCATGGCCTCACTCGCTCTTCGCGACTCCACCACTGCGCTCATTGGGATTCGTCGCCGGGCGCCGAATCCACCGAAGCCCCGTCGTGCGGGCGCCGGCGCGGCCGCGGCACCGGCGGTCGCCGGCTGCGGGGCGGCGCCGCCGAACCCGCGGCGCTGCGCGGCACCGGTGTCGATCGTCTCCGCCTTGTTCACCCGCACCGTGGACTGCTCCGCGGTGTGGCGCGGCTTCATGTGCAGGTAGTAGGTCGTCTTCACGCCCCGCTCCCATGCAGCCGAGTAGATCGACATCATGTCGCCGAGGTCGCGGGTCTCGAGGTACATGTTGCGGCTGATGGCCTGGTCGATCCACTTCTGCGCCCGCGCGGCGACCTCGAGGAACGCGAACGGCGAGAGCTGGAAGCTCGTGCGGTACGTGGCCTTGATGTCGTCCGGGATCGCGTCGATGCCCTGGATGTCGCCCTGGCTGCGCAGGATCTGCTCCCGCACCCGCTCCCAGAGGCCGGCCTGCTGCAGCGTGCCGACGAGGTTGCGGTTCACCTCGAGGAACTTGCCGCTCGAGGTCGACCGGCTGAAGATCTGCGAGAACTGCGGGTCGAGGCCGGGCGTCGTGCCGGCGACGAGGCCGATCGACGCGGTCGGCGCGATCGCCATGAGGGTGGCGTTGCGCATGCCGCCCTTGACCCGCTCGCGCAGCGCATCCCAGTCGAGCCGCGTGGTGCGGTTCACCTGGATCGGCACGCCGCGGTCGGCCTCGGTGATCGCGATGGTGTCGAACGGCACGAGGCCCTTCGACCAGCCGGAGCCGTCGAAGTTCGGGTACGCGCCGCGGGTCCTCGCGAGGTCCACCGACTCCTCGATCGCCGCGTAGGAGACGTGCTCCATGATCTCGTCGATCAGGTCGTAGGACTCCTCGCTCTCGTACGAGAAGCCGAGGCGCTCGACGACGTCGGTGAAGCCCATGACGCCGAGCCCGATGGCCCGGTTCAGCTCGTTGGAGTTGTCCGCCTCGTCGACGCTCGAGAGCGTGATGTCGATGAGGTTGTCGAGCTGCCGCACGGCGAGCTTCGCGCTCTCGGCGATCCGGCCCCAGTCCATGCCGAGGGTGCCGTCCTCGCGCAGCACGAGGTGCCGCGAGAGGTTGATCGACGCGAGGTTGCAGACCGAGACGTTGTCGCGGTCCTGCGGCAGCGTGATCTCGGTGCAGAGGTTCGACGAGTGGATCGTGCCCGTGTTGTTGTTCAGGGCACGGTTGTTGATCGTGTCCTTCCACGTCAGCCACGGGTGGCTCGTGGTCTGCAGGGCCATGAGCATCGACTTGAACTGCTCGCGGGCGCCGATGCGCTTGTGGGCGCGCATCCGGCCGGCGTCGGCCTCGCGGATGTAGTGCTCGTAGCGCTCCGAGAACGCGCGGCCCGTGAGCTCGTTGAGGTCGGGGACCTCCAGCGGGTCGAACAGGTACCAGTCCTGGTCGTGCTGCACGCGCTTCATGAACTCGTCGGAGATCCACACGGCCGTGTTCGCGGTGCGGGTGCGGCGGTACGGGTCGCCGGAGTTCTGCCGCAGGTCGAGGAACTCGGGGAAGTCGAGGTGCCAGTTCTCCATGTAGAAGCAGAGCGCGCCGAACTTCTTGCCGCCGCGCGACACCGCCCGCAGCACCGAGTCGATCGTGTGCATGAACGGGATCGGGCCGGTCGAGGTGGTGTTGTTCGAGCGGATGGGCGAGCCCTGCGCGCGGAGCTTGGTCACCGAGAGGCCGATGCCGCCGGTGCCCTTCGTGAGCCACATGACGTCGCGGGTGGTCTTCGCGATGTGCTCGATGTCGTCCTGCATCTCGAGGACGAAGCAGTTGGACAGCTGCGGGAACTTCGTGCCCGCGTTCACGAGCGTCGAGCCGGCCGCCAGGTAGTCGAGGCCGGACATCTTGCGGTAGAAGGACAGCGCCGCGCCGGTGGCGTCCTCCTCGTTCAGGGACAGGCCCATCGCGATCCGCATGAAGAAGTACTGCGGGCACCTCGAGGGGCTCGCCGTTGCGCGCCTTGATGCCGTAGCGGTTGTTCAGCGTGACGACGCCGATGTACTTCAGCAGCTCGTCGTTCTCCGGCTCGAGCGCCGCGGCGAGCGCGTCGAGGTCGAACCGCTCGCCGAGCCGCGGGTCGAGCAGCTCCTCGGCGACGCCGCGCTCGACGTAGGCGCGGAAGTGCTGGGTGTGCAGGGCGCGCACGTCCTCGTCGGAGGAGTAGTCGCCGAGCACGCGCTTGTAGATGGTCTTCAGCAGCAGCCGGGCCGCGACGGTGTCGAACGCCGGGTCGTCCTTGACGTTCTGCAGCGCGACCTGGATGACCGCCTCGTCGAGCTGCTGGGTGGTGATCCCGTCGAAGAGCGTGAGCTCGAGCTCGGACGCGATCTGCGTGACCCACGTGATGTTCGGGTCGAGGCCCGCGCTCGCGTGCTCGATCGCGAGGTTGATCTTGTTCGCGTCGTACGGCTCCCGCTCGCCGTTTCGCTTGACCACCGTGATACCCATGCCGTCTCCTCCTCGTGCGCCCGGGCCGCCGTCCCCCGATGGCGGTCGACCGATCCGCGCTGAACCGGTGATCACTATATACAGGGGTCCGGACGTCGCAACGGCCCCATATGTTGTGGAAACACCCGGCGTGTCCTCCACATGCCGGTGGACAACCTGTGGACAACCGGCCCCGGGTGGTGGAGAGCCTGCACCCGGCGTGCGACAGTCCCGCGCCCCTACGATGGATGCCCTGTGAGCGGTGGATTCGGCGACCTGTTGAGAACCCGCGGCGTGGCGCGGATCATCGCCGCGCAGCTCGTCGCCCGGTTCCCGAGCGGCATGCTCTCGCTCGGCCTCCTCTTCCACGTCGAGCGACGCACCGGCTCCTACGCCGCCGCCGGGGTCGTGCTCGCGGCGCTCAGCATCGGGCAGGCGATCTCCGGTCCCGCCACCGGGCGCCTCATGGGCCGGCTCGGCATCCGCCCGGTCGTGCTCGGCACCGCGACGCTGTGCGCGACAGCGGTCGCCGCGATCGCGCTCGGCGACTCCCGACGTCGGCGATCGTGGCCCTCGCGTTCGCGGCCGGGATCACGTTCCCGCCGATCACGGCGGCCGTGCGCACGATCTATCCGAAGCTCGTGAACTCGCGGATGCTCGGCTCCCTGTTCTCGCTCGACGCGTCGCTGCAGGAGCTGATCTGGATCGGCGGCCCCGTCGCGGTCACGTTCGTGGCGACCACCGTGAGCACCGAGGTCGCGCTGCTGCTGTCCGTCGTCCTGCTGATCGGCGGCGGCATCTGGTTCGCGGCGTCGCCCGAGGTCGGCCGGGTGCGCATCCCCCGCAGCAGGCGCCGCTTCGGCGCCGTGCTCCTGCGGCCGCAGGTGCTGCTCGTGACCGGCGTCGGCTTCCTCGTGATCGCCTCCTGCGCGGACATCGAGGCGAGCGTGGCCGGTGCGTTCGGCACCGGCGATCCGACGAGCGGCGTCGTCCTGGCGATCTGGTCGCTCGCCTCGCTGGTCGGCGGGTTCGCGCTCGCGCGCCTGCCGATGCGCTCCTGGTCGCTGACGCTCCGGCTGCTCATCGTGGCCGTGGGCGCGGCGCTCACGCCGTTCGCCTCGGGGTTCTTGGGGCTGTCCGCGGCCCTGGTGGTGGCGGGCTTCGGCCTCGCGCCCGCCCTCGGGGTCATGTCGGCGATCGTGTCGTCGTCCGTCCGGTTCAGCGACACCGCCGAGGCCTACGGCTGGACGAACACGGGCCAGCTCGTCGGCGTGGCGGTCGGGGCCGCCCTCGCGGGTGCGTTCCTCGACTCGTCCGGGGCGCCCGCCGCGTTCGCCTGCGGTGCCGCGCTGGCGGTGGCGGGCCTGCTCGTGGCGGCCCTGGCGCACGGCGTCACGCCGGATCTCCGCGGCCGGGACGCGGGACCGGTGCCCGACACGGCGCCCGTCCCGGTGCAGCCGGCGTCCTGAGCGCTCGGTCCTGACGCGGTCGCCCCCGCGGTGGCCGGCCCCGAGCCGTCAGCCCGTGGCGGCCCGTCCGCGGCGCGCTCCGAGACGGCCGGCTCGCCCGCATCCGCCCCCGGTGCGAGCAGGAACGCCGCGATGCCGGCCAGGGCGGCGAGCCCTGCGGCGATGGCGGCGACGAGCGGCATCAGCGGGTGGCGTCCACCTCGGCCAGCACGGCGAGGCCGTAGGCGTCCTCGGCGGTGTCCGCGACGTGCTCGCGACGCTCGCCGAGGAAGACCGTCGTGACGCGCCACGTCCCGTCGTCGTCGCGGTCGAGCCCCACGAACGTGCCGCGGAGCGCCTCGCGCAGCTGGTCCTCACGCGGGAACCAGAGCGCGTCCTCGAGCGCGACGGAGTCGAGCGCCCACTCGGTGGTGCCGTTGAAGCCGAGCACCGTGCCGGTCGGGTACTGGTGCGCCTCGATCGTCATGTCGCTGACGGTGAACAGCTCCGTGCCGGTGGACTCCATGTCCTGCTGCAGCAGCTGGAAGCGGTCCCCCGCGGCAGGGCGCCAGACGAGTCCGGCCTCCCGGAGCCGGAGGGCGAGTTCGCGGGAGATCATCGCGTCAGGATACGAAGCGCCTGCCGAGAGCGCGCAGGAGCCCTGCAGACGCACGACCGCGCGCGGCCGTCATCGGCCCGCGCGCGGTCGGCGGTGGAGCAGGATGCGGATCGGTCAGTGCGCGGCGTTGTACGCGGACTGCACGTCGGACGGGATCCGGCCGCGGCTCGAGACCGTGAAGCCGTTCTGGTTCGCCCACTCGCGGATCGCCTTCAGGTCGCCCTTCGGCGCACGCGATGCGGAGGAGGTGGACGCCTTGGCCTTCACCGCGACATCGGCCTTGCGGGCGGCGTTGACATAGGGCGTCAGCGCGCCGCGGAATTCGGAGGCGTGGTCGCTCGTGAGATCGATGGTGTAGCTGACGCCGTCGAGCGCGAAACGGACGCTTTCGCCCTCGCCGTCCTCGATCGGCTGCTGCGTGAGGTCGTCGACGAGCTGAACGATGTACTTCTGTGCCATGAGGTGTGCTGTTCTCCTGGAGTTCGAGCGGGGAGCCACGATCGGATCCACTGTATAGCGCGAGTGTAGCGCCGAAGACAAGCCGAATTCAGCACGAAATGACGTGTCTCGTCCATTTCGGGTGGATTTTTCTTCAATCCACAGGCCCGATGCTTAGCCCGGCGACCGCGGAATCAGCGCCGAGAAGCGACGGGAATGCGTCGAATGAACTTGCCCGGAGGCAACCATCGCCCTCAGGACGCCGTCCCTGCGGAGCAGAACGGCTCGTGGGTGCCGCAGATGCGGCAGCCCGCCACTTGGACGGCGCGATGTCGCCGAATCGGCCCGCATTGCCGCGCCGCCGGGATCGCGCCGGCGGGACGGGAACTCGCGCGGGGAGCCATCGCGTGCCGACATCGACGCGACCCGCGACCCCCGGTTCCCGGGGCCTGCATCGTCGACCGCACCGATCACCGCCTTATCACGACGCGTCCGCGGGAATGCCGGACCCCCGTCCCCCGCGCGGCGGCACTCGTCGTCACCGGCGATCAGCACGGCAATGCGCCCGGCCCGGCTCTCGGCGACATCGCGCTGTTCGATCCGCAAAGGTCCGAGAAGCGGATCCCGTCCCCGGCTCGGATCGCGCCATTCTCCGCCGATGCCCTGCCCGGGCTTCACCGCTCCACCGCTTCTGCGGCGGAATCGACCGGACGAATAGCGGTGAACGCCGCCGCCGGGCCTGCTCATCCGCCGTCCAGCCGGTCGCGAGTAGACCTGCGGAAGGAAGGAGAAGGAGCGGCATATGGAACAGCGCACACTCGGTCAGGGGCTCCAGGTCTCCGCGGAGGGCCTCGGCTGCATGGGGATGAGCGCCTTCTACGGCGCGCACGACGACGAGGAGTCGACGGCCACCATCCGCCGGGCGCTCGAGCTCGGCATCACGTTCTTCGACACCGCGGACGTCTACGGGCCGTGGACGAACGAGCGGCTCGTCGGGAAGGCGCTCGCCGGACCGGCGCGACGACGTCGTCATCGCGACGAAGTTCGGCAACGAGCTCGACGAGCAGGGCACCCGCACCGGCCGGGTGAACGGCTCGCCCGACTACCTGCGCCGGGCGGTCGACCAGTCGCTGTCGCGGCTCGGGATCGAGACCATCGACCTCTACTACCAGCACCGCGTCGACCCGAAGGTGCCTGTCGAGGAGACCTTCGGCGCGCTCGGCGAGCTCGTGCAGGCCGGCAAGGTGCGCCACCTCGGCATCAGCGAGGCGTCCGCCGCGAGCATCCGGAAGGCGCACGCGACGGCGCCCCTCACGGCGGTGCAGAGCGAGTACTCGCTGTTCACCCGCGACGTGGAGGACAACGGCGTGCTCGAGACGGTGCGCGAGCTCGGCATCGGGTTCGTGCCCTACTCGCCCCTCGGCCGCGGCTTCCTCTCCGGCAAGATCCGCTCGGTCGACGACTTCGCCGAGGACGACTTCCGGCGCACCAGCCCGCGCTTCCAGGGCGAGAACTTCGAGAAGAACCTCGAGCTGCTCGACGCGGTCGTCGCGATCGCGGAGCAGAAGGGCGTCACGCCGTCCCAGCTGGCGCTCGCCTGGGTGCTCGCGCAGGGCGACGACGTGGTGCCCATCCCCGGCACGCGGCGCATCCCGAACCTCGAGGAGAACGTCTCCGCGGTCGACGTGACGCTCACCGCCGACGACTTCGCGCGGATCGACGAGGTCGCGCCCGCAGGGAAGGTCGCCGGCGAGCGCTACTCCCCGCAGGGCATGGCGAGCCTCGGCCACTGAGAGCACTTCGCAGGCCACGAGCACTTCGGCCACGGACACGGCCGTCACGCGGCTTCGCCGCGCGCCGAAACCGGCCGTGTAGCCCAGGCCCCTCGTTCACCAGGCCTGCCGAAGCGTCTCGGCCTGCGCGCTCCGGACGGTCGGCCTACTGCGCCATCGGCGGCCACGGGCGGCGGCCGAGGTGCGGCGATCCGGGCTCGATCTCGTGGTCGGCGACGCCGCGGATCGCCTCGCGCAGCGCGTCGATCGCGCCGACCGTCGGCGCCCAGCCGAGCTCGGTGCGGGCGCGCTCGGTCGACATGACCGGCACCGAGGTGGCGATGTCGAGCCAGCCCGGATCCACGCGGACGAGGTGCAGCTGCCACGCGAGCCAGATCGCCCCGCGCACGGGCGCGATCCGCACGGGCAGCCACCTCGCCCCGAGCACCTCGGCCACCTCGTCGGGCCCGACGACCGGCTCGGCCGCCACGTTGAAGGCGCCGCCCGCCCGGCGCTCGACCGCGCGCCAGAACGCGTCGCCGAGGTCGTCGACGTGCACGACCTGGGACACGGTCCGCTTCGGCATCGGCAGCACGGGCAGCGGCACGCGCGTGAGCCACCGCACCGGCACGAACGGCCCGACGAACAGCCGCACGAGATCGGCGCCGGCCCGCGGGTTCATCACGAGCCCCGGCCGCATCCGGGTGAGCACCACGTCGGGATGCTCACGCTCGAAGGCGTCCATCATCCGCTCGATCGCGGCCTTGTGCCGCCCGTAGTGCGAGCTGGCGATGGAGCCGGTCGGCCACGACTCGTCGACCCGGCGGCGCTTCGGCCCCTGGCTGTAGGCGCCCACCGACGAGGCGACGAGCACGTGCGGCACCCCGGCGGCCACCGCCGCCTGCAGCACGTGCCGCAGGCCGCCGACGTTCGTGGCGGCGAGCACGCGCTCGTCGTGGTTCGGCTGCAGCAGCCACGCGAGGCTGATCACGGCGTCCGCGCCCGCGAACGCGAGCGTCAGGTCGCGCACGGCGCGCCGCCTCGGCGATGTCGATCGCGTGCCACGAGACGCCGGCGTACGGCGGCGGCGCGTCCGGCGCGGGCACCCGCCGGGCGACGCCGACGATCTCCACCTCGGGCTCACGCTGCAGGCGCCGCAGCACCCCCATCCCCACGTTCCCGGTCGCTCCGACCACGACGATGCGCATGCTGCTCCCCTCCACAGCCCATCACGCTACGAAGCCGCCGTCCGGCAGCAGGGACGCAGGACGGCTTTCCCACCGGATGCACGGGCGCACCGGAGAGGGCGGGGGCGGCGTCAGCCGCGATCGGCGTCCTGCAGCTCGCGCGGCTCCACGATCACGTCGACCAGCGCGCCGTTGCGCCAGACCGTCATCTCGACCGGCACCCCGATCGCGTGCTCCACCATCAGCGCCTGCACCTCGGTCACCGTCAGCACCGGTCGCCCGGCGAGCGCCACCACGACGTCGCCGCGGCGGAGCCCGGCCTGCGCGGCCGGGCTCCCGGCGATCACCTGCGCGACCTGGAGGCCGGTCGGCGATCCGATGCGGGCGGCGATCGCCGGGGCGAGGCGGATGCGCGCGCCCGCGATCCCGAGCCACGCCCGCCGGACCCGCCCGTCGGCGAGCAGCCCGCTGATGATCTCGCCGCGTGGTCGTCGTTGATCGGCACCGCCAGCCCGAGGCCGACGCCGGCCACCGCGGTGTTCACGCCGATCATCCGGCGCGGATCCGTCGGCGAGCGCGCCGCCGCTGTTGCCGGGGTTCAGGGCCGCGTCGGTCTGGATCACCTCGTCGACCACCCGGCCGCTGCGTCGTGGGCAGCGACCGGCCGAGCGCGGACACGATGCCGGCGGTGACGCTGCCGGCGAGCCCGAGCGGGTTGCCCATCGCGACGACGAGCTGCCCGACCTTGCAGCCGCGCCGCGTCGCCGAGCTCCACCGGCGGCGGCACGGGCCCGCGGGCGCGCAGCACCGCCAGGTCGGACAGCGCGTCGCGGCCGACCACGTCGACGACGGTCTCCGTGCCGTCGGGGAAGACCGCCTCGGCGCTCGTCGGCGCCGGCCGACGACGTGCGCGCTGGTGAGCAGCACGCCGTCCGTGGCGATGACGGTCGCGCTGCCCGCGCCGCCGCCGCGGGACGTGCGGACGGCGATGCTGGCGACGCTCGGCAGCACCGTCGCGGCCACGGCGACGACGGTGCGGGAGTAGGCGTCGAGGGCGGATGCGTCACTCATGGGCAGCAGCATCCATCCGCCGCACGCCGGTCGGGCCCGGTTCGCTCCCGGCGCACCTGGGATGCTCGTCGGATGGACCTCGCCCGCAAGCTGCAGCTCGCTCCCGGCCGGCTCGTCGCCGTGCTGGGCGCGCCCGCCGACGTCGACCTCGGCGACCTGCCGGTCGATCCGTCCGCCACCGCGGTGCTGGCCTTCGTGCGGATGCAGGCCGACCTCGAGGGCGAGGATGCGGACGCCGCGATCGCCGCCGCTCGCGACGATCGCCTCGCCTGGCTCGCCTACCCGAAGGGCGGCGCGCTCGGCACCGACCTGAACCGGGACCGGCTCGCCGCAGCGGTCACCGCGCCTCGGCGCGCAGCCGGTGCGGCAGGTGGCGATCGACGACACCTGGTCGGCGCTGCGCTTCCGCCCCGCCTGACCGCGCGCCCGTCCGCCGGCGCACGTCTGGGGAGCCCGCGTCGTCCCGGGTGCATGCGCTCGGACCGGATGACACCCCTGCGCACGGATTCCGCCTGCAGGCGGCACATCCGCCTGCAGGCGGCACGCGCCTCGCTGAGGGAGCCGGTGCCGGATGCTAACCTTGACGGCGCACCGGGGCCCTTGGCGCAGTTGGTAGCGCGTCTCGTTCGCAATGAGAAGGTCAGGGGTTCGAATCCCCTAGGGTCCACAGCACGCAGAAGGGCCGTCCCGCAAGGGGCGGCCCTTCCGCATGTCCGGCGCGCCTCCCCTGTCTGCTGTCCGCACGGACAACTGCTCGCGATTCAGCGGCAGCAGTTGTCCGTGCGGACAGCAGTCGCAACGCCCGCGGGCAGCGTCAGCGGCACCGCCAGCGGCACGCAGCGGCGCCGCATCCGGCCCGTCCTAGGGTGACGCCATGGATGCCCGCTTCCGCATGCCCGTCTCCCCCGTCGCGCATCCGGAGGCCGTGGTGCAGGGCGACCGGTGGCGCTTCTCCGTGCTGACCGACGGGCTCGTGCGCATCGAGTGGGCGCCCGACGGCGTCTTCGAGGACCGCGCCTCGACCTTCGCGCTGCACCGCGACCTGCCGGTGCCGCGCTTCGAGGTGGTGGAGAGCGACGCGGTCGTCGAGATCCTCACCGACCGGCTGCACCTCACCTACGACCGCGGCCCGTTCACGCCCGCCGGGCCTCTCGGTGCAGGCCCGCGGCGCCCTCACCTCGTGGCACAGCCTCTGGCGCTACGGCGACGCCGCCCACGACCTCGGCGGCACGGCCCGCACGCTCGACATGGCCGACGGCCGCATCCCCCTCGAGCCCGGCGTGATCGCCCGCGGCGGCGTCACCGCCCTCGACGACTCGACGTCGTTCCTCTTCACGGACGACGGCTGGGTCGCGCCCCGCCCGACCGGGCCACCTCGACTTCTACGTCTTCGCCTACGGCCACGACTACGCAGGGCGCCCTCCGCGCCTTCTACGACCTCTCCGGCCCGCAGCCGGTGCTCCCCCGCTGGACGCTCGGCAACTGGTGGAGCCGCTACCACCGCTACTCGGCCGACGAGTACCGCGAGCTGCTCGACCGCTTCGAGCGCGAGCGGATCCGCTTCAGCGTCGCGGTGCTCGACATGGACTGGCACCGCGTCGAGTCCGTGCCGCCCGAGTTCGGCAGCGGCTGGACCGGCTACAGCTGGGAGCGCGAGCTCTTCCCCGACCCGGCCGGCTTCCTCGCCGAGCTGCACGACCGCGGCCTCCGCGTGACGCTGAACGTGCATCCGGCGGACGGCGTGCGCGCCTTCGAGGACGCCTACCCGGACATGGCGCGGGCGCTCGGCCGCGACCCGGAGCGGGGCCTGCCGATCGCGTTCGACATCACCGACCCGGCGTTCCTCGAGGCGTACTTCGACGTGCTGCACCACCGCCTCGAGGACGAGGGCGTCGACTTCTGGTGGATCGACTGGCAGCAGGGCCCGTACTCGCGCATCCCCGGCATCGATCCGCTCTGGATGCTGAACCACTACCACTTCCTCGACTCCGGACGCGGCGACCGCCGGCCGCTCACCTTCTCCCGGTACGCCGGCCCGGGCAGCCACCGCTACCCGGTCGGCTTCTCCGGCGACACGATCATCAGCTGGGCGTCGCTCGACTTCCAGCCGGAGTTCACGGCGACCGCCTCGAACATCGGCTACGGCTGGTGGAGCCACGACGTCGGCGGCCACCTCTGGGGCGTCCGCGACGACGAGCTCACCGCGCGCTGGGTGCAGCTCGGGGTGTGGTCGCCGATCCTGCGGCTGCACTCCTCGAACAACCCGTTCCTCGCCAAGGAGCCGTGGATGTTCCCGGAGGAGACCCGCGCGGCGATCGACGAGGCGCTCCGCTTCCGGGTGCGGCTCGTCCCCTACCTGCACTCGATGAACCACCGTGGCGGCGACCGCAGGGCGTGCCGCTCGTCCGGCCGATGTACCACCTCGCGCCGGATGAGCCGGCCGCCTACGAGGTGCCGAACGAGTTCGCGTTCGGCAGCGAGCTGGTGGTCGCGCCCATCACGACGCCGCGCGACCCGGTGACGCTGCTCGGCTCGGCGACCGCCTGGCTGCCGCCCGGCGCCTGGGTCGACATCCACACGGGCGTCGTGATCGAGGGCGGCCGCACCGTGCGGCTGCACCGCGACGGCGCGTCCGTCCCCGCGCTGCTGAAGGCCGGCGGCATCCTGCCGCTCGCCGCGGAGCACGAGACGGATGCGACCCGCAACCCGCAGCACCTCGAGGTGCTCGTGGCGCCCGGCGCCGACGGCGCCTTCGTGCTCGTCGAGGACGACGACACCGGGACGACGCCGGAGACCATCCCGACGGTCGCGCACGCCGCTGACCTGGGACCAGGCGAGCGGCTCGCTCACGATCGGGCCGGCCGACGGCCCGGCCGGCATCGTGCCGGAGACCCGCACCTGGACGGTCACGCTGCTCGGCTTCTCCGGATGCCACGGCCGTGACCGTGGACGGACGGGCCACGCCGGCGGCCGCGGCCGGTGGCCGGGTGACCGTCACGGTGACGGCGGACACGAGCGACGCCGTGGTCGTGCGCTTCGGCGCGGATCCGCGGCCGGCCACGGCCGACGTCCCCGGGCGGCTCTTCGCGCTGCTGAACGCCGCCCAGCACCCCTACGAGGCGAAGGCCGCGATCTGGCGCACCGTCGGCGCGGACCGCAGCGCCGCGGACCGCCTCGTCGGAGCTGCAGGCGATGGACGTGCCGCGCCCGCTGCTCGAGGCGATCGCGGAGCTGCTCACCGCGGTGACGGCATGAGCGTCGTCGTCGTGGGCGCCGGCATGAGCGGCATCGCGTGCGCCCGCCGGCTCACGGACGCGGGCGTCGCCGTGCGCGTCGTGGACCGCGGCCGCCGGGTCGGGCGGCCGGATGGCGGCGCGCACCCTGCGCGACCTTCCCGGAGGGCCGCATCCGGTCGACCTCGGCGCCCCGTACTGCACGGTGTCGGACGACGGGTTCCGCGCGGTCGTCGACGGCTGGCTCGCCGCCGGTGCCGCGCGCGCAGTGGACGGACACCTTCCGGACCGCCGGCCCGGACGGGCTCGGCGAGGCGAAGTCGCGGACCGTTGCGCTTCGCCGGGGCCGACGGGATGCGGGCGCTCGTCGAGCAGCTCGCCGAGGGCATCGAGGTGGCGAGTCAGGAGGCCGTCGATGCGGACGGCTTCGAGCGGCTCGCCGCCGACTCGGATGCGGTCGTGCTCGCGATGCCGGGTCCGCAGGCCGCGCGGCTGCTGACGGCGCGCCCCGCGCTCGCACGGATCGCCGACCAGCGGTTCGACCCCGCGATCGCGGTGGTCGCTCGGTTCGAGCGCCGCACCTGGCCGGAGTTCGACGCCGCGTTCGTGTCGGACCTCCCCATCCGCTGGCTCGCCGACGACGGCCGCAGCCGCGGCGACGGCGGCGCCCGTGCTCGTGGCGCACACGACCGGCGACGTTCGCCGCATCGCGGCTCGACGATCCTGCATCCGCCGTCCGACCCCGTCGTCGACGCGATGCGCACCGTGCTGGGATTCGCGGACGAGCCGGTGGAGACCTTCGCGCAGCGCTGGACGTTCGCGCAGCCGGCCGAGCCGCGCGATGCGACCTTCCACCTGAGCGACGACGGGATCGGGCTCTGCGGCGACGGCTGGTCGACGAGGAGCCGCGTCGAGGCCGCCTGGCGCTCCGGCACCGACCTCGCGGACGCGCTGATCGCCCGCCTCGCCTGACCCGGCCGCAGCCGTCGCCCACCGCCGCCGCACCGTTCCGGCCGTAGGGGATCGTCCCGGCCGTAGGCCGACTCGCCGCATCCGGCCATACACCGGGCACATCCCCCTACGCGCGGCACAGCGGAGGGGCGAAGGGGCGCACGTGCGCGCCGCCGCAGGCTCAGCCGGCGCGGCGGCGGCGCAGCACGGCGTCGAGGTCGGTGAGCACCGGCCCGCTCTCCGCGACGATGCCCATGGCGGCGAGCGCCGCCTGGGATCCGCGGGGCTGCAGGGTCGCGACCTCGGCCGCGGCGGACCGCAGCGCCTCGTCCGACCGCGCAGCGGCCGCGTCGAGGGAGGTGGCGACCGCGACGTGGTCGTGGGGGTCGCCCACGGCCTCGTCCTTGTCGAGGTACAGCGGCTTGGGCAGCGGCACCGGGGTCCAGGTGGGCCGCGCCTGCTCGCTGCGCTGCCAGTCCGTGAAGCTGCGGGGCGCCTCGGGCACGACGACCGCGTGGTCGACGGCCTCGACCGCCCGGTGCGCGGCGGCCACGGTCGCGGCGCGCTGCAGCAGGGCGAGCGAGCCGAAGACGCCGATCGCGCCGCCGGCGAGCGGCAGCCACCCGCCCGTCTGCAGGCCTGCGCGACGCCGTAGGCGACGAGCGCGACGGCGAGCACCAGGATGTTCGCGGCCAGCACCCGCGACCGGCGCAGCCGCTGGGCGGCGAGCGCGGAGACGGCCTGCGCGCGCTGGCGCGGCTCGCGCGGCTGGCGGCTGCGGCGGGCGAGCGAGCGCTCCGCCGCGTTCTCCCGGGGCCGGGCGACGCTCTCCGCCTGCCGTGCCGCGTCGCGGAGCGCGCGGTGCTGCTCCGCGATGCTGCGCGCGGACACCTCCGCCCGCACCTCGTCCGGCACCTCGGCGGTCTCGGCGAGGATCCGCAGCGTCTGCTGCAGCCGGACCGCCGTCCGCTCCGTGGTCAGGTACTGCCGACGGCGCATCCAGGTGGGCGCCAGATAGAGCAGCCAGAGCACCGCCGCGAAGGCGATGATCACCCCGCCACCGAATCCACCCGCCATATCACGAACGGTAGGTGGCGGCCGGGTGCCGGTGCGGGAGCGCATCATGGCGTGTCGCGCCCCGCGACACACCGATGCGCCCGTCCCCCAGTCCGGGTGCCCTCGGCTTCGCGTCGCGATTCGTGCCGCTTCCGGCACCGGCCGGCCCTCGCGTCGCGATTCGTGCCGCTCTCCGGCGTCGGATGCGGCAGCAGTCGCGACGCGAGCGCCCGGCTCAGGGGAACTGCGTGCGCGCCAGCTCCTGGTCGGCCTCGGGCACGCTCGCCGCATCCGGCGGCACGGCGCCCTCGCGCCAGCGCCGCAGCACCCCGCCCGGCACCTCCTCGGCGACGAGCGCGAAGCAGTAGTGGTCGCGCCAGTCGCCGTTGATGTGGATGTAGCGGCGCCTCAGCCCCTCGTAGCGGAAGCCGAGCTTCTCCACGACCCGCAGCGACTTCGCGTTCTCGGGCCGGATGCAGATCTCCATCCGGTGCAGGCCGAGCGACTGGAAGCAGTGGTCGGTGGCGAGCGCCACGGCGATCGGCGTGGCGTTGTGGCCGGCGAAGCGCTCGGCGATCCAGTACCCGATCGTCGCCGACGACAGCGAGCCGTAGGAGATCGACGTGACGTTCAGCTGCCCGACGAGCTCGCCGTCCACCTCGATGACGAACGGCAGCCCCTGCCCGTTGCGCGCGTTCTGCTGCAGCGCGCGGATGCTGCCGCGGATGTCGAAGCCGATCGAGCCGCGGGGGCTCGTCGCCTCCCACTCCCGCATCCACGAGCGGCCCTCGACGAGCTCGCGCTCGACGGCGCGCGCATCGCGCAGCCGGATGGGACGGATGCCGACGGATCCGCTCGTCAGCGTGGGGATCGGCATCGGTTCGGTCGCGCTCAGTCCAGGCCGGCGGCGAACTGCTTCAGCCACGGCCGGAGCTCGGCGCCGAGGTCCTCGCGTTCGGTGGCGAGCTGCAGGATCGCCTTGATGTAGTCGATCTTGTCACCCGTGTCGTAGCGGCGTCCGCGGAACACGACGCCGTAGACGCCGCCGGTCCACTCTCGGTGCCTGCGCCATCTTCTCGAGCGCATCCGTGAGCTGGATCTCGCCGCCCTTGCCGGGGCCGTGTGCTCGAGCACGTCGAAGACCTCGGGGCGCAGCACGTAGCGGCCGATGATCGCGAGGTTCGACGGCGCGTTCTCCTTCGACGGGCTTCTCGACGAGGCCGGTGACGCGCACGACGTCGTCCTCGTCGGTCGCCTCCACCGCGGCGGCGCCGTAGAGGTGGATCTGCTCCGGGTCGACCTCGAGCAGCGCCACGACCGAGGCGCGGCGCTCCTGCTGCACCTCGATCATCCGCGGCAGCAGCGGGTCGCGCTCGTCGATCAGGTCGTCGCCGAGCAGCACCGCGAACGGCTCGTGGCCGACGTGCATGCGGGCCTGGAGCACCGCGTGGCCGAGCCCGTGCGGGTCGCCCTGGCGGAAGTAGTGGATGTCGGCGATGTTCGTCGACTCGTGGACCCGCTGCAGCTTCGCGTGGTCGCCCTTGCGCTCGAGCGTCGCCTCGAGCTCGTAGACCCGGTCGAAGTGGTTCTCGAGCGCGTACTTGTTGCGGCCGGTGACCATGAGCACGTCGTGCAGGCCCGCGGCGACGGCCTCCTCGACCACGTACTGGATCGCCGGCTTGTCGACGACCGGCAGCATCTCCTTCGGCATCGCCTTCGTCGCGGGAAGGAACCGAGTGCCGAGCCCGGCGGCCGGGATGACCGCTTTCGTGATCGTGTACGCCATGGCGCCAAGGCTATCGGAGCGGCCTTTCTAGAATTCGGGCATGGGAGCCGATCCGACCCACCAGAAGAGGGCCTTGCGCGCCGAGCTGCGGGAGCGGCAGACGCATCCGCACGGCCTCGGAGCGCCAGCGCGCGACCGACGGGTTCACGCAGCGGCTCGCGGAGCTGACGGAGCGGGTCGGCGCGAGGTCCGTCTCCTGCTACCTGTCCGCCGCGGACGAGCCGAACACGCGGCCGTACGTGAACTGGGCGAAGGAGCACGGCATCCGCGTGCTCTTCCCCATCAGCCGCGAGGACGGCCTGCTCGACTGGACGACCGCCACGCCCGGCGAGGAGGAGTACATCGGCCTCTACGGGATGCCCGAGCCGGTCGGCGAGGCGCTCGGCCCCATCGCGATCAACGACGTGGACCTCATCATCGTGCCGGCCGCGGCGATCGACGCCTCCGGGATGCGGCTCGGCTGGGGCCGCGGCTACTACGACAAGACGCTCGGCTCGATGGAGCGGTGCCCGCCGGTGTACGGGGTAGTCTTCGACTCCGAATTCGTGGACGAGGTGCCCAGAGAGCGTCACGACCAGGCGCTCGACGGCGTGATCACCCCCACGAGGACCGTGGAGTTCTCCACGCGATCGGCCCGCCGACGGAGGATCTGACCTTCATGCCCACCTATGCCTACAAGTGCCGCGACTGCGGGACACCCCTCGAGGTGCACCAGGAGTTCAGCGACGCGGCCCTGACCGTCTGCCCCACCTGCGGCGGCACGCTGCGCAAGCAGTACGGATCCGTCGGGGTGACGTTCAACGGCTCGGGCTTCTACCGCACCGACTCCCGCAGCGGCGAGGCCAAGCCCGCCGCCGCGAAGAGCGAGTCGGGCTCGTCCGACTCGGCCTCGTCCACGGCCACGCCGGCGAAGACCGATGGCGGCTCGAAGCCCGCATCGGACACGAAGCCCGCCGCGAAGCCCGCGGCGGCGCCCGCCTCCTGACCCGAGCGGATCCGGCCGAGACCGGATCGCAACCGGCGGCACGGGCTCATCGGGAAGCGGCGCGTCGGACCGCTCTGCTAAACACTGGGCGTGAAGGGTTTCCGCGAGTTCGTCCTCCGAGGCAACGTCGTCGATCTCGCCGTCGCGGTGGTCATCGGCGCGGCGTTCACCGCGATCGTCACCTCGATCGTGGTGAACCTGATCAACCCGCTGATCGCCTCGATCTTCAACGCGGGCAGCCTGAGCACGGCGCTCGTCGTGCATCTCCCCTGGACCGCCGGCGAAGGCGCAGGGCCTCATGTTCGGCGCGGTGCTCGGCGCGATCATCAACTTCCTGATCGTCGCCGCCGTCGTCTACTTCGCCTTCGTGCTGCCGCTCAACTGGGCGATGAAGCGCGCCTTCGCCCGCAAGCAGGCCGAGGAGACCGCCACCCCGGCCGACACTCCCCCGACCGAGACCGAGCTGCTCATCCAGATCCGCGACCTGCTGGCCGGCACCCCCAGCCCGGAGGGCGACCACACCCTCCCGCCGGGCCGCGGCTCGCACCGCGCCCCGGTCGAGTAGCCCGCCGGACTGCAGTCGTCGCGCCGCGCCCCGCTGGGCCGGTTGCACCTCTCACTGCCGCGATGTGCACTGTCCACCGCGCAAACGATGGAGCTTCCGCACGGAAGTCGGCCCGGATCCGCATGACCCCGTCCGGCGGATGCGAGTTCCTCCGTCGATTGCGCAGCACGGGCGGCAGCAGCCCGCCGCAGCAGCAGCACCGCGCCCCTTCAGCCCCAGTGCGGCGGCTTGTCGGCCTTCAGCCGGTCGTCGTTCGCGTCCGCTCCGTCGCCCCACGCGCGCGGCTCGTCCTCGCCGGCCAGCGGCGTCTCGCCCGCGGGCGCCGGGTCGGATCCGGGCGCGGGCTCCGTGCGCACCCTGCGGTGCCGACGGGATCCGGTCAGGTCCGCACCTCGACGACCGGGATCGTGTTGGTCAGCGGCGACGGCTCGCGCGCGCCGAGGGCGATCGCGATGCGCTGCGCGACCGCATCCGGGTCGGAGAACAGGTCGAAGCTGTGCACCCGGAGGTAGTGCCAGCCGAGGCGCTTCAGCATCTCCGGCCGCAGCCGCAGGCTCTGCCGCAGCGACGAGGTGCCGATCGTCGAGTCCGTCTCCACCGTCATGGCGCGCGCACCGAGCGAGGCGACGAGCGGCAGCTTGCCGTGGTAGCCGAGCGACACCTTCATGCCGTGGGCGCGCAGGCGACGGCCGAGGTCGACGAGCATCGCGTCGCGGTCGTCGTCGAGCGGATCCTCGGCGACGCGCGCCTCGGCGTCGGAGAGCAGCCGCTGCAGCGCGGCGACGCCGCGCGGCATCCGCTCGGCCTCGAGGTCCTCGGGGCGGAAGCAGGAGATGATCGCGAGCGAGCGGCGGGCACGGGTGACGGCCGCCGCGAGCAGCCGGTCGCCGCCTGGCTTCGCGAGCGGGCCGAGCGTCGAGAGGGTGCGCCCGTGCGGCGTGCGGCCGTAGCCGATGCTGAAGATGACGCGGTCCCGGCTGTGCCCGACGGCCTCGGCGAGCGTGACGACCATGAACGGCTCGGCCTGGTCGCGCAGGAAGAAGTCGGTGAGGTCGCCGCGGCGCACCAGGGCCTTCATCACGGCCTGCTGCACCCGGATGGCGTGCTTCGCGCTGCCGGAGATCACCATGAGGGACTCGCGGGGCCGGTTGGTGGCGTGGTCGAGCACGCGCTCGACGACCCGCTGCACCTCGGGCTCGACGGCCTCGACCGTGCCGGTCTCCGCATCCGGGAGCCCGTGGCCGTTGTCGACGTAGTCGAGGGCGAGGCTGCCGTGGCCGAGGAACGTGCCGGCCCAGGGCACGCTCTCGATCCGCCCCTCGTAGAAGCGGCGGTTGACCAGCTCGGCGAGGTCCTCGCCGCCGGCCCGGTAGCTCGTGGTCAGCTCGAGCGACGGCACGAGGTCCGCGATCCGCGCGAAGACGGAGTCGGCGTGCCGCTCGTCGAGGCGCCGCTGCGTCTCGGGCGGGTTCTCGGTCTCCCGGATGGCGATGTCGAAGGGCATCGGCGTCTGGGTGACCGGGTCGCCGAACGCGACGACCTGCTTCGCCCGGCGCACCGCGCCGAGACCCTCGGCGAAGCTGAGCGCGCCCGCGTCGACGATGAACACCGCGTCGAACTGCATCCCGTCGCCGAGCTCGTGCACCTCGTAGGGCGACGCGAGCCAGACCGGCGCGAGCAGCTTCAGCAGGTGCGGGGCCTCGCGGTTCAGGACCACGGGGTCGTCGCACTTGGCCTGCAGCAGCTGCTTCAGCGCGTCCGCCTCGCCGCCCCAGTCGGTGACGCCGAGGCGCCACGCGTCGGCGAGCTGCCAGGCGAGGCGCTTCGCGTTCGACTTCTGGTGCGCCTCGTCGACGAGCCGGAAGTCCTGCTCGAGGCGGTCGAGCACCGAGGTGTTCGCGCCGAGCAGCGCGGGGTCCTCGGCGAGCAGCCGCTCGAGCACGCTCTTCCACCAGGCGAGCTCGAGCTCGACGCCCACGTGCTCGGGCGCGACGTGCCGGCCGGCGAGGTCCTCGAGCAGCGGCGCGAGGTCCTGGTCGCGCAGCCGGGCCATGATCGCGGTGCGGTCCTGCAGGTTGTGCAGCACCTCGGAGTCGGCGGCGAGCGCCTTGAGGCGGTCGGGCAGCAGCTCGACCTGCTCCTGCAGGAGGCTGTCCGGCGTGTTCCAGAGACCGAGCGGCTCGTCGAGCGCCGTGAGGTCGCCCGCGGCACGCTGGTACTCGGTCCAGAGGTCGATGATGCCGCTCGGCACGTCGGGCGTGACGCCGCTCGTGACGAAGCGCTGGTAGAGCACGCGCTGCTGCTGGATGCGGGTGAGCCACTCGTGCAGGTCGGCCACGTGCACGCCGGGCCGCACGTACTCCTTCGCGAGCTTCTTCAGGCGCCGCCGGTTCACGCTCGACATCTCGCGGGCGTCGCGGCGCGGGCCGGTGGCGACGATCAGCTCGCCGAGCGAGCGGTCGAAGACGGCGGGCTGGAACTTGTCGAGCGTCTCGCGGATGTCGAGCAGCAGGCGCAGGTAGATGCCGAGCTCGGCGAGGGTCGCGAACGGCCGCAATCGGGTGCTCGCGATCACGTCGGCGGCGCGATCGAGCAGTCGCGGCACATCGGTCGTGGCGAGGCGCTTCGCGAGCAGGTGCGCGTGCTCCGCGGCCTCGGCGCTGGTGAAGCTCGCGCCGTACCAGGGCGAGTCGCCCGGTCCGTACCGGAACTCGCCGAGCGCCGCGGCCCGCTGCAGGGTGGACTGCACCTGCGCCGCGATCCATCGCGAGCGCCTC
Source organism: uncultured Actinomycetota bacterium (assembly GCA_963771645.1). Taxonomy (GTDB): domain Bacteria; phylum Actinomycetota; class Actinomycetes; order Actinomycetales; family Microbacteriaceae; genus Amnibacterium. Next base: position 33,440 of record CAVYUH010000003.1, on the reverse strand, counting down.
CATGGCGCGAGTGGAGAGCCGGGCCGTGGTGGCGGGCGGGTTCGGCAGCAGCGCGAGCCGGGACAGCTCGCCGAGCGCGTCGAGCACGCTCACCCGCAGGTGCGGGTCGCGGCGGCCGAGCGCCGAGCGGTAGTCGAGCAGCACGGAGCGCAGCCGCACGAGGGCGTCGTCGACCTCGCCGGTCTCGGGCGGCGCGGCCTTCTCGTTGCGGGTGATCGAGTGGATGAGGTCGCGGCGGATGCTGCGGGGCGACACGGCGATGCCGCCGAGGCCCGCATCCGCGAGCCGGCCGGCGACGGCCCGCAGCGTGGCGTGCCGCGGGCTGACGACGAGCACGCGCTTGTGCTGGGCGATCAGCGCGCCGAGCGCGTTCACGATGGTCTGGGTCGCGCCGGTGCCGGGCAGCGTGTGCACCGCGAGGGTGTCGCCGGCCGCGATCTGGGCGACGACCTGCTCCTGCTCGGGGTCGGCGTCGAGCACCGCGAGGTCGCCGGCGGGCGGCCGCTCGTCCTGCCGCACCAGCTCGATCCGCTCGGCCGCCTGCGCGAGCCGCGCGGCGGCGGTCGGGTTGCCGGCGACGGCGTCGATGACCGGGTGCTGCATGTCGCGCGCGTCGGCGAGCAGCGTGGGCCCGACCTCCGCGAACGAGGAGATGAGCAGCCGCGGCTGCACGCTGAACCGCTGCAGGTGCGCGGTCAGCTCGCGCAGCCGGTCGATCACGGGCTGCGGCTTGAAGGCGCCCGCCTGCAGCGCGAGGGCGACGAACGCCTGCGGGTCGAGCCGGATGCCGTACTGCTCGTCCATCGCGCGGACGAGCCCGGGGTTCAGCTGCAGCGCGCCCTTCAGCCGCAGCTCGAAGTCGCGGCCGTAGCGGCGCATCGCGAGCGGCCGCAGCAGCACGGGCCCGCGGAAGTCCTGCTTCTCGAACCGCCACTCGGCGAGGCCGATCGCGAGGTGCATCGCGTCGATGCCCCGGGTGGCGGCGAGCTCGACGGCCTTCGCGGTGAGCGTCGAGGCGGCGGTGCTCGCGACCTTGAAGGCGATGTCGTCGCGGATGAGGTTCGACAGCAGCGTCGTCTTGCCGGTGATGAACTGCGCGAGGCCGGACGGATGCGTCGTCGACAGCTCGATGCGGGTGCGGACCGAGTCCTCGAAGTGCAGCAGCGGGGTCGGGCCGCCGACGACGCCGAGCTCGTCGCGCCACCGCTCCCACGAGGGGGCTGCGATGTTCACGGGGACGAAGTGGTGGTCACCGACCGTCACGGCGTGCGGGGAGGTGACCGGCGAGGTCGGCGACGTCTGAGGGACCCGCAGCACTTCCATGTCTGCGGTCTCCTCCTCGGTCTCCCCGTTCTCGGCACGCCACACACGGCCACTGTAGGCATGGGGCGCCCCTCGTTCGGGTGACGCGCCGTGCGTGCGCCAGAGGGTCGCCGCATGCACGGCGTGGCGGGCGCACGCGCGCGGCGCGGGCCGGGAGACTCTGCGGTTCCCGACCCGCGCCGCGCGGGATCGATCGGTCGGACTCAGCCGAAGCGGACGATCGTGCCGGCGCCCGCTGCCGCCGGTCGCGACGGCAGGTGCCGTCGAGGCGTAGAGGTGGCCGTTCGCCCATTCGACGCCGGCGACGCCGGCCAGAGGCGCGAACGGCACCGGGCCGCCGTGCTGACGACGGAGATCTGACCGGCGCCGAGCTCGGCGACGTAGATGCATCCCGCTCGGGCTGACCGCGAGGTTCGTCGCGCCCGCGAAGCCGGTGGCGATGCGGTCGCTCCAGCCCCAGCCGACCTGGTAGACGCTGCTGCGCGCACCGAGGGCCGCACGCCCTCAGGGCCGCCGGAGAGGGTGGTGAGATAGAGCTTCCCGTGCGGGCCGACCTCGACGTCGGTCGGCACCGGCTCGAACCGATAGGTGATGCCCGACGCAGTCGGCCGCGACCTGGTTCGCGATGTCGGCGGTGATCGTCAGCGGCTGGGCGGCAGCACCGCGATCACGGACACGTGGCCCCGGCTGTCGACCTTCAGGATGTCGTTCCCGCCGGCATCCGCGACCGCCCAGGAGCCGTCGCCGAGCGAGGCGACGGCGTACGGGTGGGAGTCGTACTTCACCGCGATAGAGCGATGGTGCGAGCTGGCCGGCGGTCAGCTCCGCGCTTGCACGCGCTGCTCACAGCCGTCGCGTGCTCGACCACGCCGTAGCGGTTGCGCTTGTCCGGGTTGTACTTCTTCTCGAACGCCGGACAGCGAGACGACCCTCTTGTGGCCCTCGTGCAGGATCGTGAGGCGGGTGTCCTTGTGGTCGCCGGTCGACGTCGTGTAGGCGATCGAGCCGCCCGCCGACCGCGACGCCGGCGAGGTCGCCGCTCGCCTCCGGGTTGCGTCGGGTCGGGAGCCGGCCCGGTGGCGATGGGCGCGGTCCGGCCGACCTTGAACAGCGCGGACTGCAAGCTGTCCGCGACGTAGATCGAACGGCCCGAGCCACCGCGAACTGCAGCGGGCCGACGTACTCGTCTGGAGATCACGTGGATGGGCGGCGTTCCGGCGTTCGCGGGGATCGCCCCGAGTCCGGTGATCGTCGCGACCCCCACACCCACCGCAGCTGCGGCGGCCAGGGATCGCCTTGAGAAGAGGGACATCAGCTTCCTTGCCTGTGCTGGGCGCGCCCGGGTGGCACGCCCCTGGCTCCACCGTGGCCCGAGGCCGGTGCGGGGGCTATACCGGAAAACACGCACATCCCCCTGGAAATCGGGGATCCGCCCAGGTATCGCCGGGAGTAGCGTCCGGAGTCGGTGCGGTGCCGCCCGCGCGCCGTGCTGGAGGTCGCGACATGCTGACGATCGCCGACCGGACGGATGCCCGGACCGACGCCCCGCCGCTCGACTCCGACGACCTGCGTGCGGGTGCTCGCCGCGGTGCTCGCCCTGCACAGCGCCGCGGATCCGCGCGTCTTCCCCGACGTGGTCGGCGTGGTCTGCGAGCAGCTGCTCCCGGCGGACCTCGTCGACCTGCGCGATCTCCGGGCGGCGTGGGCGGACCGGTCGGCGCACGACGGCGAGCCGCCGGATGCCGCCGGCTCGAGACCTGCCGCGGTGCTGCCGGTCCGGAGGTCGCCGGACGACCACCGGATGGCGCTGACGGCGACCGCGAGCCGGCGGTCGTTCTGGATCCTGCTCGAGCGCTACGCGCAGCCGTTCGACCGGCGTGACCGCTTCGTCGCCGAGGCGCTGCAGGCCCACCTCGCAACGGCGTTCGACCACGCGCGGCTCCGCGCGGCGGAGTGGGAGGTCGCGGAGGCGATCCGCGCCCTGACGGTCCGCGAGCAGGAGGTGCTGGCCCTGGTCGCCGACGGCCGCACCAACCGCGACATCGGCCTGGCGCTGTTCATCGAGCCGCGCACCGTGGAGAAGCACGTCGAGCACATCCGCACGAAGCTCGGCGCCCGCAGCCGCACGGAAGCGGCGGCCAAGTGGGCTCGCGGCGTCGGCGTGCCCTCCGGTCTCTGACTCCGCTGAGCCGCTCAGAGCGGCGTGCCCTGGTGGAAGTGCAGTCGCCAGCCGTCGCCGTCGCGCACCCAGAGCGAGCTGCGGTTCGCCGCGAGCGGCTGCTCCGTCCGAGTGGTCGACGCGGCTGACGTAGGTGACGAGGGCGACGCCGGGCGCCGGCTCCCGCAGGGTGAAGCCGGGCAGCGGCAGCTCGGCCGAGAACGGTGCGGCTTCCGCGGCGAGCGTCGCAGCGAGGTCGTAGACGCGGCCGGAGCGGCCGAACTCGAGGAAGTCGGGGTGCAGCACCCGCCGCATCCAGTCCGGATCGAAGCGGGTCTCGGGTCGCCACAGGCCCTCCTCGAGCTCGCGCAGGTGCGCTCGCTGTGGGCGTCGATCATCCGGGTCTCCCTTCCACTCCCCCGCCTACACTGGCGGACGTCCGCGTGCCACGCCTCTGTAGCTCAACGGAAGAGCAGTTCCGTCCTAAGGAAACGGTTGGGGGTTCGAGTCCCTCCAGGGGCACGCTGTTTTATGCCCTCGAAAAGCCCGGAATCATGCGGATCTGACCCCTCTCCGCACCGGCCCCGAAGCCCGTCGTGACTTCAGGTGTGAAGCCAGGACGAAGCGGCTAGGCGAAGCCACGTGTCCGCGCGACGCGTCTTGCGGACGCCGCCCGAACCGGTTCCGACGAAGTCCGCGTCGCTACGGCTCGACGACCGGACTGCGACGTTCGACGAGGAGAGTGTCCCGGAATCGTCCGACATGGGGTCCGTACATCATTCTGGGCGATGCGCTTTCTGGTCCCGACGAGTCGGAACCCAGTCGCTCCGTGTAATGCGAGGGTCGCCTCGTTCTCCGGGAAGATCGACGACTGGATCGTCCAGATCCCCGCCGCTTCGGTGGAACTTCACCGATTCATCGAGCAGAAGGCGTCCGACGCCGGCTCGTCGCGCTGGCTGCGACGTAGACCGAGTGCTCGACCACCCCGCGATAGACCCCTGCTCGAGATGGGCGAAGACGGCGATCCAGCCGATCACGGCATCCGAATCGTCGATGGCGACGAATCGGTGGTCGGGCAGCTTGCTCCGATCGAAGTCCTCCGACGAGGGCGGCTCCGCCTCGAAAGTCGCGTTGCCGGTCGCGATGCCCTCGGCGTAGATCTCACGGACGGACGGCCAGTCGATGGCCGTCAGCGGACGGATCGTGACTGCCATCTCAGCAGCCGCCGCCTCGACTCGGCGCGACGGTCAGGAGCTGGAGGGGCTGGCGAGCAGGAGCGGACGTCGAGGGCGTGCCGCAGCAGGCGCCGCCTTCACCGCCGGAGCAGACGCCGGTCTCGGGCAGCGTGAGCTGCACGCGTCGGGCGGCGTCGTGGTCGCCCGCGAGCTCATCGGCGATTGAGCGGACCTGCTCGTAACCGGTGAGCAGCAGGAACGTGGGGGCGCGGCCGTAGCTCTTCATCCCGGCGATGAAGAAGTTCGGCTCGGGCTGCGCCAGCTCGGCGACGCCGTGCGGGGGAACGGTGCCGCAGCTGTGCAGGTTGGGGTCGATCAGTGGCGCGAGGGCGCGGGGTGCCTCGACGATGTCGTCGAGGGCGAGGCGGATCTCGCGGAGCATGTCGAGGTCGGGCTTGAAGCCTGTGGCGCCGACGATCACGTCGGTCTCGATCGACACCGGTTCTCCCCCGCGTCGGCCGTCGACGCGGACGGCGTCTCCTTCCACCTCGACGCGGTCGACCTCGAAGGAGTCGAGCAGCGTGATGCGGCCCTCGGCGACGAGGGACGAGACTCGGTCGCCGAGGGCCGCCCGGTCCTGGAGCTCGTCGTCTGCGCCGGTGTAGACCCGCTTCGGGCTGGCGTTGCGGATGCCCCACACGACCTCGGTGCCGGGCTCCTGACGCGCGAGGTCGGCGAGGGCGATGAGGGTGTTGGCAGCGGAGTGCCCCGCGCCGAGCACGAGGGTGCGCTTGCCGGCGAAGCGGACTCGGTCGCGCCGGAGCACGTCGGGGAGAGCGTGGCTGAGGTGCGGGCGGAGCGCATCGAGGTCGACGGGGTCGAGGCCGGAGGCGAGGAGCCCGTTCGGGTTCCGGTAGGTGCCGGAGGTGTCGATGACGGCGCGGGCGAGCTCCTCCCGCACCCGCCCGTTCTGCTCGACGCGGAGAACGAACGGCGCGGCGGCGCGTCCGGTCGATCGGGTGCGGTCCATGCCCTGCCTGCTGACGGCGGAGACGTTGGACGCGTAGCGGATGTGGGGGGCGAGCTGCGGCGTCGCGGCCAGCGGCTCGAGGTAGTCGGTGACGAGGTCGCGACCGCTGGGCAGCGACTCCGCGTCGGGGCTCGTCCACCCCTGGGCAGCCAGGAGCTCGCGGGCGGCCTCGTCGGTCACATAGCGCCAGGGCGAGAACAGGCGAGTGTGCCCCCACAGCGCGATGGCGGATCCGGCGGACTCACCCGCTTCGAAGACGACGAACGGCAGCCTCGGCGGCGTGAGCTGGGCTGCAGCTGCGAGCCCGACCGGGCCTGCGCCGATGATCGCGACCGGCAGTCCGGCCAGCCGGTCCTGCGCTGTGTCCGCTGGTGCCGACAGAGTGAGCGTCACGGGTTCTCCTTCACGGCTGAGCAATCATCGATCGCTATCGATAGATGCACCATACATCGATCGTCGTCGATCTATGCAACACTTGCTCCGTGACGTCAGTACTGGAGATCCACGCGACCACGGATGCGGCCTGCTGCACGCCGGGCGCCGGCGGCATGTCCTCCAGCGCAGCGACGGACCTGGCCCGCACCCTGAAGGCGCTGGCGGACCCTGCACGACTTCGCCTCCTGTCCATCGTCGCGGCGTCCGAGGGCCAGGAGGCATGTGTCTGTGACCTCACGGATCCGATCGGCCTGTCGCAGGCGACGGTCTCGTACCACCTGAAGATGCTCACCGATGCGGGCTTCCTCACCCGCAGCAAGCGGGGCACCTGGGCGTACTACCGGCTCGTCCCCGAGGCCCTGAACGCCGCCGGCGCTGCCGTTTCCGCTCTCTGACGCGCCACGCACTCGCCCTACACTGCCGACGACCATCCCGTCTGATCGAGGGAGCACCGTGGCGAAGCCGATCGTCCTGTTCGTCTGCATCCACAACGCCGGCCGCTCCCAGATGGCGGCGGGCTACCTGAGGGCGCTAGCCGGTGACCGCGTCGAGGTGCTCTCCGCGGGCAGCGAGCCGAAGGACCAGATCAACCCGGTGGCCGTGCAGGTGATGGCCGAGGACGGCATCGACATCACCCGCGAGGCGCCGAAGGCACTGACGACGGAGGCGGTCAAGGAGTCCGACGTCGTCATCACGATGGGCTGCGGAGACGCCTGCCCGATCTTCCCGGGGAAGCGGTACGAGGACTGGGAGCTGACGGACCCGGCGGGACGGCCGGTCGAGGAGGTCCGCCCGATCCGCGACGACATCAAGGCGCGGGTCTCCGCGCTGCTCGAGGAGCTGGTCCCCGCTTCCTGACCCCGTTCGGTCAGCCCCGGATCGCGGGCACGCCGATCTGGTCGAGGAGGTTCAGGACGCGTCGTTCGATGTCGTCGCGGATCGGCCCGGACGCCGTCGAGATCGAGTCCGGCAGGGTCGTCGAGGGTCCAGTCCTCGTAGCGCTTGCCGGGGAAGACGGGGCAGGCGTCGCCGCAGCCCATGGTGATGACGACGTCGGCGGCTCGCACGACCTCGTCGGTCCACGGCTTCGGGAACTCGCCGGAGATGTCGATGTCGCGCTCGGCCATGGCGGCGATCGCGCCGGGCTCGACCTCGGAGCCGGGCTCGGAGCCGCCGGACCAAGCGATCGCCTGGTCGCCCACGTATCGCTCGAAGAAGCCGAGTGCCATCTGCGATCGGCCGGCGTTGTGGACGCAGAGGAACAGCACGGTCGGCTTGCCGTCCTGTACCTTCCCCTCGATCCGCGCGAGGGCCCGAAGGCGCTGACGGGCGAAGCGTTCAGCGAGCAGTGGCAGGAAGTTCGACACCGTCGCACGGCCGGCGAACTGGTCGTAGGAGGTCTCCAGGAAGCGCTCGATCGTGGGCGCACCGAAGACGCCCTCGAAGTCGCGGACGAGATGGGCGGCGGCCTGCTTCAGGGCCAGCTGCTGGTCGAGCGTGATCTCCGGTCGGGCTGCGATGTCGGTCATGGCGGCGCTCCTGTTTCAACTCGCGACGATGCGAGGGGCGAGGTCGCCGATCCGACGAGCGATGTCGTCGAAAGCGGCGTCGAAAGCGGCGTCGGTGCCGATCCGGACCGGATCCGGCACCGACCAGTGGAGTCGGCTGCGGGCGCCGAGCTCCTCGTGCGCGTTGTCGCACACGGTGATGACGAGATCCCCGTCGGCGAGGACCTCCTGCAGCCCCCGAGGACGGGCGCTCGGGAGGTTCAAGCCGCGCCGATGGGCGACCGCGACGGCCCCGGAATCGATCGACTCGGCGGGGTGGGTGCCGGCGGAGGCGGAAGGGACCGTGCTCGCCGTGGCCCACAGCTCCGCGGCCAGGTGGGAGCGGGCCGAGTTGGCCGTGCAGACGAAGACCACCCGGGACGCGGGCTGCGCCCGGCCGGGAAGCAGTCCCTCGAGCGCATCGGGAACGAGGTGGACGTAGGTCCGCCTCCGGTCTGCCTCCGACCGACCGCGCGCGACGAGCGCGGCCCGCTCGAGGACGCCGAGGTGGTGGGCGAGCAGGTTCGAGGGCATGTCGAGCGCGGTCTGCAGCTCGCTGGGCGCGAAGTCCCCGAGGGTCAGCATGTCGACGATCCGGATGCGCGTCGGATCCGAGAGCGCGGCGTGCTTCGCCGCCCGTCGATCGAGCTCGTCATTTAACTCGACGTTCATTGAGTCAATGTTGACTGAGGGAACTGTCGCCCGTCAAGATGACGGGAGATGAACAACTCCATCCGGCGCCCCACCGGCCACGCCGCTCCCCTGCCCCGCCGCCTCCTCGCCGAGTTCCTCGGCACCGGGCTGCTGACCGCGGTGGTGATCGGCTCAGGGATCGCTGCCCAGCGGCTCTCCCCGTCGGATGTCGGCCTGCAGCTGCTGGAGAACAGCACCGCGACGGTGCTCGGTCTGGCCGTGCTGATCCTGACCTTCGGGCCGGTCTCCGGCGCGCACTTCAACCCGGTCGTGAGCGCCGCGGACTGGTTCGTCGGCCGATCCGCCGGCGCAGGGCTGCCGCTTGCCGAGGTGGGGTGGTACGCCCTCGCCCAGATCGTGGGCGCGATCGGCGGCGCGGTCCTCGCGGACGCGATGTTCACCGTCCCGGTCGCCGCCTCCCAGACGCAGCGGGCGACGCCCGGGCACCTGCTCGGCGAGATCGTCGCGACCGCGGGGCTGATCCTGCTGATCTTCGCGCTCGCCCGGTCCGGTCGCGGGGCCGCCGGCGCCGCGGCCGTGGGTGCCTACATCGGCAGCGCCTACTGGTTCACCAACTCCACGTCGTTCGCGAACCCCGCCGTCACCATCGGGCGGATGTTCACCGAAACCTTCGCCGGCATCGCCCCCGCGTCCGCGCTGCCGTTCATCGTGGCGCAGGTCGCCGGCTGCGCCGTCGGCGTCGCCGTCCTCCTCGCGCTCTACCCCTCCGCATCCGCCGCCGCGGACGACGTCGTGGTCCCGGCCGCCGACCCGCTCGAGTCCTGACCCCGTCCCGAAAGGCCCCCATGCACATCGTCGCGATCGGCGGCAGCGATGCCGGCATCTCCGCCGCGCTCCGCGCCCGCGAGCTCGACGCCTCCGTCGACGTGACCGTTGTCGTGGCGGACGCCTACCCGAACTTCTCCATCTGCGGGATCCCGTACTACTTCTCCGGCGAGGTCAGCCCCTGGCAGTCCCTCGCCCACCGCACCCACGCGGACCTCGAGGCCACCGGCATGCGCCTGCGCCTCGACACCCTCGCGACCGGGATCGACGTCCCCGGCCGGCGCCTCACCCTCCGCGACCCCAACGGCCACGAGTCGGCGCTCGACTACGACGAGCTCGTCGTCGGAACCGGCGCCCTGCCGTCCACGGTCGGGATCTCGGGCCTCGACGACGTCGGGCCCGAGGACGGCGTTCACGTGCTCCACTCGATGGGCGACACCTTCGCCCTCGACCGGTTCCTCGACTCTGCCCGACCCGAGACCGCGATCATCGTCGGCGCCGGCTACGTCGGCCTGGAGATGGCCGAAGCGCTCATCGTCCGCGGCCTCGCGGTCACCCAGCTGCAGCGCGGGCCGGAGGTGCTCTCGACGCTCGACCCCGAGCTCGGCACCCTCGTCCACGCCGAGCTCACGCGCCACGGCGTCGACGTACGGCCGAACAGCCGCGTGACCTCCATCGCCCGCGCCGATCGTGGCCTGGCCGTCACGGGCGTCCGCCAGGGCGAGCCGTTCACGGATGTCGCCGACCTCGTGCTGGTCGTCGTCGGCGTCCGCCCGAACACCGAGCTGCTCGCGGACGCCGGCGCCCAGCTCGGTGCCGGCGGCGCCGTGGTCGTCGACGAGTCGATGCGCACTGGCCTCCCCCACGTCTTCGCCGCCGGTGACGGCGTCGTCACCCACCACCGCCTGCTCGGCGTCACCTACCTGCCGCTCGGCACCACCGCCCACAAGCAGGGCCGGGTCGCGGGCGAGAACGCGCTCGGCGGCTCGGCCCGGTTCGCCGGGAGCCTCGGCACGCAGGTCGTGAAGGTCTTCGACCTGGTCGCGGCCCGCACCGGCCTCCGCGAGCACGAAGCGATCCCCGCGGGCTTCTCCCCCGTCAGCTCAGCTGCCGTCGCGGACGACCACAAGGCCTACTACCCGGGCGCCCAACCCATCATCATCCGGATCACCGGCGACGAGAACTCCGGTCGACTGCTCGGCGCGCAGCTCGTCGGAGCCCGAGGCACCGAGACGGCGAAGCGGGTCGACACGTTCGCCACGGCGCTGCACCACGGGATGACGGTCAAGGAGATCAGCGACCTCGATCTCTCCTACACACCTCCGCTCGGCTCGCCCTGGGACGCCGTGCAGATCGCGACGCAGCGCTGGGAGCGCGATCACCGCGAGGTAAGAGTCCGCGCATGAGCCGAGGTCCCGACAGCAAAGCCTCGGACCGTCCGCGACGATCACTGGCAGTCACCCGCTGCGGAGGTTGTCAAGCCATTGCGTTGACGTAAGGTCAGTGCTAGGCCCGTCCGGCTGCGCGCCGCAGGAGTGCGGGTTGAGCGAGTCACCTAGCGTGAGAACGGCGTGGTCTCCATGGATCTTCGAGCAGTTGACGTCGATCCGCGCGGTGAGGACACGGGGCACTCCCGCGATGACCTGGTGTTCTGGTGGAGTCCGGAGATCGAGCATCTGCGGGTCGAGGGTCGGCTGACGGAAGCGCTCCTCCTCGCGTGGGCGGCCATGGAAGCCGTCAAGGACGTGCGACCACTGCCCTACGGGTGGGCGTGGGGGGTGGCATTGATCGCCAGGCAGATGCGCTGGTACGACCTCGAAGTCGAGGTGATCGAGCGCGTGCTCGCCGTCGCGGCTCAAGGGGGCACCGCCGCCGAGCGGTGGGAAGCGCGACTGTCGACCGCCGAGGCCCTCGCGTCGCCAGGTGTTTGCTGATCGCAACCACCTAGTTACGCCTCGCGGGGTCCCCGCCTGCCTCAGCGCCTCGACCATGCGTTCGGCGTTGGTCGGCGAACGGAGAAGGTAGGCGGTCGCGCTTAGCGCTTCGAACAGCCAGGCCCCTCGCCCAGATAGGCGAAATACCGTAGCCCCCGTACGTAGTTCTCCGGATGGCCTGGGGCCGGACTGCCGCAGTACGATCTCGCGCAATAAAGGTCGGTGCGTCTGGGCGCCAGCGAGAAGGACAGCATGAGCAACGAAGATCTGGTTCGGCGCTTCAACAGAGTCTTGGTCACGCGTGACTACGACGAGCTGTCTCAGATCGTCGCTGAGGACTTCGTCGCCCACAACGGTCCCGACGAGGTGCGCGGGGCGGACGGGTGGCGGGCATTCGTCGAAGACGGCTGGAAGCAGTTCGGCGCCATCGACACAGGGATCGACGAGTTGATCGAAGACCGGGGCCTGCTCGCCGAACGGTGGTGGTTCAAAGCCGGCACCGGCGACGGACCCCACCTCTCAAGTCACGGCATCACCGTGCACCGCGTCGTCGATGGACGACTTCAGGAGAACTGGGCGGTGGCAGCATCCCCCGACGAATGAGCGCCGCGTCCACGCCCTCATCCAGGAAACCGGTGAGGTCGTACTCGGCCAGACCGAGCCGCGAGGCAACCTCACCGCATAGCCTCGCTACCCCGACTTGCTCGACGCCCGCGTGGGGGCCGTTCTGGCTGTCGGTCTCACGGGAGCCAGAGCTGAAAGTTCACCAAGTCTCGTGAGGCCTCCTGGCAATGTGTGCACCAACGTGTGCACGCCCATACGACATGCCTGGTCAGCGAGTTGTTTGCACTCCTACCGTTCTGACTACGGATTAGAAGAATCCGCGTATACGGCATGAGGCGATCCCAGCAGCAACACGCTGACTGCGGCTCCCAATTTCGCCTTCCTGAGTTCCGGGACGAACACCGGTGCGTCCGGAGCGTCCTTCACCGGCCCGATGCCGATGGGTATCCCCGCCTCGGGGTGATTGAGGTCGAACGCCGGCGACTCCGACCGAATCCGCGGAACCACGGTGAAGTTGTGCCTCGGCGGCGGGCACGACGTCGCCCACTCGAGACTCCGCGAGAAGCCCCACGGATCGTTCACCGTCACCTTCGGCGCCTTCCGAGCGGTGATCCAAACGTTGTAGAAGAACGGGAGCATCGACACGCCGAGGATCGCGGCACCCAACGACGACACCTGGTTCAGCGTCGTGAATCTGTCGCCCGGCTGGTACGTCGCGTAACGGCGCGGCATGCCGAGCACGCCGAGCCAGTGCTGGACGAGGAACGTCGTGTGGAACCCGACGAACAGCAGCCAGAAGTGCAGCTTCCCGAGTCGCTCGTTCAGCATCTTGCCGGTCCATTTCGGCCACCAGAAGTAGAAGCCGGCGAACATCGCGAAGACGACGGTGCCGAACAGGACGTAGTGGAAGTGGGCGACCACGAAGTAGCTGTCTGTGACGTGGAAGTCGAGCGGCGGCGAGGCGAGGATCACGCCTGTCAAACCGCCGAAAGTGAAGGTGACCAGGAAGCCGAGCGCCCACATCATCGGGGTCTCGAAGGTCACTGCGCCGTGCCACATCGTGAATGTCCAGTTGAAGATCTTCACGCCGGTCGGCACCGCGATGAGCATTGACGTGAGCGCGAAGAACGGCAGCAGCACGGCGCCGGTGACGTACATGTGGTGTGCCCAGACCGCGGCGGAGAGCGACGCGATCGCGATCGTCGCGTAGATCAGGGTCTTGTAGCCGAAGATCGGCTTCCTGCTGAAGACTGGGATGATTTCGGAGATGATGCCGAAGAACGGCAACGCGACGATGTACACCTCGGGGTGGCCGAAGAACCAGAACAGGTGCTGCCAGAGGATTGATCCGCTCGTGGCCGAGTTGAAGATGTGCGCTCCGAACTGGCGGTCGGCGCCGAGCGCGAGCAGCGCCGCGGCGAGCACCGGGAAGGCCATGAGTACGAGCAGCGACGTGAGCAGGACGTTCCAGGTGAAGATCGGCATCCGGAACATCGTCATGCCGGGCGCCCGCATCGTGACGATCGTGGTGATGAAGTTGACCGCGCCGAGGATCGTGCCGAACCCGGACAGCGCCAGCCCGAAGACCCACAGGGAGCCGCCGAGCCCGGGCGAGTACGCGGTCTCGGAAAGCGGCGCGTAGGCGGTCCAGCCGAAGCCGGCTGCACCCTGTGGGGTGAGGAAGCCCGACACCGCGACCAGGCTGCCGAGGAAGTACAGCCAGTAGGCGAAGGCGTTGAGCCGCGGGAACGCGACGTCCGGGGCGCCGATCTGCAGCGGCATGAGGACGTTTGCGAAGCCCGCGAAGAGGGGCGTCGCGAACATGAGCAGCATGATCGTGCCGTGCATCGTGAAGAGCTGGTTGTAGATCTCCGGCGTTGCCACGAGGTGCAGGCCCGGAGCCGCCAACTGGGCTCGGATGATGAGGGCGAGCACGCCGCCGATCAGGAAGTAGGTGAACGAGGTACCGAGGTACAGCAACCCGATCTTCTTGTGGTCCGTGGTCGTCAACCACTCAACCACCACGGTGCCCCTCGGCCGAGCATCGGTGGACACCTCTCGCTCGGCGGTCGGCCCTGTCGATACCAACTGCGCCGTGGACGTCATCGCACACTCTCCCCGGGAATGAACTCGTCGTGATGACCGCCGGCGGAGGGGCCGCGCCGTCGCGAAGCGCGGGCACCGGAGGAGGTCACAGGATTAGTGCCCTAACACAGGCTTAGTGCGCTAACGTAGTGCCGTAGGCACGGGCCCGCAAGAGGCCGGAATGATCGGGAGGGAACACGTGACGGACCTCGATCGGGCCGAGGTATTGCGCCTGGAGAACCAGGTCTGCTTCGCCCTGGTGTTGGCCACCCGCGGGATGATCGCGCTCTATGAGCCCCTGCTGGAACCTCTGGGGCTCACGCACCCGCAGTACCTTGCGATGCTCGCCCTCTGGGAGAAGAGCCCCCGGACAATCAAAGACCTCGCCCACGCGCTTCAGCTCACGCCGGCCACCCTCTCACCCCTGGTGAAGCGACTCGAAGCCCTCGGCCTCGTGGACCGCCGCCCCAGCAACCCCGACCCCCGGCAACTCGACGTCACCGTAACCGAAGGCGGGATGCAGCTGCTCGACAAAGCCGCGACCATCCCCGGGCGGATCACTGAGCTCCTCCAGATGGACCAGCCTCAGCTGCTCAATCTGTACAACACGCTGTACGCCACCATCGACGCCGAGCGGCGCGCGCTCGACAAAGAGGCGCTCTGACAGCTGTCGGACAGTGCTGTCGTGGCGGACCTTCGGCCATCGCATGTCCGGAGGCTGCACATCGAGGTCTTCTCCCGCGGTGTCGGGCCGGCCAGGGTTGGCCGCGGCGCACCGGACGCTCTCGGCGATGCTTGGCTACGCGATCGACGAGGGGCTCATCGTCCGCAACGTCGCCGAGGCGGTGGACATCCCGCGGCAGGCGCCGAGCGAACGCGACTCCCTCACCCGCACCGAGCCGCCAGCCCTACTCGCTCTTGGGGGCCCACAGTGGACCCTCGCGCCGCTCTCCGCTGCGCGGGACGGCGAGATCCGTGCCCTCCGGCGCAGCGACGTCGACCTCGAGGCCGGGCGCCTCACCATCCATTCCTGGACGATGGCGGAAGCCGGCTACAAGCACGGGGTGCGCTGGCACCTGCGGGAAGGGCCGCCGCAGCGCGGACTGCCCTAGTCGCGTCATTGATGTAGCGGCGTCGCTGCAGACCGAGCCTGTCGGAGGGCGATGGGTGTGGGTCAGACCGAGAGGCGTACAAGTCACGGAAAGCGCCGCTCACCCCGGAGACGGCCGCGGCGCTGCGAGATCTCATCGAGGACGACGTAGGGCTGAACCCGCACGGGCTGCTCTGGCACAAGCCGCACGGGCACCCCCTGAGCAGCACCGACAGCAACGCCCGCTCCGCTTCGCCCTCCGGACGGCAGGGATCGACCGCGACGCAACCGCCCACTGGCTTCGGCACACATACACGACGATGGCCGACAGCTCGGGTCGTCTACGCCGGAATCTGCGGCCACGCCTCCGAGGGCATCTCCCGTCGCCATACCCACCAGCTCGAGCAAGAAGCCCAAGCCGGTATCGGCCGGCTGGACCGGTACCTGCGAGGAGGGTGACCGCGGGCCGGATGTCGAGGGCGGTTAGTCCCTGGCCACGCCCGTCCCGGCAGACACGCCGTCGACCAGGAACTCTACAAATCAGCGCATCAGCCTTGCGAGTCCGCGAAAGGATTACACCGCTATTCCTGGCCAGAACACCTCCATCTGTCCCAATACCAGACCCTCGCGGCGCTACTTCGAAAAATAGGCCGCCCGGTCGAGGGCAAGGACCTCCCGCCCGCGGAAGTTCCTCGGATGAATGCGGAACCCGCACGTTGGCCGCAGAGGACACCACGGGCCTTCCACCAGAGTTCCCCTCATTCCGCATCTCTCGCAATCCCGAGAGATTGTGGACCCACCAAGCAGGTCACCCGAGCAGCGAGAGGCAAATCGAGTGTTCAAGAAGGTCATCCCCATTGGTGTCGCACTGGCGCTCGTCTTGTCTGTCACCGCATGCAGCAGCAGCAAGCCTGCTGCCGACGAGACGCAGATGCCCGCGTCCTCTAGCGATTTCTCCACGGAGAAGTACCAGGAGGTGGTCAGCGATCTCAGTGGCGCGGGCTTCACCAACGTCAAGGCCAACCCGCTGGGAGACCTCATCGTCAACCTGTTTCACAAACCTGGTGATGTCAAAGAAATTTCGGTGAACGGCTCCAAGGAAGACTTCGACAAGGGAGCGACCTATAAGAAGAACGCCAGAATCGTGGTTGGAGTACCACTCCGACCCCGCTGGTCCGTCGGCGGCGCCTTCAGCATCCCAATCAGCCTCCGCGAGCCCGTCCGAGTCGCCGTCATCCAATGCCGAGACCGGCGTGCTTACTGCCGCGAACAACTCCTGACTTTGCTGCGCTTCTGAAGGTTAAGGACCCCGGTGACCCCAAGGTGGCGGAATTCGCAAAGAAGTACTCTGGGCGGACCATCGAGTTCGACGGGAACGTTGCCGCTGTCGCCCCAGATGGCAACTACAAGACACTTGAAAACGTCATGATCAATGCTGGTGACTTCGGCCCCAACAGTGCGGCTGGCCCGAATTTCCAGTTCTCGGGCCTGAGCATGTATGACGTTCCCGGCGGCGGCCATAACGGCGACAATGTGCACGTCAAGGCAGTGCTTAGCGACTACGACGCGGCGACGCAGCTTCTTCAACTTCAGCCCGGCCCGAACCACGTTACAAGCAGGAACTAACCATGGCGTCGCGCAGGCGGCCGGGTTGCTTGACGGTGCTGTTTCACTTCGCACTGACTATGGCTACAGGCGGCCTGTGGCTTATCTGGCTCCTCATCCGCTTCTTGCTCTCAGAGCGGTAGGACGAGTGGCATCGGCCCGAGCGGGTCGGCGACGATCGCGAGATGGTCCGCCCCGGTGACCGAGTCCCGATAGGCCCGTACCCGAAGCCGCCCACGTCGGGTGGGCATCCGGGTCTCGACCTCGAAGTGGACGGCCCCGCCGGCGTCCGCCCGCAGCGTGCTGCTCATGCGGCGCTCCGAGCCCTCGAGAGCGCGACCTCGACCGTGCGGAGGAGCTGTGACCCGGATCGCACGAACTGCTCGAGCCCCCGCTGCTCGAGCCCTTCGACGACGTCGTCGTATGAGATCCCGACCTCGCCGAGACGTTCGATCACAGCCTGTGCGGACTCGACGCTGAGGTTCCGGAGATCGCCCGGCCTCCCATGATCCGCGACCGCGTGGAGGGTCGCCTCCGGCATCGTGATGATCGTGCCCGCGGTGGCGAGGGAGTCGACGTAGCGCGTGTCGGACATCCGTGAGTCCTTCACTCCGGTGGATGCCCAGAGCAGCCGCTGCAGGTGGGCGCCGCGCTTCAGGAGCCGGGCGGCCCGTCCGGAGCGGAAGCGCTCGTCGAAGATGTCCAAGGCGAGACGGGAGTTGGCGATCCCCACCGCGCCGAGCAGCTCCGCGCCGGCGACGGAGTCGATCGCGGCCAGCCGGCCGTCGACCTCGGTATCCACTCGTGAGACGAAGAACGAGGCGACGGACTGGATCGACCGCAGGTCGAGCCCTCGCGCGGCGGCCTGCTCGAGGCCCTCGAGGTAGGCGTCGACCACCTCCTGGTATCGGCGCAGCCCGAAGATGAGGGTCACGTTCACGCTGATCCCCTCGGCGGTGGCGCCGGTGATCGCATCGAGACCGGCTCGAGTGGCTGGGATCTTCACGAACACGTTCTGGCGGCCGACCGACCGGTGCAGGCGTCGCGCTTCTTCCAGGGTCGCCGCCGAGTCCTGGGCGACGTCCGCCCCCACCTCGATCGACACCCAGCCGTCGGCGCCCGCGGTCTCGACGTGCGTCGGGAGGAAGATGTCGGCGGCGGCCGCCACGTCCCAGGTCATGAGCCGGAGCGCTGCTTCGGAGGCGGACGCCCCATCTGCGGCGAGATCCTTGATCTCCGCGTCGTAGGACGTGGACGAGGCCAGGGCCGTCGCGAAGATCGTGGGGTTGGTCGTGACCCCGGTGACGTCCAGGCCGTCGATCAGGGCCTGCAGCCCGCCTCGGACGATGCGATCTCGGGAGAGGTCGTCGAGCCAGAGGCTCACCCCGCGCCGTTTCAGCGTGCGGGTCGGCGCTTCGGTCATCACAGCTCCTCGAGATCGATGAGTGCGTCCGCGAGACCTCGAGGATCGACGGGACGGCCCCGACGGATGAGTGCAGCGAGCGCGCCGCCGGGATCCGGCTGGTTGATATGCACCCCGGCGACGGGACGACCGTCCACGAGCCAGACCGCGGTGAGCGCTGCGGAGTCGATCGATCCCCGGATCACCGGTTCGACGCCACTCATCAGCGGTGGGAATCCGGCGAACTGCACCTTGACGTCGTACTGGGCGCTGAGGAACGTCGGCACATCGTCGTACCGCTCGGAACCACCGAGGACCGCGTCGGCGGCCACGGCGCCGCCCCGGAGCGCATTCGAGAAGTGCTCGCTGCGGATCCGGACGTTCGCCAGGGGATGCAGGACCGAAGCGATGTCCCCGACCGCCCAGATGCGGTCCTCGCTCGACCTCATCCGCGCGTCGACCAGGACGCCGTCCCGGATCTCCAGCCCGGCTCGCTGAGCCAGACGGAGATCCGGGGTCGCACCGACACCGACGACGACCGTGTCGGCCGGCACGACGCCGGCACCACGCAGCCCGACTCCCGTGACCCGTCCGGCGGCGCCGACGAAGCGATCGACTGCGACGTCCGGCAGGAACCGCACGCCGTGCTGCTCGTGAAGGTTCCTGAAGTGCTCGCCGAGGTGGCGGCCGAGGACGCCCGACAAGGGGGCCCGGTCCCGCATGAGCACCGTCACGTCGTTGCCGAGTGCCCGTGCACTGGCGGCCACCTCCATGCCGATCCAGCCGGACCCGACGATCACGAGGCGCCCGTCCCCAGGTGTGAGCCGGTCCCGCAGCACGGCCGAGTCGTCGATGCTGCGGAGGGTGTGGACACCTTCGAGGTCCACTCCGTCGACGGGCAGCGTCCGCGGGGTGGAGCCGGGAGCGAGTATCACGGCGTCGGAGTCGACGGTCGCACCATCCTCCAGGCGGGCGAGCCCGGTACTGGGGTCGATGTCGGCCACCCCTGAGCCGAAGCGCGTCTCGACGTCATGGTCGTCGAACCACCCCTCCGGATCGAGCAGCACCGCGGAGACGTCGGCCTCGCCACGGAGGAACTGCTTCGAGAGCGCCGGGCGCAGGTAGGGAGGATTCGGGTCGCGCCCCACCAGCGTGATCCGGCCTCGATATCCGCGCTCGCGCAGGCCTCTCGCGGCTGCACCACCTCCCGGACCGGCTCCGGCGATGAGAACGTGTGAGGCGACCATGTGATCCTCCGTCGGACGGGTGCGGCCTGGCCCGAACGGTAGATCCGATCATCTCTATAGTCAAGAGCGCTAGTTTTAGAAGTAGGGTGACGCATGACCATCGACGGGCAGGAGGCACGACTCGCAGCACTCGCTGCACTCAACGACCCCGTCGATCGCAGATGCTTCGACCTGATCGCGTCCCGGGGCGAGGCGGTGGGGCGGGACGAGATCGCCGAAGCCCTAGGACTCCCCCGCGCGAGCGCTGCGTTCCGCCTGGACCGCCTGGTCGAGGTCGGCCTGCTCGACGTCGAGTTCCGGCGACGTTCCGGACGGACCGGACCGGGCGCGGGGCGGCCCGCGAAGCTGTATCGCGTGGCGCTCCACGAACTGGTCGCGTCGGTACCCGAACGACACTACGAACTCGCAGCGGACATCCTGGCCACGGTGGTCGACCGGGCCGGCGAGCAGGACCCGCTGCGCGCGGCGCTCGCTTCCGCCGCATTCGAGCGTGGGACGGAGATCGGACGGGCCACGAAGTCGGTCGACGCCGCGCTCGAGCGAGGCGGGTACGAACCGGTCGAGGACGGTCCATGGCAGCGCCTGTCGAACTGCCCGTTCCATCAGCTCGCGAGGAGTCACACGACCACGATCTGCGCGGTGAACCACGCGCTTCTGCGGGGCGTCCTCCGGGGAGCCGGCGAGGATCCGGATCGAGCCGAGTTCAAGCCCGATCCGACGGCGTGCTGCGTACGGATGCGGTCCTCCGACACCTGACTTCGGGGCGCCCACGCGCTCGCCCCGCCCGTCGAAGCACGGATTGCGCAAGCATCCGAGGGAAAGGAGAAGAAGACCTTTCGGCGCCAGGGGCTTGCAGGGGGCCAACCCCCGTCGCTGGGCCCGTCGCGCTCAGCGACGAGGGCTCGATATCGCAGAAAGCGGCGGACCTCGACTGCGACCGCGCTGAGATATAGCCTCGTCAGCGCCGCAGGGAAGGAGGAGCCGTGTATCCGACCACTCACGCTTCTCGACCGGTGCACCTCGACGGGCACTGACGTCTCCGCACCCGGGAAGCCCACACGCTAGGACTTCCGATGACTTCCACTCCACAACGAGCGCCGTCCGCGATCGCGATCGCAGACGACACCCGCACGCCGTCCAAGCAGACCAGCGGACGGTGCTCGCGATGATCTCCCTTCCAGGCGCGCCTGCACTGCGCGAGCCGAACGAGGACGTTCGCATCTCCTACCTGGTCGGCGAGCAGGCCGACCGCCTCAGGCGCGGCGAGGACACTGCGTGGCTGGCGGAAGCCAGCACCGACTTCTCCAACCACCTCCGCCGGTTCCAAGGAGTCCAGACCAGGTGGGGTGTGCCATCGAGCGTCCACTGGTACTGCGCGGGCGAGTACTACCTGGGCACGCTCGTCATCCGCCACGAGCTGACCGCGGAACTCGCGGAAGCGGGCGGCCACATCGGGTACCACGTCGTCTTCCCCTGGCAGCGTCAAGGCCACGCCACCCGCATGCTCGCGGACGGCCTCGACAGAAGCAGAGCCCTCGGGCTGCAGAAGGTCCTCCTCACCTGCGATCCGGACAACGAACCCTCCCGCCGCGTCATCCTGCACAACGGCGGCGTTCCCGACGGACACGCGCGAGGCGAAGACCGCTTCTGGATCGACCTCTGAAGCCCTGACTCGACCCTGAGCCCCGATCGACCACAGAGGGCGTGCCGTTCCGGTAGTGGTACCGCGCCTGCGGCACGTTCGGCGGCCAGGCAGGCAGGCTTCCGGCGACGGGAGCGGGATCGCCGACGGGTCCGGACAGCGCTCGAGGCCGGGTGACGAGCGGCATGTCACTTTGGAACGTCTTGGGAGCCCCTCGACAGGCTCGCCGCCATGACGACTGCCACGCCCTCGAGCGCGACACCTGCCGCCGGCCGAACGATGCTGAACAAGGTGCCTGAGGTCACCGTCTTCTTCTGGGTGATCAAGGTGCTCTGCACCACCGTCGGCGAGACCGTCGCCGACTTCCTCGGCACCAACCTCAACTGGGGCCTGACCGGCACGACCGCGTTCATGGGCGCGCTGCTGGTGATCGCGTTGGTGCTCCAGTTCCGCTCCCGGCAGTACCGGGCAGCGATCTACTGGCTCGCCGTCGTGCTGCTCAGCGTCGTCGGCACCCTGATCACGGACAACCTCACCGACAACTTCGGCGTCCCGCTCATCACCACCACGGTGCTCTTCTCCGCGGTGCTCGCGGTCGTCTTCGCCATCTGGTTCGCCGTCGAGCGGACCCTCTCGATCCACAGCATCACCACCACGCGCCGTGAGGCGTTCTACTGGCTGGCGATCCTGTTCACCTTCGCGCTCGGCACCTCCGCCGGCGACCTCGCAGCGGAGCGCCTCGCCTTCGGGTACCTGCCCTCGGCGTTGATCTTCGCCGGCGCGATCGCGATCATCTTCGCCGCGCACAAGCTCCTGAGGCTGAACGCGATCCTCGCCTTCTGGCTGGCGTACATCCTGACCCGCCCCCTCGGCGCATCGCTCGGCGACTACCTCTCGCAGGCACGCCCCGACGGCGGCCTCGGACTCGGCACCACCACCACCAGCGGGATCTTCCTCGCCGCGATCCTCGCCCTCGTGACCTACCTCGCCATCACCGGTCACGACCGGGCGACCCCTTCCCGCGCCCGGTACAAGGGCATCGCCTTCGACTGAGCGTCCATTCGGCGCTTCCACCCGTCCGGTGCACGGGGCTGTTCATCGTGCACCGGACCCGTCCTGGCGCGGTCGCGCCCGTCCGCGGCGGGATGCGCGCCGCTCGGTTCCTGCTCGGCCCGCCCCTCCGCGACCCCCTCGGCGCCGGTCGGGCCGATACCGTGTGTCCGGACTCGAGACGGGACGCCCGATGACGCACGCCGCGCGGACAGTGGAAGTTGCAAGCCCGATCGAGGACGTGTTCGCGTTCCTCGCGGACGGGATGAACGAGCAGCGCTGGCGTCCGGACGTCACGAGCGTGCGTCCGGCCTCCGGGTCGGGCGTGGGGGCGGTCTGGGCGCAGACGATGCGGGGGCCCGGCGGCCGATCGATCCGCGGCGACTACCGGATCACCCGGCTCGATGAACCCTCCGTGATCGAGTTCGAGGTCATCGCCGGGCCGGCTCGTCCCACCGGCCGCTTCGCGCTCGTCGCCCTCACACCGACCTCGACCGAGGTGACCTTCACGCTCAACCTCGTGCCGCGAGGACTAATGCGGCTCCTCGGACCGATGATCGCGAAGCAGGTCGCCAAGGAGGCCGACGCGATCAGGAACGTGCCTGCCGCGATGGGGGTCTGAGCGCGATCCAGGAGAGCGCCACGCTCCTGGACCCGCCGGCGAGCTGGAGCCGGTGCGCTCGGATGGCCTCGGAGAGATCGTCGGCGGCGGATGGAAGGATCAGGACGTGGAAGTCCGCGGTGACGAAGGCCTGGACCCTCTCACCTCGCGCACGGTGTGAGCACGGCGTCCCCGACCCGGATCCGCCTCCTCCGGCGGCGCGGGTTCGCCCTGGAAGGTGCCACGCTCGCCTGGAACGTCGTCGGCGTGGTCGTCCTGGCCGGAGTCGCGCTCAGGACCGGCTCCATCGCCGTGGTCGGATTCGGCCTCGACAGCCTCATCGAGATCGGCGCGAGCATCGTGGTGATCTGGGAGCTGTCGGGCACGGGCGAGGCGCGGCAGCGGCGGGGTCTGCAGATCATCGCGGTCGCCTTCCTCGTCCTGGCCGCCTATCTCGTCGCCCAGGCGGCCGTCGCGCTCCTGACGCAGCACCGGCCGTCGACCGAACCGGCGGGCATCATCTGGACGGGCGTCACGGCGGCGGTGATGTTCCTGCTGGCCGCCGGCAAGACGAGGACGGGAGCCGAGCTCGACGATCCGGTGCTCGTCTCGGAGGGCCGGGTGACCGTCATCGACGGCCTGCTGGCCGTCGCGGTGCTGATCGGGCTGAGCCTCGACGCCCTGCTCGGCTCGTGGTGGGCGGACCCCGTCGCGGCCGTCGTCATCGTCTTCTACGCCGTCCGCGAAGCCGTGCACATCCTTCGCTGACCGAGACGCGTCACCCGGTCTCGCTCCCCCGTTCCGAGGATCGCCCACCTGGCCGAGACGGCCCAGCGGAGCGGTCGCAGACAGGCGGCGCGGGCCCTTCGAAGCGAAGGACCCGGCCGCCAGGCCCTCGCTCAGCCGCCGGTCGTGCCCGAGACCGCCGGCCACGCGTTCGTGCGGATGAGCTTCTTGTTGACGAACTCGCTCGAGCGCCGAGGCGGCCGAGCTCGCGGCCGAAGCCGGACCGCTTCACGCCGCCGAAGGGCAGCTCGGCGCGTCGGCGAGCACGATGTTCACGTAGACCATGCCCGCCTCGATGCGGTCGGCGACGCGATCGCGCCTGCTCGGGGTCGGTCGTGAAGACGTAGGAGCCGAGGCCGAACGGGGTGTCGTTCGCGAGCGCCACCGCCTCGCTCCTCGTCCGCGCACCTTGTAGACGGTCGGCGACGGGCCCGAAGAACTCCTCGCGGTAGGCGGGGTTGTCCGGCGTCACGTCGGTGAGCACGACCGGCGAGAAGTAGGTGCCCGTTCCGCTCGCCGCCGAGCACCAGTCGGGCGCCGCCCTGCGACGGCGCGCTCCAGCTGCGCGGCGAGACGGTCGGCCGCGGCGGCGGAGGAGAGCGGGCCGAGGCCGTGGACTCCTCGGTCGGGTCGGCCGGGCTCGATCGCCGTCAACGCCTTCGGTGAACTTCTCGAGGAACGCGTCGTAGAGGTCGTCGAGCGACGACGAACCGCTTGGCGGCGTTGCAGGACTGGCCGTTGTTGTCGAGCCGCGCGGCGACCGCGCCTCGACGGCCGCGTCGAGGTCGTCGGCGTCGAGAGCAGGATGAACGGGTCGGAGCCGCCGAGCTCGAGGACGACCTTCTTGAGGTTCCGGCCGGCGATCTCGGCGACCGCCGAGCCCGCACGCTCGGAGCCGGTGAGCGAGACGCCCTGGCATGCGCGGGTCCGCGATGACCGGTCTCGATCTGCTCGTTCGAGGCGAAGATGTTCGCGTAGGCGCCCTCCGGGAAGCCGGCGTCGACGAACATCTGCTCGAGCGCCAGCCGCCGTCCTCGGGGCACTGCGGCGCGTGCTTGAGCAGGATCGTGTTGCCGATGACCAGGTTCGGGCCGGCGAACCGGGCCACCTGGTAGAAGGGGAAGTTCCAGGGCATGATCCCGAGCAGCACGCCGATCGAGGCGCGGCGGATGACCGCGGTGCCCTCGCCGCCGGCCAGCTCGATCGGCCGGTCCTGCAGGAACTCGGCCGCGTTCTCGGCGTAGTAGCTGTAGATGCGGCGCTGAAGCCGACCTCGCCGAGGGCCTGCTCGATCGGCTTGCCCATCTCGAGCACGGCGAGCTCGGCGAGCTCGTCGCGGCGCTCGGTGTGCAGCTCGGCGACCCGCTGGATCAGCGCGGCGCGCTCCGCGACCGAGGTGCGGCGCGCCCATCCGGAGGCCGCAGCGGAGACGCGCCGCAGCGCGTCCTCGAGGCCGGCGGCATCCACCTCCGGGTACTCCGAGAGACGTTCTCCGGTGGCCGGGTCGACGACGGCGTACATGTGTATGGCCTCCTGGGGCACGAGGGGTGGCTCTCGTCACGCTACCGAGGCGGCTTCGTCGAATCGAGACCGCGGGCGTGACGCTCCGCCCATCATGCCCCGGGCGTCTTCCCCGTGTCGGCGCCCGGTGCCAGGATGCCCACGACCCAGGAGGCACCATGTCGACCGTTCTGAATCCGTACCTGAGCTTCCGCGGCACCGCTCGCGAGGCGATGGAGTTCTACCGCGGCGTGTTCGGCGGCGAGCTGCAGGTGAGCACCTTCGGCGAGTACCACGCCGCCCAGGACCCGAGCGAGGAGAACCTCGTCATGCACTCCCGCCTCCTCACCACCGCCGGCTACGTGCTGATGGGCTCGGATGCGCCCGAGCGGATCCCGCTGACCCCGGGCAACAGCATCTCCGTGTCGCTCGGCGGCGAGGAACGCGAGGAGCTCGAGGGCTACTGGAACGGCCTCAGCGAGGGCGCAACGATCGCCCAGCCGCTCACGGCGGCCCCTTGGGGTGACAGCTTCGGCATGCTGATCGACCGTTTCGGCGTGACCTGGCTCGTCAACATCGCCGGGGC
Organism: uncultured Actinomycetota bacterium; assembly: GCA_963771645.1. Classification (GTDB taxonomy): domain Bacteria; phylum Actinomycetota; class Actinomycetes; order Actinomycetales; family Microbacteriaceae; genus Amnibacterium. The sequence goes on along the minus strand of CAVYUH010000003.1, from coordinate 8,201 downwards.
ACCCGCGCAGGCGTAGCGCCCGCGCCTCCTCAGAGGAAGGCGCGCACCTCCACCCGGCGGTTGCACGCCTTCGAGCCCTCGGTGGCGAGCGCGACGGCCTCGTCCCGGCCGGCGGCCTCGATGACCCAGAAGCCGCTGATGTACTCCTTGAGCTCGGCGAACGGCCCGTCGCTGACGATCGATGCACCGGCGCGGTTGTCGATCACCGTCGAGGCGCTCGGCGCGCTCAGCCCGCCGGCGAGCACCCAGTGCCCGTCCGCGACGAGCCGCTCGTTGAACACGTCGATGGCCGCCATCTCCTCGTCGGTGCCGGAGTCGGTCGTGTCGTCGAGCACGTTGATCAGGAACTGCATCGCGGATCCCCTCGCGTCGCGCCGCGCCCCTGCCGGACGCGACTCACCTGTTCGACGAACGATGCCGTCACGTTCGGACACCCCCAAGCCTGGTCCCGCGGCAGTCACTCGGTGGGTTGCCACTTCTCGCCCTTGAAGCGACCCTCCGAGGGCGAGAAGTGGCACTGCCCGTGCCACGAGCATCGCCCACCCCGCGTGACGTGACGACTTGCCACTTCTGGCCCTTGAAGCGACCCCTCGAGGGCGAGAAGTGGCAACTCGCCCGTGGCACGAGCATCGCCCACCCCGCGTGACGTGACGACTTGCCACTTCTGGCCCTTGAAGCGACCCCTCGAGGGCGAGAAGTGGCAACTCGCGCGGTGAGGGCGGCCCTCACCGAGCGGCACCGTCGGCCCACGCGAGCACGCGGAGCGCGCGGAGGGTCGCCCAACGACTCGGGGCGCCCGCCGGCTCGAGGTCGATCACGGGACGGCCAGGGTGGGCCGACGCCGTCCACATGCCGTCGGCCGACCGCATCCGGCGCAGGGACTCGAGCGGTTCCGTGAGCCGGGCGTCGGGCGCACCGCCGGCAGCACGGAAGTGGTCGAGGCCGCGGAGCAGGTCGTAGCACCAGTAGGTCGGCACATGGATCGCGAGCCACTCGTCGTCGATCACCTCGCCCGTCGACCGGCTGCGGAGCAGCCCGCGCTGGAGCAGGTACTCCTCGCCACGGGCTCGCGCCTCAGCGACCGCCCCATCGGCGCCGGTCGCCCGCTCGTACTCGAGCAGCCCCTCGAGCACGCAGATGGTGGGGTGGAAGGACGAGCGGATGCTCGGTGGCGCCTCGCAGTTCCACCCCCCGTCCTCGAGCTGCTCCCCGAGCAGCCGCTCCACGAGCGCGGCGCTCGGCCGGCCGAAGTACGCGCCGAGCGTGAGCACCCGGCCGTTCACGCACGCCTCGGTCTCACCCTCGAAGAACGGGCGGCCGCCGTTGCGCTCCTCCCAGCGGACCTGCTCCGCGACGAGCGCGATCGCCCGCTCGACGCGCTCCTCGGCCGGGTCGGCGCCGAGCTCGCGCAGGATCCAGAGCGCGTCAGTGGTCGAGTCCCAGTCGTCGCCGTCGTAGACGCCGACGCCCCACTGCCCGTCCGCACGCTGCAGCCCGAGCAGCCGCGCACCCCACCCGCTCTCGGCGATGCGGGCGCGCTCCGCCGCCGCATCGTCGGGGTCGCCGGCGAGGTCACGGAGGACCTGCCAGCGGATGGACGGGTCGGCGTCCAGCAGCCGGTCCTGCGTCCGCGTGTCCATCACGCGATCGTCTCGATGAAGTGGTCCGGCGGCACGCCCGGCCGCCCGGGCACGGGTCGTTCGGCCTCGGCCCAGCGCCCAGGCCCGAACGCCTCGTCCGCGACCACGCGCCAGAAGGCGCCGGCTTCGGCGTTGTCGTGCTGGAACGCGATCTGCCAGGCCCCGGGATGCCGTCCCAGCACGTCGAGGGCCATCGCCGTGCCCGTACCGCCCCGGCGGGCTGCGGGCGCGACCCAGAAGCCGGCGAGGGTGCGGCGGTCGGCCAGGAGCCCGTCGACCAGGGCGAACCCGATCGGGGCCTCCTCGCCGGTGTTGGGGTGCGGCCGCCACGCGAGGTAGCCGGCGCCGTCGGCCGACGGGAACGCGGCGAGCGGCCCGCGGCTGTAGCGGCCGTCGGCATACGGCAGGCCGCGCACGACGGGGGCGAGGTCGTGCCGGAAGGCCTGCCAGAGCCAGGCGACGACCTCCCACTGGTCGTCCTGGACCGTGCGGATGCGCATCCGGCCGTCGGCCGCGCTCGGTGGCCGCTCCCCGATGTCGGACGTCATCGGCCGCTCCCTTCGCCTCGCGCCCATACTGGCCCGACGAGCGGTGCCGCACCGGTGTCGCCCCGGCTGGGCGAAGGATCGCGCATCCACATGGATCTCCGCCCTTCATAGACGACACAGAGGAACCGCATCGAACGCGCGAGGGGGCCGGGGAATGCTCGAGCACATGAAAGACGCTTTCGACCGTTCGGTGCGTGCGGAGCCGGTGATGGGCACGGTCGTCTCCCTCGACCTGCGCGGCGCGGGCGACCACGGGGCGGCGATCGCGGATGCGGTGGCCTGGTTCCATGAGGTCGACCGCCGGTTCAGCCCGTACCTCTCGGACAGCGAGACCTGCCGCCACGGCCGCGGCGAGATCGCCGAGCAGGACCGGTCCCCCGAGCTCGCCCACATCCTCGAGGTCTGCGAGCGGGTCACCGCGCTGTCCGGCGGCGCCTTCGACGCGTGGCGGTCCGGCCGCTTCGACCCGTCCGCCTACGTCAAGGGCTGGTCGGCAGGCCGAGCCGCCGAGCTCCTCCGCGCACACGGCTGCACCGATTGGTCGATCAACGCGGGTGGCGACGTGCTCGTCTCCGGTGCGCCGGCCCCGGGCGAGCGCTGGCGGATCGGCGTGCAGCACCCCTTCGATCCGGGCGCGCTCGCGGCCACCGTGCAGGGCACCGACATCGCCGTCGCCACCTCCGGCACCTACGAGCGGGGCGCCCACATCGTGGATGCGACCACCGGCGCGACGGCGCAGACCGCCGTGTCGGTGACGGTCGTCGGCCCCGACGTCGGGCTCGCGGACGCCTACTCCACCGCCGCCTTCGCCCTCGGCGTCGACGGTCCGGCGTGGGTCGCCGGGATCGACGGCTACGAGTCCTTCACGGTCTGGGCGACGGGCGGCGTCACGGCCACCGGCGGCTTCCCCCAGACCGTGCACGGCGTTCCCGTCACGACCGTGCCGCACCCGGCCGGCCTGCTGGGAGCAGCATGACCGCCACCGACCTCGCCTCGGAGACCATGCTTCCCGTGCCGTCCCCGCATCCCGCGCCCGCGCGCCGCCTCCCGAAGCGCGGACGCCCCATCGTCGTCGACGTGCTCGCCGCCCTCACGGGCCTCGGACTCGGCATCACCCTCGCACTCGGCATCTCGGCCCAGTCGCTGCACAGCGTCAGCACGCTGCCGGGGCTTCTCACCGCGGTCGGCCGGATCACCGGGCTGCTCGCCGGCTACGCGATGCTCGATCACGGCGGCGCTGTCCGCACGGATCGGCCCGCTCGAGCGCGCGATCGGCCAGGACCGGCTGATCCGCTGGCATCGGACGCTCGGCCCATGGGGCCTGTACCTGCTGCTCGCCCACGTCGTGCTGATCGTCGTCGGCTACGCGGGGCTCGCCGATACGGGCATCCTGGCGCAGCTCTGGCAGCTGATCCTCACCTACCAGGGCATGCTCGGCGCGACCGTCGCGACAGCCCTGCTGTTCCTCGCCGGGATCACGCTCGTACAAGCGCGCCCGCCGCCGCTTCAAGTACGAGACGTGGTGGAGCATCCACCTCTACACCTACCTGGCGCTGCTCTTCGCCTTCGCGCACCAGGTCGACAACGGCGCCTCGTTCGTCGCGCAGCCGCTCGCGACCCTCTGGTGGACGACGATCTGGCTGGCCCTGCTCGCCGCGGTCGTCTGGTGGCGGCTCGCGCTGCCGATCATCCGCTCGCTGCGGCACGGCATCCGTGTGGCCGAGGTCGTGCGGGAGAGCCCCGACGTCATCTCCGTCGTGCTCGAGGGCCGGCGCCTCGACCGGCTTCCCGTGGCCGGCGGCCAGTTCTTCCAGTGGCGCTTCCTCACGAGGGGCGGATGGTGGGAGGCGCACCCGTTCTCCCTCTCGCGCGTCCCGCATCGGGACCGGATGCGGATCACCGTGAAGGACCTGGGCGACCACAGCCGGGACCTCGCCGCCATGCCGATGGGCACCCCGGTCTTCATCGAGGGCCCCTACGGCCGCTTCACCGCGGACGCCGCCTCCAGCCCCCGCGTGCTCCTCGATCGGGGCCGGCGTCGGCGTGACGCCGCTGCGGAGCATCCTGCAGGACCTCGACGAGCACGCGGATGTCGCGGTGCTCCTGCGCGGCCCGCACCCAGGTCGACCTCGTGCTCCGCGACGAGATCGCCGACGAGGTCGATCGTCGCGGGGGCAGGTTCTGGGAGGCGGTCGGCCCCCGCGAGAAGGTGCGGATCACCGCATCCACCCTCCGCCGCGCACTGCCGGACATCCACCGCCGGGATGTCTACATCTGCGGCCCGGAGGCCTTCACCGCTTCGGTGGCCGAGGAATGCGCCCGCGCCGGGATCCCGGCGGACCGCGTCCACTTCGAATCCTTCGTCTTCTGAGAGGCCCCGCCATGCGACGCGCACCGATCGTCATCACCGCGACCCTCGTCGGCACCGCAGGGGTGCTCCTGTTCAAGCCGCTGCCCGTCTCGAGCCTCACCGGCACGAGCTCCGCGAGCAGCGACAGCAGCAGCTCGACGTCGACCTCGACCGGCACCGGGTCGAGCGACGGCGCCTCGAGCAGCACCGGCTCGTCCAGCGCTACCCCGAGCGCCACCCCGTCGAGCAGCGCCTCGGCGTCCTCCCGCAGCAGCGCGTCGGCGACCAGGACCGTCACCGGCGACCTCGAGCAGGACAGATACGGCGACACCCAGGTCAAGGTGACGATCACGAGCGGCAAGATCACCGAGATCACGGTGCTCGCCTACAACGACGGGGACCCGCGCTCCGCCGAGATCAGCCAGCAGGCCATCCCCCTGCTGCGCCAGGAGGTGCTGAGCAAGCAGACCGCCGCGGTCGACGCCGTGAGCGGCGCCACGTACACCAGCAACGCGTACGAGGCGTCGCTGCAGTCCGCGCTCGACAAGGCCGGCTACACGTCGCCCGACGGCTCGAAGGCCAGCACCGACCTCTCCTCGGCGGACGCGAACCTCTTCGGCCACTGACACCCGGCGCCACCCGCGGCCACCTGCGGGAGGATGGGCCATGGCCGATCAGAACGACTCCGCCTACTGGCGCTCCGACGACGGGATCGCCACGTGGCTCAGCGCGTTCGGCGACCGGGAGGCGCGCCGCGTCCAGCAGCGCCGCCTGATGGCGGAGCTGCTCGGCTTCGCTGACGACGACGCGTTCGTCGTCGTCGACCTCGGCGCCGGCACCGGTGCCGCTGCCCGGGCCGTGCTCGACCGGTACCCGCGCTCGTCAGCGGTGCTGGTCGACTTCTCATCGCAGATGGCGGACGCCGGCCGGCAGGCGCTCGAGCCCTACCGTGACCGCTTCCGCTACGTGGAGCACGATCTCGCGTCGGGCGGCGCGTGGCCGGCGGGCATCCCGGACCGGGCCGACGCGGTGATCAGCTCGCTCGTGCTCCATCACCTCCCCGAAGCGCGGCAGCAGCAGCTGATCGGTGCGGCGCTGGACCGCCTCACCCCCGGCGGGTGGTTCCTCGACCTCGACCTGGTGGGGACGAGCGACCCTCTCGTCGACGACGCCTGGGGCCGAACCGCCGATCGCCTGGACCCGGCGTCGCAGGCGGAGCGGGAGCGCAGGCACGAGCACCACGGCGGCCTGCACGTCGCCCCTCTCGAGCAGCAGCTGCATCGATTCCGCGAGGCGGGGTTCGCCGCGGTCGACGTCTACTGGAAGCAGCTCGATCTCGCGATCCTCGGAGGCCGGCGCCCCCTCCGCTGAGCAGGGCGGCTTCGGCCGACGTCCCTGGAGCAGGCATCCGTCCCGGCCGTGGGCCGATTCACGCGTGTCGGCCTCCGCCCGGCGCACTCCCCTCCACGCGGGACCGACTCCGGCCGCCCCGCATCCCTCCCTGGCCTGACCGCCTCTCCCCGAATCCGCCTCGCCGGCCGTTGCCCTTGGTTCCAGGGCTTGTCCTCCCGCCCGAGCAGCCGCATGATTCCAGCGTGGTCGCGTTTGGAACCGATAGGAACCGTGCTTTCGGCCCGTGTCCGCACTGCGGCGGGAAGTTCAAGGTCAAGAAAGCGGAGAGCTCGCAGTACCTGCTCTGCCGGGCGTGCGGGCTCGTGCGGATGCTGCCGTTCGCAGCGCTGAATCCGGGCAGCTCGCTGCTCGACACGCTGCAGCATCCGACCGCGGTCTGAGCGGACCCTCCGGGAGCCCGGTCGACCGATCGCGGACGTCCGTCGACGGTGCGATCGCGCGCGCGTCGGTGGCGGCCTAGAGGCGGAGCAGCGCCGCCGCGAGCGCGTCCCCGAAGCCTTCCGGCACGTCGAGGACGATGCGGTGCCGAGCGCCGGGCAGCGGCGGATAGCCGATGTAGCGGCTGCGAAGGTCGACGAGCGTCTGGCCGCGCCCGGGCCCGCCGGTCGTGTCCACCTCCATCGGCACGACCGGCGCGAGGGTCGGCTGATCGCCCCGAGCGCGATCGCGGCCGCGAGCGGGTCATGGAGCGCGCAGGCGGGCCGGCCGAGCACGGGCGTGTAGTACCGGAAGTACGTCTCGAGCATGCGGCCGAGCGCCACGGCGGCCGGCGGTCCGGCGAGGAGCGCGTCGAGGTGCCCCTGCTCGAAGCGGGCCTCCATCGTCACGTCGAGGCCGACGACCGTGACGGGCCATCGAGCGTCGAGCACGCGCGCGGCGGCGAGCACGTCGTTGAAGATGTTCGCCTCCGCGACGGCGGTGACGTTGCCGGGCACGAGGGCGGCACCGCCCATGATCGTGACGCCGGCCACGAGGTCCGTGAGCTCGGGATCCGCGTCGAGGGCGAGCGCGAGGTTCGTGAGCGGCCCGACGGCGAGCACGTGCAGCGCGCCCCGGTGCGCGCGGGCCAGGCGGGAGAGCATCGCGGCCGCGCTCTCCCCCGTCGGCGAGGCCGGGCTGCGCGGCAGCTCGACGTCGCCGATCCCGTTCGCGCCGTGCACCAGTGTCGCGCCCCCGTGGAAGGTGCCGCCGATCGGGTCGTGCGCACCGACGGCGACGGGCACATCCGCACGGCCGGCGAGCGCGAGCACGTCCAGGGTGTTCCTCGCGCCGACCTCCGCCGACACGTTGCCGCTCACCGTCCCGACGCCGACGAGATCGGCGCCCTCCGCGACGAGGTAGCCGAGGGTCAGGGCGTCGTCGATCCCGGTGTCGCAGTCGAGGTAGATCGGTCCGGACTCATGCGGCCGGGGCAAGGTACTCCCGCCAGTCGGGCTGCGGCCGCTCGACGCCGCGCACGAGCCAGGTCGTGCCGTGCGGCACGCGCGGGGTGGTCCGCAGCGCCCAGCCCATCTCGCCGGGCGTGCGATCGCCCTTCGTGTTGTTGCAGGCGAGGCAGCAGGCCACGAGGTTCTCCCACGAGTCGGCGCCGCCGCGCGACCTGGGCATCACGTGGTCGATCGTGGTGGCGCTCCTGCCGCAGTAGGCGCAGCGGAACTCGTCGCGCCGCAGGACCCCCCGGCGCGTGACCGGCACTCGCCGCGCTCCGGGCATCCGCACGTAGCGGGTGAGCAGGATCACGCTCGGCCGGTCCCACGAGCCCGAGGACCCGAAGACCGGGTGCGCCTCATCGGCCGCGACGATCGTCGCCTTCCCGTTGAGCACGAGCACGAGCGCTCGTTTGAAGGACACCACCGCAAGCGGCTCGTATCCGGCGTTCAGGACCAGGGTGCGCATCGGCGTTCCTCTCGAAGCGGCCTGCACGGCTTGCAGGGGTTCGACTCGAATCGATCCGGTTCCAGGCGGGATGCCCACCGCCGCCGCGGCACACGGGCCCCGGGAACGAAGAAGGGCGCCGCCCGACGGACGACACCCTGGTTCTGCGCGACGGCGCTATGGCTTGCGCCTCGGAACAGGCGCTCCGCAGGCCGGTGAGCGTGGACCGCTCCCACCTGCGTGCACTCATCCCGATGCCCTTCCGCCGGATCGGGTTCAGGCTAACCGGTCGGGACGACACGACGCCGCCGTTCTCATGGAGACGGAATGCGACCGTAACCGCCCGTTCATGCAACGGACGGGATGCGGGACGTC
>CAVYUH010000002.1:0-171792 GCA_963771645.1 uncultured Actinomycetota bacterium | reverse complement strand
CGAACACGAAGTCGGTGGCGCGGTACTGGTCGCCGAACGCGTGACGGCCGATCACGATCGGCTTGTTCCAGCCGGGCACGAGGCGCGGGATGTTCGAGATCACGATGGGCTCGCGGAAGATGACGCCGCCGAGGATGTTGCGGATGGTGCCGTTCGGGCTCCGCCACATCTTCTTCAGGCCGAACTCCTCGACCCGCGCCTCGTCGGGCGTGATCGTCGCGCACTTCACGCCGACGCCGTGCTTCTTGATCGCGTTCGCCGCATCGATCGTGATCTGGTCGTCGGTCTCGTCGCGCTTCTCGATGCCGAGGTCGTAGTACTCCAGGTCCACATCGAGATAGGGGTGGATCAGCGTGTCCTTGATCGACTGCCAGATGATCCGCGTCATCTCGTCGCCGTCGAGCTCGACGACCGTGCCCTCGACCTTGATCTTCTCCACGCTGTTCTCTCCTCGGATCTCGGGGTCCGCCCATCGAAAGGATCCGGGTGGACCGCCCGCAATCGTATCGAGGCGCCGATGCGCATTCCTCGGATACGTCCGATGGGGGCATCGCCGACCCATGCGACGCCCCACTAGCCTGTGCGCATGCCGACGCTCCGACTCGAAGCGCTGAACGCGACCAACATCGTCGCGGCGAACTCCCTGACACTGAAGCCGGGGCAGGAGGCCTACGCCACGCCCGTCTCGCTGGCCGAGGCGGAACGCACCCTGAACCAGGCGGGGTCGTGGCCGCGCGTCGTGCTCGAGGGCAAGGAGGTCGTCGGGTTCATCAAGGGCAACCTCGACCCCGACGAGCCGCGCGAGGAGTTCCGCTGCTGCGTCTGGTCGATCAACGTGAAGGCCACCGCGCAGGGGCACGGCGTCGGGCGCTTCGCCATCCACGGCCTGGCCGACGAGGCGCGCAAGCGCGGCTTCGACCGGCTCACGGTCATCTGGGAGCGCGGCGAGGAGGGCCCGGAGGAGTTCTTCCTGCACCTCGGCTTCGCCCCCATCGGCGAGACCCAGTTCGGCGAGGTCATCGGAGCGATGGCGCTGAGCTGACGGGCCGCTCCGGTCCGCGAGCCGATCGCGACGCCGTGCCGCTGAACGGGCTCCCCTGATGGCGGTGTTCGAGCGCTCCGGGGACTACACCGACGCCGTGCTCGAGGTCGTGGCCGGGATCCCGCCCGGCCGCGTCATGACCTACGGGGACGTCGCGTGGACCTTCGGGCGGCCCGGGGCGCGGGCGGTCGGCATGGTGATGCGGTACCACGGCTCCGGCATGCCCTGGTGGCGCGTGGTCCGGGCCGGCGGCCATCCGCCCTCCGGCCTCGAGGCCGAGGCCCGCGCCCACTACGACGCGGAGGGCACGCCGCTGCTCCCCTCGGACACCCCGGCGGGCTACCGCATCGACCTGCGCGAGGCGGCCTGGTCCCCCGCCTGACCGATCAGACCAGGCTGTCCTTCCAGGCGGCGTGGAGGGTGGCGAAGCGGCCGGTGCCGGCGATGAGATCGGCGGGCGTCCCGTCCTCCACGATCCGGCCGTGCTCCATCACGAGCACCCGGTCGGCGATCGCGACGGTCGAGAGCCGGTGGGCGATGATCAGGGCCGTCCGGTCGGCGAGCAGCGTCTGCAGGGCCTCCTGCACGAGCCGCTCGCTCGGGATGTCGAGCGAGGCGGTCGCCTCGTCGAGGATCAGCACCTCGGGGTCGGCGAGGAACGCGCGCGCGAACGAGATCAGCTGGCGCTGCCCGGCCGAGACGCGGCCGCCGCGCTTGTTCACATCGGTGTCGTAGCCCCCGGGCAGGCTCCGGATGAAGCCGTCGGCGCCCACCGCCTCGGCGGCCGCGACGATCTCCGCCCGGGACGCGCCCGGCTTGCCGAGCGCGATGTTGTCCGCGACGGATCCGGAGAAGAGGTACGCCTCCTGCGTCACCATGACGATCGCGCGGTGCAGGTCGTTGCTCGCGAGCTCGCGCAGGTCGACGCCGTCGAGGGTGATCCGGCCCGCCGACGGGTCGTAGAAGCGTGCGATCAGCTTCGCGAGCGTCGACTTGCCGGCACCCGTCGACCCGACGAGCGCGATGGTCTGCCCCGCCGGCACGTCGAGGTCGAACAGCGGCAGCACCTCGCGCCCCTCCTTGTACTGGAAGCGCACGTGCTCGAACCGCACCGATCCCGGTCCGGCCGTCCCGGGCTCCCGCACCGGCCGCGGCAGCGGCACGGGGGACACCGGCTCCGGGACTGAGGGCCGCTCCTCGAGCACGCCCGACACCTTCTCCAGGGCGGCGGCGGCCGACTGGTAGGAGTTGTAGAACGTGGCGAGGTCCTCCATCGGGTCGAAGAACCGCCGCGCGTAGAGCACCACGGCCAGCAGGACGCCGATCGCGAGGCCGCCGGAGGCGACGCGGAAGCCGCCGATGAGCAGCACGACCGCCACCGTGAGGTTGCCGATCAGGGTCAGACCCGGGTCGAGCACCGCGAACAGGCGGATGGAGCGGGCGTTGATGCGCCGGTAGTTCTCGGCCAGCTCGCCGTACTCGTCGTTGTTGCGGCCCTCCTTGCGGAAGGCCTGCACGGCCCGCATGCCCGTCATCGTCTCGACGAAGTGCACGATCAGCTTCGCCGACGCCACGCGGGACTCGCGGAAGACCGCCTCCGACTTCCGCTGGAACCAGCGGAGCAGCAGGGCGAGCGGCAGGAACGAGCAGACGAGCACGAGGCCGCTGGTCGGGTCGACGAGCAGGAGGCCGACCGCCGTGAACAGCATGTAGAGCACACTCATCACGAGCTCGTTCACGCCGCCGTCGAGCAGCTCCCGGATCGAGTCGAGGTCGCTCGTCTGCCGCGAGATGATCCGACCCGACGTGTAGGTCTCGTGGAACTCGAGGCTCAGCCGCTGGGTCTGCAGGAACACCCGCTTGCGCAGGTCGATGAGGATCGCCTGGGCGACCTGGGCGGTCTGGATCGTGTAGGCGGCGATCAGGGTGCCGGCGAGCACGCCCGCGACGAGGTAGACGGCGACGGCGCCGAGCAGCGGCAGCGCCATCCCCTTCTGGAGCGCGGGCAGGCCGGTGTCGATGCCCCACGCGATCACGGCGGGCCCGAGGGCCTGCAGCGCCGTGCTCACGATGACGAGCCCCATCGTCCAGACGAGTCGCCCGCGCAGCGGCCGCATCAGGCTGCCGAGCAGCCGCACGGAGCGGCGGCGGAGCTGCTTCCGCTCCGCCACGGTCAGGTCCGCGCCGCGCTCCTCACCCTGGACACCGATCACCGCGGTCATGCGCGCACCTCCGCCCGGTCGGGCTGCGGTCGTTCGTCGAAGCTGGAGATCACGAAGCGGTAGCGGCCGCTCCGCGCGAGCAGCTCGGAGTGGGTGCCGACGTCGAGGATCCGCCCCTCCTCGATCAGCGCCACGCGGTCCGCGAGCTGCACGGTCGAGGGCCGGTGGGCCACGATCAGCGCGGTCGTGCGGGTGAGCACGCGCCGCAGCGCGGCCTCGACGAGTGCCTCGGTGTCGACGTCGAGGGCGGAGAGCGGGTCGTCGAGCACGAGCACCGCGGGGTTCGCCGCGACGGCGCGCGCGAGCGCGAGCCGCTGCCGCTGACCGCCGGAGAGGCTGAGCCCCTCCTCGCCGATCCGCGTGTCCAGCCCCTCGGGGAGGTCGTACACGAACGCGGCCTGCGCGATCTCGAGGGCCTCGACGAGCGCCTCCTCCCCCGCGTCCGGTCGCCCGAGCAGCACGTTGTCGCGCACGCTCGCGGAGAAGAGGGTCGCGTCCTCGAACGCCATCGCGATGTGGGTGCGCAGCTCCTGCCGGGTGAGGTCGCGGATGTCGACGCCGTCGAGCTTCACGGCGCCGCCCGTGACGTCGTAGAGGCGGCCGGCGAGCTCGACCATGGTCGTCTTGCCGGAGCCGGTGAGGCCGACCAGCGCCATCGTCTCGCCCGGCTCGATCGCGAGATCGACCCCGTCGAGCAGCGGCCGCGCGTCGGGACCCGTGTCGGGGTACCCGAACCGGACGCCCTCGAACGTGAGCCGGCCCCGCGCCTCGGTCAGGTGCTTCGGATGCTCGGGATCGCGCACCGTGTTCTCGCTGTCGAACACCTCGGAGAGGCGATCGACGGCCGCACGGGTGTCGAACAGCATCGAGAGCAGGAAGCCGATCGACTCGAGCGGGAAGCGCAGCACGGTGGCGGTGGCGAAGAACGCGACGAGGCCGCCGACGGTCATGTTGCCGAGGGTGGCCTGCCACACCCCGGCGAGCAGGCAGAGCGCGAACGCGACGTCGGGCACGAGCAGCAGCCAGAGCCAGATGCCGGCGACCGCCCGGGACTTCTCGATCTCGGTGCCGCGCAGCTCCTCGGCGCGGTTCGCGAACTGCTCGAGGGCGGTGCGGCCGCGGCCGAACGCCTTCAGCACGCGGATGCCGTGCACCGACTCCTCGACGAGGGTGGCGAGGTCGCCGGCCTGGTCCTGGCTGCGCCGGGCGACGACGTTGTAGCGCTGCTCGAAGCGGAAGCCGTTGATCCACAGCGGGATCGAGCAGAGGGTGAAGATCACCGCGAGCAGCGGGTTCAGCACCAGCAGCACGACGACGCCGATGCCGATCGTGATGACGTTCACGACGAGGTAGACGACGCCGAACGCGATGAACCGGCGGATGAGGCTGAGGTCGCTCATCGAGCGCGACAGCAGCTGGCCGCTCGGCCAGCGGTCGTGGAACGCGACCGGGAGGTCCTGCAGCTTCGCGTAGAGGGCGCGGCGCATCCGGGTCTCGACCCCGGTCGCGGGCCGATGATGTAGGTGCGGCGCAGCGCGTAGAGGCCGGCCTCGACCGCGCCGAGGACCGCGACGAGGGCGACGGCCCCGGGCACCGCCGACGGGTCGCCCGTGCTGAGCGGACCGTCGACGAGTCGCTGCAGCACCTGCGGGATGGCGAGCGAGACGAGCGAGGCGGCGAGCGCCATCACCATGGCGACGAGCACGTTCGGGATCGCCGGGCGGGCGAACGGCATCAGCTTGCGCATCGCGGTGAGAACGGATGGGGCGCGCGCCGGCTTGGCCGGTTTCGCGGTTCGAGTCACAGCAGTCCTTCGTATCGGCGCGCACGGGTTCCGTGCGTCGACTCGATGGGGGTGCGCCGTCGTCGGCGCGGGTGGGGCTGCGCCTGTCGGCGCGGGAGAGGCGGCGGTCCGGGTCGCGGTCAGGCGAGGCGGACCGGCCGGGCGGGGACGGCGTACCCGGGAACGAGAATCGGGTTCATGGTGGCCTCCTACCCCTCGCGGCCGGTGCGGCCGGCCGGCACCCTCGTGCGGTCGTGCCGAGGGAGCCTTGCAGTCTATGAGACCGCCGAGTGCATCAGTCCGAACCCGGGGAAATCGCTCAGCATTCCTGCTCAGTGGAAGAAGTGCCGCTCCCCCGTGAGCAGCATGGCGACGCCGGCGGCCTCGACCGCGGCGATCACCTCGGCGTCGCGCACCGATCCACCGGGCTGCACGATCGCCCGCACCCCGGCGTCGAGCAGCACCTGGGCGCCGTCCGCGAAGGGGAAGTAGGCGTCGGAGGCGGCGACCGAGCCGGCGGCGCGCTGCCCCGCGCGCGTGACGGCGAGATGGCAGGAGTCGACCCGGTTCACCTGGCCCATGCCGATGCCGACGGCAGCGCCGTGGTCGGCGAGCAGGATCGCGTTCGACTTCACCGAGCGGCACGCCTTCCAGGCGAAGACGAGGTCCGCGAGGGTCTCCGCGATCGACCGGCGCGCCGGTGACCTGCCGCCACGTCGCGGGGTCGAGCGCGGTGAAGCGGTCGGGCTCCTGCACGAGCACGCCCCCGGACACCTGCCGGAACTCCGTCGCCGGCAGCGCGAAGCCCGCGGGCAGCTTCGAGGATGCGGATGTTCTTCTTCGCCGACAGCACCTGGAGCGCCTCGGGCTCGAAGTCGGGCGCGACGATCACCTCGGTGAAGATCTGCGCGACCGCCTCGGCCATATCCGAGCGTGACCGTCCGGTTCGCGGCGATCACCCCGCCGAACGCGGAGACCGGGTCGCAGTCGTTCGCACGCCGATGCGCCGCCGCGATCGGATCCGGTGCCCGCGGCGGAGCGACGGCGATCCCGCACGGGTTCGCGTGCTTCACGACCGCCACCGCCGGCTCGTCGAAGTCGAGCACGGCGCGGACGGCGGCGTCCGCGTCGACGTAGTTGTTGTAGCTCATCTCGCGGCCGTGCAGCTGCACGGCCTGCGCGAGCCCGCGGCCCGCCGGCTCGCGCCAGAGCGACGCCGACTGGTGGGCGTTCTCGCCGTAGCGCAGCGGCGTGACGGTGAACCGGTAGTCGCCCTCGACGGTCGAGGCGGCCTCCGCCTTCTCCGGCTCCGCCGCGCGGGCGAACCAGTTCGCGATCGCGAGGTCGTAGTCGGCGATCCGGCCGAACGCGGCAGCGGCGAGCGCCCGCCGCTCGGCGAGGGTCGTGCCGCCGGCATCGAGCGCGGCGACGATCCCGTCGTACTGCGCGACGGAGGTGACGACGGCGACGTTCGCGTGGTTCTTCGCGGCTGCGCGCACGAGCGCGGGGCCGCCGATGTCGATCTGCTCGATCACTGCCGCGTCCTCGGCCCCCGAGGCGACCGTGCGCTCGAACGGGTAGAGGCTCGAGACGACGAGCTCGAAGGGCGCGATGCCGAGCTCGGCGAGCTGCTCGGCGTGCTCCGGGCGGTTCAGGTCGGCGAGCAGGCCCGCGTGGATCGCCGGATGCAGGGTCTTCACCCTGCCGTCGAGGCTCTCGGGGAAGCCCGTGACCTCGGCCACCTCGGTGACGGGCAGCCCGGCGCTCACGAGCGTCGCGGCGGTCGACCCGGTGGAGACGAGCACGACGCCCGCATCCGCGAGCGCCCTGCCGAGCTCGACGAGGCCCGCGCTTGTCGCTGACCGAGAGCAGCGCCCTCGCGATCCGGACCCGGTCCCGCTGCTGGCTCATGCCACCTTCTCCTTCAACTCGATCCGTCCGGTGGCCACGCCCTCGAGCACGTCGGCGAGCAGGCGCCGCTCGACGGGCTTGATGCGCTCGTGCAGCATCGGCCTCGGTGTCCCCCGGCTCGATGCGCACGCGCTCCCGCGCGAGCACCGGCCCGCTGTCGACGCCCCGGTCGACGACGATCACGCTCGCGCCGGTCTCGGTGGACCCCGGCGGCGAGGGCGTCGCGCACGGCATGGGCGCCGGGGAACTCGGGCAGGTAGGCGGGGTGGGTGTTCAGCAGCCGGGGCGCCAGCGCGTCGACGACCTTCGGCGGCAGCAGGCGCATCAGCCCGGAGAGCACCACGACGTCGGGCCGCCACTGCGCGAGCTGGGCCAGCAGCGCGTCGCCCCAGGCCTCGCGGGAGGGGTAGGCGGTTACGGCACGAGGAACGACGGGATGCCGAACTCCTCGGCGTGCACGATGCCGGTGGCGTCCCGGTCGGCCCCGACCGCGAGCACCCGGACGGGAAAGGCCGGGTCGGCGCAGCGCTCGAGCAGCGCCCGCAGGTTGGTGCCGCTGCCCGAGATCAGGACGACGACCGCGAGCACCCCGGAAGACTACCGGGGCGCCTCCGTCGGCCATCGGACGGCCGTCCTCCGGCACCGCCCGGGGCCGCACGACCACCGGACCCGACCAGCGCGCCGATCCCGACCTCGACGGCGGCGCGCCAGGCGACCTGCAGCGCATCCGGCCCGACCTCCGCCAGCCGGCCGGGACCGATCGCCCCGGATGCGGCGAGGGAGAGCAGGCCGAGCAGCGCGCCCGCGGTCACCCCGCTGGCGAGCGCGGTGCCGAGGAGCCGAGCGGCGCCGGGACCGGCGTCGCCGCGGAGCCGCAGGGCGATGCCGACGCCGAAGCCCGCGAGCACCGGCACGAGCACCCCGGCGAGGCCGAAGGCGGCGACGTGCTGCGGCAGCGCGCCGAGCAGCGGCAGGGACGGCAGGGGCCCGACGGCCGTGCCCAGCGGGCCCACCGATGAGCCGGCACCGAGGGCGAAGCCCGCGCCGGTGAACCAGGCGGCGGCCCAGACGACGACGTCGGCAGCAGCGCGATCTGCAGCACCGTGAGCGCGAGGCCCCCGGCGATCCCTGCCGACGACGACTCGTAGAGGCCGACGACGGTCGGCAGGTGCACCGCCAGCAGCACCGCGACGGCGACGCCGCCCGCGGCGAGCGCGGCTGCGGCGGCGCCCGCACCGCCACGGAGACCCGCGGCGACCGGTCCGCTCCGAGTCGGGCGACGGCCGGGCAGCAGCCCCGCCACCGCGGCGACCCCGTAGACGAGCACCGGCAGGACCACCGCCTGCAGCCCGTCCGGGCCCGCGCCCGTCGGTCGCCGACGCGAGGAGCAGGAGGATCGAACCGGCGAGCACGACCAGCAGGCCGGCCGCGATCGCGAGGCCGGGCACCGTGGTGCGTCCCGCGCGCCGGCCCGCACGCATCGCCGGCGAGCACCGTCACGAGGGCGGGGCCGAGCAGCGCCAGCGTGATCGGGAACGCCGGCGTCGCGGCGACCACGACGTCGACGCCGTGGCCGAGGAACCAGACGTCGGCGGCCGCGGCGAGGAACGCGGTCCACGGACCGGTCGCGCCCAGCCCTGCCCACGCCACGAGTGCCGCGAGCACGAGCACGCCGACGGGGATCGCGACCGCGAGGGCGGCGTCGACGGCACCCACGAGCGGCGCCGACCAGCGATCGCGCACGCGGTCTGCGGCGTCGGGCGGGGTGTCGATGTCGATCCGGGGAGACTAGAGGAGCCGGCGTGTCGGCGCAGAAGCGCACCGCCGGGGAGGCGTCAGGCCGCGAAGACCTCGCGCATCAGCGCCGCGGTCTCGCTCGGCGTCAGGCCGACCTTCACCCCGGCGGCCTCCAGGGCCTCCTTCTTCGCCTGGGCGGTGCCGGCCGAGCCCGAGACGATCGCGCCCGCGTGACCCATCGTCTTGCCCTCGGGCGCGGTGAATCCGGCGACGTACGCGACGACCGGCTTCGTGACGTTCTCCCGGATGAACTCCGCGGCCCGCTCCTCGGCGTCCCCGCCGATCTCGCCGATCATCACGATCGCCTTGGTCTCGGGATCCGCCTCGAACGCGGCGAGCGCGTCGATGTGCGTCGTGCCGATGATCGGGTCGCCGCCGATGCCGACGGCGGTGGAGATGCCGATGTCCGCGAGCTCGAACATCATCTGGTAGGTCAGGGTGCCGGACTTCGACACGAGGCCGATCGGGCCGGGCCGGTGATCGTCGCCGGGATGATCCCCGCGTTCGACTTGCCGGGGCTGATCACGCCGGGGCAGTTCGGGCCGATGATGCGCGTCGCGCCGCCCTTCGACTTCGCGAGCGCCCAGAACTCGGCCGAGTCCTTCACGGGGATGCCCTCGGTGATGACGACGCAGAGCGGGATCCCCGCCTCGACCGCCTCGACCACTGCGGCCTTCGCGAAGGCGGGCGGCACGAAGACGACGCTCGTGTCGGCGCCCGTCTCGGCCATCGCCTCGGCGACCGTGCCGAAGATCGGCAGCGTCCTGCCGCCGATCTCGACGGTCGTGCCGGCCTTGCGCGGGTTCACGCCGCCGACGACCTGCGCGCCGGAGGCGAGCATGCGGGTGGCGTGCTTCGTGCCCTCGGAGCCGGTGAGCCCCTGGACGATGATCTTCGTGTCCGTCCCGATCAGGATCGACATGGTCCTCGAATCCCCTCAGGCCGCAGCCAGCTCGGCGGCCTTCTCGGCCGCTGCGTCCATCGTGTCGACGACCGTGACGAGCGGATGCGCCGCCTCCGCGAGGATGCGCCGCCCCTCCTCGACGTTGTTGCCGTCGAGCCGCACGACGAGCGGCTTGTTCGCCTCGTCGCCGAGGCTCTTCAGCGCGCCGACGATGCCGTTGGCGACCGCGTCGCAGGCGGTGATGCCGCCGAACACGTTCACGAAGACGCTCTTGACCTGCGGGTCGTTCAGGATGACGTCGAGCCCGGCGGCCATCACCTCGGCCGAGGCGCCGCCGCCGATGTCGAGGAAGTTCGCCGGCTTCACGCCGCCGTGCCGCTCGCCCGCGTAGGAGACGACGTCGAGCGTCGACATCGACGAGCCCGGCGCCGTTGCCGATCACGCCGACCTGGCCGTCGAGCTTCACGTAGTTGAGGTCGTGCTCCTTGGCCTTCGCCTCGAGCGGGTCGACGTCGCCCGCGTCCGCGAGGGCCGCGTGCTCGGGGTGACGGAACGCCGCGTTGTCGTCGAGGGTCACCTTGCCGTCGAGGGCGATGACCTCGCCCGACTCGGTGAGCACGAGCGGGTTCACCTCGACGAGCGTGGCGTCCTCGTCGCGGTAGACCTGCCAGAGGCGCTCGAAGACGGGCGCGACCTTGCCGATCAGCTCCTCGGGGAACCGCGCCGCGCGGGCGATGGCCTCGGCCTTGTCGGCCGTCACGCCCTCGAGCGGGTCGACCTCGACGCGAGCGAGGGCCTCGGGACGCTCGACGGCGAGCTCCTCGATCTCCATGCCGCCCTCGTAGGAGGAGAGGGAGAGGTAGGAGCGGTTCGCCCGGTCGAGCAGGATCGAGATGTAGAACTCGCGGTCGATGCGGGCGCCGGCGGCGACCATGACCCGCTTCACGACGTGGCCCTTGATGTCGAGGCCGAGGATCGCCTTCGCGGCCTCCTCCGCCTCGTCGGCCGACCGGGCGACCTTCACGCCGCCGGCCTTGCCGCGGCCGCCGGTCTTCACCTGCGCCTTGACCACGACGGTGCCGCCGAGTCGCTCAGCGGCGGCTCGCGCCTCCTCGGGGGTGTCCGCGACGATGCCCGCGAGCACGGGGACGCCGTAGTGCTCGAACAGGTCGCGCGCCTGGTACTCGAAGAGATCCACCGTGCAGGTCCTCCATCCGGATCCGAACCGGCGAAGAGCCTACCCCCGGGCCCCTGGTGCCCTCCCCCGGGTCGGGCGAGGTGCGTTGCCGCGTCAACCTTCCGGCCAATACAGTCTCTTCATGGCCGAGGAGCTCACGCAGGGCGAGGCGTCGACGTGGCGCTTCATCCAGCGCCTCACCGACCTCGCCCAGGGCGTCGTCGAGTCGGAGATCCGGGCCGCTGCTGACCTCTCGACCTCGGAGTTCGACGTGCTCGTCGTGCCTGCTCGAGGCGCCGAGCCGGCAGCTGCGCCAGAACGAGCTCGCTGCGCAGCTCGGCTGGGACAAGAGCCGCCTGTCGCACCAGCTCACGCGCATGGAGCACCGGGAGCTCATCGAGCGCCGCAAGGCCGGCCGCATCCACGCGGTCACGATGACGCGGCTCGGTCAGCAGAAGTTCGAGCTCGCCGGATCCGCGCACGTCACGGCGGTGCGCGCCCTGCTCGTCGAGCACCTCTCGAGCGACGAGCGCGAGGCGCTGCTGCGCACCGCGGGCGTCGAGCCGCGACGAGATCCCCTCGCTCGCGGCTCCCGCGGCCCCGGCGAAGCCGGCGTCGCCGCAGCGCGTGCTGCGTCCCCGCATCGGCTGACCCCCGCCCACGGCCCTCGCCGCCGGGCCGTTTCGGCCGACCCGGGCGGGCACGCGCCCCGCCCGGACCGGCCGCCCGCGCAGCCGCTGTCCCGGGCGGCTCCGTAGGGCGGTCAGGCGTCGGGGATCAGGCGCTTGCCGAAGCCGGACGCGCCGTCCTCCGCGTAGCCGAGGCGCCGGTAGAACTCGGCGACCGGCTCGTTGCCGCTCGCGGATCTGCACGTTCACCTTCGGGCAGCCGAGCGCGAGCAGCCGCTGCTCCACCTCGTCGAGCAGCGCCCGTCCGATGCCGGCGCCCTGCAGGGCCGGCTCGACCGCGACGTAGTAGACCCAGCCGCGGTGGCCGTCGTACCCCGCCATCGCCGTCGCGATCACCACCTCGTCGCGCTCGGTGACGAGGAACAGCTCCGGCTGCACCGCGCGCTTCCGCTCGATGTCGCGGTACGGGTCGTTCCACGGGCGGGTCAGCCCGCAGCGGCGCCACAGATCGACGACGGGCTCGGTGTCCTCGCCGCGGAACGGCCGGATCCGGTCCACGCGGTCAGAGCTTCGTGATCGGGGCGACCTTGATCAGCAGGCGCTTGCGGCCGGCCGTGTCGAACAGCACCTCGGCGATGCGCTTCGCCGCGACGCCGGTGACCGCCTGCACGCGGCCCTCGCCGAAGTCGTCGTGCCGGATGCGGTCGCCGACGGACAGCTCGAGCTCCCCGTTGTCCCGCACCTTGCCGCTGACCCGGTTCGTCCACTCGGTCTTCGGCTTCGCCGGGGCCTCGTCGCCACCGCTGCGCCCGGACCAGGCGAGGCTGCCGGCGACGCGCGTGCCGCCGGGGCCCGTCATGCCGGGCGACTGCCGCCACTCGATGAGCTCGCCCGGGATCTCGGCGAGGAACCGGCTCGGCGACGACACCGAGGTCTCGCCGTACTGGGAGCGCGTCATCGCGAGCGACAGGTGGAGCCGCTCGCGGGCCCGGGTGATGCCGACGTAGAACAGCCGGCGCTCCTCCGCGGGGCCGCCCGGCTCGTTGGCCGACATGCGGTGCGGCAGCAGGTCCTCCTCGACGCCGGTGAGGAACACGGCGCGGAACTCGAGCCCCTTCGCGGTGTGCAGCGTCATCAGCGACACCGTGCCGCTCGAGTCGTCGAGCTCGTCGGCGGCGGCGACCAGCGCCACCTCGGTGAGGAAGTCGATCAGCAGCCCGTCGGGGTTGTTCCGCTGGAACTCCTTCGTGACGGCCAGGAGCTCCTCGATGTTCTCGACGCGCGCCTCGTCCTGCGGGTCGCGGCTGGCGCGCAGCACGTCGACGTAGCCGCTGCGCTTCAGCAGCAGCGCGAGCACGTCGAACACCGGGATCGGAGCCATCCCCTCCTCGCGGCGGGACGGTGAGCACGGTGGCCTCGTCGAGCAGGCCCGACAGGTCGGTGATCGCCTTCGTCACCTTCGGCCCCAGCCCGAGCTCGGCCGCGTGGCGCAGCGCCTCGCGGAACACCATGCCGTTGCGCTCGGCGTACCCGGCGAGCTGGGTCTCGGTGGCGGGTCCGATGCCGCGCTTGGGGGTGTTCAGGATGCGCCGCACCGCGAGCGAGTCCGCCGGGTTCGCCACCGCGATCAGGTACGCCATCGCGTCCTTGATCTCGGCCCGCTCGTAGAACTTCGTGCCGCCGAGGATGCGGTACGGCACGGCCGAGCGGATGAGGATCTCCTCCAGCGCTCTGGTCTGCGAGTTGGTGCGGTAGAAGACCGCGATGTCGCGGTACTCCATGCCCTCCCGGTGCAGCTGCTCGATCTCGTCGGCGACGAACTGCGCCTCGTCGTGGCCGGAGTACCCGGTGAAGCCGACGATCTTCGAGCCGGCCCCGTCGACGGTGAAGAGGTTCTTCGGCTTGCGGTCGAAGTTGTTCGAGATCACCGCGTTCGCGGCGTCGAGGATCGTCTGCGTCGACCGGTAGTTCTGCTCGAGCAGCACCACCTTGGCCTCGGGGTAGTCGTGCTCGAACTCGACGATGTTGCGGATGTCCGCGCCGCGGAAGGCGTAGATCGACTGGTCCGAGTCGCCGACGACCGTGAGCGAGGCGGGCGGCAGGCTCTGCCCACGGGAGGTGGCGGGCGGGCGGGTCAGCTCGCGGATGAAGGAGTACTGGGCGTGGTTCGTGTCCTGGTACTCGTCGACCATGATGTGCCGGAACCGCCGCTGGTAGAGCTCGGCGATGTGCGGGAAGGCCCGGAAGAGGTAGACGGTCTGGGCGATCAGATCGTCGAAGTCGAACGCGTTCGCGGCCGTGAGCGTGCGGGTGTACTGCCGGAAGATCTCGAGGAAGGTCGCCTCCTGCGGATCCGACATGTTCGCCTGCCGCGCGAAGGTGTCGACGTCGACGAGCTCGTTCTTCAGCTTCGAGATCTTCGCGGCGACGTTCGCCACCGAGAAGCCGAGCACATCGGCCTCGAGCTCCTTGATGATCCGCTTGATGAGCGCCCGGCTGTCGCCGGAGTCGTAGATCGTGAAGCCGCGGGCGTAGCCGAAGATCTCGGCCTCGCGACGCAGGATCCGCACGCAGGCGGAGTGGAACGTCGAGATCCACATGCCGTCCGAGCTCTGCTGCCCGACGAGCGCCCGGACGCGCTCGCGCATCTCCCCCGCGGCCTTGTTCGTGAAGGTGATCGCGAGGATCTGGCTCGGCCACGCCTCCCGCGACTCGAGCAGGCTCGCGATCCGGTGGGTCAGCACCCGGGTCTTGCCCGAGCCGGCGCCCGCGACGATGAGCAGCGCCGGGCCGCGGTGGAGCACCGCCTCGCGCTGCTGCGGGTTCAGCCCCTCGAGCAGCGCCGAGGAGTGTTCGACGAGCTGCGCCATGGGAGTCGATGTTAGGCGCGGGCACCGACGGGCTCCGCCCGCCCGAGCGCCGCGCGGGCGAGGTCGGGGTGGTCGGCGAAGACCGAGACCCCCGGCGGCCCCGGACGTGGCCGGCCGTGGCCGGTCGACGGCGAGCAGGTGCGCGTCGACGCGTCGTCCCGGGCGGTACCGCCCCGCCGCGATGCGCGATCACGAGCGGCGAGCCGTCGGCATGGCCTCAGGGAGATGCCGCCTCGCGCCTCCCGGGTGCGGCGCGAGGCGGCTTGTACCGTGTGCGGGATGATGCCGCGCTTCGTGCTCCGGGGGCTCCCCGCGCCCGAGCCGACCTCGCGGCTGGCGCTGACCTGGGGCGACTACCGGGGCCGGTACGTCGTCGGCGTCGCGCTGCTCATCGCGGGCGCCGCGCTGGTCTCGCAGACGACGGCGGTCACCCTGTCGCTCGGCCTGCTCGGATCGGCCGTGCATCTCGCCGGATGGGCCGTGCAGCCCGGCCGTCCGCTCGCGCGCGCGGCCGTCGCGGTGCCGTCGCTGATCTTCTGCTGGTGCACCATCACCGGCCCGAAGACGATGTGGCTGCTCGCGTTCGTGCTGCCCTGCTGGCTGCTCGTTCGACGCCGGCCGCCCATGACCTACTGGACGCTCATGCTGCCGCTCGGCCTCGGCCTGGCCCTCGCATCCACCTTCTCCCACGTCTCCGACAAGACCATGACGTTCTGGAGCGTCGTCATCGGTGTCGTGGTCGGCGCGTGGCTCGCCCGTGAGTACGCGCTGCGTGTCCGCCTCGTCCATAGGAACCGCATAGGCGGGCCGCCCGCTGCGAGCTCCGACACGCCGTAAAATGAGCAGTTCACCGATGGGCATCTCGCCCGTCGGCCCGTTCGAAGCAGAAGGAACCATGGCGAATCCCGCCCTCTCCAACAACCCGGCGTTCCGCAACAACGCCCCGGTCAGCGCGGCCACGCTCGAGGAGCTCTACGAGCGCCCGTCGGCGACCCCGGCCGAGACGAACCGGATGACCTACGAGGACACCTCGGTCAAGACCGTCGTGCTCTTCGCGGTGCTGCTCGCCACGGGCGCCGTCGGATGGTTCGTGCCCGGCCTCGCGATCGTGGGTGCCCTCATCGGCTTCGCGCTGGCGATGGTCAACACGTTCAAGCGCCAGCCGTCCGTGGCCGCTGATCATCGGCTACGCGGCGTTCGAAGGCCTCTTCATCGGTGGCATCACCGCGATCTTCGAGCAGCGCCTACCCGGGCGTGGCCATCCAGGCCGTGCTCGCCACGCTCGTCACCGTCGGCGTCACGCTCGCGCTCTTCGCGAGCGGCAAGATCCGCGCGTCGGCCCGCGCGACGAAGATCTTCCTCATCGCGATGGTCGGCTACCTCGTGTTCCGCCTCGTCGAGGCCGGCATCATGCTCTTCTCCGGCGCGAACTCGCCGTTCGGGCTCTCGAGCGACGTGAACGTCCCCGGCACGGGCATCCCGCTCGGCGTCATCGTGGGCCTGCTCGCGGTCGTGCTCGCCGCCTACTCGCTGGTGCTCGACTTCGACCAGATCCAGCAGGGCGTGCGCCGCGGGCTCCCCGCGAAGTACGGCTGGATCGGCGCCTTCGGCCTCATGGTCACCATCGTGTGGCTGTACGTCGAGTTCCTGCGCATCTTCGCGCTGCTGAGCCGCCGCTAGCCCGCCGACCTACCAGCATGGAGGAGGGTGCCCGTCCGATATGGACGGGCACCCTCCTTCCGTCTGTGCACGCGATCAAGGCCTGGACAGCTCGCCACGGGCCGTCCGCTTCCCCCTCTGCGGCGCAGATGCGCCGTCCTCGCGCTCCCGACGCGGCGCTTTTGATCGATCCGACTCGCCGATGCCCAGGAAATACGGGGCGGACGGGGAGCGTCCATCTACCGTTGCCCGGACCCCGCCCCGCCTCTCGAGGAGTCCTTCCCGTGCTCGCAACGCTCATGCGTCCGATCGCCCGAGCGCTGCTCGGTCGGATGCAGTCCGAGCTCGACTCGGTGCCGCATCCGGTGGACCCTCCGCAGTACCACGCGCAGGGACCCGATCCGGATCGCATCCTGATCTTCGGCAACGGGCCGGCGATCGGCTTCGGCGTCCGCACGCAGGAGCTGGCGCTGCCCGGCCAGATCGGCCGGCGGCTCGCAGCGGTCACCGGCCGGGGCGTCGACGTGGATCTCGTCGCGCGGCGGCGCACCCCGATCGAAGCCGCGGTGCCGCTGCTCGGCACCCTGCGGCTCGACCGGTACGACGGCGTCGTGGTCGTCGTCGGGGCGACCGACGCGGCAGCGTTCCTGCCGCTTCGGCGCTGGCGGTCCGCCATCTCCGCGATGCTCGCCGAGCTGACCCGGGCCACCGCGCCCGTGACCCCGATCGTCGTGCTCGGCATCCACAGCCTCCGCCGGTCCGCGCTGACCTCCGGGCTGCTCGGCGACCTCGTCGACCGGCACGCCCGTCGACTGAACGCCATCACGCGGACCCTCTGCGAGGCGGATCCACGCGTCACGTTCATCGAGCGCGACGACGTGCGGGGCGATCGGTGCGGTACCAGTCCGCCGAGGCCTTCGCCCTGCTCGGCGAGATGATCGCGCCCGCGCTCGTTCCGGGCCTCACCCGCGCCGCGCAGTCATCGGATGGTCCGCGCGCCGTCCGCAGCAGGCCCGACCCCGAGCAGGGCCGCCAGGCGGCCGTCGAGGCGCTCGGGCTGCTCGACACGGCGCCGGAGGAGCGCTTCGACCGCATCGTGCGGACGGCGAGGACCACCTTCGGCACCGCATCCGCGGCGGTCTCGCTGCTCGACCACGAGCGCTGGTGGGCGAAGTCCACCGCCGGCCCCGAGGCGGATCGGTGCCCGGCGCCCTGCCCCTCGAGCAGCCACGGGCGAAGACGCTCTGCGACCGCACCGTGCGCAGGGACCAGGTGCTCGTGATCGGCGACCTGACGCTCGACCCGGAGGTGCATCCGGACCTCCTCGCCGCGGGATTCCGCTTCTACGCCGGCGCGCCCATCGAGTCGCCCGACGGCTACCGCGTCGGCGCGCTGTGCGTGCTCGACACCGTGCCGAGGTGCGCGGAGGACGTCGACGGGCGGTGCTGCACCAGCTCGCCCTGCGCGTGCAGCGCGAGCTCTGGGCGTCCGCAGCCCGAGCTCGCCGACTCGGTCCCGGGCCGCTGAGCCGGCCGGAACCGGCAGGTCACGGGCCGCTTCGGGCACCGATGGGCGTCATCGGACGCCCGTCGCGCCCGAAGGGGCCCGCCGCCTTCAGGGCAGCAGCAAGCCCACATCGCGTTCCGGCCGCTCGGGTACTACTCCCACATCGCAGCGGGTCGGAGACCGACCCGCGCAGTGAGCGCGCAGGGAAGGCCCTGACCCAGCCGCTCGGGTACTACTCCTGCGTCTGCAGCGCGTCCTTGACGGCCGCGCGCAGTGAGGTTGCGGGAAGGCCGACAGCGCCTTCCCTTGAGCGGCCTCACTCCCACTCGATCGTGCCGGGGGGCTTGCTCGTCACGTCGAGCACCACCCGGTTCACGCCGGCGACCTCGTTCGTGATCCGGTTCGACACCCGCGCGAGCAGGTCGTAGGGCAGCCGCGTCCAGTCCGCCGTCATCGCGTCCTCGCTCGACACCGGCCGCAGCACGATCGGATGCCCGTAGGTCCGCCCGTCGCCCTGCACGCCGACGCTGCGCACATCCGCGAGCAGCACGACCGGGCACTGCCAGATCTCGTCGTCGAGACCCGCCGCGGACAGCTCCTCACGCACGATCGCATCCGCCCGCCGCAGCGTCGCGAGCCGGTCGGGGGTGACCGCGCCCACGATCCGGATCGCGAGCCCCGGCCCGGGGAACGGCTGCCGCCCGACGATCGCCTCGGGCAGCCCCAGCTGGCGGCCGATCTCGCGCACCTCGTCCTTGAAGAGGGTGCGCAGCGGCTCGACGAGCTCGAACTGCAGGTCCTCCGGCAGGCCCGCCGACGTTGTGATGGCTCTTGATGTTCGCGGTGCCGCTGCCGCCGCCGGACTCGACGACGTCGGGGTAGAGCGTGCCCTGCACGAGGAACCGCACCGCCTCCCCCGCCTCGGCCGCCTCCTGGACGACGTCCGCCGCGGCGCGCTCGAACGCGCGGATGAACTCCCGCCCGATCGTCTTGCGCTTCGTCTCCGGATCGGACACCCCGTCGAGCTCGCCGAGGAAGCGCTCCGCCGCGTCCACCGTGACGAGGCGCACGCCCGTCGCGGCGACGAAGTCGCGCTCCACCTGCTCGGCCTCGCCCTCCCGCAGCAGGCCGTGGTCGACGAACACGCAGGTGAGCCGCTCCCCCACCGCGCGCTGCACGAGCGCCGCCGCGACCGCCGAGTCGACGCCGCCGGACAGCCCGCAGATCACCCGGGCGTCGCCGACCTGCGCGCGGATCCGCTCCACCTGCTCGGCGATCACGTTGCCGGCGTTCCAGTCCGCGCTGATCCCGGCCCGGTCGTGCAGGAAGTTCTCGAGCACCCGCTGGCCGTAGGCGGAGTGCTTCACCTCGGGATGCCACTGCACGCCGTAGAGCCGCCGCTCGTCGCTCGCGAACGCGGCGACCGGCGTCGACTCGCTGCTCGCGAGCACCCGGAACCCGTCCGGCGCCTCGGCGACCGAGTCGCCGTGGCTCATCCAGACCGTCTGCTCCACCGGCACGCCGTCGAGCAGCCCGTCGCCGCCGCCGTCCGCGACCCGCACGGGCGTCGAGCCGTACTCGCGCCGCCCGGTGTGCGCCACCCGACCGCCGAGCTGCTGCGCCATCACCTGGAAGCCGTAGCAGATGCCGAGCACCGGCACCCCGAGCTCGAGGATGCCGGGATCCAGCGCGGGCGCGCCCGGCTCGTAGACGCTCGACGGGCCGCCGGACAGCACGATCCCCGCCGGGGCGCGGCGGGCGATCTCCTCCGCGGTCACGTCGTGGGACACGATCTCCGAGTAGACGCCCGCCTCGCGCACGCGGCGGGCGATGAGCTGCGCGTACTGGGCGCCGAAGTCCACGACGAGCACCGGATGCGCCTCGGCGCTCTCCGCGGCGCCCGGGTCGCCGCCGGTCGAGGCTCGGATCCGTGCCATTCGGTCGGGGGGCGTCCGTCACTCCAGGAAGTCTAGAGCGGCGCGCATCCGCGACCCCGCGGGGGCGGCCGCACCAATACCCTGGTGCCACCGACCCCGAGGGAGCGCCGTGACCACCGAGATCTCGCAGCCCGCAGCGCCGCGTGACGGCGCCCGCGCCGGCATCGAGCTGAACGGCCTGAACACCATCGCCGAGTCGGAGCGGCACGGCCGCGCGCGCGACCTCTTCTGGCCCTGGTTCGCCGCGAACGTCTCCGTGCTCGGCCTCGGCTACGGCAGCTTCATCCTCGGCTTCGGCATCTCGTTCTGGCAGGCGACGCTCGTCGGCGTCATCGGCATCGTCGATCTCGTTCGCGCTCTGCGGCTTCGTCGCGCTGGCCGGCAAGCGCGGCTCGGCGCCGACGATGGTGCTGAGCCGGGCGGCGTTCGGGGTGCGCGGCAACCGCGTGCCGGCGGTGATCTCCTGGGTGCTGACCGTCGGATGGGAGACCGCCCTCACGGCGCTGGCGGTGCTCGCGACGGCGACCGTGTTCGGCGAGCTCGGGCTCGGTTCGGGCGTCGCCACGAAGATCGTCGCCCTCGTGGTCGTGGCGGCCCTGATCGTCGGCGCCGGCATCGCGGGCTTCGGCCTGATCATGCGGCTGCAGGTCTGGATCACCGGGATCACCGGGGTGCTCACCGTGGTCTACATCGTCCTGACGGTGCCGAAGATCGACCTCACGGCCGTCGGGTCGCTCGCCGCCGGGTCCCCGCAGGCCGTGATCGGCGCGCTCGTGTTCGTGATGACCGGCTTCGGCCTCGGCTGGGTGAACGCCGCCGCCGACTACTCGCGGTACCTGCCCCGCTCGACCCGCAGCGGCGGCGTCTTCTGGTGGACGACGTTCGGCGGCTCGATCGCGCCGATCGTCCTCGTCGTCTTCGGCCTGCTGCTCGCCGGATCCTCGCCGAAGCTGAGCAAGGCGATCGGCGCCGACCCGATCGGCGCCCTCACCACGATCCTGCCGGTCTGGTTCCTCATCCCCTTCGCGATCGTCGCGATCCTCGGCCTCGTCGGCGGCGCCGTCCTCGACATCTACTCGTCCGGCCTCGCCCTGCTGTCGGCCGGCATCCCGATCCCGCGCTACGTCGCCGCGGGCGTCGACGGGGTCGTGATGATCGTCGGCGCGATCTACGTCGCGTTCTTCGCGCCCGACTTCGTGTCGCCGTTCGAGGCGTTCCTCGTCACCCTCGGCGTGCCGATCGCGGCCTGGTGCGGGGTGTTCCTCGCCGACTTCGCGCTCCGGCGCCGCGACTACTCGGACGCCGACCTGCACGACCGGCGCGGCCGCTACGGCGACGTGCGGGCCGTGCCGATCCTGCTCGTCGTCGTCGGGCACCGTGCTCGGCTGGGGCCTCGTGACGAACACGTACGGCGTGCCGGCGTGGCTCAACTGGGAGGGCTTCCTGCTCGACCCGTTCGGGCTCGGCGGCCGGACCGGGCCGTGGGCCTACGCCAACCTCGGCGTGATCGTCGCCCTCCTCATCGGATTCCTCGGCACGCTGCTGCTCACCCGCTCGGCGGTGCGACGGCAGGAGGCGACGCCGGACGTGCAGCGGACACCGGAGGCCGAGCGGGCGCGCGCATGACCCGTGACCGCGCTGGTGGTGGTCGACATGCAGCACGTGTTCGCCGATCCCGCGAGCCCCTGGGCCACGCCCGACTACGCGCGCGCGGCCGCCGGGGTGCGCCGCCTGCTGCCGTCCTTCGCCGGCGTGACGGTCTGGACGCGCTTCGTCGCGCCCGCCGCAGCCGGCGGGCGCATGGGTGCCCTACTACGCGGCGTGGCCGTTCGCCCTGCGCCCGGAGGACGACCCGATCTGGTCGATCGACCGCGCCCTCGGCCCGGGCGCCGATCCCGTCGTCTCGGCGCCGACGTTCGGCAAGTGGGGCGCCGGAGCTCGCCGCCGCGGTCGGGGACGCCGACGAGCTCGTGGTCGCGGGCGTCTCCACCGACTGCTGCGTGCTCTCGACAGCGCTCGCCGCCGCCGACGCCGGACGGGCGGTCGTCGTGCCCGCGGACGCCTGCGCCGGCCTCAGCGAGGCCGACCACGAGCGGGCGCTCGCCGCGATGGCGCTTGTACGCGCCGCTCATCCGCATCTCGGACGTCGACGAGGTGACGGCGGCCCGATGACCACCCGCCGCGACCGGGCCCTCGGGGCGCTCGTCGGCCTGGCGGTCGGCGACGCGCTCGGGATGCCGACCCAGGGCCTCTCGCGCGACCACGTCCGATCCGCCTTCGGTCCGCATCACCGGCCTGCTGCCGGCACCCGACGACAACCCGATCTCCGCCGGGATGCCCGCCGGATCCATCACCGACGACACCGAGCAGGCGCTGCTGGTCGCCGACCTCCTGATCGAGGACCGCGGCCGGATCGACCCCGGCAAGCTGGCCGTGCGGCTCGCCGACTGGGAGGACCGGATGCGCGAGCGCGGCTCCCTCGACCTGCTCGGCCCGTCCACCCGGAAGGCCGTGCAGGCGGTCCTGCACGGGACGCCGCCCGCGCTCGCCGGCACGACGGGCACCACCAACGGCGCCGCGATGCGCATCGCGCCCGTGGGGATCGCGGTGCCGTCCGGCGACTTGACCGCCCTGCTCGACCGCGTCGAGGAGGCATGCCTCGTCAGCCATGCGACCTCGATCGCCATCTCGGGCGCCGCCGCTGTCGCCGCCGCCGTCTCCGCCGCGGTCGACGGGCAGCCGCTGCACCTCGCGATGGGGCTCGCCATCCGCGCCGCCCGACAGGCTGTGCACCGCGGATCGTGGGTCGCCGGCGCCGACGTCGGAGCGCGCATCGCCTGGGTGCTGGAGCGCGCCGCCCGCCGCGACCCCGCGCGAGGTCGTGCCCGAGCTCGTAGCGCTCGTCGGGACGAGCCTCGCCACCCAGGAGTCGGTGCCCTGCGCCTTCGGGGTCCTCGCCCTGCATCCGGACGACCCGTGGGCCGCATGCTGCGAGGCCGCGGGGCTCGGCGGCGACACCGACACGATCGCCGCGATGGCGGGCGCGATCGGGGGCGCGATCGCGGGCGCCGCGCGCCTTCCCCGCCGACGTCGTCGAGACGGTGCTGAGCCGCAACGCGCTCGACCTCGACCGCTACGCCGACGCCCTGCTGGCCCTGCGATGACCGGCCGGGTCGTCACGCTCGGCAACGCCGTCGTCGACGTCGTCGCGCGCGTGCAGACGCTCCCCCCGGCCGGCGGCGAGGTGGTCGCGGCCGGCGGACCGGAGCCGGGCGGCGGCGGGCTCCGGGTCGCGCTCGCGGCGCGGGCGGCGGGCGCGGAAGCCGTGTTCGCCGGGCGGATCGGATCCGGTCCCGCTCGGCGACTCGGTGCGCGCCGGCGCTCGCCCGCGCCGGCGTCCCCGTGCTGCTCGGCCCCGTGCAGGACCAGGACACCGGCGCGGTGCTCACCTTCGTGCATCCGGACGGGGAGCGCAGCTTCGTGACCCTCCCAGGCGCCGAGCTCGCCGACCCGGCGCTCGGCGACGTGCGCGTCGACGCCGGCGACCTGGTGCACGTCTCCGGCTACGGCCTCCGCGGCGTCGGACCGCTCGGCCGCGATCGCGCGGTTCCTCGCCGCGCTGCCGCGCGAGGTGCCGGTGCTGCTCGACCCCGGCCACGTCGGAGCCCGGCCGGAGGCGGCGCTGCTCGACCGGGTCGACTGGTGGAGCGGATCGGCCGCCGAGGCGGCCGACGCGACCGGGCTGGCGGATCCGCTCGCCGCCGCGGCCGCCCTCGGCCCGCGCTTCCGCCGCGGCGCGGTCGTTCGGCTCGGCGCCGACGGCTGCCTGCTCGCGCTCGGGGCAGGGCGCGCCGCTGCACCTGCCGGCCCCGCCGGTCCTGGTCTCGAGCACGAACGGGGCGGGCGACACCCACGTCGGCACGTTCCTCGCGGCGCTGGCCGACGGCGCGGATCCGCGCTCCGCCGCGGAGGCGGCCAACGCGGCGGCAGCGGCCTTCGTCGCCCGCTGAGCCGCCGAGCGAGTCGCCGCCGGGTCAGACCTGCGTGGTCGCCTGCTCGCGCTCCTCGGCCTCCCGCTCGGCGAGGTAGGCGGCGACCTCGCCGTGCACGCGCCGCTCGGTCACGAAGGAGAGGAAGGGCACCACGCCACCGGCCGCGATGACGAGGAACCGGGTGATCGGGTACCGCATCACGGTGATGAGCACGAAGTCGCTGATGAGGTAGATCAGGTACAGGTACCCGTGCACGTACTGGATGCCCGCGGAGAGGTTCACGCCGTGCATCTGGCTCGTCGGCACGAACGCGAGGAAGCCGTACGGGCCGCCGAGCTGCAGCTCGAGCCCGAAGACGTACTTGACGACGATCTCGACGCAGAGCAGCAGCAGCGCGACGCCGGTGGCGTAGGCGAACGTCTTGTAGAAGAGCAGACTGCGCCGGATCGTGGGGAAGTCACGGGTCGGCGGCACGCGGAGCGGTCGGGTCGGCATCGGGAGTCGATGCTACGCGCGTCCCGCAGGGCCTCCTGTCGCTCCGCGGCCGGGCTCGGGCTCGCGGTCCTCGTCCTCGACCGGGGCGCCCTCGAGCTCCCAGCGGTCGCGCACGAGCCGGTACCAGACGTAGAACGCGGCGACGGCGAAGAGCGCCCACTCCGCCGCGTAGAAGAGGTTGAGGAAGTTCAGCTCGACCTGCTCCTCCGGCCGCGGCGAGTAGATCGCCGTGAGGCCGGCCGGCGCGGTGCGCAGGGTGAGCACGCCCTCGTAGAGGGGCACGGCCGGCTGCGACCAGAGGTTCACGAGGCGGGCGGTCGACACCGCCGACAGCGCGGTCGGCGAGCCGGATGTGGTCGGCTCGGCGGGATCGCTGTCGACGTAGCGGCCGCTCAGCACGCCGGGCGCAGGCGGATCGGCGGCGAGCCGGGCCGCCGCCTGCCGCGCCGCCGCCTCGTCCTTCGTCCAGCCGAGCCCGACGGCGAGGCTCGCGCCGGAGGGCTCGTCCACCACGGCGTGCCCGACGACCCAGTACCCCTTCTCGCCCCGGTTCAGCCGGTCGCCGATCACCCGGAAGTCGTGCGCCACCCAGGAGCCGCTGGTCGTCACCAGCTGCCCGACCGACGCGTCCGTCTGCTGCGACTGCGGCTTCGCGATCGCCGACAGCTGCCGGACGGTCTCGGTCGGCCGCACGATCACCGTGCCGGACTGCACGGCGCGGCCGAGCTGCCACTGCCCGAGCGCCGCGAACGTCGCCGCGAGCACGAGCGCGAGCAGCAGCATCCCGAGCGAGCGCGGCCGCAGCATCTCCTGCCGCAGCGTGCGCCGGCCCGGGACCCCGGGCACGACCTCGGTCACACGGCCTGCGCGATCTCCGGCGCCTCGAGCCGCACCCGGTCGGCCGACTCGTCGTCCGGCATGGTCTGGCTCGCGCGCTCGGCGCGCACCCGCTCGAGGTAGGTCTCCACCTCGAGCCGCTCGTGCTCCGTCGTCCCAGCCGAGCACCTCCGCCATCAGCCGCGCGGTCACCGGCGCCGCGGAGACGCCCCGATCCCACGCCTCGATGGAGATGCGGGTGCGGCGGGCGAGCACGTCGTCGACGTGCAGGGCGCCCTCGTGGGTCGTCGCGTAGACGAGCTCGGCCTGGAGGTAGTCGTCCGCGCCGGGCACCGGGGCGCCGAGCTCCGGACGCTCGTCGACGAGCGCGAGCACCTCCTCGGCCAGCGTGCCGAAGCGGTTCAGCAGATGCTCGATCCGCGCCGGGTGCAGGCCGTGCCGCGCCGCGATGGCGTTCCGCTGGTTCCATGCGGCCTGGTAGCCCTCGGCGCCGACGAGCGCGATGTCCTGCGTGACGGATCCGGGGATCCGCCCGTCGAGCGCGGAGACCGCGGCGTCGATCGCGTCCTTGGCCATGACGCGGTAGGTCGTCCACTTGCCGCCGGCGATCACGACGAGGCCCGGCACCGAGTGGGTGACGATGTGCTCGCGCGACAGCTGGCTGGTCTGCTCGCTCTCGCCGGCGAGCAGCGGGCGCAGGCCCGCGTACACGCCCTCGACGTCGTCGCGCGTGAGCGGCACCGCGAGCACCCGGTTGATGTGCTCGAGGATGTAGTCGATGTCGGCGGCGGTCGCGGCCGGGTGCGCCTTGTCGAGGTGCCAGTCCGTGTCCGTGGTGCCGAGGATCCAGTGCCGGCCCCACGGGATCACGAAGAGCACGCTCTTCTCGGTGCGGAGGATCATGCCCGAGCGTCGACTGGATGCGGTCGCGCGGCACGACGAGGTGCACGCCCTTGCTCGCCCGCACGTGGAACTGGCCGCGCTCGCCGACGAGCGCCTGCGTGTCGTCGGTCCAGACGCCCGTGGCGTTCACGACCTGCTTCGCCTTGATGTCGAACCGCTCGCCGGTCTCGAGGTCGTGCGCCTGCACGCCGATGACCCGCTCGCCCACCTTGAGGAAGCGCTCGACGCGCACGCGGGTGGCGACGTGGGCGCCGTAGCGCGCGGCGGTGCGCGCGACGGATGCGCCGTAGCGGGCGTCGTCGACCTGGGCGTCGTAGTAGGTGAGGCCACCGACCATGGCGCCCTTCTTCAGCGACGGGATGGCCTGGTACAGCTGCCGGCGGGTGAGGTGGCGGTGGTGCGGCACGCCGGGCGGGCGGCCGCCCGACCAGCTGAAGACGTCGTACATCGCCATGCCGGCGCCGATGTAGGCCCGCTCCCACAGGTGGTGGGTGAGCGGGAAGAGGAAGCGCACCGGCTTCACCAGGTGCGGGGCGATGCGCTGCAGCAGCAGGCCGCGCTCGATGAGCGCCTCGCGCACGAGCGCGAAGTTCAGCTGCTCGAGGTAGCGGATGCCGCCGTGCACGAGCTTCGAGGAGCGGCTCGAGGTGCCGGCGGACCAGTCGCGGGCCTCGACGAGGCCGACCGAGAGGCCGCGGGTCACCGCGTCGAGCGCGGAGCCGACGCCGACGATCCCGCCGCCGACGACGAGGATGTCGAGCTCGTGGTCGCGCATCGCGGCGATCGCCGCTGCGCGCTGCGCAGGGCCGAGACCCTCGGCGCCCGTGGGCGTGGTGGGGTGGGAGCGGGTCGTGGGTGCCGGAATCGTCGTCATCGATGCAGTTCCCTTCCGAGGCGGAGCGTACTCGCGCGGACTGGGGCCCCGGTCAGGCGCCAGCGGATCGGGGGCGTCAGCTGTAGGGCGCGACGACCACGTCGATCCGCTGGAACTCCTTGAGGTCGGAGTAGCCCGTCGTCGCCATCGCGCGGCGCAGCGCGCCGGCCAGGTTGACGGTGCCGTCGGGCACGTGCGCGGGCCCGAACAGCACCTCGTCGAGGGAGCCCGCCTGGCCGACCCAGACCCGCCGCCCGCGGGGCAGCTGGTCGTGGTGCGCCTCGAGGCCCCAGTGCCATCCGCCGCCGGGCGCCTCGGTGGCGCGGGCGAGCGTGGTGCCGAGCATGACCGCGTCCGCGCCCATCGCGATGGCCTTCACGATGTCGCCCGAGTTGCCGAGGCCGCCGTCGGCGATGACGTGCACGTACCGGCCGCCGGACTCGTCGAGGTAGTCGCGGCGGGCGCCGGCCACGTCGGCCACCGCGGTGGCCATCGGCGCGTGGATGCCGAGCGCCGCCCGGGTGGTCGAGGCCGCACCGCCGCCGAAGCCGACGAGCACCCCCGCCGCGCCGGTGCGCATGAGGTGCAGCGCGGCCGTGTAGGTCGCCGCGCCGCCGACGATGACCGGCACGTCGAGCTCGTAGATGAACCGCTTGAGGTCGAGGGGCTCGCTCGCCTTCGAGACGTGCTCGGCGGACACCGTCGTGCCGCGGATGACGAAGAGGTCGACCCCCGCCTCGAGCACCGTGCTCGAGAACTCCTGGGTGCGCTGCGGCGACAGGGCGGCCGCGACCGGCACCCCGGCCGCGCGGATCTCGGCGATGCGCCGGGTGATGAGGTCGGCCCGGATCGGGGCCCGGTACAGCTCCTGCATCCGCGCGGTCGCGGTGTCGGCGGCCAGCTCGCGGATCTCGGCGAGCTGCGGCTCCGGGTCCTCGTAGCGGGTCCAGAGGCCCTCGAGCCCGAGCACGCCGAGGCCACCGGCCCGCCCGATGGCGATCGCGGTGGCGGGCGAGGTGACCGAGTCCATCGGCGCCGAGAGGAACGGCACGGCGAAGCGGTAGGCGTCGATGGTCCATGCGATGGACACGTCCTCCGGGTCGCGGGTGCGCCGCGAGGGCACCACGGCGACGTCGTCGAACGCGTAGACGCGACGGCCCCGCTTGGCGCGGCCGATCTCGAAGTCCATGCTCACGCGGCGAGCCTACCGACGGCACCGACGGCCCCAGGGAACAGCGCTGAGGGGGACGGCGGTGCGCGGGACGGCGCGCCCATCCCCCATCCGGCCCTTCGGATCGCGAGAGTGGTGCCGTGGCCCGGATCCTCATCACGAGCGCGCGGCAGGCGGGGTTCGTGCTCCCGCTCCTGCAGATCGCGCGGGCGCTGGTCGCGCGCGGCGACGAGGTCACCTTCCTGACCGGCACCGAGTTCGCGGACCGGATCGAGGCGGCGGGGGCCCGGTTCGCGCGCCTCCCCTACGACGACGAGGCGCCGCCCGCCGCGGTGCGCCCTGCGGGCCACCGCAGCGGGCCGAAGGAGATCGCGCGCCTGCTCGAACGGCTGTTCCTCGATCCGATCGAGGTGGACCACCGCACGGTGCTCAGCCTCAGCGCCTCGCTCGGCATCGACGCCGTCATCAGCGAGCCCCTGTTCGTCGGGTCCTCGATCATCGGGCTGCTGCCGCGCGCCGAACGCCCCGCCGTGCTGTCCGTCGGGTTCTTCCCGCTGCCCTTCTCGAGCCCCGACACGGCGCCGTACGGCCTCGGCATGCCGCCGATCGAGGAGCCGCTGAACACCCTGCGGAACGGCCTGCTGCGCTTCGGCGCGGATGTCGGCGTGCTCGGGGGCGTGCGCCGCCGGTTCGCGGCCGAGGTGCGCCGCCTCACGGGCGCCTCGGTGCACGGGTCGCTGTTCGACATCGCGCTCAGCCCCGACGCGTTCGCGCAGCTGTCCGTGCCGCAGTTCGAGTACCCGCACCGCGACCTGTCGCCGAAGGTGCGCTTCGTCGGCCCGCTGCCGCCGCCGCCGCTCGGCGCGCTGCCCGACTGGTGGGACTACGGCGACCGCACCCCCATCGTCCACGTCACCCAGGGCACCTACGCGAACGCGGATCCGACCGAGCTGATCGTGCCGACGATCCGCGCCCTCGCGGACGAGCCCGTGCGGGTCGTCGCGACGACCGGCGGCCCCGCGCCCGAGACCGTCGCTGCCGCCTACGGTGGCCCGTTGCCCGCGAACGCGCGCGTCGAGCGCTTCCTGCCGTACGAGCACCTGCTCGCCGCGTCGAGCGTCGTGGTCACGAGCGGCGGATGGGGCACGGTGCATCACGCCCTGCGCTGGGGCGTGCCGCTCGTCGTCTCGGGGACCACCGAGGACAAGACCGAGGTGAACGCCCGCGTCGCCTGGACGGGTGTCGGCGTCGACCTGAAGCAGCAGCGCCCGCAGACCCGAGCCGCGATCCGCGCCGCGGTGCAGGCGGTGCGCGCGGACTCCGTCCCATCGCCGCGCGGCGACCAGCATCGCCTCCGCGATCGCCGCGACGGACCCGATCCGCGACCTCACCGCCCTCGTCGACGAGCTCATCGCGACGAAGGCCGGCGCACCGGCTCCGCTCCCGGCCCGCCGCCGCTGAGACATCCGCAGGACGGCGGACGGTCCGCAGGACCGCGGGCCGCGTGTCGTCCTGCACACGGCCCGCGGTCCTGCAGATCGTCAGCGCGGGGTGAAGGCCAGCCGCCCGGTGACCGTGCGGGCGTCGAGCCGGTACGGCGGCAGCACGCCCGGCCCGCAGGCCGCGGTGCCGATGCCGTGCTCGGCGAGGTCGAGCGTCAGCCGGCACCGGCCCGCGGCATCCGGCAGCTCGATCGGATGCGTCGCCGCGTCGAGCTCGGCCGAGGTCCACGGGCTCGCCGTGAAGCCGAACCCGTCGCCCGTCACGGTGAAGCCGGCGCCGGGCGTGCCGACCGTCGAGCCGGGTGACGCCCGCGCGTGACCCGTTCTCCTGCGGCCGCACGTAGTCGGTGTGCAGCTCGAGCACGTCGTCGACGCGCCAGGAGCCGAGCCGCTGCGATCCCCCGGTGTCCGGGTAGCGCTGGCCCGGGCCGAAGCCGTCCCAGGCGATGCCGTCGGGCGCGAACGGCAGCAGGAGCTCGAGGCCGACGCGGGCCCAGCCGTACGGCCACTCGCCGTGCGGCTCGACCGTCACGTCGAGCCCGAGCGACGAGCCGTCGGAGGTCCACCGCTCCGTGACGAGCACGTGCGCGTCGGTCGCGGCCGGGCCGACCCGCGTGACCACCTCGAGCCCCGCGTCCGTCGTGGTCGAGCGCGACGAGCCGGCGGCGGAGCCGGTGCAGGCCCTCCTTCGCCCAGCCCTCGGCATCGGACGGCTGGTCCTTCCGCTCGTTCGCGTGACCGATGTCGTTGTCCGTGGGCGCGCGCCAGAGCGCGAGCTCGGGCCCCGGCAGGGGCACCCCGCCGAGCGTGACGAGGCGGCCCGTGGCGGCGTCGAAGGTCCCGGGGCCGAGCGTGAGCACGCGGCCCTCGGTGACCGGCGCGACGGATGGCGCGGGCGCTGCCAGCGACGGGCAGCGCCCCCGCCTGGGCCCAGGCGAGCTCGTGGCCGGCGGTCGCCCAGTCCGTCGCGTCGGCGAGCACGAGACGGACCGTCAGGACGCCCTCGCCGCGGGCGGCATCGGGCAGCGGCACGACCGCGGTGGCGTGCGGCGCGACCTCGGGCAGCGGCAGGCTCCCCCCGGCATCCGCCCCCTCGACGCGCCACTCGAGCGCGAGGCCGTCGAGGCCGCGGAAGTCGAAGGCGTTCTCGACCTCGACCGACTCGCGGCCCTCGGCGACCGTGAGGTACACCGGCTCGTAGGCCTTCTTGAGGTCCTCGAGGCCGGGCCGCGGCGTGCGGTCGGCGTCGACGAGGCCGTCCGCGACGAAGTTGCCGTCATGCAGCGGCTCGCCGAAGTCGCCGCCGTACGCGAACCAGGTGCGGCCGTCGGGGGTGGTGCGCCGGATGCCGTGCTCGAGCCACTCCCAGACGAACCCGCCCTGCGTCCGCGGGTAGCGCCGGAAGCTCGCCTCGTACTCGTCGATGCCGCCGGGCCCGTTGCCCATCGCGTGGATGTACTCGCACTGCAGGAACGGCAGCGCGCGGCGGTGCGCATCCGCCGCCGCGTCGGCGAGCGGCTCCTCGGCCTGGCGCCCGATCGCGTCCACCTCGTCGGGATGCGCGTACATCCGGGAGTAGACGTCGACGTAGGTGCTCGACCAGTCGCCCTCGTAGTGCACCGGCCGGGAGGGGTCGAGCTCGTGCGCGACGCGGGCCGACGTCTCCAGGTTGCGGCCGGTGCCGGCCTCGTTGCCGAGCGACCAGAGGATCACGCTCGGGTGGTTGCGGTCGCGGGCGACCGTGCGGGTCATCCGGTCGACGTACGCCGGCTCCCACGACGGGTCGTCGCTCGGGTTGCCGCGCCAGCCGACGTGGATGAACCCGTGCGTCTCGAGGTCGCACTCGTCGATCAGGTAGAAGCCGAGCTCGTCCGCGAGCCCCGGCAGGTCGGGATGCGGCGGGTAGTGGGAGGTGCGGATCGCGTTCACGTTGTGCTGCTTCATGAGCAGCAGCTCCGCGCGCACGACCTCCGGCGGGATGACCCGGCCGAGGTCGGGGTGGTGCTCGTGCCGGTTCACGCCGCGGAAGCGGATGCGCTGCCCGTTCACCTTGAGCTGCGCGTCCTCGATCGTGATGGTGCGGAAGCCCACCCGGATCGTCGCCGTCTCGGCGCCGGTCGCGACGACGACCTCGACGAGGTCGGGGGTCTCGGCGGTCCACGGGCGCGCCCCGTCGATCCGGTGCTCGCGCCCGGGCTCGAGGCCGTCGAGCCCGAGCGCCGGCACGGCGACCGTCGCCGCCGCGCCGCCGCGGGTGTCGACGTCCACCCGCAGCACGCCTGCACCGTCGGACCAGTCGGCGTGCACGACGACGTCGGCGATGCCGCCGGCCGGCGCCGCCTGCAGGGTCACGTCCCGGAAGACCCCGGGCAGCCACCACATGTCCTGGTCCTCGAGGTAGCTCGTCGCGGACCACTGCGTGACGCGCAGCACCAGCAGGTTCTCGCCCGCGACGAGCGCGTCCGTCGCGTCGAACTCGTGCACGAGCCGGCTGCCGCGGGTGCTCCCGAGCCGCCGGCCGTTCAGCCAGACCTCCCCCGCGTTGTCGACGCCGTCGAGGCGCAGGATCGCCGGGCCGCCGTCCCAGGTGAAGCGGCGGCGGAAGTCGCCCACCGGGTTCTCGTCGGGCGGATGCGGCGGGTCGACCGGGAACGGGAACACCGTGTTCGTGTAGGCGGGGGCGCCGTGCCCGGCCATCGGCCAGCTCGACGGCACGTCGATCGATCCCCAGCCGGCGTCGTCGAACGCGAGGTCCCCGACCCCGTCCGGCGCATCCGCCACGGTCGGGGACAGCTGGAAGCGCCACGAGCCGTTCAGCGACAGCACGGGGGCGTCGGTGGCGAAGCGGGCGCGCGGCGGCAGGGCGCCGTCGCCGACGATGAGGGTGTTGTCCGGCACGGTTCCTCCGGTGGTCATGCGGTGAGGGTGACGAGGAGCGCCTGCTCCGGGTTCAGCAGGGGCATCGGCAGCCCGAGCTCGGTGAGCACGCGGCCGGGGAGCACCGGCGCGGCGTCGAGCCAGGCCACGCCGCGCCGCTCGTTGACGGCGTGCGGGCCGAGCGGCAGGGCGAGCTCGACGCGGTAGGCACGGTCGGGGTCCAGCCCCTCGAAGCGCACCGGCACCGGTACCTCGTTCGCGCTCGTCGCGAGCGTGGCCACGGAGAAGAGGGCCTTCGAACCGTCCTGGGCGACGACGCCGGTCACCTGGAGCGACGGGTCCGGGGAGTCCCAGCGCACCATCCGCCCGGTGGCGATCAGCTCCCGCTGCGCCTTGTACACGCGGATGGCCGCGGCGAGCCGGTCTCGGTCGTCCTCGTCGGCCTGCCGCACGTCCCACTCGATGCCGAAGTGGCCGAACATCGCGGTGATCGCCCGGAAGCCGATGTCGTGCACCCGGCCGGTGCTGTGCGAGAGCGTCGGCCCGACATGGGCGCCGACGAGCTCGGGCGGCACGAGCAGCTCGGTCCAGCGCTGGATGGTCTGCCGCTCGAGGGCGTCGTTCGTGTCCGAGGTCCAGATCCGGTCCGTGCGCGCCAGGATCCCGAGGTCCACCCGGGCGCCGCCCGAGGAGCAGCTCTCGATCTCGACGTCGGGATGCGCGGCGGCGCAGCTCGTCGAAGAGGCGGTACGCCGCGAGCGTCTGCTCGTGCGCGGACGCGGCGCCGTCGTGGCCGAGCTCGAGCTGGTCCCGGTTCTGGTCCCACTTCAGGTAGTCGATCGCGTTCTCCGTGAGGATCGCGTCGAGCGCGTCGAGGATGTGCTGCCAGGCGGCGGGGTTCGCGAGGTCGACGACCTGCTGGTGGCGCCAGTCGATCGAGGTGCGGGCGCCGGGCCGGGAGATCCAGTCGGGGTGCTCCCGTGCGAGGTCGGAGTCCTCGTTGATCATCTCGGGCTCGACCCACAGGCCGAACTGCATCCCGCGGCGCTTCACGTGCTCGATGAGCGGCGTGAGCCCGCTGGGCCACACCGTCTCGTCGACGAGCCAGTCGCCGAGGCCGGCGCGGTCGTGCCTGCGGCCCGTGAACCAGCCGTCGTCGAGCACGAACCGCTCCACGCCGAGGCTCGCGGCCGTGTCGGCGAGCTCCTTCAGGGTGTCGAGGTCGTGGGCGAAGTAGACGGCCTCCCACGTGTTCAGCACCACGGGCCGCGGGGTGGCCGGATGCGTCGGCCGGGCGCGCATCCACTCGTGGAAGCGGGCGCTCACGCCGTCGAGGCCGGCGGCCGACCAGGCGGCGTAGACGGTGGGCGCGCGGTAGGTCTCGCCGGGGGCGAGGACGACCTCGCCGGGCTGCAGCAGCTCCCCGGCGCCGAGCACGGTGTCGCCGCTGCCGAGGCGCTCGACGAAGCTCTCGTGGTCGCCGCTCCAGCCGAGGTGCAGGGCCCAGACCTCGCCGGTGCGCCAGCCGAAGCCGGCGGTGCCGGCGGCCGTGACGACGGGCGCGTCGTGGCCCGTGCGGCCGTGGCGGCCGCTGCGCACCCAGGTGCCCTGCTGGATGCCGCGCCGCTGCGGGTGCTTCTCCCGGGCCCAGCGGCCGGTCGTGTCGAGGGACTCGACGGCGCGCGCCGGCACCGGCAGCACCGCGTCGAGGCGCTCGAGCACGTAGTCGCCCTCGCCGCGGTTCGTCACCGCCTGCTCGATCAGCAGCAGCCCGGAGGGGGTCAGGGTGAGCGACGTCTCGGCGTCCAGGCCCGCATCCGCATCGGTGAGGCGGAGGGCGATCGAGGCGCCGTCCCCGTCCGCGGACACGAGCGCGAAGCGGGGCGAGAAGTCCCGGCCAGCCCGGCTGCCGCGCACCGCGGGGCGCCCCCGCCAGCCGCGCGCGAGCTGCGGCAGCACGCTGGGGCGCACCGGGTCGTCGAACATCGAGTGCGGCACCGCGGGCAGCAGCAGCGCCGGGTCGAGGTCGAGGCCGCCGACATCGGCTCCCCAGTGCACGACGACGGGGTCGTCGCCGGTCGTGTCGATGAGCACGCTCACGCCGCCCTCGGCGATCCGGTGCAGTGCGGGCATGGAGTGCCTCCTCGAGGTCGCGGTGCGGAACGGCGCACGGCTGCGGCGGGGAACCGACCGGTCCCCCGCCGCTACCCATGGTGGCTCAGCCCTTGTTGGCGCCGAGTGTGAGTCCCGCGATGAACTGGCGCTGCAGCGCCAGGTAGATGACGAGCGTCGGGATGACGATGATCACGGCGCCGGCCGCCAGCAGGTTGTAGTTCGAGAGGAACTCGCCCTGCAGGTTGTTGATGCCGGTGGTGATCGGCAGCCGGTTGCTGCTCTGGATGAGGATCAGCGGCCAGAAGTAGTCGTTGTAGATGAAGATGACCTCGAGCGTGCCGAGCGCCGCGAGCGCCGGCCGGGTCAGCGGCATGATCACCCGCACGTACTGCGTCCAGACGCCCGCGCCGTCGACCCGGGCCGCCTCCGACAGCTCGATCGGGATCGCCTTCATGTAGTTCGAGAGCACGAACGTGCAGAAGCCGATCTGGAACGCGGTGTTGGCGAGCACGACGGTGTACAGCTGGTTCAGCATCGATCCGGAGTCGGAGATCGCGTACGGCAGCTGCACGAGCTTGAACATCTCGAACAGCGGCGTGGCGAGCACCTGCGGTGGCAGCAGGTTGCCCGCCGTGAACGCGATGAGCAGCGTCACGTTGAAGCGCCACGAGAAGCGGCTCACCGCGAAGGCCATCATCGACGCGAACAGCAGGGTGAGGATCACCGTCGGGATGGTGATCAGCGCCGAGTTGCCGAAGTAGTTGATGAACCCGCCCTGGTTCCACGCCTGCACGTAGTTCCCGAAGTTGAAGCTCCCACCGACGCTGAAGTACCCGTACTTGTCCGTGTCCGCCTTCGACCGCAGCGACGTGTAGATCGCCCAGAGCAGCGGCACCAGCCAGATCGCCGCCATGACGGTGAGGAACAGGTACGTCGCCCAGTGGTTGCCGCCGCGCTTGGCGCGGGATCGGGCCAGCGTCCCTTCGCGTACGCCGTCCTTCGGCCGCGCCGCCGTGGCGGCGGATGTGGTGCTCGTCATCGGTTCACCGCTCCTTCGTCCTGAACGTGCGGGACAGGTAGATCACGATCGGCACGAGCGAGATGACCAGCAGCACCACCGCGAAGGCCGAGCCGATGCCGATCACCTGCGTCTCACCGACCAGGTACTGCACCACCAGCACGGAGAGCAGCTCGAGGCCGTTGGTGCCGTGGTTGATGACGTAGACGATGTCGAACGCGCGGAGCGACTCGATCACCGTGATCACCACGATGATCACGTTCGTCGGTGCCATCGCCGGGAACACGACCCGGAAGAAGGTCTGCCGGCCGTTCGCCCCGTCGAGCGACGCCGCCTCCCGGAGGGACGGATCCACGCCCTTCAGCCCCGCCAAGTACAGGATCATGATGTAGCCGGCGTGCCGCCACGTCGCCGCGACGAGCGCCGCCCACAGGTTCACGCTCGAGTCCCCGAACCAGTCGATGGCGCGCGAGGTGCCCGCCGTCCCGAGCAGGAAGTCGACCAGCCCGTTCTGGGGCGAGTACATCAGCTCCCAGATGATCCCGATCAGGGCGACCGAGAGCATCACGGGCATGAAGAAGATCGTCTGGTAGATGCGGGTGCCGCGGATCTTCTGGTCGAGCAGCACCGCGAGGAGCAGGCCGAGCGGTGTGCCGATCAGCCCCAGGAAGGCGAGCCACGCGATGTTGTGCAGCACCGCGGGCCAGAACTGCGGCGACTCCCCGAAGACGAACTTGTAGTTGACCAGCCCGTTGCCAT
The DNA here is from genome assembly GCA_963771645.1 of uncultured Actinomycetota bacterium. Lineage (GTDB taxonomy): Bacteria > Actinomycetota > Actinomycetes > Actinomycetales > Microbacteriaceae > Amnibacterium. The sequence continues at coordinate 135,812 of CAVYUH010000002.1, read as the reverse complement.
GGATCGAGGACAGCGCGAGGCCGTCCCACTTGGCGAACGAGAGGCCGATCGACGCGAGCATCGGGATCCAGACGAGGAGCAGCTGGATGAGTGTCGGGATCCCCACCATGATCCCGAGGACGATCCGGTCACGGGTGCCGAGCTGACGCAGGCGCCGACGCCGGGCCGGGGGACTGACCCGCGACCCGGCCTCGGTGTCGCCGAGTGCGACGAGAGGTGCGGACATGGTGCGTCGTCCGCGCCTACTGCTGCGCGTACAGCGTCTTGGCCTGCGACTCGATGTTGGAGAGGTTGATCGTGCCGCTCTTGATGAAGTTGAGCATCGCCGGCTCGAGCACGTTCGCGGCCATCGCGGGCAGCGCGTCGCGGTCGAAGAACTGGCTGATGTTCTTCGCGTTGGCGATGACCTCTGAGAGCTTCTTCGTGAAGGCGGAGTAGCCGGAGGTGTCCGCGTCCTTCGCCGTCATGATGTTCGACTTGTCGACGGAGTAGTAGGCCTGCTGGCCGGCGCCCGTGCCCATGAACGCGAGCATGTCCTTCGCGGCCTGGTTCTGACCGCCCTTCTTCGACAGCATCAGGCCGTCGATCGGGGCCTCGACCGCGTCCTGGCCCTCGACCTTGACCGAGGGGAAGGGGAAGAAGTCGATGTCGGCGAGCACGGCGGCGTCGGTGAACTGCTGGGTGATGAAGGAGCCGAGCAGCATCATGCCCGCCTGCTTGTTGCCCAGCTTGGTGGCGCCTTCCTGCCAGGTCAGGCCGGCGGCCGCCGGGTCGTAGTAGGGCAGCAGCTCCTTCCAGGTGGTGAACACCTCCTGGACCTTGGGCGTGTCCCAGCCCTCCTTGTGCGCGCACAGGTCGACATGGAACTGGTAGCCGTTGATGCGCATGTTCAGGTAGTCGAACGTGCCGCAGGCGGGCCACTGGTCCTTGTCCGTGAAGGCGATCGGGATGATGCCCTTCGCCTTCATCTTCTTCGCGACCGCGATCAGCTCGTCGAACGTGGTCGGCACGGTCCAGCCGTTGTCCGCCCAGACCGACTTCCGGTAGAAGAAGCCCCAGGGGTAGTTGTAGTTCGGCACGAAGTACTGCTTGCCGTCCTCAGCCGTCGAGGCCGCCTTGAGGCCCGCGGAGAAGTTGCCGCCGATCTTGGCCCAGACGTCGCTGACGTCGGCGACGAGACCCTTCTTCGCGTAGTAGCGCATCCGGTAGCCGGCGAACCACGTGAACGCGTCGTCGGGCGAGCCCTGCAGGTAGTTGCTGATCTTGTCCTGGAAGCCGTTGTGGTCGCTCGTGTTGACCTTGACGGTGTCCTTCGACTTCTTCTCGAACGCCGTCACGAACGCCGCGTAGGCCTTCTTCGGCACCGGGTCGGAGGCGTTCGAGCCGAAGGTCAGGCTGCCGCCGCCACCGCTCCGCTCCGCCGCTGCTGCCGCCGCTGGAACCACCCGAGCTGCACGCGGCGAGAACCGGTGCGCTGATGAGACCCACGGCGCCGAGGCCGAGTCCCTTGACGAGGCTGCGGCGGTCCATCTGGAACCGCCCTGAAGCCGTCTCTGCCATGCCCACTCCTTCGTGTGTATCGCAGTGTCGCCGCGCGATCCGAGTGGCTCCAGGGGCGGAGCGACGGGGATCACCTCTGCGGACGAGCTGCGGGGTGCGAAACGTTCACACCGGCGGTCGAATACTACGGCCGAGCGCCCCGCCGACGTCAACCTCCGCGGCGAGCCGCGTTCCAACCGTGACCTCGGCGGTGCTGGAGCGCACCACGAGGCGCCATGGGAGCGGCGGCATCGACGGCAGTGCGACGCCGTGCTCGATCTCGTCGATGAGGGCGTCGATCGCCCGGCGGCCGATCTCGGCGAAGTCCTGCTCGATGGTGGTGAGCGGCGGCGCGAGGTACGGCGCCGAGGGGAAGTCGTCGAACCCGACCACGCTGAGGTCGCCGGGCACCGCGAGTCCCGCCTCGCGCGCGGCGGCGAGCAGCCCGACGGCCATCTCGTCGTTCGCGGTGAAGACCGCTGTCACGTCCCAGCGGGCGAGGGCGCTGCGGCCGCTGACGTAGCCGGCCTCCGGCGTCCAGTCGCCCGGGTCGGCGAGCAGCGGCGGCAGCCCGTGCGCCGCCATCTCCTCCAGGTAGCCGCGCCGGCGCTCCTCCGCCTCCGCCCAGCCGGCGGGCCCCGGGATGTGCAGGATGCGGCGGTGCCCGAGCTCGACGAGATGCCGGGTGGCCAGCCGGGCACCGCCCCGCTGATCGATGGGGAAGCCGTCGACCTCGTCGGGCGCCCCCTGCAGCGTGAGCACGGGGACGCGGGCGCCGATCCGGTGGATGGCGTCCCGTGCGCGGTCCTGCGGCGCGATGGCGACGATGCCCTCGACGCCGTGCATGAGCAGCGAGTCGATCGCCTGCGCGATGTCGGCGATCTCGTCGGAGGCGTTCGGGCTGGCGGTGACGGCGTAGCCGCGCTCGCGTGCGGCCTGCTCGATCGCGAGGAACGAGCTGAAGGGCCCGTAGAGCGGCCGGGCGGTGATCAGCACGCCGATGGTGCGGCTCCGCTTGGTGACGAGCGCGCGTGCGGCGCGGTTCGGGCGGTAGCCGAGCTCCACGACCGCCGCCTGCACGCGGGCGGCGGTGTCGCGGTGCACCTTCGGATGGTCGTTCAGCACCCGCGAGACGGTCTGGTACGAGACGCCTGCGGCATCCGCGACGTCGCGGATCGAGGGCGGACGGTGGCGGCGCCCCGACTCGTCCATGCCGCCTCGCATCCCGGCCCGGCACGAGCCGCCGCCGGTCGCGATGCTATCGCCGCGCCGCCCGCACCCGCACGCCCCCGCGCCGCCCGCGCGTGGACGCCTTCGGGACGTCTGTATGCCGGCGACCCCGTACAGATGTCCCGAAGGCGTACGGAGAGGTCAGCGGCGGTAGTTCGGGGCCTCCACGACCATCTGCACGTCGTGCGGGTGCGACTCCTTCAGCCCGGCGGCGGTGATGCGCACGAAGCGGCCGCGCTCCTTGAGCTCCGGCACCGTGCGGCCGCCGACGTAGAACATCGACTGCCGCAGCCCGCCGAGCAGCTGGTAGATGACGCTGCTGACCGGTCCGCGGTAGGGCACCTGGCCCTCGATGCCCTCCGCGATCAGCTGCTCGTCGCTCGGCACGTCCGCCTGGAAGTACCGGTCGCGCGAGTAGGACGTCTTCTTGCCGCGGGTCTGCAGCGCCCCGAGGGACCCCATCCCCCGGTACGTCTTGAACTGCTTGCCGTTCACGTAGATCAGCTCGCCCGGGCTCTCGTCCGTGCCCGCGAGCAGCGAGCCGAGCATCACCGAGTCGGCGCCCGCGACGAGGGCCTTCGCGATGTCGCCCGAGTACTGCAGGCCGCCGTCGGCGATCACCGGCACGCCGGCCTCGCGGGCGGCGAGCGACGCCTCGTAGACCGCCGTCACCTGGGGCACGCCGACCCCGGCGACGACGCGCGTGGTGCAGATCGAGCCTGGCCCGACGCCCACCTTCACGGCGTCCACGCCGGCGTCGATGAGCGCCTGGGCCCCGCTGCGGGTCGCGACGTTGCCGCCGATCACCTCGATGTGGGCCGCGCGGGGCTCCGCCTTCAGCCGGCGGATGATGTCGAGCACGCCCGCGCTGTCGCCGTTCGCGGTGTCGACGACGAGCACGTCCACGCCCGCGTCCACGAGGGTCATCGCCCGGTCCCACGCGTCGCCGAAGAAGCCGATGGCCGCGCCGACGCGCAGGCGCCCGGCCTCGTCCTTCGTGGCGTTCGGGTAGCGCTCGCTCTTCGTGAAGTCCTTCACGGTGATGAGCCCGGTGAGGCGGCCGTTCTCGTCGACGAGGGGCAGCTTCTCGATCCGGTGCTGCGCGAGCAGGCCGATCGCGTCGTCGGGGTCGATGCCCTCCTTCGCGGTGACGAGCGGCTGCTTCGTCATCACGTCGGCGACGCGGATGGTGTCCTTCTCGAACGGGGACACGAACCGGATGTCGCGGTTCGTCACGATCCCGACGAGCAGCCCGTCGCCGTCGACCACCGGCAGGCCGCTGACCCGGAACTGCGCGCAGAGCGCGTCGACCTCGGCGATGGTCGCATCCGGCGTCGTGGTCACCGGATGGGTGATCATGCCGGACTCGGACCGCTTGACGCGGTCGACCTGGTCCGCCTGGTCCTGGATCGACAGGTTGCGGTGGATCACGCCGAGGCCGCCCTGCCGCGCCATCGAGATCGCCATCCGCGACTCGGTGACGGTGTCCATCGCCGAGGACAGCAGCGGTGCGGCGAGCCGGATGCGCCGGGTCAGCCGCGTGGAGGTGTCCGCCTCGCTCGGGATGACGTCCGTGTGCCCGGGCAGGAGCATCACGTCGTCGTAGGTCAGTCCAAGGAACCCGAACGGATCGTCAGCCATGGTTCTCCTCAACCCCCCACCGGCCGGGGATCTTCCCCGAAGGCCATGGTATTGGCGCCGCGGTCGCCGTCAGTCCGGGTAGGCCCCGCGGTACAGCTCGGCGACCACTGCCTCCTGCGGCCACTCCTCCATCTGCGCGATCCGGATGAACCGGTTCTCGATCCGCGTCACGAACGCCTCGCCGTCCTCGCCCCGCGGCACGGCGACGAACCAGTCGAACCCGCTCGGACGCGGCGGGATGTTCCACTCCGCGAGGTACGAGTCGACGGCGTCGTCGACGATCGCCCGATCGTCGGGCGTGAACGGCAGCTCGTGGCGCAGCTCGCCCTCGTCCCGCTCCTCGATGACACGGACGCGCCGCAGCGAGTCGTCGGTCGGGCGCCGCCCGAACCGCCCGGGCCCGGCGAGGAACGCCATGGCGCACTCGAACCCGTTGTCGGGCACCTCCGCCCAGCCGCTCGCGCCGTCATCGAGCTCGACAGCGGCCTCCCAGCCGTACGACCAGCGGAGCGTCGACGGCGGGGGCTGGACCATCAGGAGGGCAGCGGCGTCTCGGTCAGCTCCTCGACGTCCTCGGCGAGCGTGCCGAGGTAGAGCTCGATCACCTTCGGGTCGTCCGCCAGCTCGTGCCCGGTGCCGGTGTACGAGTTGCGGCCCTGGTCGAGCACGTAGCCGCGGTCGCAGATCTGCAGGCAGCGGCGCGCGTTCTGCTCGACCATGATCACGGTCACGCCGGTGCGGTTGATCTTGCGGGTGCGGATGAAGGTCTCGTCCTGCCGCACGGGCGACAGCCCCGCGGACGGCTCGTCGAGCAGCAGCACGGCGGGCTCCATCATCAGCGCGCGGGCCATCGCGACGGACTGCCGCTCCCCGCCGGACAGGCCGCCGGCGCGCTGCGAGCGCCGCTCGGCGAGCACCGGGAAGAGGTCGTAGATCGCGTCGAGGCGCTCCGACAGCCGCTTCGGCCGCAGGAAGAGCCCCATCTGCAGGTTCTCCTCGATGGTCAGCGACGGGAAGACGTTGTTCGTCTGCGGCACGAAGCCGACGCCCGCCTGCACGAGCTTGTTCGCCTTGCTGTTGGTGATGTCCTCGCCGTTCAGCAGGACCGTGCCCTGGCGCACGGGCACGAGCCCGAACAGCGCCTTCAGCAGCGTCGACTTGCCGGCGCCGTTCGGCCCGATGATGCCGATGAGCTCGCCGGGATACGCGGTGAGGCTGCAGTCGTTCAGGATGTTGATCCCGGGCAGGTAGCCGGCGTTCAGATGCTGCGCGTCGACGACGGGGTCGGCGGTTCCGGTGTACGCGACCATCAGTGCTCCTCCTCCGCCGTGCTCACCGTTGCGGGCTCCTCCGTATCGGCTCCTCGGCCCGCGCGGCGTCCTCCGCGGCCACGGCCGCGCCGAAGTCCTCCTCGAGCACCGCGTCGTCGCCGAGGTCCTGATCGTGGTGCGACCCGAGGTAGGCGTCGACGACGGCCTGGTGCCGCATGACGTCGGCGGGCGGCCCCTCGGCCACGATCCGCCCCTCCGCCATGACCACGACCCAGTCGGAGATGTGCCGCACCATGTGCATGTCGTGCTCGACGAACAGCACGGTCGTGCCCTGGTCGCGCAGCGACTCGATGTGGCCGAGCAGCGACTGCGTCAGGGCCGGGTTCACCCCGGCCATCGGCTCGTCGAGCATGATCATCGCCGGGTCGCTCATCAGCGCCCGCGCCATCTCGAGCAGCTTGCGCTGGCCGCCGGACAGGCTGCCGGCGTAGTCGTCCGCCTTGCCGTCGAGCTTGAAGCGGGCCAGCAGCTCCACCGCCTTGGCCCGGATCTCCTGCTCACGCTTCTTCCACAACGGGCGGACGAGGGCGGCCAGCATCCGCTCGCCGGGCTGGTCCTGCGCCCCGAGCAGCATGTTGTCCATCACGGTCATCCGCGACAGGGCCTTGGTGAGCTGGAACGTGCGCACCATGCCCGACTGGGCGACGCGGAAGGCGCTCGTCGACGTCAGGGACCGGTCCTGGAACCGCCATCCGGCGTACTTGTCGTCATCGGAGGCGAAGCGCGGCTTCGCCGACGTGGGGCGGTCGAACCCGGTGATGAGGTTGAAGAACGTCGTCTTGCCCGCGCCGTTCGGGCCGATGAGCGCGGTGATGGCGCCGCGCTGCACCTCGAGGTGGTCCACGTCCACCGCGGTCACGCCGCCGAAGCGGCGCACGATGCGGTCGACCGACAGGATCGGCTGCGGCTTCGCGCTGCCCGGTTCCTGCGGCACCGTGGCGAGCTTCGCCCGCAGCTGGTTCCGGTCGTAGTCGTAGCCGTCGGCTGCGACGGCCGTCGCCGTGTCAGTCACCGAAGCTCAGCTCCTTCTTGTTCCCGAGGATGCCCTGCGGCCGGAAGATGACGAGCAGCATGAGTCCCACGCCCACAACGATCCACCCGAACTGCGGGATCTGCTGCTCGTTCATGATCGACGAGGGGACGAACTGGCTGACGAAGTCGTTCAGCCCGATGATCACCATGAAGTACAGCACCGAGCCGAGCACCGGCCCGAAGACCGTCGCGGCGCCACCGAGCAGCAGGCAGGTGTAGAGCAGGAACGTCGTCGTGCGGCCGAGCGAGTCGGGCTGCACCGACGCCGACATCACGTACAGCACGCCGCCGATCGCGCCGAAGACGCCGCCGAGCACCAGGGCCTGCAGCTTGCGGGCGTACACGTTCTTGCCGAGGCTGCGGACCGCGTCCTCGTCCTCGCGGATGCCGCGCAGCGTGCGGCCGTACGGGCTGCGGGTCAGCAGGTAGGTGATGAGCAGCGTGATGGCGAGCACCACCCAGCAGACGATGCGGAGGTACCAGCTGTCGCCGGCCGTCATCGGGTAGTTGTACGGGCCCACCTGGAAGCTGCCGTTCTGCGGGAACGGCGACAGCGCCGTGAACGCCGGCTGGTAGACGCTGCCCAGGATGCCCGCCGCGCCGCCGGTGATCGGGGCGAGGCCCTGGTTGCCGCCGACGATGCGCACGATCTCCGCGGCCGCCACGGTGACGATCGCGAGGTAGTCGCCGCGCAGCCGCAGGGTCGGGATGCCGAGCAGGAGCGCGAAGAGCACCGCGGCGATGATCGCGACCAGCACGCCGAGCCAGAACCCGCCGTGCATCTCCACGGTGATGGCGAAGCCGTATGCGCCGAGCAGCATGAACCCGGCCTGCCCGAAGTTCAGCAGGCCGGTGTACCCGAAGTGGAGGTTGAGGCCGACCGCGGCGATCGCGAACGCCGCGGTCACCGACGAGAGGATCTGCTGGCCGAAGTCGATGAAGAGGCCGCTCAGGAAGTCCATCGTCCGTCCTTTCGGGTCAACCGACGCGCTCGCGGCGGCCGAGGATGCCCTGGGGCCGGAAGACCAGCACCAGGATGAGGATGAGGAGCGCGCTCGCGTAGCGCAGGTCGCTCGAGAGGAAGATGCTCGACAGCTGCACGACGAGGCCGATGACGATCGAGCCGACCAGCGCGCCGAACGCCGTGCCGAGGCCGCCGAGGGTGACCGAGGCGAACAGGAGGAGCAGGAGGGCCTGGCCCGTGCTCCACGAGACGCCGCCGTAGACCAGGGCGTAGAGGATGCCCGAGAGCCCCGCGAGCCCCATCGCCACCGTCCACACCAGGCGGATGATCCGGTCGACGTCGATGCCCGAGGCCGCGGCCAGCGCCCGGTTGTCGGAGACGGCACGGGTCGCACGGCCGATCCGGGTGCGCTGGAGCGCGAGGCCGACCGCGACGAGCACGACGATCGCGATGAGCATGGAGAGGTAGGCGTTCGGCGTGATGCCGAGCGGCCCGGTGTTCAGCTGGATCTGGTCGGACACCTGGTGCACCTCGGCGCCGACCGTGTACTGGTACAGGTACTCCAGGGCGAGCGAGAGCCCGATGGTGACGACCATCAGCTGGGTCAGCCCGGTGCCGCGGCGCCGCAGCGGCGCCCAGATGAGCCGGTCCTGCACGTAGCCGGTCGCCGCGCAGACGACGACGGTGACCACGCAGGCGAGCAGGAACGGCAGCTGCAGCTCGATGCCGAAGACGTACGCGAGGATGCCGCCGAGGGTCACCTGCTCGGCGTGCGCGAAGTTGCTGAGGCCGGTGGTGCCGTAGATCAGCGAGAGGCCGATCGAGGCGAGCGCGAGCAGCAGGCCGAGCAGCAGGCCCGCTGCCGATCTGCTCCCAGATCTGGGCGAGCAGCCCGTTGCCCGCCGGCAGCGGGCGACGACGACTTCGACCCCTTCGGCGCTCCCGTGAGCGCGAAGATGGCCGGCTGCAGCTGCCCGAGGGTGGCGGTGATCGTCCGCGACGGCGCGGCGGCCTTCACGCCCTTCGGCAGCGTCGCCGCGTTCAGGGTGATCTTGTACGGCCCGGCCTTGGTGACCTTGAAGCCGTAGACGCCGTCGCCGTTCGTGACGGCGGAGGCGGAGGCGCCGCTCGCGCCGGCGAGGGTCACCTCGACGCCCTTGACCGGGTTGTCGTTGTCGTCCTTCAGGGTGCCGCGGACGCAGGCGGTGGAGTCGTCGACGACGCAGGCGGCGCTCGCGGTGATGACGGTGCTCGACGACGTCGTCGGCACCGGAGTCGGTGTGGGGGTGGCGGCCGAGGCGGGAGCCGCCACGGCCAGCAGGGCGCCGACGGCGACGAGGCCGCCGGTGACCAGCCGGGTCAGGGTCCTTCGGGAACGGGTGCGCGAGGCCATTGGCGCCTTTCGGTGCGGGGTCCGGGTCCGATCCTGGCCCATCGGGGCCCGGATAGAGGAACGGGGGCCCGGCCTGGCGGCCGGACCCCCGCGGCTGATGCGATCAGCCCTTGACCGAGTTGACGAACTCGCTCGGGGTGTTGCCCTTGTACTTGAAGATGCTGATGTAGCCGGTGGACGGGTCGTGCTTCGCGTTCAGCGGCCCGATGCCGGCCAGACCCTCGTAGTGGATCGACTTCTTCTGCTTGAGCAGCGCGAGGCAGTCCGCGTAGCTCTTGCAGACGGTCCCACCGTTGGCGCCGGACACGGCGAGCATGTTCTTCTGGATGGTGGCGGACGAGGAGTCGCCGCCCTTCTGGGCCGCGAGCGCCATCAGCGTCACGCCGTCGTAGGCCTCGGGACCGTAGCTGAACGACGTGATGGTGCTGCCGCCGTGCTGCGTGTACCAGGTCTGCGCCTTCGACTTGAACGCCGCGTTCGGGTTGACGCCCTGCGTGGAGCCGGTGACGCCCGTGAGGGTGTTCGCCGGGAACTCCGTGCCGTAGTCGTTCAGGTTGCCGTCCACGAAGTAGGTGTGCTTCAGGCTGATGCCCGCCGAGACCATCGCGGGGATGATCTGCTTCGTCTGGTCGAACGCGATCACGACGATCGCGTCGGGGTTCGCGGCCTTCAGCTGGCCGACGATCGACTGGAAGTTCGTCTCCTTCGGAGGGGAACTCCTGGTTCTTGCCGGTGGCGCCGTAGACGACGGAGCCGCCCGCGGCCTCGATCGCCTTCTGGGTGGAGTCACGCAGGTTGGTGCCGTACGGGTCGTTGAAGACCAGCATGCCGACCTTCGAGTTGCCGTCCGCGACGATCTGCTTGCCGAGCGCGTTGCCCTCGACGGTGTTGGGCGGCGCGTCCCGGAAGTACCACTTCGAGGCGCCGGAGAGGGAGTCCGCGGTGTTGGCCGGGGAGAACATCACGGTGTTCGAGGCCGAGACGGTCGGGAGCACGTTCAGCGTGACGCTGGAGGACTCCGCGCCGAGGATCGCGGAGACCCGCGACTGGAGCAGCTTCTTGACGTTCGTGGAGCCGACCGTCGCGTTGTTCGCGTCGGAGGAGTCGGTGGAGATCGTGCAGGCCTTCTGGCCGTTCACGCCACCGGCGGCGTTGATGTCCTGGATGGCGAGGCCGCCACCGCTGATTGCAGCCGGCCCGAGGAATGCGAGGTTCCCGGTCAGCGGCAGGAAGGTGCCGAGCTTGAACTGCTTGGCGGGGTCGGAGCCGGACGGGCAGTCGGTCGGCGCGGTGACGGTGCTGGAGGCCGATGCGGAGGTCGACGCGGACGCCGAAGCGGACGTCGATGCCGAAGCGGACGAGCTGGACCCGGCCGACGGCGTCGAACAGGCTGCGAGGGAGGTTGCGAGAGCAGCCCCGACCGCCAAAGCGGTCACGGTGCGACCGCGGAGGTGTGCAGGCATTGCGATCCTTCGTCTGTCATGGATGCGTCGGCGCGGGAGGACCCGAACCGAGTTGTGACCGTCAACCTAGGAACAGGACGTACCGCGGATGTTTCGCAGAGGCCCTGGAGGCCGATTCGTTACGCGTCCGTGACCTGGATCAGCCCTCGGAGACGGATGCCGCGACCACCAGCGGGCTGCGCCGCGTGCGCCGCGCGACCACGACGGACTCCCCCACGAGCAGCAGCAGGGCGATCCAGACGAGCACGAACCCCGCCAGCCGTGCCGGCGGCATCGCCTCGTGCAGCACGGCCACGCCGATGATCAGCTGCAGGATCGGCGCCAGGTACTGCAGGAACCCCGCGACCGTGAGCGGCAGCCGCTTGGCCGCCGCCGCGAACAGCAGCAGGGGCACGGCGGTGCCGATGCCGGCGGACACCATCATCAGCGTGGGGAACGCGCCGGCGGTCCCGAATGCGAGGCCGGGTCCGAAGCCGAGCACGAGCAGCTGGATCGCGGCGACCGGGGACAGCCACAGGGTCTCGAGCGTGAGGCCGGAGACGACGTCGGCCTTGTCGCCGACCCGCTTCTTGACGAGGCCGTACAGCCCGAAGGAGAACGCGAGGGCGAGCGAGATCCACGGCAGCGATCCGGCCTGGATGCCGAGCACGACGACGGCGAGGGCGCTGACACCGACGGCGACCCACTGCCACGTGCGGAGCCGCTCGTGCAGCACGAGCACGCCGAGCAGCACCGTGACGATCGGGTTGATGAAGTAGCCGAGGGCCGCGTCGACGACCCGGCCGCTGACGGTGGCGAGCACGTAGACGGTCCAGTTGACGTAGATCAGTGCGCCGCCGAGCGCGAACGTGAAGGTGGTGCGCCGGTCGCGGAGCACCTGGCGGAACAGCCCCCAGCCGCGGGTGGCGGTGAGCAGCAGCGCGCAGAAGACGAGCGAGAAGAGGATCCGCCATCCGACGATCTCGAACGCGCCGGCGGGCGCCATCGCCAGGAAGTACACCGGCATCGCGCCCCAGAGCAGGTACGCGGTGAGCCCGAAGGCGATCCCGCTCCGCGCGCGGTCGGGACGGGGCTGCTCGCTCACTGCAGGGAGGCTACCGTCCGCGCCTGCGGGCGACCGCCGGTCGGGGCGCGCCTCCCGGGCGTCGGCGGTATCCGGGCGACCGGGGGCCGGAACGCGACGGGGCCGGCATCCTGATCGTCAGGATGCCGGCCCCGTCGTCGAACGGATCGAGCGGCGTCAGTGGGTGACGACGGCGAGCACGTCGCGGGCGGACAGCACGAGGTACTCCTCGCCGCCGACCTTGACCTCGGTCCCGCCGTACTTCGAGTAGAGCACCCGGTCACCGACGGCGACGTCGAGCGGCACGCGGTTGCCGTTGTCGTCGATGCGGCCGGGGCCGACGGCCACGACCTCGCCCTCCTGGGGCTTCTCCTTGGCGGTGTCGGGGATGACCAGGCCCGACGCGGTCGTCTGCTCGGCCTCGACCTGGCTGATCACGATGCGATCCTCGAGCGGCTTGATGGAGACCGGCACGGTCCACCTCTTCTTTCTTGGCGATCGGACGTTCTGTTGGCACACGGGATGCCCGAGTGCCAACGCCAGAGTCTAGGGGGCTGCCTGGCACTCCTGCAATGCGAGTGCCAACGGTGGGCCCCGCGGTCCGCGGCGGACGGGCATGCCGTCTACGGTGATGGCGTGGAGCAGCACGAACTCGAGCAGCTGCTCACCCCCCGCGTGCTCGCGGCCGTCGACGCCGAGCCGGCGCTCGGCGGCACGGCGGACGTCGTCGCGCGCTCCACGGCCCTGCGCCGCGCGGGCTTCACGCCCGACGAGACTGCGGCGATCCTGACCCAGGCGAAGCTGCGCCGGAAGGCCGTCGCGAAGTTCGGGGACTTCGCCGCGCGGATGCTGTTCACCCGCGCCGGGCTGGAGCAGGCGACGCGCCTCGACGTCGCCGCCCATCATGCGGCGCGCTTCCGCGGCCTCGGCATCACCAGGATGGCGGACCTCGGCTGCGGCATCGGCGGGGACGCCCTCGCCTTCGCCGCCGTGGACCTCGAGGTGCTCGCGGTCGAGCGCGACCCCGTCACCGCGGCGATCGCGGCCTACAACCTCGCCGCCTTCCCCGACGTGGACGTCCGCCAGGGGGATGCGGAGGACGCGGACCTCACGGGCGTCGGCGCCGTCTGGCTCGACCCAGCGCGCCGCACGGCCGGGCACACCGACACGCGCCGGGTGGCGGCCGGCCGACTACTCCCCCTCGCTCGAGTTCGCCGCGAGCGTCGCCGAGCGGCTGCCGGTCGGGCTGAAGCTCTCGCCCGCGCACGACCGCGACACGATCCCGGAGCACGCCGAGGCGCAGTGGGTGTCGAGCGGGGGCGACGTCGTCGAGACCGCGCTCTGGTTCGGGGACCTGCGCCGCGGCGACGTCCGCCGTGCGGCGCTCGTGGTGACCGACCGCGGCTCCGCCGAGATGACCGCCGCCGCCGACAGCCCGGACGAGCCCGTCGGCCCGCTCGCCGGCTACCTGCACGAGCCGGACGGCGCGGTGATCCGGGCACGGCTGCTCGGCGACCTCGCGCGCTCGACCGGGACGCATCCGGTGGGACCGGCGATCGCCTACCTCACCGGCGACCTGCCCCTGTCGACGCCGTTCGTGACGTCCTTCGAGATCCAGGCGGTGCTGCCGTTCGACCGGCTCGGCATCCGCCGCGAGCTGAAGGCGCGCCGGATCGGACGGCTCGAGATCAAGAAGCGGGGCGTCGACCTCGATCCCTCGACGTTCCGCACCTTCCTCGGGCTGTCGGGTGACGGCGAGGCGACCCTCGTGGTCACCCGGACGGCCGAGCGCCGGGTGGCGCTGATCTGCCGCCGCCTGACCGCCTGATCGGGGTCAGTAGGCGCCGGTTGCCGCTCCGTTGGCGATCAGCGCGAAGAGCGCGATCGCCCAGATGATCCCGAGCAGGATCCCGAGGTAGCCGAGCACGAGCGCCCAGATGGCGAGGGCCCGGCCGCGCTCCCCCGTCCGCTTGATCTGCGCGAGCGCGATGTGGCCGCAGATCACGGCACCGAGGGACACCACGAACGCGAGGACGAACGCGACGATGGCGAGCGTGTTGAACCGCTGCTGGATCGGCTGCCCGTACTGCGTGGGCGTGGGCTGGTAGGACGAGCTCATCGGGAGCCTCTCTCGTGCGGTGGGTGCGGGCGCGGCGTTCCCGCGACCACGATGCTCACGGTTCAGGAGTTCGCGCTGGCGACGCCGAAGATCACCGCGAGCCCGATCCAGACGATGATCGCGAGCCCGACGGCCACGAATCCCGTGATGATGCCGGTGAGCCACATGCCCTTGGCCTGCGGCTCCTTGCTGCGGCCGAGGAAGCCGAGCACGACCGCGGCGGCCCCCGGCAGCACGCCGCTGCCGAAGAGGAAGAGCGACAGCAGCACGCCGAGGATGCCGAAGATCAGCGACAGGATGCTGAGGACCGGCGACTTGCCCGCCACAGGAGCCGGCGAGTAGGGCGTCGACGGGGGCGGGGTGGGCTCGTAGTCGCTCATGGGAATCCCTTCGCCGGCTATCAGGAGCACCGGCAGCGCAATGCTGGCAGCGGCGGCCGACGGGTGTCAACGAAGCGCGTCGGACCCGTTGCGGAATGGTTCAGTCGACCTGGACCTGGTCGACCGGCAGCGTCGAGTCGACGCCGAAGTCGAGCCCGCTCGGCCCGTGCCCGGCGGCGATGCGCATCGCCGCGAGGCCGGCGATCATCGCGCCGTTGTCCGTGCAGAGCTCCAGCGGCGGGATCCGCACGGTCACGCCGGCCGCGTCGGCCCGCGCCAGCGCGACGTCGCGCAGCCGCCGGTTGGCGACCACGCCTCCGCCGAGCAGCAGCCGCGGCACCCCGGTCTGCGCGCATGCGTCGAGCGCCTTGGTGACGAGCACGTCGACGACCGCCTCGCGGAAGCCGGCCGCGACGTCGGCCACGGGCAGCCGCTCGCCGCGCGCCGTTCGCCTGCTCCACCGTGCGGGCGACCGCGGTCTTCAGCCCGCTGAAGGAGAAGTCGAAGCGATGCGCCGCGAGGTCCTTCGGCTTCGTGAGGCCGCGCGGGAAGCGGATCGCGTCCGGGTCGCCGCCGACTGCAGCCGCGTCGATCCGCGGTCCGCCCGGGATACGCGAGCCCGAGCAGCCGGGCCGTCTTGTCGAAGGCCTCCCCCGCCGCGTCGTCGAGCGTCTCGCCGAGCAGCTCGACGTCGCCGACGGGATCGCGGACGAGCAGGAGCGAGGTGTGGCCGCCCGAGACGAGCAGGGCGACGACGGGCAGCTCCACCGGACGCGGATCCGCGCCGCGCGCGTGCAGGAGGTCCGCAGCCACGTGACCGACGAGGTGGTTCATCCCGTACAGCGGCTTGCCCGCAGCGACGGCGAGCGCCTTCGCGGCGCCGACGCCGACCATGAGCGCGCCGGCCAGCCCGGGCCCCGCGGTGACGGCGACCGCGTCGAGGTCGGCGATGCGCACACCCGCGATCGCGAGCGCCTCCCTGAGCGCGGGCGTCATCGCCTCGAGGTGCGCCCGTGCGGCGATCTCCGGCACGACGCCGCCGTACCGGGCCTGCTCCTCCATCGAGGAGGCGATCACGTTGGCGAGCACCTCCCGGCCGCGCACGATGCCGATGCCGGTCTCGTCGCAGGAGGTCTCGATCCCGAGGACCAGCGGTGCCGCGGTCATCGGACGCCCACCGGCAGCTCGAGCCGCATGACCACGGCGTCCACGTCGTCGGGCTGGTAGTAGTGCGGGCGGCGGCCCGACCGCCTCGAACCCGGCCGAGTCGTAGAGCGCGGTCGCGACGGGGTTGTCCGCGCGCACCTCGAGGAAGACGCGGTGCGCGCCGCGGTCGGCGGCGGCCGCGATCAGCCGCGTGAGCAGCGCCGCGGCCGGCACCCTGTCCTCGCGCGGGCCCGGCCACGGCGATCGTGAGCACGTCGGCGTCGCCCGCGCCCTGCGGCGCGAGCAGCGCGGCGTAGCCGACGACCGTCGTCGCCGTCGACCGCGACGACGCCGACCGCGTCCGGGTCCGCGAGGGTCGTGCGCATCATCGCGGCGCTCCACGCGTCGGTCGGGAAGCTGGCGGTCTCGATCGCCATGATCGGATCGAGGTCCCCCGTCCCGACGGGACGGAGCGCGATCACGAGGCGACCCGCTTCGGCGGGCTGAGGGTCACGTCGGGGCTGCGGAGGTAGCGGGCGGCGGAGGGCTCCGGATCCATCCCCGCGGCGCGGCGGAGGGCCGCGATCCGGCCGATCAGCGCGGCGTCGACGAGGCCGGACGCCTCGCGGGAGGTCCGGGAGCGCGTCCGGGGAGCCGACCTGCGGCTCGCCGTCCCGCCGCGGCAGGCCTGCCGCGTCCACACCGCGGTACACCGTCGAGTAGACCTCGCGGCGCTTCGCGTCCGCCACCACGACGAGCGGCAGCGCCGCCCCGCCAGCGACGGCGGCGAGGGCGATCGCGTCGTGGCTGAGCACCGGCAGCTCGGGCACGCCGAGCACGAGCGCCGCCGTGCGCGCGGCGGCCATCCCCACCCGCAGGCCGGTGAACGGCCCGGGGCCGACGCCGTAGGCGACCGCGGTCACCTCGGCGGCCGCTCGCGCCGAGCACCGCGTCGAGCAGCGGTCCGATCGCCTCCGCATGGCCGCGCGGGTCGTCCGAGCGCTGCACGGCGACGACCTCACCGCGCTCGTCGACGAGGGCCGCCCCGGTCGCCCCGGAGGTGTCGACGGCGAGGATCACCCCTTCAGCCTAGAAGCGGCGGCGCGTCGGCCCAGCGCGGCCCGGTCCGCCGCAGCTCCACCGTCGCGGGGCTCGATCGGGACGTCGTCGCCGGGGCCGCATCGGATCCGCGGCCGGGCGAGCACGACCTGGAGCAGCGACTCGCTGACCCCGTCGAGCAGCCCCTCGCCCCACTCGACGACGACGACCGCGTGCTCGTAGTCGAGGTCGAGGTCGTCGAGCTCCGCGGCGGAGCCGAGCCGGTACGCGTCGACATGCACGAGCGGCGGGCCGCCCACGAGGGACGGATGCGTGCGGGCCAGCACGAACGTCGGGCTCGTGACCGGCCCCCGCACGCCGAGCGCCTCGCCCAGTCCGGCGGTGAGGGTCGTCTTGCCGGCGCCGAGCGGGTCCGGTGAGCACGACGAGGTCGCCCGCGGCGAGGGCGGCGCCGATGCGGCGGCCGAGCGTCGTGCATCGCGGCCGGGTCGTCGACGCGGGTCGACTCGATCCGCTCGGCCCGGGAGGTCCGTTCACTCCGGCCGCCGGGCGACGCGCGGCCCGATCCGCGTCACGATCTCGTAGCCGATGGTGTCCGCCCACGCGCGCCCAGTCCGCGGCGGACGGCGCGCCCGTCGCCGGGTCGCCGAACACGACCACCGGATCGCCGACCGCGACCCCGTCGCCGACCTCGACGACGAACTGGTCCATCGCGATCCGGCCGCGGACCGGGCGATCGGCGGCCGCCGACCAGCACCTCGGCGCGGTTCGAGGCCGCACGCGGGATGCCGTCCGCGTAGCCCACCGGGACGAGCGCGAGCGTGGTCGGCGCCGGAGCGCGCCAGCGTGGAGCCGTACGAGACGCCGGCGCCCGCGGGCACCCGCCGCACGGCCGCGACGCGCGACTCGAGCGTCATGACCGGCGTGAGGCCGAGGCGGGCGCCGTCGCCGTCGTCGTAGGGCGAGAGCCCGTACAGGCCGATGCCGGTGCGCACCATCGTGAAGGCGGACTGGTCGCGGCCGATCGCGGCGGCGGTGCTCGCGAGGTGCATGCAGGGGCGGCTCGAGCCCGGCGTCGCGCAGGCGGCGCACCGCGTCCGCGAAGCGGGCCTCGGCTGCCGCGTCCTCCTCGTCCGAGGTGTTGGCGAGATGCGAGAAGAGGCCGCGGACGCGGATGCGCCCCTCCCGCTCGAGCGCCGCCGCGAGGCGGAAGACCGCGGTCCCACTCCTCGGGCGCGAGGCCGTTGCGGCTCAGCCCGGTCTCCACCTTCAGCTGCACGGCGGCGCCGGGGGCCGTCGCGGCGATCCGCTCGAGCTGCCCGGCGGTGGAGACGCCGAGGTCGACGTCCGCGGCGGCCGACGGGGCCGAAGTCGGCCGCCACGTCGAGCAGCCAGGCGAGCACGGGCGCCGTCGACCCCGGCCCGGCGCAGCGCGAGGGCCTCGGCGGGGTCGGCGACGCCCAGCCAGGTGGCGCCGCCCTCGAGCGCGGCGCGGGCCACGGTGACCATGCCGTGCCCGTAGCCGTCGGCCTTGACGACGGCCATGAGGTCCGGCGTGCCGGCGAGGCCGCGCAGCCGCCGCACGTTGGCGCGGACGGCCGCCGTGTCGATCCGCGCGATCGCGGTCGGGCGCACCCTCCGCCGTCACGGGCCCTCCAGCACGACGAACGCCGAGGCGATCCCCGCGTCGTGGCTCATCGAGAGGTGCGTCGCCGTCACGCCCATGGCCGCGAGCCGCGCAGCGGCCGCGCCGCTGACCCGCAGGGCAGGCCGCCGGTCCGCGTCGCTCGTCACCACCATGTCGTGCCAGATGAAGCCGGTGGAGTCGCCCGACGCCTTGATGAGCGCCTCCTTGGCCGCGAACCGCGCCGCCAGGGAGCTGAGGGGCAGGCCCCGTTCGCTCACCGCGAACAGGCGGTCGCGGAGCGGGGGCGTGCGCTCGAGGGAACGCCCGAACCGGGCGATGTCGACCACGTCCACGCCGATGCCGAGGATCACGCGGCACCTCACTCCACGGTGACGGACTTCGCGAGGTTCCGCGGCTGGTCCACATCGAGCCCCTTCGCCGCGGCGAGCTCCATCGCGAAGATCTGCAGCGGCGCGACGGCGAGCAGCGGCTCGAACATCGGCGCCCGCGAGCGGGATCCGCAGCACGTCGTCGGCGTGCGGCAGCACCGCGACGTCGCCGGCCTCCGCGATCGCGAGCACGTGCGCGCCGCGCGCGCGGATCTCCTGGATGTTCGAGACGACCTTCGGATGCAGGCTCGTCGAGTCCCGGGGCTCGGCACGACGACGAAGACGCGCTGGCCCGGCTCGATCAGGGCGATCGGCCCGTGCTTCAGCTCGCCGGCCGCGAAGCCCTCGGCGTGGATGTAGGCGAGCTCCTTGAGCTTCAGCGCGCCCTCGAGCGCCACCGGGTAGCCGACGTGGCGACCGAGGAACAGCACGCTGCGGGTGTCCGACATGCTGCGGGCGAGCTCGCGGATCTCCGGGCCCGTCCTCAGCACCGTGCGCAGCTTGTCGGGCAGGGCGCGCAGCTCGTCGGTGAGGCCGCGGATCTCGTCGTCGGTGAGTGCCCCGCGCACCCGCGCGAGGTGCAGGCCGAGCAGGTAGAGCGCGACCACCTGCGCCGTGAACGCCTTCGTGCTCGCGACGGCGACCTCGGGCCCGGCGCGCGTGTAGAGCACGGCGTCGGACTCGCGGGCGATGGTGGCGCCCTGGGTGTTGCAGATCGACAGCGTGCGCGCGCCCCGCTCGCGGGCGTACTTCACCGCCATCAGCGTGTCCATCGTCTCGCCGGACTGGCTGATCGAGACGACGAGGGTCGACGCGTCGAGCACGGGGTCGCGGTACCGGAACTCGTGGGCGAGCTCCACCTCCACCGGCACCTTCGCCCACTTCTCGATCGCGTACTTGCCGAGCAGCCCCGAGTAGGCGGCCGTGCCGGCGCCGAGCACGACGATCCGGGTGACGGCGGACAGCACGTCGGCCGGGAAGCCCTCCGCGATCTCGTCGAGCACCACGACGCCGTCGACCACGCGCTCGAGCAGGGTCTGCTCGATCGACTCCGGCTCCTCGCTGATCTCCTTCGCCATGAAGCTCGACCAGCCGCCCTTGTCGGCGGCGGAGGCGTCCCACGCGACCTCGTAGGGCTCGCCCTCGACCGGCTGGCCCGGCGAAGTCGGTGAGCTCGATGCCGTCCGCGCGGATCGCGACGATCTGGTCCTGGCCGATGGCGAGCGCGCGGCGGGTGTACTGCACGAACGCGGCGACGTCGGAGCCGAGGAACTGCTCGCCGTCGCCGAGCCCGACGACGAGCGGCGAGTTGCGGCGGGCCCCGACGACGAGCCCGGGCTCGTCGGCGTGCACGGCGAGCAGCGTGAACGCGCCGTGCAGGCGTCCGACGACGGCGCGGAAGGCGGAGACGAGGTCGCCGGTCGCCGCGTACTCGCGGCCGACGAGCTTCGCCGCGATCTCGGTGTCGGTCTCGCTGACGAAGGTGTGCCCCTCGGCGAGCAGCTCGTCGCGGAGCACGGCGTAGTTCTCGATGATGCCGTTGTGGATGAGGGCGAGGCGCCCGTCGTCACCGAGGTGCGGATGCGCGTTGACGTCGGTCGGGCCGCCGTGCGTCGCCCAGCGGGTGTGGCCGATGCCCGTGCCGCCCGCCGGCAGCGGGCTCGGCGATGAGGTCCGCCTCGAGCACGCCGAGCTTCCCCGCCCGCTTGTGCGTCGCGAGGCGCCCGTCGTTCCCGATCACCGCGACGCCCGCGGAGTCGTAGCCCCGGTACTCGAGCCGCTTCAGGCCGCCCACGAGCACCTCGATGGCGTCCCGTCCACCCACGTATCCGACGATTCCGCACATCGGGCCCGAGTGTACCGGGGCTGAAAGAGGGCCCACCGTGCGGCCAAGTAGCATCGGGGACCGTGTCCGACCAGTCCGCGGCGGGTCCCGCGCACGGACTCAGCCCCTACATCGAGATCGATCGCGACGACTGGGCGGCGCTCGCGCCGGGCACGCCGCAGCCGCTCACGGACGTCGAGCTCACGCGGCTGCGCGGTCTCGGGGAGCCGCTCGACTCCCGCGAGGTGTCCGAGGTCTACCTGCCGCTCAGCCGGCTGCTGAACCTCTACGCGACCGGCGCCCGGCAGCTGCACGAGCGCACGCGGGGGTTCCTGCACTCCCGCACCGACTCGACCCCGTTCGTCATCGGCGTCGCCGGCTCGGTGGCGGTCGGCAAGTCGACCGTGGCGCGGCTCCTCCGCGAGCTGCTCGCCCGCTGGGACGACACCCCCAAGGTGGAGCTCGTCCCGACCGACGGGTTCCTGCTGCCGAACGCCGAGCTCGAGCGGCGTGGCCTGCTCACCAGGAAGGGCTTCCCCGAGTCCTACGACCGGCGGGCGCTGCTGCGCTTCGTGACCGCGGTGAAGAGCGGAGCGGCCGAGGTGCGGGCGCCCTTCTACTCGCACGAGGCGTACGACATCGTCCCGGACGCCGAGGTGGTGGTGCACCGTCCCGACGTGCTCATCGTCGAGGGCCTGAACGTGCTCCAGCCCCCGATGCGCAACGGGCTCGCGGTGAGCGACCTGTTCGACTTCAGCGTCTACGTCGACGCCCGCACCAGCGACATCGAGGAGTGGTACATCGAGCGCTTCCGGCGGCTGCAGGCCGGCGCGTTCTCGTCGCCGCGCTCCTACTTCCACCGCTACGCGTCGCTCGGTCCCGAGGAGGCGCGGAGGACCGCGTCCACGATCTGGCGCGAGATCAACGAGCCGAACCTGCACGAGAACGTGCTGCCCACCCGCTCCCGGGCGACGCTGGTGCTGCGGAAGGCGTCCGATCACGCGGTGCGCAGCGTCCTGCTGCGGAAGATCTAGGCCCGGCGCCTGCCGCCGCGCAGCAGCGTCATGAGGCCGCCCAGCGCGGCGCTGACGAGCAGCACCGCGCCGAGCAGCCACACGGTCAGCGCCGCCAGGAACAGCCAGTTCGTGAGGCCCACCTGCGGCGGGACGACGATGCCGGAGTAGGCCCGCACGGACACGGCGGCGCCGAGCGCCGTGACGCCGGTCGTGGCGCCGGCCCCGCCCACGAGCGCGACGAAGCCGATCAGCGCCGTCCACCAGCGCGAGCCGAGGCGGATCAGCAGCGCGCGGTTCAGCATCACGCCGAGGATCAGCACCCCGAGCACGAACAGCAGCGAGGCGATCACCGGCGCAGGTGTGCGATCGAGCACGAACCAGGAGACCGCGATCCTCGGCAGCAGGAGCACGACGCCGATGCCGGCGATGATCCGCGTGCCGCGGCGAACCGCCGCCGCCTCGGCGGTCGTCACGGCGTGGCGGTCTGCAGGGCGAGGCGCTCGCGCACGACGTCGACGAGCCGCGCGGCGACCGCCTCCGCCGTGTCGTGATCCGCCGCCTCCACCATGACCCGGACGACCGGCTCCGTGCCGGACGGCCGCAGCAGCACGCGTCCGGTGTCGCCGAGCTCGGCCTCGGCCGCCGCGACCGCGTCGATCACGCCCTGGTCCGAGTGCACCCGGTCGCGGTCGACGTCGCGGACGCCGACGAGCACCTGCGGGTGGACCGTCACGATGGAGGCGAGCTCCGCGAGCGAGCGGCCGGTGCGCGCGACCTCGGCGAGCAGGTGCAGCCCGGTCAGCAGGCCGTCGCCGGTGGTGGCGTGGTCGGCCATGATCACGTGCCCGGACTGCTCGCCGCCGAGGGACAGGTTCCGCTCGCCCAGCGCCTCGAGCACGTAGCGGTCGCCGACCTTGGTCTTCAGCACCTCGATGCCCCGCTCGCGCATCGCGTGGTGCAGGCCGATGTTGCTCATCACGGTGGTGACGAGCGTGTCCTGGCGCAGGGCGCCGCGCTCGTGCATCGCCGTGGCGAGGATGGCCATGATCTGGTCGCCGTCGACGACGGCGCCGGTCGCGTCGACCGCGAGGCAGCGGTCCGCGTCGCCGTCGTGCGCGATGCCCGCATCCGCCCCGTGCTCGAGCACGGCGGCGGCGAGCGGCTCGAGGTGGGTCGACCCGACGCCGTCGTTGATGTTCAGGCCGTCGGGGTCGTTGCCGATCACGATCACCTCGGCACCGGCGAGCGAGAAGACCTCCGGCGAGACGCCGGCGGCCGCGCCGTTCGCGCAGTCGAGCACGACCTTCAGCCCGTCGAGGCGGTGCGGCAGCGTCTCGATGAGGTGCACGACGTAGCGGTCCTCGGCGTCCGCGAACCGGCGGATGCGGCCGACGCCGGCACCGGTCGGCGCGAGCGGCGGCCGCTGCATCGCGCTCTCGATCCGGTCCTCGACCTCGTCGGGCAGCTTCGTGCCGCCCGCGGCGAAGATCTTGATCCCGTTGTCGGGCGCCGGGTTGTGCGACGCGGAGATCATCACGCCGAAGTCGGCGCCGATGTCCGCGACGAGGAACGCGGCGGCGGGAGTCGGGATGACGCCCGCGTCGTACACGTCGACGCCGGAGGCCGCGAGCCCCGCGGCCACGGCGGCGCCGATGAACTCGCCCGAGATCCGCGGGATCGCGCGCGACGACCGCGAGGGGTCGCCTGCCGGCCGCGCGCGGGCCGTCGCCCAGCACGTGGGCGGCGGCCTGCGCGAGCGACAGGGCGAGCTCCGGGGTGACCTCGCGGTTCGCGAGACCTCGGACTCCGTCGGTGCCGAAGAGGCGCGCCATACCGGGGGAAGTGGGAACGCCGGGCGTCAGCGCTTCGAGAACTGCGGCGCCTTGCGGGCCTTCTTGAGGCCGGCCTTCTTGCGCTCCTTGACGCGCGCGTCGCGCGACAGGAAGCCGGCCTTCTTCAGGCCCGGCCGGTTGTTCTCGAGGTCGATCTCGTTCAGCGCCCGGGCGATGCCGAGGCGGAGCGCGCCGGCCTGACCGGAGGGGCCGCCGCCCGAGATCTTCGCGATCACGTCGTAGGCGCCGCCGAGCTCGAGCACCGTGAACGGGTCGTTGATGAGCTGCTGGTGCAGCTTGTTCGGGAAGTAGTCCGCGAACTCGCGGCCGTTGACCGTGATCGTGCCGCTGCCCGGGACGAGCCGCACGCGGGCGATGGCCTGCTTGCGGCGGCCCACGGCCGCGCCGGGGACGGTCAGCGGCGGCCGGGAGACGGCGGCTGCCTCGGTGGGCGCCGCGCTCTCGGTGCTGAACGAGGTGGGGGTGTCGATGGAGTCTGCGATGCGTGCCATGTTCGTGTGCTTCTTCCGGGCCCTACTGGGCGACCTGGTTCAGGGTGTACGGCGTGGGCTGCTGCGCGGCATGCGGGTGCTCGGGCCCCACGTACACCTTCAGCTTCTTGATCTGGGCGCGGCCGAGGGAGTTCTTCGGCAGCATGCCACGGACCGCCTTCTCGACGGCGCGGGTCGGGTGCTTCTCGAGCAGCTCGGCGTAGCCGACGGCGGTCAGGCCGCCCGGGTAGCCGGAGTGCCGGTAGGCGAGCTTCTGCTCGCGCTTCGACCCGGTGAGCGCGACCTTGTCGGCGTTCACGATGATGACGAAGTCGCCGGAGTCGAGGTGCGGGGCGAAGGTCGCCTTGTGCTTGCCGCGCAGGAGGGCGGCGGTGTGGCTGGCGAGCCGGCCGAGCACGACGTCGGTCGCGTCGATGACGACCCAGTCGTGCTGGATCTCGGCAGCCTTGGGGCTGTAGGTGCGCGTCACGATGCTCACGCTTTCTGTCTCGAGGTGGTCGTGGATCCCGCTCCGGTGCTCGTTCATCGGTCTGATCGACCGGAACGAGCGGGTGGAGGGCTCGAAGAGGCGCGCGGGCGGGCCCGCACGAACGCTCAAGCCTACCCCATGGGAAGCGGGTCGACGGACTCGCGGCGGGCCCTCGCCCGTTCCGCCTGCGCCGCGAGCTCCCCGTCGGCCGGATAGCGCGACCTCGACGAGGGTGAGCCCGTGGGCCGCCGCGGTCGCGAACTCGCCCGTGCGGCCGTCGGCGGCGAGCAGCTGCCCCATCCGCTCGGGTGGCAGCCGCGCGGTCCCGACGGCGAGCGAGGCGCCGACCAGCGAGCGCACCATCCCGTGGCAGAACGCGTCGGCCTGCACGTCGGCGACGAGGACCCCGGCCGCGTCGCGCTCCCAGGAGAAGGACTGCAGCGTGCGGATGGTGGTGGCGCCCGGACGGGGCCGGCAGTAGGCCGCGAAGTCGTGCAGCCCGGTCATCGGTTCGGCGGCGGCCTTGAGCAGCTCGAGCTCCAGCGCCGCGCGAGTGCCAGAGCGTGCGGGTGCGCTGCAGCGGATCCCTGGCGGCGATCGTGTCGGCGATCCGGTAGCGGTAGCGGCGGTGCACGGCGCTGAAGCGTGCGTCGAAGCCCGCAGGGGCGATCGCGGCCTCGCGCACGACCACGTCGCCGTCGGCGGCGAGCATCCCCGTGAGCCGCTCGGCGATGCCGGCCGACGTCGTCGGCGCCGTGGTTGCGCCGGACGAGCGCCGCCGAGCTGCGGCTCCGTGAGGTCGACGTGCGCGACCTGCCCCGTCGCGTGCACGCCGGCGTCGGTGCGGCCGGCGACCACGAGCCGCGGTTCCGGCCCCGGTGCGCGGCCGGCCGCGACCGCGAGCGCCTCCTCGAGCACGCCCTGCACCGTCCGCAGACCGCCGGCCTGCCGCGCCCAGCCCGCGAAGGCCGTGCCGTCGTAGGCGAGGTCGAGGCGCACCCGCACGAGCGGCTCGGTGCCCGGTCACGAGGGCAACCCGTGGATCACGGCTTCGAGCGCGCGCTCGAAGCCGATGGAGGCGTACAGCCGGTCGGCGCCCGTCGGGCTGTCGGCGTCGACCTCGAGCGTGACGACCGGCCGACCCGCATCCGCCGACGCGGCGACGACCTCGGTGAGCAGCGCGCGTGCGATGCCCTCGCCGCGGCGCGTCGGGATCGGTGCCGACGAGCGAGACGTAGGTCTCGTCCGCGACCTCCTCCGGCTCCCAGGACACCACGAACCCGGCCACCCGGCTCGTCGGCGCGTGAGCGCGAGGCGGGAGAGGTCGCGGCGGAGCCACGGGCCGAGCTGGTGCCGGGCCCAGCCGTCGGCATCCTCGGGGCTCGACCGCCAGTGATCAGCGAAGGCGAGGTTCTTGGCGACGCGCAGCGGCTCGTCGAAGCGGGCGTCGAACGGGGCGCTCCGAAGATCCGCCGGCAGCGGCGAGGGCCCGGTGGGGCCGGGCGACCGCCGCAGGTGGAGGAAGGTGCGCTCGGGCCGGAAGCCCGCGTGCGCGAGGAGGGCCGCCGTGCCGACCGCGACCGAGGGCTGCCGGACGCTCATCGGGCGTCCGGGATCTGCTCCGACGGCGCGGGCCTGCGCGACCTGCCACGCGAGCAGGCGACGTCCGATGCCGAGGCCCCGCGCCGCGTGCAGCACGCCGCCGGGCAGCCGCACTGCGTCAGCACCCGGCACCACGAACCCGAAGGCGACCGGCTCGCCCTCCCGCACCGCGAGCGCGGTCCGGGAGGGCGAACCCGCCGCCTCCAGCTGGCGGTCGAGCTCGCTGCGGCCGACCGGGTACCCCGGCGTCTCGTCGTCCGCGATGCGGCGGGCGATCGCGTGGACCGCATCCATCGATCCGGCGTCGATCCTGCGCCATCCTCACACCGGCGGGGCCGTCGGGCAGCGGGACGACCTGGGTCGCGTCGCCGTCGGTCTCCTGCATCCGCCCATCCTGCCCGCCGCACCGCGTCTGCACGGCTTCGGGACGCCTGTACGGGTTCGCCGCCGTACGGATGTCCCGACGGGCTGCAGGCGCGATCCGGCGGTCGCGCGGCAGGATGGGGCCGTGCCCACCCAGCGCCTCCCCGTCGATCTGCCCGTCGAACCGATGCTCGCCAAGGCGGTCCCCACCGTGCCCACCGAGGCGCCCGGTGGCGGCGCCCTGCTCTTCGAGCCGAAGTGGGACGGCTTCCGCGGCATCGTCGCGTTCGACGGCGAGACCGTCGAGATCGGCAGCCGCGGCGGCAAGCCGCTCACCCGCTACTTCCCCGAGCTGACCGCCGCGCTCGCCGCCGCCCTGCCGGGGCCCGTGCCTGCTGGACGGCGAGGTCGTCGTGCCGACCGCCGGCACGAGCGGGCAGCGCCTCGACTGGGACGCGCTCACCCAGCGCATCCACCCCGCCCAGTCCCGCATCGCGAAGCTCGCGGCCGAGACGCCCGCCTCGTTCGTGGCGTTCGATCTCCTCGCGACCGCCGAGCGCTCGCTGCTCGACGAGCCCTTCGGCGCGCGGCGGGCGGCGCTCGAGGCGTTCCTCGCCGACGCGCAGGCGCCCCTCTTCCTCACCCGGGTCACCGACGACCCCGTGCGGGCGGAGGCGTGGCTCGCCGAGTTCGAGGGCGCGGGCCTCGACGGCGTCGTGGCGAAGCCCGTCGACGAGCCCTACCGGCCGGGCAAGCGGACCATGCTGAAGGTGAAGCACCACCGCACCGCGGACGTGATCGCGACCGGCTACCGCATCCACGCGAGCGGCCACGGCGTCGGCTCCCTGCTCGTGTCGCTCTACACCGCGGACGGCCGCCTGGCACAGGTCGGCGGCGTGAGCGCGTTCACCCAGGCGACGCGGGACCGGCTCATCGAGGAGCTCGCCGACGTCGTGCAGCGCGACGAGCACGGCGACGCCGTCACCGGCGAGGGCGAGCGCAGCCGCTTCTCATCCGGTCGCGACACCTCGTTCGTGGTCCTGCGGCCCGAGCGGGTGCTGGAGGTGCGCTACGACCAGATGGAGGGCGACCGGTTCCGGCACACCGTGCAGTTCGAGCGGTGGCGGCCCGACCGCGACGCCCGGTCGTGCACCTACGAGCAGCTCGAGGTCCCGCACGACTACGACCTCGCCGAGGTCCTCGCCTGACGACAGCACGTCAGCAGGACGAATTCACGTCAGCAGGACGAAATCGGCCGTTTCGTCCTGCTGAAGCGAAATCGTCCTGCCGAAGTGCTCAGGGAGGGGACCTCGGGCTCAGCCGGCGTCGTCGGTCCAGTTGTCCGCGTTCTTGCGGCTGGGCTGCACGCGCGGCGGCTCCCCCGGCATCTTCGGGTAGTCGGGCGGGAACGGCATCTCGCCGAGCCCGGCCTCGAGGTCGCGCTCCCACCAGGCGAGCAGCGTCTCGATCCCGGCAGCGGCCGAGGCCATCCCGGCCCACGGGTCGCCCACCTCGGCGAGGCGTCCCGGCACGGTGAGCATCGTGAAGGCGCGCGGATCGACGCCCGCCTCGAGCTCCTCCCACGACACGGGCGTGGAGACTGTGGCGTCCGGGAGCGCCCGCGGGCTGTAGGCGCCGGCGATGGTGCGGTCCCGGGCGGCCTGGTTGAAGTCGAGGAGGATCCGCTCCCCGCGGAGCTCCTTCCACCACGCGGTCGTCACGGCGTCCGGCGTCCGCCGCTCGAGCTCGCGGGCGGCCGCGATCACGGCATGGCGCACGTCGAGGAACTCGTGGTCGGGGGTGATCGGCGCGTAGAGGTGCAGGCCCCGGTTGCCGGACGTCTTCACGAAGGCGGTGAGCCCGGCCTCGGCCAGCACGTCCCGCATGCCGAACGCGGCGACGCGGGCCTCGGCGAAGCCCGTGCCGGGCTGCGGATCGAGGTCGATGCGCAGCTGGTCGGGGTTGTCCGTGTCCTCCGCCCGCGACGGCCACGCGTGGAACACGAGGGTGTTCATCTGCCCCGCCCAGACGGCGGCGGCGGGCTCGTCGATGACGAGCATCGGATGCGCGCGGGCGCTCGGGAACGTGACGACGACCGAGCGGATCCACTCGGGAGCGCCCTTCGGCGGATTCTTCGAGAAGAAGAACTCCCCGTCGACGTCGCCGCCGAAGCGCTGCAGCGCGACGGCCCGGTCCCCGTTCGCCTCCACGAAGGCCGTCCCGACGGCCGCGAGGTAGGTGGCGAGACCGAGCTTCGTGATCCCGACCTTCGGCCACAGCACCCGCGACGGGCTCGAGATGCGGATCTCCCGCACCCCGTGCGGCCCGTCGACCTCGATCGTCGTCGATTCACTCGCCATGGGCGAAGCGTAGAGCAGCGGCCTGATCAGGGGAATCGCCCCGGGTACGACACGAGGGGCCTGCCACGGATCGCGTGGCAGGCCCCTCGTCATGGCGATGTCAGGAGGCGGGGGTCGTCCCGGTCTCGCTGTCGCCGGTCTTCTCCGCTGCGTCGGCCTCGACCTCGGCGGCCGCCGGGGTCTCGGTCTCGGGCTCGACCGGAGCCGACTCCTCGACGGTGTCGGTGGTCTCCACCGGCACGTCGGCGGGCGACGACTCGTCGGCGGCCTCGATGGTGGTCGCCTCCGGCTCGGCCGCAGCAGGCGGGCTGCGGCCGGAGCGGCGGCGGCCGGAGCCGCGGTCGCCGCGGTCGAGCGGCCGGAGCGCTTCGGCGTGACGGGCTCGAGGACGAGCTCGATCACGGCCATCGGCGCGTTGTCGCCCTTGCGGAAGCCGGTCTTCGTGATGCGCGTGTAGCCGCCCGGCGGTCGGCCACGAGGGGCGCGATCTCCGTGAACAGCTGGTGCACGACGGTCTTGTCGCCGATCGTGCGCATCACGCGGCGGCGGGCGTGCAGGTCGCCGCGCTTCGCGAAGGTGACGAGCCGCTCGGCGAGCGGACGGACCCGCTTCGCCTTCGCCTCGGTCGTGGTGATGGACCGGTGCTCGAACAGCTGCGAGGCCAGGTTGCCGAGCAGCAGGCGCTCGTGGGCCGGGCCGCCGCCGAGCCGGGGACCCTTGGTGGGCTTCGGCATGATCAGGCCTCCTCGTCGTCGTAGGCGGAGTAGAAGTGCGCTCCGTCGAATCCGGGCACGGCGTCCTTCAGCGAGAGGCCGAGCTCGACGAGCTTGTCCTTCACCTCGTCGACCGACTTCTGCCCGAAGTTGCGGATGTTCATGAGCTGCGTCTCGGACAGGGCCACGAGCTCGCTCACGGTGTTGATGCCCTCGCGCTTCAGGCAGTTGTAGGAGCGCACGGACAGGTCGAGGTCCTCGATCGGCATCGACAGCTCGGACGAGATGGCGGCGTCGATCGGGGCGGGCCCGATCTCGATGCCCTCGGCCGCGCTGTTGAGCTCGCGGGCGAGGCCGAACAGCTCGGTCAGGGTGCGACCGGCCGAAGCGATCGCGTCGCGCGGCGTGATCGCCGGCTTCGCTCTCGACGTCGACCACGAGGCGGTCGAAGTCGGTGCGCTCACCGGCACGCGTCGCCTCGACGCGGTAGGTGACCTTCAGCACGGGCGAGTAGATCGAGTCGATCGGGATCTGCCCCGCCTCGCTGAACTCGCTGCGGTTCTGCGTCGCGGAGACGTAGCCGCGGCCGCGCTCGACGGTCAGCTCGAGGTCGAACCGTGCCTTGTCGTTGAGCGTCGCGATGAGCAGGTCGGGGTTGTGGATCTCGACGCCCGCAGGAGCGGAGATGTCGGCGGCCGTCACGGGGCCCTCGCTCTGCTTGCGCAGGTAGGCGGTGATCGGCTCGTCGTGCTCGGACGAGACCACGAGACCCTTGATGTTCAGGATGATCTCGGTGACGTCCTCCTTCACACCGGGGATCGTCGTGAACTCGTGCTGCACGCCCTCGATGCGGATGGAGGTGACGGCGGCACCCGGGATGCTCGAGAGCAGGGTGCGGCGGAGGGAGTTGCCGAGCGTGTAGCCGAAGCCCGGCTCGAGCGGCTCGATGATGAACCGCGAGCGGAACTCGGAGATCGGCTCCTCGGTGAGGGTGGGGCGCTGTGCGATGAGCACTGGTTGGTTTCCTTTCGTGTCCGCTATATGACACAGAGGGTGTCCGAGCGCAGCGGCGCCCGGGAGGGATCAGCGCGGGGCTGAAGTGGGTGGGTACGAGCCCGGCGCTCGGTCGCGAGCAGCCGCGATCCGCGGCCCGAGGCGGGCCACGGAGGCGGCGTCGCAGCGGAGGCTCCGAGAGGACCTCCGCTCGAGCGCCGGCGCTCAGACGCGTCGGCGCTTCGGCGGACGGACGCCGTTGTGCGCCTGCGGCGTCACGTCGTTGATCGAGCCGACCTCGAGGCCTGCGGCCTGGAGCGAGCGGATCGCGGTCTCGCGTCCCGAGCCGGGGCCCTTGACGAAGACGTCGACCTTCTTCATGCCGTGCTCCTGCGCCTGACGGGCAGCCGACTCCGCCGCGAGCTGCGCGGCGAACGGCGTCGACTTGCGGGAGCCCTTGAAGCCCACGCCGCCGGACGACGCCCAGCTGATCACGGCACCGGTGGTGTCGGTGATCGAGACGATCGTGTTGTTGAACGTCGACTTGATGTGCGCCTGGCCCATCGCGATGTTCTTCTTCTCCTTGCGGCGCGGCTTACGAGCGGCGCCCGCCTTCGGTGCTGCCATGTCTGTTCGCTTCTCCTACGAGTCTGTTCGGGCGGAGGCCGGAAGGCCTACTTGCGCCCGGCCTTCTTCTTGCCGGCCACGGTGCGCTTCGGACCCTTGCGCGTGCGGGCGTTCGTCTTCGTGCGCTGGCCGTGCACGGGCAGACCGCGACGGTGGCGGAGGCCCTGGTACGAGCCGATCTCGACCTTGCGGCGGATGTCGGCGGCGACCTCGCGGCGGAGGTCGCCCTCCACCTTGTAGGTGCCCTCGATGTGGTCGCGGAGGAGGACCAGCTGGTCGTCCGTCAGGTCGCGCACGCGCGTGTCCGGGTCGACCCCGGTCGCGGCGAGCGTTTCGTGGGCGCGGGTACGCCCGACGCCGTAGATGTAGGTGAGTGCGATCTCCACCCGCTTCTCGCGGGGGATGTCGACGCCGGCGAGACGTGCCATGCGTCAGCTCCTTCTACAGGACTGCGGAGGATGGAGCAGCGCCGGTGCCCGGGCCTCCGACCCGAGGTGTCCCCCGCATGATCGCGGGTTCTGGTGCTGCCGTTCTTTCGTGCTGCTCCCCGGCCCTGAGCCGGGGAGGTCGTGCTGTCGTGCTCGTCGAGCCCGGGGCCCGAGCGGCCGCCCGCAAGGGCGGCCCCTCGATCGTGTCCGGTCGGATGCTCGCGCATCCGCCCGGATCAGCCCTGACGCTGCTTGTGGCGGACGTTCTCGCAGATCACCATCACGCGACCGTGGCGACGGATCACCTTGCACTTGTCGCAGATCGGCTTGACCGACGGGTTGACCTTCATGATTTCCTCTTCTCGCTGTCCTCGTACCGGCCCGAGGGCCGGCCGTTACTTCGCAGCAGCGTTCGCTGTGCTCCGCGAGCAGTCGTTGGACCGCTGAGGTCCGTTGAGCTACTTGTACCGGTAGACGATCCGGCCGCGCGTCAAGTCGTACGGACTCAACTCGACGATCACGCGGTCCTCCGGGAGGATGCGGATGTAGTGCTGCCGCATCTTGCCCGAGATGTGGGCGAGCACCTTGTGCCCGTTGCTCAGCTCCACTCGGAACATCGCGTTGGGCAGTGCTTCGACCACCGCGCCCTCGATCTCGATGACACCGTCTTTCTTGGCCATGGCCTCACTTCGTCTCACGCTGCGGGAACAGCGTGCTGCTGATCATGCGGGGGTGGATTGTCGCCCTGTCGGGCAGAGATCGTCGGTGGCCGCGCATCATGGGACGCACGGCCGAAGACGCCGACGGACAATCCTAGACCAGAACACGCGAGGGTGCGAAACACTTCCCGCGCGGGAGCCGGTGGCGAGTGGCGCGGGAGGGTCACTCCGCGCCGATGACGGCTCCGTCGAGGGCGTCGAAGATCCGCTGGGTGACGTCCTCCATCGAGCCCTTCGCGTCGACCGACACGAGGATGCCCCGCTCGGCGTAGACCTCCACGAGCGGATGCGTCTGCTCCTGGTAGACGGCGAGCCGATGCCGGATCACGTCCTCGGTGTCGTCGCTGCGCCCCTGGTCGGCCGCCCGCTTCAGCAGCCGGCGCACGACCTCCTCGGGCTCCGCCACCATCTGCACGACCACGTCGAGCTCGTTGCCGAGATCGGCGAGGCACTTGTCGAGGGTGTGCACCTGGGGCAGGGTGCGCGGGAAGCCGTCGAGCAGGAACCCGGACGACGACGTCGTCCTCGGCGAGCCGCTCGAGCACCATGGCGTTGGTCAGCTCGTCGGGGACGTAGGCGCCGCGGTCCAGGTACTCCTTGACCTGCACGCCCAGCATCGGTCTTCTGCGCGACGTTCGCGCGGAAGATGTCGCCGGTCGAGATCGTCTGGATCTGGTAGGCCTTCGCCACTCGCTCCGCCTGCGTGCCCTTGCCGGCCCCGGGTGGGCCGATCAGCAGCATCCGCATCAGCGGAGCAGACCTTCATAGTGCCGCTGCTGCAGCTGGGAGTCGATCTGCTTCACCGTCTCGAGACCGACGCCGACGATGATCAGGATCGACGCACCGCCGAACGGGAAGTTCGAGTTCGCGCCGATGAGCACGAAGGCGACGAGCGGCACGAGCGCGATGAGCCCGAGGTAGATCGAGCCGGGCAGCGTGACGCGGGTCAGCACGTAG
The DNA here is from genome assembly GCA_963771645.1 of uncultured Actinomycetota bacterium. Lineage (GTDB taxonomy): Bacteria > Actinomycetota > Actinomycetes > Actinomycetales > Microbacteriaceae > Amnibacterium. Next base: position 103,020 of record CAVYUH010000002.1, on the reverse strand, counting down.
TCGAGGTACTCCGCCGTCGGCCGGCCCGCCCGGATGCCCGGGATGAAGCCGCCGTACTTCTTCATGTTGTCCGCGACCTCCTCCGGGTTGAAGGTGATCGCGACGTAGAAGTACGTGAACCCGACGATGAGCAGGAAGTACAGCAGCATGTAGAGCGGGTGGTCGCCCGTCGTCAGGTAGTTCTGGATCCAGGTCACCCACGCGGGCGGCACCTGGCCGTTCGCGGGCTGGTTGAACTGGGCGATCAGCGCCGGCAGGTACAGCAGGCTCGAGGCGAAGATCACGGGCACGACGCCCGCCATGTTCACCTTGATCGGGATGTAGGTGTTGTTGCCGCCGTAGGTGCGGCGGCCGACCATCCGCTTCGCGTACTCCACCGGGATCCGCCGCTGGGACTGCTCCACGTAGACGACCGCACCGACCACGACGACGCCGATCGCGACCACCAGGATCGCGACCTCGGGGCTCTGCGCCTGGCCGATCGCGACGATCGAGCCCGGGAAGCGGGCGGCGATCGAGGTGAAGATCAGCAGCGACATGCCGTTGCCGACGCCGCGCTCGGTGATGAGCTCGCCCATCCACATGATGAGCCCGGTGCCGGCGGTCATCGTGATGACCATGAGCACCATGGCCCACCAGGCCTCGTTGGTGATCAGCTGCTGGCAGGCGGTGGAGCTGGACGCGCCGCCGAACAGGGCGCCGCTGCGGGCCACCGTGATCAGCGTCGTCGACTGCAGGACACCGAGCGCGATGGTCAGGTACCGCGTGTACTGGGTGAGCTTCGCCTGCCCCTCCTGGCCCTCCTTGTAGAGGACCTCGAAGCGAGGGATGACCACGCGCAGCAGCTGCACGATGATCGACGACGTGATGTACGGCATGATGCCGAGCGCGAAGATCGACAGCTGCAGCAGCGCGCCGCCGCTGAACAGGTTGACGAGCTCGTAGAGCCCGGACGCCCCGGTCTGCTGGCTCGAGATGCAGGCCTGGACGTTCGCGAAGTCCACGAACGGCGCAGGGATGAAGGATCCCAGCCGGAACACGGCGACGAGGGCCAAGGTGAACAGCACCTTGCGCCGCAGGTCCGGTGTGCGGAAGATCCGCGCGACGGCACTCAGCACTGGGTTCCTACGCTTTCGTTCCGTGGGCCCGGAGAACGGACACCCGTGGTGCCGTCGACGCGGCGGTTCAGCGGACCGAGCCGCCCGCGGCGACGATCTTCTGCTCCGCCGAGGCGGACACCTTGTCCACGGCGACGTTCAGACTAACCGCGATCTCGCCGGTGCCGAGGACCTTGACCTTCTCGTTCTTCCGCACGGCGCCCTTGGCGACGAGGTCGGCGATGGTGACCTCACCACCGTTCGGGTACAGGTCGGCGAGCTTCTCGAGGTTGACGACCTGGTACTCCACCCGGAACGGGTTGGTGAAGCCGCGCAGCTTGGGCGCGCGCATCACGAAGTTCAGGTTGCCGCCCTCGAGGCCGGCGCGCACGCCGTAGCGGGCCTTCGTGCCCTTGGTGCCGCGGCCGGCGGTCTTGCCCTTCGAGCCCTCACCGCGACCCACGCGGGTGCGGTCCTTCTTGGCACCGGCGGCGGGCCGGAGGTGGTGCACCTTCAGCAGGGCGACCTGCTTCTCGGCCGGCGCGGCCGGGGTGGTCTCCTCCGCCTTGGGGGCGGTGCGCTTCGTGGTCTCTGCCATCAGTCGAGCTCCTCAACCTTCACGAGGTGGGCGACCGCGCGCACGTAGCCGCGGTTCTGCGGGGTGTCCTCGCGCTCGACGGTCTCACCGATGCGGTGCAGGCCGAGGCTGCGGAGGGTGTGCCGCTGGTTCTGCTTCTCGCTCACCTTGGACTTGATCTGCGTGATCTTCAGGGTCGCCATCAGGCGCTCGCCTTCTGCTCTGTCGGCCGCGCCGCTGCGCACGCAGGAGTCGGGCCGGGACGACGTGGTCGATGTCGAGGCCACGACGGCCGGCGACGGCGGCGGGCTCCTCGAGCGACTTCAGCGCCGCGACGGTCGCGTGGACGATGTTGATCGTGTTGCTGGAGCCGAGCGACTTCGACAGCACGTCGTGGATGCCCGCGCACTCGAGGACGGCACGCACGGGGCCGCCCGCGATGACGCCGGTCCCGGCGGCGGCGGGACGCAGCAGCACGACGCCGGCCGCGGCCTCACCCTGCACGGGGTGCGGGATCGTCTGGGCGACGCGGGGGACGCGGAAGAAGTTCTTCTTCGCCTCCTCGACGCCCTTGCTGATCGCGGTGGGGACCTCGCGGGCCTTGCCGTAGCCGACGCCGACGGTGCCGTTGCCGTCACCGACGATGACGAGCGCGGTGAAGCTGAAGCGACGACCGCCCTTCACCACCTTGGAGACGCGGTTGATCGTCACGACGCGCTCGAGGAACTGGCTCTCGCTGCCCCGGGACCCGCGGTCGCGGTTCGGGTTGCGCTCGCGTCCCCCGCGGCGCTGCTCGCGCGGCTCGTTGCGGAGGTCCGTGGTCGAGGCGGCGGTCTCGACCGGCGCCTCGTTCAGCGGCTCGCTGCTCGGGGTGCTGCTGGTGCTGGGGGTGCTGCTGGTGTCGGTCACAGGCTCAATCCACCTTCTCGGGCGCCGTCGGCGATGGCCGCCACGCGTCCCGCGTACTTGTTGCCGCCGCGGTCGAAGACGACCGCAGCGATGCCGGCCTGCTTCGCCCGCTCGGCCACGAGCTCGCCGACGCGCTTCGCCTTGGCGGTCTTGTCACCGTCGAACGAGCGGAGGTCGGCCTCGAGCGTCGAGGCGGAGGCGAGGGTGTGGCCGCGGCTGTCGTCGACCACCTGCACGAAGACGTGCCGGGCCGAACGGTTGACCACGAGGCGCGGGGTCTCGGTGGTACCCGAGATGCGCTTGCGGAGACGGGCGTGGCGCTTGTCGCGCGCTGCGGAGCGGCTGCTCTTCGAAGACGCCATGATCACTTCCCTGACTTTCCGGCCTTGCGGCGGACGTTCTCGCCCGCGTACCGGACGCCCTTGCCCTTGTAGGGCTCGGGCTTGCGGATCTTGCGGATGTTCGCGGCCGTCTCGCCGACGGCCTGCTTGTCGATCCCGGACACGGTGAGGCGGTTGTTGCCCTCGACCGTGAAGGAGATGCCGGCGGGCGGCTCGACGACGACCGGGTGCGAGAAGCCGAGCGCGAACTCGATGTTCGCGCCGCGCGCCTGCACGCGGTAGCCGGTGCCGACGACCTCGAGGCCCTTGGTGTAGCCCTGGGTGACGCCGATGATGTTGTTCGCGATGAGGGTGCGGGTCAGGCCGTGCAGCGAGCGCGACTCGCGCTCGTCGTCGGGACGCGAGACGAGCACGCGGCCCTCCTCGATCGCGACCGTGATGGGCTGCGCGACGGTGAGCGCCAGCGAGCCCTTCGGGCCCTTGACCGTGACCTCACGGCCGTCGAGCGAGACGTCGACGCCGGAGGGGATGTCGATGGGGAGTCTGCCGATACGGGACATGGCTCAGATCACCACACGTAGGCGAGGACTTCCCCACCCACGCCCTTCTTGCTCGCCTGCCGGTCGGTGAGCAGACCGGAGGAGGTGGACAGGATCGCGATGCCGAGGCCGCCGAGCACGTTCGGCAGCTCCGTGGACTTCGCGTAGACGCGGAGGCCGGGCTTCGAGACGCGCTTGATGCCGGCGATCGACCGCTCGCGGTTCGGGCCGTACTTGAGGGCGAGGTTCAGCGTCTTGCCGACGCGGGCGTCCTCGACGGTCCAGTCGGCGATGTAGCCCTCGGCCTTCAGGATGTCGGCGATGTGGGCCTTCAGCTTCGAGTGCGGCAGGCTCACCGTCTCGTGGAAGGCCGAGTTCGCGTTGCGGATCCGCGTGAGCAGGTCCGCGACCGGATCGGTCATCGTCATGGGGGTTCTTCTTCCTCGCCCGGTTTCGCAGGTGTGCGACCTGGAGCGTTCATGGGCCCGGATGGGCCCGGTTCGTCCTACTGGTTGGTCTGGGTGGCGCTGCGGAACGGGAAGCCGAGCGCACGGAGGAGCGCACGGCCCTCGTCGTCGTTCTTCGCGGTCGTCACGACGGTGATGTCGAAGCCGCGGACCCGGTCGATGCGGTCCTGGTCGATCTCGTGGAACACGCTCTGCTCGGTGAGACCGAACGTGTAGTTGCCGTTGCCGTCGAACTGACGGTCCGACAGCCCGCGGAAGTCGCGGATGCGGGGCAGCGCGAGCGACAGCAGCCGGTCGAGGAACTCCCACGCCCGGTCGCCGCGCAGCGTGACGTGCGCGCCGATGGGCTGGCCCTCGCGCAGCTTGAACTGCGCGATCGACTTGCGGGCGGTGGTGACCTGCGGCTTCTGGCCGGTGATCTTCGTGAGATCGGCGACCGCGCCGTCCATGATCTTGCCGTCGCGGGCGGCGTCACCGACGCCGGTGTTCACGACGACCTTCACGAGGCCGGGCACCTGGTGCACGTTCGTGAAGCCGAACTCCTTCTGGAGCGCCGGCAGGATCTCGCTCCTGTACTTCTGCTTGAGGCGCGGCTGGACTTGTGCGCTGCAGTCGTCGCGGCAGGAGTCGTTGTGCTCATCGGTTACAGGTCCTTCCCGGACTTCTTCGCGTACCGCACGCGGACGTTCTTCGTGACGCCGTCCTTCGTGACGGTGTCGACGCGGTGGCCGACGCGGGTCGGCTTCTTGGAGTCGGGGTCGACGAGCGCCACGTTCGAGATGTGGATCGGCGCCTCGACGGTCTCGATCCCACCGGTCTTCGTGCCGCGCTGGGTCTGGCCGACGCGGGTGTGCCGGGTGGCGAAGTTGACGCCCTCCACGACCACGCGGTTCGACTCGACGAGCACCTCGAGCACCTTGCCCTGCTTGCCGCGGTCGCCGCCGCGGGCCTGGGCTGCGCCCGAGATCACCTGGACGAGGTCGCCCTTCTTGATCTTGGCCATGCTCAAATCACCTCCGGTGCGAGCGAAATGATCTTCATGAAGCGCTTGTCGCGCAGCTCGCGGCCCACCGGGCCGAAGATGCGCGTGCCGCGCGGGTCGCCGTCGTTCTTGAGGATGACGGCGGCGTTCTCGTCGAACTTGATGTAGGAGCCGTCGGATCGACGGGTCTCCTTCACGGTGCGCACGACGACCGCCTTGACGACGTCGCCCTTCTTGACGTTGCCGCCCGGGATCGCGTCCTTGACCGTGGCGACGATGATGTCGCCGAGGCCCGCGTAGCGACGGCCGGAACCGCCGAGCACGCGGATGGTGAGCAGCTCCTTGGCGCCGGTGTTGTCGGCGACCTTGAGTCGGGACTCCTGCTGGATCATGGCCTACTTCGCCTTCTCGAGGACCTCGACGAGGCGCCAGCGCTTCGTGGCCGAGAGCGGCCGCGTCTCGCTGATGACCACGAGGTCGCCGACGCCGGCGGTGCCGGCCTCGTCGTGCGCCTTCACCTTGGAGGTGCGGCGGATGACCTTGCCGTAGAGGGGGTGCTTCACGCGGTCCTCGACCTCGACGACGATGGTCTTGTCCATCTTGTCGCTGGTCACGTACCCGCGGCGCACCTTGCGGTAGCCGCGGTCGGTGGCGGCGGTCGCCGTGGCGGTCGCCTGGGGCTCCGCGGGCGTCGGCGTTGCCTTGGCCATCAGTTGCTCTCCTCGGTGGTGGTCTCGGCCGGCGCCTCAGCCGGGGCCTCGGCCGCGGGCTGCGCCGTCGAGCCATCGGCGGCGGCCTTGCGGGACCGGGTCTTCTTGGGCGCGGCGGCCGGGGCCGCGACGGGCGCCGGCGTCGCGCGGATGCCGAGCTCGCGCTCGCGCATCACGGTGTAGATGCGGGCGATGTCGCGCTTGACGGCGCGCACCCGCCCGTGGGCCTCGAGCTGGCCGGTGGCCGACTGGAAGCGCAGGTTGAACAGCTCCTCCTTGGCCTTCCGCAGCTCGTCCGCGAGGCGGCTGTTCTCGAAGCCGTCGAGCTCGCGGGGGGCGAGGTCCTTCGATCCGATCGCCATCAGGCGTCCCCCTCCTCGCGCTGGATGATGCGTGCCTTGAGCGGCAGCTTGTGGATGGCCCGGAGCAGCGCCTCTCGGGCGAGCTGCTCGTTGACGCCGGCGACCTCGAACAGGACGCGGCCGGGCTTGACGTTTGCAACCCACCACTCGGGCGAACCCTTCCCGGAACCCATGCGGGTCTCGGCGGGCTTCTTGGTGAGCGGACGGTCGGGGTAGATGTTGATCCACACCTTGCCGCCGCGCTTGATGTGGCGCGTCATGGCGATACGAGCGGACTCGATCTGCCGGTTCGTCACGTAGGCGGGGGTCAGGGCCTGGATGCCGAACTCGCCGAAGGAGACCTTCGTGCCGCCCGTCGCCTGGCCGCTGCGGCCGGGGTGGTGCTGCTTGCGGTGCTTGACCCGTCGTGGGATGAGCATTACGCGTTCGCTCCTTCCAGGGGCGCGTTGTCGCGCGGACCGCGTCGGCGGTCGTCGCGGCGCTCGGGCCGGCGCGAGGCCTGCGTGGCCTGCTCGCGGGCGAGCTCCTTGTTCGTGATGTCGCCCTTGTAGATCCAGACCTTCACGCCGATGCGGCCGAAGGTGGTCTTGGCCTCGTAGAAGCCGTAGTCGATGTTCGCGCGGAGCGTGTGCAGCGGCACCCGGCCCTCGCGGTAGAACTCGCTGCGGCTCATCTCCGCGCCGCCGAGGCGGCCGGAGACCTGCACGCGGACGCCCTTGGCGCCGGCGCGCTGGGCGCTCTGCAGGCCCTTGCGCATCGCGCGGCGGAAGGCCACGCGGGCGGAGAGCTGCTCGGCGATGCCCTGGGCGACCAGCTGGGCCTCGGCCTCGGGGTTCTTCACCTCGAGGATGTTCAGCTGGATCTGCTTCTTCGTGAGCTTCTCGAGGTCGCCGCGGATGCGCTCGGCCTCGGCGCCGCGGCGCCCGATCACGATGCCCGGACGCGCGGTGTGGATGTCCACCCGCACGCGGTCACGGGTGCGCTCGATCTCGATCCGGGCGACGCCGGCGCGGTCGAGGTTCTTCAGCAGCAGCTGCCGGATCTTCACGTCCTCGGCGACGAAGTCGCTGTACCGCTGACCGGGCTTGCGCGAGTCCGAGAACCAGCGCGAGACGTGATCGGTGGTGATGCCGAGACGGAAGCCGTACGGGTTGACCTTCTGGCCCATCAGCGGTTCCTCGCCTTCTTCTGCGCTGCGACCGGTGCCGAGGACTCCTCGGGGGTCGCGAGCACGACGGTGATGTGACTCGTGCGCTTGTTGATACGGAACGCCCGGCCCTGCGCTCGCGGCTGGAACCGCTTGAGCGTCGTGCCCTCGTCGACGTACGCGCTGGCGACGAACAGGTCCTGCTCGTCGAGGTAGGTGCTCGCCGCGTCGGCCTTGACCCTGGCGTTCGCCATCGCCGAGGCGACGAGCTTGTACACCGGGGTCGCCGCGGCCTGCGGCGAGAACTTCAGGATCGCGAGGGCCTCCGCGGCCTGCTTGCCGCGGATGAGGTCGACGACGCGACGGGCCTTCTGCGGCGTGATGCGGACCTGCCGCAGCCGCGCGATGGACTCCACCATGTTCTTCTCCCTATGCCGGCCGCGTCAGCGGCGGCGACCCTTCTTGTCGTCCTTCTCGTGCCCGCGGAACGTGCGGGTCGGCGCGAACTCGCCGAGCTTGTGCCCGACCATCGCCTCCGTCACGAACACGGGGATGTGCTTGCGGCCGTCGTGCACCGCGATCGTGTGCCCGAGCATCGCCGGGACGATCATCGAGCGGCGCGACCAGGTCCGGATGACCTGGTGGGTGTTACCCGCGTTCTGCGTGACGACCTTCTGCAGCAGGTGGTCGTCCACGAAGGGGCCCTTCTTGAGACTCCGAGGCATTCGCTACTCCTACTTGCGCTTCTTGCCGACCGTGCGACGGCGGACGATGAGCTTGTCGCTCTCCTTGTTGGGGTGCCGGGTGCGGCCCTCGGACTGACCCCACGGGCTGACCGGGTGGCGACCACCGGAGGTCTTGCCCTCACCACCACCGTGCGGGTGGTCGATCGGGTTCATCGCGACACCGCGGACGGTCGGGCGGATGCCCTTCCAGCGGTTGCGGCCGGCCTTGCCCCAGTTGATGTTCGACTGCTCGGCGTTGCCGACCTCGCCGATGGTGGCGCGGCAGCGCACATCCACGTTCCGGACCTCGCCGGACGGCAGACGCAGCTGGGCGTAGGGGCCGTCCTTCGCGACGAGGCGCACCGAGGCGCCCGCCGAGCGGGCCATCTTCGCGCCGCCGCCGGGGCGGAGCTCGATGGCGTGGATGACGGTACCGACCGGGATGTTCTTCAGCGGCAGGTTGTTGCCGGGCTTGATGTCCGCGCCGGGGCCGGTCTCCACGACGTCGCCCTGCGAGAGGCGGTTCGGCGCGAGGATGTAGCGCTTCTCGCCGTCCACGAAGTGGAGCAGCGCGATGCGGGCCGTGCGGTTCGGGTCGTACTCGATGTGGGCGACGCGGGCGTCCACGCCGTCCTTGTCGGCACGACGGAAGTCGATGAGCCGGTACTGGCGCTTGTGGCCGCCACCGATGTGCCGCGTGGTGATGCGGCCCTGGTTGTTGCGGCCACCGGTCTTCGAGATCGGGCGGAGGAGGCTCTTCTCCGGCGTCGACCTGGTGATCTCGGCGAAGTCGGCCACCGACGAGCCACGACGGCCCGGCGTGGTCGGCTTGTAGTTGCGGATTGGCATGTGCTGTTCCTCCTGGCGCCTAGCCGACGGCCGTGAAGATGTCGATGGTCCCGGACTTCAGCGTGACGATGGCGCGCTTGGTGTTCTTGCGCTTGCCGGAGCCGAAGCGGGTGCGGCGGGTCTTGCCCTGCCGGTTCGCCGTGGTGATGCCGGCGACCTGGACGCCGAAGATCTTCTCGATCGCGAGCTTGATCTCCGTCTTGTTCGAGCGCGGGTCCACGAGGAACGTGTACTTGCCCTCGTCGATGAGCCCGTAGCTCTTCTCGGAGACGACCGGCTTCAGGATGATGTCCCGCGGGTCCTTGTACTGGATCGCGCTGTGGTTCGCCGTAGCGGTGGTGTCGCTCACGCGGAGACCTCCTCGGTGGAAGCCGTCTTGGCCGCCACGAAGGCGTCAAGGGCGGCACGGGTGAAGACGACGTCGTCGGCGAGGAGCACGTCGTACGCGTTCAGCTGGTCGACGGCGAGGTAGTCCACCGTCTTCAGGTTGCGCACGCTCTTGACCGCGAGGGTCTCGTCACGGCCGACGACCAGCAGCTGGCGCTTGCCGCCGCGGAGCTCGGCGAGCGCGGCCTGGGCCTGCTTCGTCGAGGGGACGTCGCCGGGGACGAGCGACTCGAGCACGTGCACGCGGCCCGCGCGGGCGCGGTCCGAGAGCGCGCCGAGCAGGGCCGCGGCGATCATCTTCTTGGGGGTGCGCTGCGCGTAGTTGCGGGGCGTCGGTCCGTGGACCACGCCACCGCCGCGGTGCTCGGGAGCACGGACGGAACCCTGACGGGAGCGGCCGGTGCCCTTCTGCTTGAACGGCTTGACACCGGAACCGGAGACCTCGCCGCGGTTCTTGGTCTTGTGCGTGCCCTGGCGCGCGGCGGCGAGCTGCGCGGTGACCACCTGGTGGATCAGGGGGACGTTGGTGGGCTTGTCGAAGAGCTCGGCGGGCAGATCGGTGGCGGCCATGCTCAGGCTCCCTTCACGGCGTCGCGGACGAAGACGATCTGGCCACGGGGGCCGGGGACGGCGCCCTTGACGAGCAGCAGCCCCTTCTCGGCGTCGACCGAGTGGACGACGAGGTTCAGGACGGTGGTGCGCTCGTGGCCCATCCGGCCGGCCATCCGCATGCCCTTGAAGACGCGGGACGGCGTCGAGGAGGCGCCGATCGAGCCGGGCTTGCGGTGGTTGCGGTGCGAGCCGTGGCTGGACGAGACGCCCTTGAAGTTGTGGCGCTTCATGACACCGGCGGTGCCCTTGCCCTTGCTCGTGCCGACGACGTCGACCTTCTTGCCGGCCTCGAAGAGGGCGACGGTGAGCTCCTGGCCGAGGGCGTACTCGGCGGCGTTCGCCGTGCGCACCTCGGTGAGGTGGCGGCGGGGCGTGACGCCGGCGGCGTCGAAGTGACCGGAGGCGGGCTTGTTCACCTTGCGGGGGTCGATCCGGCCGGTGGCGATCTGGACGGCGGTGTAGCCGTCCTTCTCGGGCGTGCGGATCTGGGTGACCACGTTCGGGGTCACCTCGATGACGGTGACGGGCACGAGGGCGTTGCCCTCACCCCACACCTGGGTCATACCGAGCTTGGTGCCGAGCAGCCCGGAGAAGGTCCGTGTCGCGCTGGACATGTCGCGTTCCTTAGAGCTTGATCTCGATGTTGACGTCGGCGGGCAGGTCGAGGCGCATGAGCGAGTCGACCGCCTTCGGCGTCGGATCGATGATGTCGATCAGCCGCTTGTGCGTGCGCATCTCGAAGTGCTCGCGGCTGTCCTTGTACTTGTGGGGCGATCGGATGACGACGATCACGTTCTTCTCCGTCGGCAGCGGCACCGGGCCGACGACCTGGGCACCCGCGCGCGTGACCGTGTCGACGATCTTCCGCGCCGAGCTGTCGAGGCCCGCGTGGTCGTACGACTTCAGTCGGATGCGGATCTTCTGTCCCGCCATGGATTCCTCAGCTTCCGTGCGCGCGCCGCGATTGATGGCGCACACCGTTGGTGGTTGGTCTTCCGGCCGACTCGCGCCGCGCCCGAGGGCACCGCGCGATCCGCACCGCTGTTCTGCTGTCGCATGGGGTGGGGCGCGGCGGACCGCACCTCCGGGCGCAGCCGTGGACGCATGGGAGGTCCGCGTCGTGCGGATCCTGTCCGCCGCGTGCCTCCGCATGCCCCTGCCGCGCCGGGTGACGTGGCTGGAGCGCCGAGTCGTTCTGCTGCCCGCGGCCTAACCGATACCGGCTATGCACAGCCTGACAGTGATCCGGGCACCGCGCTCAGCGCAGGACACCGGAATGTGGAACCCCGATATTGTGCCATGCCCCCGAAGGGGTTGCAACCCGGGCGTGTCGCTTGGGCGCGCCGCGCCCGTCCCACGTACGCCTTCGGGACGCTTGTATGCGTTCGCCGCCGTACAAACGTCCCGAAGGGCTACAGGCTCGTGGGGCGGACCCCTGCGGCGGCGAGCTTGGCCGCGAGCCGAGTCGTGCTCACGGCGTCCGCCCACTCCCAGCGGACGAAGCCACGCACGAGCCGGCGGAGCCGGTCCTCCCGCTGCTTCTCCTGCAGGACGACACCCGCCGGGTCGCCGGCGCTCATGCGCGGATCGAGGTACTTCGCGTGGCCGTCCATCTCCCCGATCACGTCCTCGTCGGGGAACCAGAAGTCCGATCGCCCGGCGAAGCCCCTCGCGTCCCAGAACTCACGCTGGAGCACAGGAGCGGGAAGGCCGATCGCGTGCATCGTGACGCGGCTGACGGACTCCCCCGCCGACTCGGCGCCGCCGTCCGCGAACTCCAGCACCCGCCGCACGCGGATCACGCTGCGGAGCTGCGGCGCCTCCGTCCACGCCTCGAGGAGCGCGGCTCGCAGCGCCTCACGCTCGTCCGGATGACGGCGATGGAGCGCGGCGTCCGCGGCGATCACCCCCTCCGCGAAGGGCGCGGTCGAGGCGAGATCCAGGACGGTGCGCTGCTGCGTCGTCACCGGCAGCCCGTCGACGATCTCGATCTCAGTGGCGCGCAGCTCGCCGTCCCGCGCGCGTGCTCCCGCGAGTGACCTGCTGCTTCCGCTGGGGACGGTCACCTCGAGCGCGGCCAGCCGCTTGCGGAGCACCGGCAGGCCGTGCAGCACGGCGGCGGACCAGTGCGAGACCACGAGTGGCCGCTCGGTCGTCACGAACAGCGCCTTCAGCGTGACGAGGTGACGCTCCGTCTCGTCCAGCTCCTCCCACTGGGTCGACGGAAGGTACACCCCGCGCCGAAGGTGCACGAGCTCACCGCGCTCGGCAGACCGCGCCAAGGAGCGGCGCGTGACGCCCGCCCGCTCAGCGGCGCGGACGGTGATGAGCTCGATCTCGGGAAGGGCCATCGCGGCAGGATGCTCGACCACGACGCCGAGCACGTCGCGGCCGTGCAGCACTGCCACTCGGATACGCCTCATCCACCCTTGTGGAGGAGCCGACGCCGCATTGCACCGGTTCGGGACATCTGTACGGGGTCGACGGCGTACAAGCGTCCCGAAGGCGTACGCGGCGGGGGTAGCGTCGCGCCGTGGATGCGTCGGGGCTCGTCGATCGGTTGCGCACGACGTTCGACCGCGGGGTGACGCGGCCGCTCGAGTGGCGCCTCGGCCAGCTCGCGGCGCTGCAGCAGCTGCTCGTCGAGGAGGGCGGACGGTTCGAGGAGGCGCTGCGCCAGGACCTCGGCAAGGCACCGGCGGAGTCGCAGGTGACCGAGATCGGGTTCCTCGTGCAGGAGCTGCGGCACACGCGCCGCCACCTGCGCGACTGGCTGCGCCCGCAGCCGGAGCCCGTGCCCTGGTCGCGATGCCGGCCCGAGCCGCGACCGTGCTCGAGCCGCTCGGCGTCGCGCTCGTCATCGCCCCGTGGAACTACCCGCTGATGCTCGCCCTCTCCCCCGTGATCGGCGCGCTGGCGGCCGGCGACGCGGTGGTCGTGAAGCCGAGCGAGCTGGCCCCCGCCACCTCCGCGCTGCTCGCCGAGCTGCTCCCCCGCCACCTCGACGCCCGCGCCGTCGCGGTCGTCGAGGGCGGCGCCGCCGAGACGACCGAGCTGCTCGAGCAGCGGTTCGACACGATCTTCTACACGGGCAACGGCCGGGTCGGCCGGATCGTGATGGCCGCAGCGGCGAAGCACCTCACCCCGGTCACCCTCGAGCTCGGCGGCAAGTCGCCCGTCTACGTCGACGACTCGGCCGACCTCGACGTCGCCGCCCGCCGGATCGCCTGGGCCAAGTTCCTGAACGCCGGGCAGACCTGCGTCGCCCCCGACTACGTCCTGGCCACGGCGTCGGTCGCGAAGCGCCTCGTGCCGAAGCTCGGCGACGCGATCCACGGGCTCTACGGCGACGACCCGCTGCAGAGCGCGGACCTCGGCCGCATCGTCGACGACCGCCACTTCGCCCGGCTCAGCGCCTTGCTGCACGGACGGCCGGGTCGCCGTGGGCGGCGGCACCGACCCGGACCGCCGGCGCATCGCGCCCACCGTGCTGACCGGCATCCGCGGCGACGAGCCCGTCATGCAGGAGGAGATCTTCGGCCCGATCCTCCCGGTGGTCGAGGTGCCGGACGAGCGCGCCGCGATCGCCCGGGTGAACGCGGGCGACAAGCCCCTCGCGCTCTACGTCTTCACCGAGCGGCCCGCGTCACGCCGCCTCTGGACCACCTCGACGAGCTCGGGCGCCATCGGCTTCGGCATCCCCGCGATGCACCTCTCCGTCCCCGGCATCCCCTTCGGCGGCGTCGGTGAGTCGGGCACCGGTTCCTACCACGGCCGCCGCTCGGTCGTCGCGTTCAGCCACGAGAAGGCGATCTTCGCCAAGCCCGGGCGCCCCGAGACGCTCGGGCTGATCCGGCCGCCCTACACCGCGGCGCGGGAGCGGATCATCCGTCGGCTGGTTCGCTGATCGGCTCCCCGGGGGACTCGAACAGCATCTTCAGCACCTCCTGCTCGCGGGACCTCGGCCGCTCGGGATCGATCGTCTCGCCCGCGCGGAAGCGGTCCACGACCCGCGGATCGACGTAGCTCGTCTTGGCGATCGTCGGGGTGTTCGAGAGCACCTCGGCTGCGTCGCGCATCGCCTGGGCGACGGCCCGCTTCTGCTTCGACCTCACCGGCTCCGGCCCGTGCTGCGCGAGGCTCCAGGCGGCGGTCACGGTGCCGCGCAGGGTGCGGAAGTCCTTGGCGGAGAAGGACCCGCCGGTGCGCCGCTTCACGTACCGGTTCACGTCCTGCGGCGTGATCGGATGCCACTGGCCGTCCTGCTCGTAGGCGAGCAGCCGCTCGTCCGGGCCGCGCCGTTCCTGCAGCTCGCGGATGAGCTCGGCCAGGTCCGCGTCCTTGATGGTCGAGTCCCACACCTTGTGACTCTTCGCCGGGAACGTGAGCCGCACCCGCTTGCCGTCGACATGCGCGTGCTCGCCGTGCAGCGTCGTCAGGCCGTAGCTGCCGTTCTCCTCCTCGTAGCGCGAGGAGCCGATCCGGAGGCCGCCTGCGTCGAGCATCCGGAACGCGGCAGCGAGCACGCGGCGCCGGGTGATGCCCTCGTCGCGGAGGTGCCGCGTCACCTGCCGGCGCGCGTGCGGCAGCGCCTCGGCGAGCAGGCAGCATCCGCTCGAACTTCTTCTTGTCGTTCCGCTGACGCCACGTCGGGTGGTAGATGTACTGCTTCCGGTTGGCGGCGTCGTAGCCGACGGCCTGGATGTGCCCGTTCTCGTACGGCGCGATCCAGACGTCCCGCCAGGCCGGCGGGATGCCGAGGGCGTCGAACCGGGCGCGGAGCTCGGGATCGCGGACCGTGTTGCCGTCGGGGTCCTTGAAGCTGAAGCCGGAGCCGCTGGCGCACCCGCCTGTAGCCCTTGCCGAGCGGGTTGCTCTTGCGCAGGCGCGCCTTTCGCCTGCGCTCCTTCGCCTGCTCGGTCGTCGCCGTCTCGGTCATCCGACGGAGTGTAAGCAGCGGTCCCTGCGGAAACGACCGAGAAACCGTGCGTGCGGGCCCCATTCATGCCGATCTCGGCACATGTCGCGCAGGAGCGCCGGCGTCGGCGCACTGGCCCGGGAACGACGAAGGGGCCGGGCCCTGAGCGGGCCCGACCCCTTCGGTCGGATGGATCCGAACTACTTGATGATCTTCGTCACCGTACCGGCGCCGACCGTCCGGCCACCCTCACGGATGGCGAACTTCAGGCCCTCCTCCATGGCGATCGGCTGGATCAGCTCGACCGTCATCTCGGTGGTGTCACCCGGCATGACCATCTCGGTGCCCTCGGGCAGCGTGATGACGCCGGTGACGTCGGTGGTGCGGAAGTAGAACTGCGGACGGTAGTTCGCGTAGAACGGGTTGTGACGCCCACCCTCGTCCTTCGACAGGATGTACGCGTTCGCCTCGAACTGCGTGTGCGGCGTGACCGAACCCGGCTTCACGACGACCTGGCCGCGCTCGACCTCCTCGCGCTTGGTACCGCGGAGGAGCAGACCGACGTTCTCGCCGGCACGGGCCTCGTCGAGCAGCTTGCGGAACATCTCGACACCGGTGACGGTGGTCTTGATGCTCGTCGGCTTGATGCCGACGATCTCGACCTCGCTGTTGACCTTGAGGATGCCTCGCTCGACGCGACCGGTGATGACGGTGCCACGACCGGTGATCGTGAAGACGTCCTCGATCGGCATCAGGAAGGGCTTGTCGGTGTCGCGCGCGGGCTCCGGCACGAACTCGTCGACCTTGTCCATGAGGTCGGCCACGGTGGCGCCCCACTTCTCGTCGCCCTCGAGCGCCTGCAGCGCCGAGACGCGCACGATCGGCGCGTTGTCGCCGTCGAACTCCTGGCTGGAGAGCAGCTCGCGGACCTCGAGCTCGACGAGCTCCAGGATCTCCTCGTCGTCCACGACGTCGGACTTGTTCAGCGCGACGACGATGTAGGGCACGCCGACCTGGCGGGCGAGCAGCACGTGCTCACGCGTCTGCGGCATGGGGCCGTCGGTCGCGGCGACCACGAGGATCGCGCCGTCCATCTGGGCGGCACCCGTGATCATGTTCTTGATGTAGTCCGCGTGACCCGGGGCGTCGACGTGCGCGTAGTGGCGCTTCTCGGTCTGGTACTCGACGTGCGAGATGTTGATCGTGATGCCGCGCTGCTTCTCCTCGGGCGCGTTGTCGATCTGGTCGAACGCGCTCGCGGTGTTCAGCGTGGGGTACTTGTCGTGCAGCACCTTGGTGATGGCAGCGGTGAGCGTCGTCTTGCCGTGGTCGACGTGACCGATCGTTCCGATGTTCACGTGCGGCTTGGTGCGCTCGAACTTGGCCTTGGCCACTGATGTCCTCCTCAGGACTGTTGGTCGAGGTGTCCTACCTCGGTCGTGCTGCGCGGGTTGCGCGGATCGACCGGTCGAGGATACCCGCTTTGATTACGGCTCGTTACGCCGCGGCCTCGTCAGGAGTCCGGGCGGGGGTGGGGCGGCGGGAGGGCCCGAAGGCCCGCCCGCGCCCCGAGGGACTACTCGCTCTTGTTCTTCTGGACGATCTCGTCGGCCACGTTCTTCGGCACCTCGGCGTAGCTGCCGAACTGCATCGAGTACACGGCGCGACCGGAGGTCTTGCTGCGGAGGTCGCCGACGTAGCCGAACATCTCGGACAGCGGCACCTGCGCGGTGATGACCTTGACGCCGGAGGCGTCCTCCATCGACTGGATCTGCCCGCGGCGGGAGTTCAGGTCGCCGATGACGTCGCCCATGTACTCCTCGGGGGTGCGGACCTCGACGGCCATGACCGGCTCGAGGAGCGCGGGCTGCGCCTTGCGGGCCGCCTCCTTGAACGCCATCGATCCGGCGATCTTGAACGCCATCTCGGAGGAGTCCACCTCGTGGTAGCCGCCGTCGAGCAGGGTCGCCTTGATGCCGACCATCGGGTACCCGGCGAGGACACCCACCTGGAGGGCGTCCTGGATGCCGGCGTCGACGCTCGGGATGTACTCGCGCGGGATCCGGCCACCGGTGACCTTGTTCACGAACTCGTACGACTTGTCGGCCGTGACCTCGAGCGGCTCGAGCGCGATCTGCACCTTCGCGAACTGGCCGGATCCACCGGTCTGCTTCTTGTGGGTGTAGTCGTAGCGCTCGACGGGACGCTTGATCGTCTCGCGGTAGGCCACCTGGGGCTTGCCGACGTTGGCCTCGACGTGGAACTCGCGCTTCATGCGGTCGACCAGGATGTCGAGGTGGAGCTCGCCCATCCCCTTGATGATGGTCTGGCCGGTCTCGCGGTTCTGCTCGGTGCGGAAGGTCGGGTCCTCCTCGGCGAGCTTCTGGATCGCCTGGCCCAGCTTGTCCTGGTCCGCCTTCGTCTTCGGCTCGATGGCCACCTCGATGACGGGCTCGGGGAACGTCATCGACTCGAGGACGACCTGCTCCGCCGGGTCGGCGAGGGTGTCACCGGTGGTGGTGTCCTTCAGGCCGATGACCGCGTAGATGTGGCCGGCGGAGACGCCGTCGACGGGGTTCTCCTTGTTGGAGTGCATCTGGAAGATCTTCCCGATGCGCTCCTTCTTGCCCTTGGTCGAGTTGATGACCTGCGAGCCGCTCTCGATGTGCCCGGAGTAGACCCGGACGTAGGTGAGGCGACCGAAGAACGGGTGCACCGCGACCTTGAACGCGAGCGCCGCGAACGGCTCCGACGCGTCGGCGTGGCGGAGGATGACCTTCTCCTCGTCGCGCGGGTCGTGGGCCTCGATGGCGCGGCACGTCGAGCGGGCTCGGGAGGTAGTCGACGACCGCGTCGAGCATCGGCTGCACGCCGCGGTTCTTGAACGCGGATCCGCAGAGCACGGGATAGATCTCGCTGTTCACGGTGAGCTTGCGGATCGCGCCCTTGATCTCGGCGACCGTCAGCTCCTCGCCGGCGAAGTACTTCTCGAGCAGCGCGTCGTCGGTCTCGGCGACGGTCTCGACGAGGCGGTGACGGTACTCGTTCGCCTGCTCGAGGAGGTCCGCGGGGATCTCCTCGATCGCGTACTTGGCGCCGAGCTCGACGTCACCCTTCGAGTCGCCGCGCCACGTGAGCGCGCGCATCTCGACCAGGTCGACGACGCCCTCGAAGGAGGACTCCGCGCCGATCGGCAGCTGGATGACGAGCGGCTTCGCGCCGAGGCGCTTCACGATCGTGTCGACGGTGAAGTAGAAGTCCGCGCCGAGCTTGTCCATCTTGTTGACGAAGCAGATGCGCGGGACGTTGTACTTGTCCGCCTGGCGCCAGACCGTCTCGGACTGGGGCTCGACGCCCTCCTTGCCGTCGAAGACGGCGACCGCGCCGTCGAGGACGCGCAGGGACCGCTCGACCTCGACCGTGAAGTCGACGTGGCCGGGCGTGTCGATGATGTTGATCTGGTTGTTGTTCCAGAAGCACGTCGTCGCGGCCGACGTGATCGTGATGCCGCGCTCCTGCTCCTGCGCCATCCAGTCCATCGTCGCGGCGCCGTCGTGGACCTCGCCGATCTTGTGGGTGATGCCGGTGTAGAAGAGGATGCGCTCGGTCGTCGTCGTCTTGCCGGCGTCGATGTGCGCCATGATGCCGATGTTGCGGACCTTGGTGAGGTCGGTCAGCACGTCCTGTGCGACTGCCACGGTGGTGGACCTTTCGTGAAGGAAGAAAAGAGTTTCGTCTACATGCACAACGCTCGGCGGCCTGGATTCATGCCGTCGAGCGTCGTGAGGGGCGGGCCCGGAACGGCGCCCTGACGGACGCCGAACACGTGCCTACCAGCGGTAGTGAGCGAAGGCGCGGTTGGACTCGGCCATCTTGTGCGTGTCCTCGCGACGCTTCACCGCGGCACCGAGGCCGTTGGACGCGTCGAGGATCTCGTTGGTGAGGCGGTCCGTCATGCTCTTCTCGCGACGGGCCTTGGCGTAGCTGGTGAGCCAGCGCAGCGCGAGGGTGTTCGCGCGGTGCGGCTTGACCTCGACCGGCACCTGGTACGTGGAGCCACCGACGCGGCGGCTCTTCACCTCGATGGTCGGGCGCACGTTGTCGAGCGCCTTCTTCAGCGTGGCGACGGCGTCCTGGCCGTTCTTCGACGAGACGTTCTCGAGAGCGCCGTAGACGATGCGCTCGGCGAGGCCCTTCTTGCCGTCCACCAGGATCTTGTTGACCAGCTGGCTGACGACCGGGGCGGAGTAGACCGGGTCGGCGACGACCGGTCGCTTCGGGGCGGGTCCCTTACGAGGCATTACTTCTTCTTCTCCAACTTGGCGCCGTAGCGGCTGCGCGCCTGCTTGCGGTTCTTGACGGCCTGGGTGTCCAGGGCGCCGCGGACGATCTTGTAGCGGACGCCGGGGAGGTCCTTCACGCGGCCGCCGCGCACGAGCACCATCGAGTGCTCCTGCAGGTTGTGGCCCTCGCCGGGGATGTAGGCGGTGACCTCGGTGCCGTTCGAGAGCTTGACGCGGGCCACCTTGCGCAGCGCCGAGTTCGGCTTCTTCGGGGTCGTCGTGTAGACGCGCGTGCAGACGCCGCGCTGCTGCGGGTTCGCCTTCAGCGCGGGCGCCTTGGTCTTGACGACCTTGGGCGTGCGGCCCTTACGGACCAGCTGCTGGATGGTGGGCACTGCTTCTCCTTGTTCCGCTGCGCACGGCGGTTTCCACACCGGCGCGACGGCCGACGATTCGGATGGATCGGTAGCGGATGGGGATCCATCCGCAGGCCTCGGCCATGGTGCGGGCTCCGGACCTCAGGCGGGAGCGTCGCGACGGACACGAGGCGGATGCGCACGCGGGAGGCGGCGCACACCCCCGGAATTGTAGTCGCACGATCAGGGAGGGTCAAACCACCCCGGCGCTTCCGGCACGGAGTACAACGTGGCGAGGACCTCGAGTCTTCCCACCGGTCCCCCGGCCGCTGCTCGCCGCTCCGGAACGGCCGGAACGGCGATCACGCGTCGTCGTCGCGCTCCCACGGCCACCGTGGGCGGCCGGCGCCGGCGGCCTGCGCGCGGAGGACGAGCAGCATGATCAGCCCCGCGACGAGCGCGAGCGCGGCGTCGGTGATCTGGAAGGGGCTCGCGGCCTGCGTCGCGACCCAGAGCAGCGCCGTCCGCCGGCGAGCCGCGCACGACCAGGTAGACGAGCGCCCCCACGAGCAGCTGCACCAGGTAGACGAGCACGCCGCACTCGAGCGGCAGCCAGGCCGTCCGGTCCTGCACCCGGAGCAGCCGCACGAGCAGTGCGACGAGCGCGACGGCGACGGCCGCCGGGATCACGAGCGGGCCCGCGTCCGCCAGCGGATCCACCTCGAGGTCCGTCAGCAGGCTCACGAACCCGTTCGCCGCCACGACCGCCGCGCCCCAGCCGAGCGCGACGAGCACGGCGGTGAGCCGGCGGCCGTCAGGCCGGGGTGCTTGCTCCGTCATCCTGCACGCTGCGCGCGAAGCGCTCGCGCTCGTACTGCTCCTGCGCGGCGCGGTTGCGCTTCCGCAGACGACGACCGCGGGCACCGATCGCGAGCCCGGTCCAGAGCATCACCTCGCGGGCGATGATCGGGATGAGCACCACCTGCGGCGCGATCAGCGCCCGCCCGAGGTTCGCCTCGTTGTTGAGGCCGCCGGACTGCATCGCGAGGATGAGCACCGTGGACAGCAGGTAGACGATCAGGGCGACGATGAGGCTCGAGAGCACGTAGGCGAAGCGGCCGGCCCGGTTGAGCAGCAGGACGGTGAGCTCGTAGAAGAGCGCGAACAGCAGGACCGGGAGCCAGGCGAAGGGTGTGCTGAGGAGCTGCTGCATGCTGAGCGCGACGGATGCGCTGCCGGCGACCACGAGCACCACGAGTGCGAATGCGGCGAGGTAGAGCGACCTCGAAGACGAGCGCGGCGAGCAGCACCCAGGCGGTGCCGACGAGGCGGTTGCCGCCCTTGCGCGGGGGCGTCGGCGCGTCGGCCGGCGGGACCGGGATGGTGCGCTGCTCGGGGGCGGGCGGTGGCGGCGGCGTGCGGTCCGCCGTGGCCGCACCGGCGGCGAGCACCGCCGTGCGGTCCGGGATCGGTGGTCGTCGCGTCGCCGGTGCGCGTGTCGCGGGGCGGCGCCCTCGGCGTCGGTCCCCCGCTCCGGGCAGCACCGCGGTGCGGTCGTCCGCGGCTCGCTCGACGACCGGCTCCTCGCGGGTCTCGGCGTCGGATGTCGCGACGGGCTCCTCGCTGCGGCCCACCGGCGTCGCGGCGACGGCGGGCGCTGGGGTGGCCGACGCTCCCGCCGGCTCGTCCGGGGAGGCTGCTGCGGCGTCGGGCCCCGTCGCGGCGCGGGCGACCGCGGGGTGGTCGGGCTGCTCCTCGTCGATCGGCGCGACGTGCTTGGCGCGGCCGTTCTCGGTCTCGTCGGCGGGCACCGGGGTGCTCTCGGCGGGTGTCGGCTCGGCCATGCGTTTCCTCCTGGTCTGCTGAACGACCTCCGAGCCTAGGTGCGCGGGTCGCGAACGGGCTGCAAGCCGACTCGGAGTTCTCAGGCTCGCCGATCGGCCGGGAACGACGGCGGCCGCGGCCGCCGAAGCGACCGCGGCCGCGACGTGGTGGCGGCGCGACCTCAGCGCCGCCGGTGACCTGATCACTGCTTCAGGGCGTAGATGAAGCCGTTCAGCGTCGCGAGCACGTTGCCGCCGGCTAGCCCCTCCGTGGACAGCGCGTAGCTCGGTCACGAGGAACAGCCGCTTGTCGTGCTGCAGCGCGTGCGTGAACTGCAGCGTGCCCTCCTTGCGGCCCCTTCACGGAGACCGTCATGGGCACGACGCGTGAAGTTCGCCGCCGCTGATGGACGGGTCGCGCCGCGGCGAGCACCGGGACGCCGGCGCGGCCGCGACCGGGCCGCCGTCGGACTGGCGCTCGGGCTACGCACTGGCTGCGCCGGAGCCGCGGCGGCGCCGCGCCTGCGACCGCGCGATCGAGGCGGGCGGCGCATAGGCCTGCGCGTGCCGGGCGTGACAGCCTGGACGGTCACGCCGACGAAAGCGGCGACGGTGTTGATCCCGCGCCACGAAGGCGTTCGAGTCCAGGGTGGCAGGCACCGCCGGATGGCCGCGGTCCCTCCTCGCCTTCAGCTCGCCGATTCCGCCGACTGCCGCGCGAGCGCGGCGACGCGGATCCGCGACGACTGGTTCGCGGAGGCGACCTGAGCCGCCGAGTCGGAAGCGGCGGAGGCGGCGGCGAGGAAGCGGCTGCGCGCCGACGAACCAGCCGCCGGCGAGCAGCGCGACCATGGCGACGACCGACCCGATCACCCAGAGGCGGAGGGTGTTCCTCATTGTCCGGCTCCCGTCTTCAGCGGCGTCATGTAGGCCTTGGTGGTCAGGTGGACCGTGAGGACCACCGTGTACTTGGAAGCGCCGGCGGTGTTGACGGTGGGAGTCGCGTCGGCGACCTCGGGCAGGGCGAGCGACCGTGGAGATCCACTGCGGCAGCTCGCCGATCGACGTGGTCTTGGCGGTGATCGTCACCGACGCGGCCCGCGGGGCTGGTCGAGCGGCGTGGCGCCCTGCGGTAGTCCTGGATCGGCGAGGCGGAGTCGGTGGTGATGGCGGTGACGTCGTAGCCGGCCGGCATGTGCCGGCGGCGATGCGGTCGATCTGCGGGATCCCAGTTGATCGCGGTCGAGGACCCGACGCGCGCGGCGGCCTTGTCCAGGGCCAGCGGCGCCTGCAGCTCCTGCACGGCCCGCGTACTTGCGCGATCTGCTGGGCGAGCTGCTTCGCCTGCTGCGTTCTGCTGCGGCGAGGCCGGCAGCGGCAGCCGACGGCGAGTGACCGCGGAACCCGCGACGCCACCCGCGACGACGACCGCCGTCACGATCACGCCGGCGATCAGGCTCCGGCGGACGCATGCCCGGCGGTCGACCTTCAGCAGCATCTCGCGCGGCAGGAGCGAGACCTGCGCGTAGGCGCCGACGACGGGCCGCTGGCGCGGCGCGGCCTTCGCCTTGGCGGTGGCCTCGGCCTCGGCGAGGTGCTGAGCGGCAGCGCGCTTGCTGCGCTTGGTGTCCTCGATGCTCATGCTGCACTCCTCATGGTCAGGCCGAGTGCGACGGCGGGGGCGGGTCCGGCGGCGAGCAGGAGCGCCTCGTCGACGTGGCTGCCGATCGTGAAGCGCTCGATGGCGCTGCTGGAGGTGACGGGCACGTCCACGCCGTCGGCGAGGGCCTCGGCGAAGCCGCGCAGCAGCGCGCCTCCCCCGGAGAGCACCACGCCGGTGACGTCGACGTCCTCGTGGGAGTGCCGGTAGAACGCGATGGTCGAGCGGACGGCCTGGATGAGCTCCTCGGTGCTCTCGCGGTTGATCCGCGCCACGATCGTGGACTCGGGATCGCGGGTGTCGGGCACGAGGCCGACGCGTCGCTTGACCTCCTCCGCGCGGGCGGGCTCGACGCCCATCCGCTCGGCGAGCGCGGCGGTCAGCTCGGCGCCGCCGGACGGCAGCACGCGGATGAACTGCGGCACGCCGCGCGTCGGCGATGATGATGCTCGTCGAGACGGCTCCGATGTGCAGGAGCACCTCGGTGCCCGTGCCCGTCGTGGTCGCCGACGTGCGGCTGACGGCGAACGGGATCAGGTCGACGTCGACCGTGTTCAGCCCTGCCGCGTCGGCGGCCATCGCGTTGGCGAGCACCGACTCCCGGGTGGCCGCGACGAGCAGCCCCCGCAGCGCCGGCTGCCCGTCGGCCGAGATCTCCTCGATCGGGAAGAAGTCGAGCACGGCGTCCTCGACCGGAAGCGGCAGGAGGTCCTGCACGCGGAACGGCAGGGTCTCGCGCACGTGCGCCAGCGACATCTTCGGCACGACGAGCTCGCGGATGAGCACCTGCTGGCTGCCCATGCCGATGACGACGTTCTTCGTGGTGAACTTCGCCTCGGCCCAGAGCCGGCGAAGCGCCTGCACGACGACCTCCTGGTCGACGACGACGCCCTCCTTGACGGCCTCGGGCGGGAACGGAGACCTCGTGGTAGCGGTGCACGACCGGGCGGCGCTTGCCGCGCGCGACCTCGGCGGCACGGATGACTCCGTGACCGAAGTCGATTCCGATCAGATTCTTGGACATCAGGGGCGGATTCTTTCGTTGAGAAGGTTCAAGTGATGGTTGAAACGCCGGAGCGGGAGCGGAGCGGGACGGATCATTCGATCCCGATGAGTTGGAGGTACGCGGTGGCGAGCGGCGCGCCGGCGAGGATGCCGATCCAGGCGCCGCCGAGCATCCAGGGGCCGAACGGGATCGAGCTCTTCCTCGTGGAGCGGCCGGCGACGATCAGCGCGATCCCGGCGACCCCGCCGAGGACGAACGACGCGAACGAGCCGACCATCAGCTGGGCGAGCCCGGCCTGGCCGAGGAACATCCCGAGCACACCCGCGAGCTTGACGTCGCCGAAGCCCATGCCACCCGGCTTGGCCAGCCGGAGGGCGTAGTAGAAGAGGAACGATCCCGCGCCGCCGATGACCACGAGGAGCAGCGCGCCGAGGTCGGCGCGGAGCACGTCGGCGCCGCCGAGCAGCACCGCGGCGACCGCGTAGGACGGCAGCACGATGCTGTCGGGGAGCCGCCGGACGTCGAGGTCGATGACGGCGAGCGCGACGGAGATCGCGGCGAGATAGAGGTAGGCGATCAGCTCGAGGCCGGCGGCGATCCCGAGGCGCGGGCTCCCCCGCGGTCGTGACCCGCGGCAGGAACGCGAGCGCCGCGATCCCGAACGCGACGCCGGTGATCGCCTCGACGAGCGGGTACCGGGCCGAGATCGGCATCCGGCAGTGCCGGCAGGCGCCGCGGAGCAGCGCCCAGGACAGCAGCGGCACGTTGTCCCGCGCGGAGATCGGCGAACCGCACCCGGGCAGGCCGAGGGCGGCGAGACGATCGACATGCCGATCGGCACGCGGTACGCGACGACGTTCAGGAACGACCCGATGACCAGGCCGAACCCGCCGAGAGCGAGGATGAGGACGAGGGTCACTGCGCCGCTCCTGTCGAGTCGAAGGCGAGCGGCTACGCTCGCGTACCGGATGAGGATGAAGCTCGTCGCGCTGGGCGCGAGGAACTTCGGCGGGCTCACCGAGACGAGCAGCGGGTCGTACGCGTAGTTCTTCGAGTACCCCGTGGGTCCGCCGGACTGGCCGATCGGGCCGCGGAACTTCTGCGCGATCGACCCGAATCGGTCAGGGCCCCGCGGGCCGAGCCCGTGTTCGCAGTTCTGCACTGTGAACGTGTGCGCGACGGACAGGATCGCCGCGTCGATCTCCCGGTTGCCGCCGCCGAGCACCGACGTGGCGTCGAGCTTGACTCGGGTTCCAGACGATCACCGCGTTCTGACCGACGAGACCGAGGATGTCCTTGTTCTTGTCCTGGTACTTGATGTCGCCGGTGACCCACACGTAGTTCTCGCTGGCGGCGGTCGTCTGGACGCTGACGTCCCGCTGACGAACAGGTCGCCGTTGCGGCAGCCGTACGCCGGCGTCGTGGTGTCCCAGAGCGTGGAGACCAGCTTGTTCACGAACCCGCTCGCGGGCACCTCGCCCGTGCGCGGGTAGCGCACCGAGCCGTAGCTCCAGCCGGCGCTGCCGTTCGAGTCCGGGAGCGCGGTGACGCCGTCGGGTCCGAGGCAGGTGAAGCCGCTCGGCAGCGATGCGGAGTCCGTGCCGGAGTAGTTCGGGTCGGCGGGGTCCGCCGGCACGTTCTGCACGTACAGCAGGTTCGAGTCGAGCTGCGGCACGGTCGCGCCCGCGCTGGAGTGCAGCGCGGAGATCGAGCCGCAGTACGACGGGGTGCTGCCCGAGGTCGCCGTGGTGTTCGTGAACTTCGTCCAGGGCGAGACCACGGTCATGGTGCCGTTGTTGTTGTAGGTGACGGTCGTGGGCCCGGTGAGAGGCACCCGGGGTTGTTCGAGATGTCCGACCGCGTCTCGGCCTTCATGGCGGAGTTCGTCGAGGGCATCGGGAGCACCGAGGCCCGCGTGATGCCGGCGGGACCGAACTTCGCGCTCGGGCAGCCGGACGGCTGGGTGAAGATCGGGTTCTTCGTGTTCGCCGTGGTCACGGCTCCGTCGAACTGCGATCCGCAGATCACGAGCGTGTCGTTGGTGTGGACGGGGCCGTTGATGTGGTCGCTCGTGCCGAACTGCAGGGTCGCGCAGGTGGACGCCCGGCCCTCCCAGGCGTGGATGACGCAGCTCTGCGGGGCGCCGGAGATCTGCGGATCCTGGATCTCGAAGTCCGTGAAGTAGACATAGTCGACGAAGCCGCGCACCCGGAGGTTCGAGAGCACCGTTCGGACGGTCTGGCCCACCAGCCCGGTCGAGCTCAGCCGTACGACACCCGTGCTCTTGTAGAGCGAGTTGTCGACCTCGTAGCGGAACTTCGCCTGGCCCCCGCTGCCCGGGCACCGGCGCCCACGCGCCGCCGGTGGACACGGTGAAGGCGGGGTTGCTGGTGGGCGGCGGCCTTCACCGTGCTCCCCGACGCGATCGTGAACTTCGAAGCCGCGTTCCCGTACTGGGTGTAGTTCGCGTCCGCGTTGAGGCGGGCCAGGTAACCAGTCGACGCCGGCGTAGGCGGCGTCGAGCGCGCTGTTCGTGTTCGCCTCGGTCGAGGCCTGCTGCATCCCGGAGATCGCCACGGACAGCCCCGTGGTGATCAGCAGGACCATGACGATCCCGAGGCCGATCACGATGAGCAGGGCGGCGCCCCGGTCGGTGGCTTCGCACCCTCGAGGGGCGGTGCTGCGGTTGATCTGGCCACCAGAGTCGGAGTCGGAGTGGGCGTCGGCGTGGGCTTCGGAGTCGGCGGGGCGTCGGCGTGGGCTTCGGGGTCGGGGTCGGAGTCGGGGTCGGCGTGGGCGTCGGCGTGGGCTTCGGCGTCGGCGTACCGGTCGCCGCGGGTCGGGCGTCGGGGTCGGCGTCGGCGTCGGCGTGGGGTCGGCGTCTGGGCGGGCGTCGGGGTCGGCGTCGGGGTCGGCGTCGGGGTCGGCGTCGGCGCCGGCTGGCGTCGGCGTCGGGTCGGCGTCGGGGTCGGGATCGGCACCTGCTGGATTTGCACCGTGTCGGTTCACGTCGCGAGCGAGGTTCGGCATGCCGATGGCGGAGTGACCACGACGGGTCGTCGTTGCCGGCGGTGTCCGTGTGGGCGACGGTGGCCGTCACCGCTGATGAACGTGACCTCGGGCGCTGCGCGCCGGAGAGTGGCCGCCCAAGAGGGACATCATCATGCCGGTCGTCGTCGACGTAGGAGAAGAAGGGTGCGGCACGGGTGGTCTCGAAGGGGCCGGCGATCCTCCGGGTCGTGGAGGGGCCGCTGAAGACGAAGTAGCCGTTGCTCGGCACGCTCCCGACCTGGTCTCGGTGAGGAAGCCGTTGGTGTCCAGCGTGAAGGCCACCTGCGACGGGGCGGGGTTCATGTCGTCCGTGTCCCGTCCTAGGCGATGACCGTCACGCTCTTCGCCGTGCCGGCGACGACCGCGGGGTCGGTGGTCGAGGAGGAGACGGGGTTGTCCGACGCGACGCGCACGACGCGCCGATGCGTCGAGCGCGAGCGCTGCCTGGCCGGTCGCGTCCCGGGCCGTCTTCGAGGCGCTCGTGAGCTTCGCCACGTTGGCGAAGAACGAGCCGGAGATCGCGAGCACGATCGCGGAGATCATGACCGTGACGAGCATCTCGACGATGGAGAGCCCTGCGTCGCGGGGCCGGCCGTCAGACGGTGGAGGAGGTTCACGGTCACGCCCTTGGGTCGAGGGTGACGGCGCCCGGGCTGGTGACTCCGCCGGGCGCCGCGTTGCTGACCGTGGCGAGGGAGGTCGCGGGGATCGGGGTGGCCTGCGCGCGGAGGTGCCGGAGTACAGGTTCCAGGTGCCGAAGGGGAGCGCCACGCGACCGTGCCGTTCTTCAGCACGGGGCCGAAGGTGAAGGTCAGGTCGGTCTTGCAGCCGGCCTTGCTGGCGCCGGGGCCGGGGCCCGTCGGACCGCCTTGAGGTAGCCCGCGCCCGAGCCTTGACGAGACGACGCCCATCGGACGTCCAGGTCGCCGTTCGCGGTGCCGCCGGGGCGCCGGCGACTGCCGGGCCACGCAGCCCGGCCGCGAGCTGGACGCCCCACCTTCCGCGCCGCCACGCCGCGGGGTCCACCGCCGCGCACGGTGGGCCCGCTGGACGTTCCGAGGGCCCGCGACGGCCTTGTAGCCCGACGTGAACGGGTGCAGCAGCACGCTGGCGGACAGGTGTTGCGTAGGTAGATGCCCGAGGTCGAGTTGAGGAAGGTCGTGTCGAGGTCGTGGGAACTGCGGCGCGACGGCCGCCGCGCGTGTACGCGTCGTTGTAGGCGACGGGGAGGTCGCTCCCTTGTCGTACTGGAACGAGACACCGGCGGTCGTGCCGACCACGACCTGGGCGGACTTCACGGGCATGCTCTGCTTCGCGGTGTCGATGTAGCCGGTGTGGCTGATCGTCATGGCGTACGTGCCCGGCGCGACCTTCGTCGTGTAGGTGCAGCCGTCGTCACCGGTGGCGGGGGCTGGCCGGCGAGGTTGTTGCCGCCGGAGGTCGGCACGATCGAGACGGCGATGCCGGGCATCGGCAGCCCGTCGGCACCGGTCACGGCCACCGCGATGGTGCCGGACGTCGGATCGGTGATGCGGCCGGCCGGAGCGATGAGCGTGTCGCTCTGCACGGGAGTGGTGGTCGGGAGCTGCCCGGTCCAGGAGACCTTGGTGTCGATGCGGAGGTAGAAGATGTTGGTGCGCTTCCGCAGCTGATGTCCGCGCCGCCGCTCGACACCCAGGAGGTGGTGCGGGTCACGGTGTACGTGTGGCCGGTGATGCTCCGGGTGACCGTCGCGGGCTCGATCTTGAAGGGATCACCGACGGCCCGGACGAGGTCGATGTCCTCGGCGGCGAGGTTCGCGGCGACGACGCGGGAGCGGTCGTCCGCGGTCATCCGCGAGATGGTGAGCATGCCCTCGACGACGCCCGAGGCGATGATCGCGAAGATCATGATGGCGACGACGACCTCGATCAGGGTGAAGCCACCATCGGCCGTGGGCCGGTCGGCGTCGCGCTGCATGGTCATCAGGTGCCTTCGGGGAGAGGACGGGCTTCGGGTGCGGGGAGGGTTGGGGCGGTCGTGCGGTGGATCCCGTTTCGGGCGACCGGCCAGATGGCCGGCCGCCCGAGACGAGGGTCAGGAACCGAGGGTCACCAGGTGGTGCCGGTGCAGCCACCGGCGGCGACGCCCGCGTTGGTCGTGGCGTTGAAGACCTTGGTGGTGACCGAGGTCGCCGGGACGCAGAAGTTGCCGGGCTTGGAACCGGCGGCAGCCGTCGGGTTCACGCTGTAGTCCGACGCCGCGCTCGCGTGTAGCCGTAGGCGCTGAGCGAGTTGAACGCCGGCAGCTTGGTGGCGGCCGCGTTGGCGGTGTCCGTCGACCAGGCGACGAGCGCGGTCTTCAGGTTGTTGAGGTCCGACTTGACGGCCGAGTCCTTCGCGTTGTTCTGGACGCCGATGTACATGGGGATCGCGATCGCGGCGAGGATGCCGATGATGATCACGACGACGAGGAGCTCGATGAGGGTGAAGCCGGCCTCGCGGTCGGTCAGGGACTCGCGACGAGCCTTGAGGGCGGTGGTGATGGACATGACGGGTTTGGTTTCCATTTCGAGTGGTGGAGGTGGAGCCGGTCCTTCGGATCTGCCGGAGGACTTATCGGGGTACACGCTACGGAAGAGCAAATGGCCTGATCAGACCCCGTACGGGGGCATTTCGCAGGTTTTCTGCCCCCATTCGGCGGGACAAAAGCAGCCCGATCGGTCTACCCCCGGTGGAAACGAACGATCGAAGGATCGCGAGGCCGGCGGTGGGGTCGGGCCGGCCACGCCGCGCGCCCGACGACGTGCACCCGAACTGGGGGCAGCTCGGGCGCCGGGTGGCCCGGGCATGACGAAGGGCCCCGGCTGCAGCAGCCGGGGCCCTTCGTGGATCGTGCTAGTGGACGGCGGTGGCGATGCTGAAGATCGGCATGTAGAGCGCGACGACCATGCCGCCGACGACGACGCCGAGGAAGCAGATGAGCACGGGCTCGATGAGCGATGTCAGCGCGTCCGCCGTCGCCTCGATCTCGTCGTCGTAGAAGTCCGCGACGCGGCCGAGCATCGTGTCGACGGACCCGGACTCCTCGCCGACGGCGACCATCTGCACGACCATCGTCGGGAACATCTTCTCCTCGCCGAGCGGCGCGGCCATCGAGCCACCGAGCCGGACCGACTCGGCGACGCGCAGCGCCGTCTGCTCGATCACCCAGTTGCCGGAGGTCTGGCCGACGATCTTGAGCGCCCGCAGCAGCGGCACGCCGGCCGACGTCATGTTCGCGAGGTTGCGCGCGAACCGGGAGATCGCGACCTTGCCCATCAGGGGGCCGAAGATCGGCACCTTGAGCATCAGCGGATGGACGATCCGCCGCACCCCGTCGGAGTCCTTCTTCGCGCGCCACCATGTGACGGCCGCGATCGCGAGCACGATCAGGGTCGGCAGCACCCAGATCATCTGGTCGAGATGTCCACCAGGATCTGTGTCGGCAGCGGCAGCTGGCTGCCGAGGCCCTCGAACATGTTCTTGAAGATCGGGACGATGAACAGCAGCATGCCGATCACCGCGAGCAGCGCGATCGCCAGCACGACCATCGGGTAGGTCATCGCGGACTTGATCGTCGAGCGGAGCTTCGCCTCCTTCTCGAAGGTCGTCGCGATGGACGCCAGCGCCACGTCGAGGAAGCCGCCGGTCTCACCGGCTCGGAGCATGCTGATCATGATCGACGGGATCTCGGCCGGATGGCGGGCCAGGGAGTCCGAGAACGCGCTGCCCGTCTCCACGTCGCGCGCGACCTCGTGCAGCAGGCCGGCGAGCTTCTGGTTCTCCGTCTGATCGGCCACGATCGTGAGCGCGCGGAGCAGCGGCAGGCCGGACGTGGTCATGGTGGCGAGCTGCCGGCTGGCGACGGCGAGGTCCGTGTCTTCACCCGCTTGCTGAAGATGCCGATCGAGATCTCGCGATCGAGGCCGGTCCCGCGAGCTTCTCGACGATCTCGACCGGAGCGAGCCCCATGCCGTTCAGCGGGCGACGACGGCGTTCTCGTTCGGCACGTCGAGCGCGCCCTTGACGAGCTTGCCGTCGGCCGAGCGGGCCTTGTAGACGAAGCTGCGCTGCGCGTTCGCGGCGGTGGCGGCGGCGGTCGCCATCAGCGGGCCCCGGACATCGAGAAGAACTGGTCGGCCGCGCCGAACTTCGGCTTGGACACGAGCTGACGGACCGTCTCGAGGTCGTGGGCCTTGCTCTCGGCCTCCTCCATCGTGATGGTGCCGTCGGAGACGAGCGCCGCGAGGTGCTGGTCCATC
Source organism: uncultured Actinomycetota bacterium (assembly GCA_963771645.1). GTDB lineage: Bacteria > Actinomycetota > Actinomycetes > Actinomycetales > Microbacteriaceae > Amnibacterium. The sequence continues at coordinate 71,937 of CAVYUH010000002.1, read as the reverse complement.
GTCTGCATGCCCATGGCGCGAGCCGGTCTGCATCGCGGTGACGATCTGGCTCGTCTTCGCGCCGCGGATGAGGTTCGCGATCGCCGGCGTGGTCTTCAGCACCTCGACGGCGACGGCGCGGCCGCGGCCGTTCGCGCGCGGGACGAGGGTCTGGCAGACGACGCCCTGCAGGGTCAGCGACAGCTGCATCCGCACCTGCTGCTGCTGGTGGGCCGGGAAGACGTCGATGATGCGGTCGATCGACTGCGCGGCGTCGGAGGTGTGCAGCGTCGCGAAGACGAGGTGGCCGGTCTCGGCGGCGGTGAGGGCCACGGAGATCGACTCGAGGTCGCGGAGCTCGCCGAGCAGGATGATGTCGGGGTCCTGGCGCAGCACGTGCTTGAGCGCCTGCCCGAAGCTCTGCGTGTCCGCGCCGACCTCGCGCTGGTTGACGAGGGCCCGCTTGCTCGTGTGCACGAACTCGATCGGATCCTCGACGGTCATGATGTGGTCGGCGCGGGTCTCGTTCACGCGGTCGACCAGCGCGGCGAGCGTCGTCGACTTGCCGGACCCGGTCGGGCCGGTGACGAGCACGAGGCCGCGGGGCAGGTCGGAGAACTCCGCGACCGCGGCCGGGATGCCGAGCTGCGACAGCGTCTTGATCTCGGTGGGGATGAGGCGGAAGGCCGCGCCCCACGCGTCGCGCTGCTTGTAGACGTTCACGCGGAAGCGGCTCGCGGCCGAGAGCGTGTACGCGAAGTCGAGCTCGAGCTCCTGCTCGAACGTGGCCTTCTGGGCCGGCGTCATGGCGGCGGAGAGGATCCGCTGCACGTCGTCGGCGTCCCAGATGCCCACCGAGGTGAGGGTCTGCAGCGCGCCGGAGAGGCGCACGGACGGCGCGCGTCCTGCGGCGATGTGGAGGTCGGATCCGCCGAGCTCGACGACCTCGCTGAGCGCGGTGTCGAGGAGACGGATCGGCTGCTCCGTGGTGGGGTCGGTGACGTTCATTCGGGTTCCAGTCGGTGTGGTGGGGAGTGGCCGCGCGCTCAGGCGATGACGCGGAGGACTTCTTCGATGGACGTGAGACCGAGGCAGACCTTGTTCCAGCCGTCCTGGCGGAGCGAGATCATCCCCTGGCTGATGGCGACCTTGTTGATCTCGCTCGCCGAGGCGCGGGCCACGGTGAGGCGCTCGATCTCCTCGGTGATGGTCATGACCTCGTGGATCGCGATGCGGCCGCGGTAGCCGGTGTTCGCGCAGGAGGTGCAGCCGACGGGGACGTACACGGCCTCGTCCTCCTCGATGAGGAGGCCGATCTTCGCGAGGTAGTCCTCGTCGTACTCGGTGGGCTTCTTGCAGCGCTCGCAGAGCTTGCGGGCGAGGCGCTGGGCGACGACGGTGACGAGCGCGGATCCGACGAGGAACGGCTCGATGCCCATCTCGACGAGCCGCGTGACGGCCGAGGGCGCGTCGTTCGTGTGCAGGGTCGAGAGCACGAGGTGGCCGGTGAGGGCCGCCTCGATCGCGATCTGCGCGGTCTCGTGGTCGCGGATCTCACCGATCAGCACGACGTCGGGGTCGCTGCGCAGGATGCTGCGGAGCGCGGAGGCGAAGGTGAGGCCCGCCTTCGAGTTGATCTGCACCTGGTTGATGCCGGCCATCCGGTACTCCACCGGGTCCTCGACGGTGATGACGTTCACCCTCGGGTCGGAGACCTCCTGGATGGCGGTGTAGAGCGTCGTCGACTTGCCGGACCCCGTCGGGCCGGTGACGAGGATCATGCCGTTCGGGCGGGTGTAGCCGGCCTTGAAGGCGTCGAAGTTCTTGCCGACCATGTTCAGGTCGCCGATCGTGCGGGCGCTGCCCGACGTGTCGAGGATCCGCATGACGACCTTCTCGCCGTGCACGGTCGGCAGCGTCGCGACGCGGAGGTCGATCTTGCGGCCCGAGTGCATGACCGCGATGCGGCCGTCCTGCGGGCGGCGGCGCTCGGCGATGTCGAGGTCGGCCATGATCTTCAGCCGCGAGATGACGCCGGCCTGGATGTTCGTCGGCACCGACTGCACCTCGGCGAGCACGCCGTCGATGCGGTAGCGGACGCGCAGCGCGTGCTCCCCCGGCTCGACGTGGATGTCCGAGGCGCGGTCCTGCACGGCCTGGCTGATGAGCAGGTTCACGAACCGGACGATCGGGGCGTCGTCGTCCTCGGCCGGGCCGTCGTCGAGGTCCGGGACGTCGCTCTGCTCGAGCAGGGTGTTCGAGAGGTCGGAGAGCTCGTCGTCGGCGCGGTGGAAGCGGTCGATCGCGTTCGCGAGGTCGGAGGGCTCGGCGGCGACGCGGCGGATGCGCATCCGGGTCGCGGCGCGGACGTCGTCGAGCGCCAGGATGTCGTCCGGGTCGGCCATCGCGACGACGAGGGTCGAGCCCTCGCGCGCGATCGGGAGCAGGTTGTGCCGGCGGCAGAGCGCGGCGGAGACGCTCACGGCCGCGTCGCGCTCGATCGGGAACTCGAGGAGCTCGACGAACGGCACGCCGAAGAGGTCCGCGTTGGAGGATGACACTCCGGTGAGCGACATGGTGGGGAGCTCCTACTCGACCAGCGCCCGTCGGCGCATGCCGGGACGAGAGTCCCGGTCGCATCACCGTAGGGATCCGGTCTTCTCACGGGTGAGCCCCAGACCGGGGACCCCCCGCAGTGGGGACAACCCCCTCTTCGGGGGCCTGCGCCACCCCTTTTCGGGGGCCCCTACCCCCAGGGGTTCCACTGGTGGCGACTTCTCGGGCGCGGAAGTCACCACGAGTGGCAACCCCGGAGGTGGAGGGGTCAGCCGGTGATCAGCGCCCGGAAGAAGCGGACGCCGGCCTCGAGCGCGGCGACGTCGATCGACTCGTCCGGACCGTGGATCGCGGCGAGCTGCTCGGCGGAGATCGCGAACGGCAGGAACCGGTAGACGGTGTCGCACCACTCGGCGAACCAGCGCGCGTCGCTCGCCTGCACCATCACGTAGGGCACGGGCAGCGCGTCGGGGTAGGCGGCTCGGACGGCGGCGATCAGCCGCTCCCAGGCGGGGCCTTCGGCGCGCGACACCGGCGACGCCTCGTGCCCGTCGACGAGCGCGACCTCCACCTCCGGGTCCCGGACGGTGCGGCGGATGCGGGCGACGACCTGCTCGAGCCGGTCCCCCGGCGCGACGCGGACGTTCAGCACCGCGGACGCCTCGGCGGCGAGCACGTTGTCGGCCGTGCCGCCGGAGACCCGGGTCACCGCCACGGTGGTGCGGGCCAGCGCGCCCGCCGTGCCGCCGATGCGGCCGAGCGCGGGGCCGAGCAGCGGCCGCACGATCGGCGCGGCGACGATGCGCCCGGCCGGACCGGGCAGCCGCGGGGCGAGCGCCGCCGCCATCCGGGCGACGACCGGGCTCGTGCGCGCCGGCTGCGGATGGCGTTCGAGCCGCACCAGCGCGGCCGCGAGCCGTCCCGGTGCGCTGCGGCGTGGCGGCACCGAGGCGTGGCCGCCGGCCGCGCGGGCGGTGAGGCGCACGGTCGCGACGCCCTTCTCGGCGAGCCCGATCACCGCGAGCGGCGCCGCGCACGCCGGGCAGCACGCCCTCGACGACGGCGCCGCCCTCGTCCACCACGAGCGCCGGGCGCACGCCGCGCTCCCGCAGCAGCGCGGCGATCGCGCGGGATCCGCTGCCGAGCACCTCCTCGTCGTGCCCGAAGCAGCAGTGCACGTCGCCTGGCGGCACGACTCCCTCGGCGAGCAGCGACTCGACGGCCTCGAGGATCGCCACGAGCACCCCCTTGTCGTCGAGCGCCCCGCGCCCCCGGACGACCCCGTGCTCGATCCGCCCGGCGAAAGGATCCGCGCTCCAGCGCTGATCGGTGACCGGCACGACGTCGAGGTGCGCCATCAGCACGACGGGGGCCGCGTCGCCGCCGCGCCAGGTCAGCAGCAGCGCCCCGTCGCCGACGGTCTCCCACTCGAGCCGCTCACGGACGAGCGGGTAGAGCTCGCGCAGCCGGTCGTGGAACGCGGCGACCGCCGCCGGGTCCGGCGCGGCCGAGACGGTCGGGATCGCGGATCAGCGCCGCGAGGTGCTCCGCGGCGCTCACGACTCGACCGCGACGGCCACGGGCACGCGCTCGAGCGCGCCCTTCGGCACGACCGCGAGGCAGGCGGCGGCGACGAGCGCCGTGACGCCGCAGATGATCCAGACCGTCAGGTAGCCGCTCAGGCTGCCCGCCGTGCCGACCCGGCCGTCGGCGCCGAGGGGCGCGCCGTTGGCGAGGGCGATGGCGAACGCGCAGGACGCGAACGCGCCGCCGAGCGTCTTGCCGGTGTTCGTGAGCCCGGTCGCCACGGCCGTGCGGCCGGCCGGCGCCACGGCCGCCGCCGCGGCGGGCAGCGCGGCGACGAGCACCCCGGAGCCGAGGCCCGCGACGGCCATCGCGGCGAGCAGCTGAACGAGCGTCGCGTGGAAGGGGACGAGGGCGAGGTAGCCGACCCCGACGACGACCGCACCGGCGATGAGGGTGCGCCGGGCACCGATCCGCCGCGAGACGGGGCCGAGCAGCAGCGCGCCGATCAGCAGGAAGAGCACGTACACGCCGATCATGATCGAGAGCGCGCCCGTGCCGACGCCGAGCCCGTAGCCGACGGCCTTCGGATCCGTCCGCGCGAAGGTCGACAGCGGCCCCTGCGCGCCGAGCACGCTCACACCGAAGAGCAGCGCGGTGAGCTGCACCGGCCAGAGCGACGGCCGCGCCAGCACGCGGATGTCGATGAGCGGATCCGCGGTGCGGAGCTCGAGGAGCACGAAGAGCCCGAGCAGCACGACGCCCGCCGCCCGTGACGAGCCACGGCGTCGCCGCCCCGGGCGTGAGGCGGAGCAGGCTGAGGCCGCCGGTCAGCACCGCGAGCGCCATCGCGAGCAGCACGGCGCCGGGGGCGTCGATCCGCCCGGGCGACCGCCCCTCCCCCGCCGGCACGCCGAGCAGCACGGCGAAGAAGGCGATCGTCACGAGCACCCCGGGCACGAGCAGCGACAGGTGCAGCGAGCCGAGCAGCGCGGTGGCGGATCCGCCGGCGAGCGCCCCGGTGATGGCGCCGACCTCGAGCGCGGCGACGATGACGCCGCTGCCCGCGCGGGTCGCCGCCGCGGGGTCGGGCCGGGCCGTCGCGCGGAGGGCGATCAGCGCCACCTCGAGCGGCAGCCACGCGGAGTAGACGCCCTGGATCGCCCAGAGCGCCACGAACAGCGGGAAGCTCGAGGTCGCCGCGAGCCCGAGCGACGCCACGGCGGTGATCGCGAGCGAGACGAGCAGCATCCGGCGGTGCCCGACGAGGTCGCCCGCCTTCGCGAGGATCGGCACGGCGATCGTCGAGAGCATCAGCTGGGCCGCCTCGAGCCAGTTGACGTCCGGATCGCGGATGTCGAGCAGCCGGGCGATGTCGGTGAGCTGCGGCGTGTAGTAGCCCTGCAGCACGCCGGACGAGAACTCGACGACGACGAGCAGCCCGACGAGCGCGAAGACGCTGCGCCCCCGCGTCGTCGCCGTCACGGCCGCCACCCTATCGACGCGACCGGTCGCGAGGTGCGTCGCCACTTCTCGCCCCGGAAGGAGCCGTTCGAGGGCCAGAAGTGGCAACCCACGAGTGGAAGGGGCACCTGCCGCGGGAGCGAGGATGAGGGGGTGATCACCGCCGAGTACACGATCCCGGGGCTGCACGTCCGTGACCACGTCGTCCCGGTGCCGCTCGACTGGTCGGATCCCGGCGGCGCGACGATCGACGTCTTCGCCCGCGAGGTCGTCAGCCCGGCCAAGCGCAACGACGACCTCCCCCTGATCTGCTTCCTGCAGGGCGGCCCCGGCGGCAAGGCGCCGCGACCCACGGACGCGTCCGGCTGGCTCGGCGCGCTGCTCGAGCGATTCCGCGTCGTGCTGCTCGACCAGCGCGGCACCGGCCGCAGCTCCCGCATCGACGCGGCCCGCATCGCGGCGTTCCCGTCGGGCGAGGCGGGCGCGGAGCACCTGCTCCGCTTCCGGGCCGACTCGATCGTCCGCGACGCGGAGCACCTCCGCACCACCGTGTTCGGCGGCGCCCGCTGGTCCACGATCGGCCAGAGCTACGGCGGCTTCCTCACGCTCACCTACCTCTCCCTCGCGCCCGATGGGCTCGCCGCCTGCTACGTCATGGGCGGCCTCGCATCCCTGCAACCGGACGCCGCCGAGGTGTACCGCCGCACCTATCCGAGGGCCCTGGCGAAGAACCGGGAGTACGCGCGCCGCTACCCGGCGGACGCCGCGGTGATCGGACGGATCGCCGACCGGCTCGCGGCGGGCGACGTGCACCTGCCCGACGGCGACCTGCTCACCGTGCGCCGCTTCCAGCACCTCGGCGCGGGCTTCGGGATGGGTCCGGGCTTCGAGCAGGTGCACTGGCTCGTCGACGAGGCGTTCGCCGGATCGGGCGACGGGATCTCGGACACGGTCCTCGCGGACGTGCAGGCGCGCACCGCCTTCGCCGACGACCCGCTCTGGGCCGTGCTGCAGGAGCCGATCTACGCGGATCCCGAGTCGGGCGCGCCCGGCTGGGCCGCCCAGACGGAGCACGAGCGGCACCCCGAGTTCGCGGAGACCGCCAGGCCCCTCCGCTTCACCGGCGAGATGATGTACCCCTGGATGTTCGAGGAGATCCGGCTCCTCCGTCCCTTCCGCGCCGCGGCGGATGCGCTCGCGCGGCGCCGGGACTGGGATCCGCTCTACGACCGCGAGCGGCTCGCCGCGAACGAGGTGCCGGTCGCGGCGGCGGTCTACTTCGACGACCTCTACGTCGACTCGGGGCTGCAGCTGGAGACGGCGTCCGCGGTCGGCAACCTGCAGCCGTGGGTCACGAACGAGTGGGAGCACGACGGGATCCGCGCGAGCGGCGACCGCGTCGTGCGCCGGCTGCTGCAGCTCGTCGACGACCGCGGCGGTCCCCTGCGGGACTGACGGCGGCAGCGCGGCAGCGGTCCCCGGCCCGCCCCGCGCGCTAGCGTTCGCCCGCAACGGCCGAGATCCGGGCGCCGAGGGAGGGCACGTACGTGACCGCGCCCGCCCCTGCGCTCCCCCGGACCACGCGTCGTCCACGCGAGCGGGCCGTTCCCATCGAGCTGGCCGGCCTCGGCGCGGCCCTCGCCCTCGCGCTCGCCGCGATGGCGCACCTCTGCCTCACCCCGCGCGCCTGGATCCTCTTCTCCGACGCCGACTCCGTGCTGCTGCCCATGATGCGCGCGTCACGGGCCGTCGGGGAGCCGCAGCAGTGGGCGCTCTCGTCCGTCCTCTTCCTTCCGGAGCGCGCGCTGTACGACGCGACCGCTGCGCTCGGGCTCGGCGTGCGGGCGACGCTCGCGATCGACGGGGTCGTGAACCTCGTGCTGCTCTACGGCTGCTTCCGGTTCGTCGCGGCGCTGCTGCGACGCGGATCGCGCGCGGCGGCGGTGGCCGCCTCGGTCACCGCGTTCGCCGCGTTCGCGGCGTTCACGCTGCTCGACTCCTCCGCCGCGTGGGACAGCCTCGAGCTCCCCTCGCTGCTCGTGACCACCACCTACTACAGCGCCACCGTGCTCGCGACCGTCGTCGCGGTCGGCCTCGGCGCGGCGGTCGCCGCCGGCCGCAGCACCCGACCGGCTGCGATCGCGCTCGCGGTCCTCACCGCCGCATCCGTGCTGACGAATCCGCTGTTCGTGGCGTGGGCCGTCGTACCCCTCGCCGTCGTCGTCGCCCTCCTCGCGGCGGTGCACCGGGCGCCGCTGCGCCGCGCGCTGCTGCTGGGCGGGGCCCTGGGCAGCGGTGCCGTCGTCGGATTCGTCGCGCGGATCCCGTTCGCCGGCGAGATCGTGCGCGACGCATCCGGATATGCGGACCCGGCGAACGCGCTGCCGACGCTCGGCTACCTCGTGCACCACCTGGTCACCCGCACCGCGACGCTCGAAGGGCTGCTCTCCGTCGCGGCCATCGACACGGTGCTCGTGCTCGACGCGCTGCTCGCCGTGCGCGCCGCGCGGGCCGGCCGCACCGCGTCCGCCGTGCTCCTCGGCGTCGGCGTCGTCGGCCCGATCGCGGTCACAGCGGGGACGGTGCTGCTCGGCGCTGCTGCGGTCCGGTACCTGCAGCCGGCGTGGATCCTCCCCCTCCTGCCCATCGTGCTCGCGCCGCTGCCGGCCCGCGTGCCCGCGCTCCTTCGCCGACGTGGCGCCCGCGTCGCCCTCGCCGGCGCGCTGGCGGTCGCCGGCGTGGCCGGCCTCGGCGTCACGGCCGCGAGCGCGGCCACCCCCGACGCCTCCATCGGCTGCCTCGACGCCTGGATCACGGCGAGCGGCCGCACCGGCGCCGGCCGCTTCGAGACGATCCGCGGCCCGAAGGCGTACCTGGGCGATCCGCGCCGCCTGCTGCAGGTGGACTCGCGGCTGCACGCGCAGCAGTGGCTCACCGACCGCGCCGACTACGCGGTGGGGCGGGTGTCGTTCCTCGTCGCCGACGGCAGCACTCCCGCCTTCGCGACCGGTGCCGCAGGCCCCGCGAGGCACGTCATCAGCTGCGGGCGCTACCGGATCCTCGACTGGGGGACGGCCGTGCTGCCGGTCGTGGTGACCGGCCCGATCCTGCCTCCGCACCCCCCGACGACGGCCGACGACACGGGCACAGCGGGCTGATTCCGCCCCTCGACCGGGGGTTCCACCTTTGTACCCCGGTGTGTCCGCATACCTGCCGACACCCGAAGTCGGGCGTATCCCTCTCTGGGAATGTGCCGCTAACTTCTGCCTCGGCGACAGGACGCCACGGGATGGGGATCCCGGAGCACCACCGTCCTGACCCGCGCCACCACTCAACTATCCATGGGGGAACTCCAATGCTCGCTCTCTTCGTTCGGCTCCAGACCCTGCTCGTCACCGGCTACGACCGCGTGACCAGCGAGGACGACGGCGCCACCGCCGTCGAGTACGGCCTGCTCGTCGGCCTCATCGCCGTCGCCATCGTCGCCGCCCTGCTCCTGCTCGGCCCGAAGCTCGCCACGCTCTTCACCAACGTCACGAACTCGATCCCGGCCGGCTGACCGACCGACGGCGCGGGCACGCCGGCATCCGACTGGAAGCCGACCGTGCCCGCGCCGTTCTCGTTCCCGGGGGAGGAACAGTCATGAAGGAGACATCGGACCGCGGCTCCGTCGCGGTCGAGTTCGCGCTCGTGCTGCCGATCCTCGCGACCCTGCTCATCGGGGTGATCGAGTTCGGCAACGCCTACGGTGCGCAGCTCGCCGTCACCAACGCCGCCCGCGAGGCGGCCAGGACGATGGCCGTGCAGAACAGCACGACCGCCGCCCAGAGCTCCGCGCTGACTGCGGCGCAGGCCCTCACCCGGCCCGCCATGACGGCGTCCGAGGTCGCCGTCTCACCGACGACCTGCACCGCAGGCGCCACCGCGACGGTGACCATCCGGTACCCGTTCGTCTTCCTCACCGGCTTCTTCGGCGCCGGCTTCACCATGACCGGCAAGGCGGCGATGCAGTGCGGCGGCTGACGCCCCACTCCATCACCGCACCGGCATGCATCACCACGACTTCTTCAAAGGGGGATCTCCAATGCTCGCGCTCCTCGTTCGACTCCAGACCCTGCTCGTCACCGGCCACGACCGCGTGACCAGCGAGGACGACGGCGCCACCGCCGTCGAGTACGGCCTGCTCGTCGGCCTCATCGCCGTCGCCATCGTCGCCGCCCTGCTCCTGCTCGGCCCGAAGCTCGCCACCATGTTCCAGTCCGTCACGGACACCCTGCCCGCAGGCTGACCCGGCCGGCGCGGATGCGCCGATCATCCACCCGGAACACATCCGCGCCGTCCCCGTCCCCATCCCGAAGGAGGACCACCATGAGGAAGCACACCGACGCGATCGCCCAGGCGACCGCGACCGTGCTGCCGGGTGCCGTCCCGCCCTCCGGAAGCGGTCGACGTCCCCGCCGTGCACTGCGCGACGGACCGCGACGGCGGTGCCGTCGCGGTCGTCGTCGCCGTCGCCATGGTCGCCCTGATGGGCGCCGCCGCCCTCGCCGTCGACGTCGGCTCGCTCCTCTCCGAGCGCGGGCAGCTGCAGAACGGCGCCGACGCTGCGGCGATCGCGATCGCCCAGGCCTGCGCCGGCAGCGCGACCGCCACCGCGTGCACCTCGCCGACGGCGACCGCGCAGGCCCTCGCGAACAGCAACACCCTCGCCGGCGCCGCGGACGTCCGCTCCGTGACCGTCTCCGGCGGCAGGGCCACTGTGACGCTCGGCAAGACCGTGCCGACGAGCTTCGCCGCCGCGCTCGGCATCATGAGCAAGGACGTCACCGCGTCCGCCACCGCCGTCGTGGGGCTCGGTCGCGTCCGGGCCCGCCGTGCCTGCCGCTCGCCTTCGCGAGCTGCGTCTTCACCGCCAAGCCGCTCAGGCACGGCGAGGACCTGCTACGAGAAGGGCGTCACCGGCGACCTCGGCCAGCTGCACCGACTCCCACAACGGCCTGCTGCTGCCCGGCGGGTTCGGCTGGCTCGACGACCCGTCGCGGCACCTGCAACCTCGCCTCCGTCGCGACCGGCCGTCGTACACGGCGAGCAGCAAGCCAGGCAGAGCCTCCCGTCGAACTGCGGGCACCGTGCTCAACGCAGTACCTCGGCAAGACCGTTCTGCTGCCGGTCTTCGACAGCATCGCCGGGAACGGGCGCGAGCGGCAGCTACCACATCGCCGGGCTGGGCCGGATTCCAGCTGCTCGGCTGGGGTTCCCGAGCACGAACGTAACACGACCGGCGACAGCGAGCCTCACGATCTCGCCCGCCACAACGGGCTCATCGGCAAGTTCCTCGGCTTCACCACGCTCGACGAGCCTTCACCCTGGGCGCCGTCCAACCCGGGCTACGCGACAGTCGTCGCGCTCACCAACTAGGACCCGACATGAAGACCCGACTGCTCGCCGCGCTCACCGCGCTGGTGCTCGCCGTGCTCGGCGCCGTGCTCATCAACGGCTACGTGCAGGGCGCGGACGCCCGCGCCCTCGCCGGCATCCGCACCACCTCCGTGCTCGTCGTGGACGCGCCCGTGCCGGCCGGCACCCCGGTCGACAAGCTCGCGCTCAGCGTGAAGCCGAAGGCCGTTCCCTCGGCCGCGCTCGCCACCGGCGCGCTGACCGACCTCTCGCGGATGAAGGGCAAGGTCACCTCGGTCGACCTCGTGCCCGGCGAGCAGCTGCTGAGCAGCCGGCTCGTGCAGCCCTCCGCCGTGCAGAAGACCGGCGCGCTCGCCGTGCCGGCCGGCATGCAGGAGGTCACCGTGCAGCTGACCCCCGACCACATCGTCGGCGGCAAGATCCAGCCGGGCGAGAAGGTCGCCGTCTACTTCTCCTTCCCGAGCGCCAACGGCGTGGACGCCGTCACCAAGCTGGTCTTCCAGGAGGTGCTCGTCACCGACGTGCAGGGCGCCCCGGCGCCCGCCGCCGACGGCAAGGGCGGCCAGGCCGCCCCGACCGGCGCCGAGCTCGTCACCCTCGCGCGGCCCGCCGCCGACGTGCAGCGCATCGTCTTCACCGCCCAGAACGGCACGATCTGGCTCTCCAGCGAGCCGACCGACTCCGTCGTCAACGCCCTTCCCCAGGTCACCCGATCGGATGTGCTCAAGTGAGCCGCTTCGTCCTCGTCACCGCCGACACGGAGTTCGAGCTCCGGGTCACCCGCGCCGTCACCGGCGGCCTCGCCGGCCGCCTGCGCGTCGTCCGCACCTCGTCGGCGCCGGACGGTCCCGCCGCCCTGCTGACGCCGGGCTCGGAGCCGACGGAGCTCGTGCTCCTCGGCCCGGGCATCCCCACCGAGGAGGCGCTGCGGCTCGCCGCGGCGTTCGACGTGCAGCACCCCTCGATCGCCGTCGTGCTCGTCGGCGCGGTGGACCCCGAGCTCGCCCTGGCGGCGATGCGCGCCGGCGTGCGCGACCTGCTCGACCCCGCCGCCGACCCCGAGTCCATCCGCGTGCTGCTCGAGCGCGCGCTGGCCGCCGCCGCAGGGCGCCGGAAGGACCCGTCGGCGGCCGCGCCGGCGGAGGAGGGCCGGATCATCGTCGTCGCCTCGCCGAAGGGCGGCGTCGGCAAGACGACGCTCGCGACGAACATCGCCGTCGCGCTCGGCCGCGTCGCCCCGATGTCCACCGTGCTCGTCGACCTCGACGCCCAGTTCGGCGACGTCGCGAGCGCGCTCCGGCTCGAGCCCGAGCACTCGCTCGCCGACGCCGTCGGCGGCGCCGCGGGCCTCGACTCGATGGTGCTGAAGACGTTCCTCTCCGTGCACCACAGCTCGATCTACGCGCTGTGCGCGCCGACCGACCCGGCCGAGGCGGACCGCATCAGCGGCGAGGACGTCGGCCGGGTGCTGCAGCAGCTCGCCCGCGAGTTCCAGTACGTCGTCGTCGACACCGCGCCCGGGCTCGGCGAGCACGCGCTCGCGGCGCTCGAGCACGCGACCGAGACGGTGCTCATCTGCACGATGGACGTGCCGAGCGTGCGCGGTCTCCGCGAGGAGATCGACGTGATCGAGCGGCTCGGCCTCGGCGCCGGCCGCCGGAGCATCGCCGTGAACCTCGCCGACCGCGGCACCGGGCTCTCCATCCGCGACATCGAGGCGACCATCAAGCGTCCGGTCGACGTGGTCATCCCTCGCTCCCGCGACGTCGCCTACGGCACCAACCGCGGTGTGCCCGTGCTGCAGGAGAAGAGCCGCAGCCGCGCGGCGAAGGCGCTGCGAGCGCTCGCCGGCCGCTTCGAGCCCGTCCCCGTCGGCGGCGGCAAGGGCGCGCACAAGCGGGCGGTGGCCCCGTGAAGCTCTCCGAGCGGCTCGGCCGCGCTCCCAGAACCCGCGCTGCCCGAGGCGACGCCCGTCGCCGTGCCCGTGCCGAGCCTCAAGCCGGTCGTGACACCGCGTCCGGAGCCCGTGCTCGACGCGCTGCTCACGCTGAAGTCCCGGGTCGGCGAGACGCTCTTCGAGCGCCTCGGCAGCCGGATGAACGACCCGAACCTCACCGAGAACGACCTCCTGACCTACGCCCGCGAGGCGCTCACGGAGATCGTCGAGGCGGAGCGGGTGCCGCTCAGCAACGAGGAGCGGCACCGGCTCGTCCGGGAGATCAGCGACGACGTGCTCGGCTACGGGCCGCTGCAGCCGCTGCTCGACGACCCGTCGGTCAGCGAGATCATGGTCAACGGTCCCGACATGATCTTCGTCGAGCGCGCCGGCAAGCTGACGCTCACGACCTCGCGCTTCCGCTCGGAGGAGCAGCTGCGACGGGTGATCGAGAAGATCGTCTCCCGCGTCGGCCGCCGCATCGACGAGTCCTCGCCGCTCGTCGACGCGCGCCTCGAGGACGGCTCCCGCGTGAACGCGATCATCCCGCCGCTCGCGGTCTCCGGCTCCACGCTCACGATCCGCAAGTTCTCGGCGGACCCGCTGACGGTCGACGACCTCGTGCGGTTCGGCTCCCTCTCGCCCGAGATGGCGCAGCTGCTCGAGGCGTGCGTCGCCGCGCACCTGAACATCCTCGTCTCCGGCGGCACCGGCACCGGCAAGACGACGCTGCTCAACGTGCTCTCCTCCTTCATCCCCGAGGACGAGCGCATCGTCACCATCGAGGACGCCGCCGAGCTGCAGCTGCAGCAGGCGCACGTGGTGCGGCTGGAGAGCCGGCCCGCGAACATCGAGGGCCGCGGCGAGATCACCATCCGCGACCTCGTGAAGAACTCGCTGCGCATGCGCCCCGACCGCATCGTCGTCGGCGAGTGCCGCGGCGGCGAGGCCCTCGACATGCTCCAGGCGATGAACACCGGCCACGACGGCTCGCTGACCACGGTGCACGCCAACGCGCCCCGCGACGCGATCGCGCGGCTCGAGACGCTCGTGCTGATGGCCGGCATGGACCTGCCGCTGCGCGCGATCCGCGAGCAGATCGCCTCAGCGATCGACGTGGTCGTGCAGCTGACCCGCCTCCGCGACGGCACCCGCCGCGTCACCCACATCACCGAGGTGCAGGGCATGGAGGGCGAGATCGTCACCATGCAGGACGCCTTCGTCTTCGACTACGCCGCCGGCGTGGACGCCGACGGCCGCTTCCTCGGCAAGCCGGTCTCCACCGGCGTGCGCCCGCGCTTCGTCGACCGCTTCGAGGAGCTCGGCATCAGCGTGCCCGCGTCCATCTTCGAGACGCCCGACCGGTGGGGCCGCTGATGCTCGCCCTCGCCGTCGTGCTCGTGCTCGCCGCGGTCGGCGCCACGCTCTTCGGGGTGCTGGCGCCGCGCCGCCCTCGCCTGCCGAAGGACCGCCGCCGGCCCGGCGAGGCGAACGCCGCCGCGCTCAGCCGCCAGGGCTCCGCGCTCGACGAGCTCGTCGGTGACGCGCTCGGCCGACGCGGCTGGGACCAGCGGCTCGTGGTCGCCCTCGAAGCCGCCGGCATGCACCTCACGCCGGCCCGCTTCGTGCTGATCGCCGCGGGCGTCTCGCTCGGCCTCGGCGCGCTGCTGGCGCTGCCCCTCGGGATCTTCGGCGTGCTGGTCGGCGTGGCCGTCGGCGCGATCGGCGCCCGGCTGCTCATCGGCCGCAAGGCCGGCCGGCGGCGCAAGGTCTTCGCGAACCAGCTCGACGACACCCTCGGGCTGCTCGCCGGCAGCATGCGCGCGGGCCACAGCCTGCTCCGCGCCGTCGACGCCGTCTCCCGCGAGGCCGAGGCGCCGACGTCGGAGGAGTTCGCCCGCATCGTGAACGAGACGCGGCTCGGCCGCGACCTCAACGACGCCCTCGACCAGTCCGCCGAGCGGATGCGGAACGAGGACTTCGGCTGGGTCGCGCAGGCGATCGCCATCCACCGCGAGGTGGGCGGCGACCTCGCCGGCGTGCTCGACGAGGTGGGCCACACCATCCGCGAGCGCGGGCAGATCCGGCGCCAGGTCGCCGCGCTGTCGGCCGAGGGCAAGATGTCCGCCTACATCCTGCTCGCGCTGCCGTTCGTCGTGCTCGGCATCCTCTTCATCACGAGCCGCGACTACGTCGCCAGGTTCGTCCAGTACCCGCTGGGCTGGGCGATGATGGCGGGCGCGGCCGTGCTGATCACGGTCGGCGCCCTCTGGCTCAAGAAGATCGTCAGCTTCAAGTTCTGAGGGGAGGGAACCGTGCCGTTGACCGTCCTGATCGCCGTGCTGGCGGTCGGTGTCGCGCTGCCGCTGCTCGCGTGGAGCGCCGTGCCCGGCGACGCCGCCGGGCGCCGCGACGTGCGCAACAACCTGCTGCTCGGGCTCGACGCGGAGGCCGCCTCCGCCCGCATCGTGCGCGACCCGGGCTCGCTCGGCACCCTGCTCGTCCTGCCCGCGAACCGGAGCAAGCTCGACAAGCTGCTCGCGCTCGCCGGGCGCCCCACCGTCGTGGCCGCTCAGCCGGGTGCTGCTCGCGAAGCCCGCCCTCGCGATCGTCGCCGCCGTGTTCGGCCTGCTCGTGCTGTCCAGCACGAGCAACGGCGTCATCGTGGTGATGGTGCTGGCCGTCGTGGTCACCGCCTACTTCGTGCCCGACCTGCTGATCTACAGCCGCGGGCATCGAGCGGCAGGCCGCGATCGCGCTCGAGCTGCCCGACACCCTCGACCAGATGCTCATCGCGGTCGAGGCGGGCCTCGGCTTCGAGTCCGCGATGGCGCGGGCCGGCAAGAACGGCAAGGGCCCGCTCGCCGAGGAGCTCGTGCGCACCCTGCAGGACATGCGGGTCGGGATGTCGCGGCGCGACGCGTACAAGGCGCTCGCCGCCCGGACCGACGTGCCCGACCTCCGCGCCTTCGTGCGCGCGGTCGTGCAGGCCGACATCTACGGCATCTCGGTCAGCACCGTGCTCCGCACGCAGGCGAAGGAGATGCGCACGAAGCGCCGTCAGCGGGCCGAGGAGAAGGCCATGCAGATCCCGGTGAAGGTGCTCTTCCCGCTGATGCTGTTCATCCTGCCGGTGCTCTTCATCGCGGTGCTCGGGCCCACCATCATCTCGGTGGTCACGAACTACCTCTGAGCCGTCGCGCCGGATGGGTCCCCGTCGCGCGGTACCTGTGGCGCGCGCGGTACGCTGCGTACCGCGTCACGCCACGGCTACCGCGCGACGTGAGGCGGATGCGTCGCGTGCCGTCAGATGTGCGGGCGCGGTCCCGGCTTCGGGGCGGGGCGGCGCTCCGCGGGGATCGTGGCCGGTGCGGATGGCGGGCGCGGTCGGCGCCGCAGGCGCGTCCGGAGCCGCCGGCTCGCCGGTGCGGCAGGCGCGTCGGTCGCAGTGGGCTGCACCGTCTCGGCGGCGGGGCTGCCGCACGCCGCGGAGCAGCCCGACGAGCGTCTCCGCGGTGGACGCGCTGGTGGCGGCCGCCTCGGTGTTCGCCTCGGTCACCGCGGTGACCACCTCGGCGCGCTGGATCGGCACACCACGCGGTGCGTCGAAGCCGATGCGCACCCCGTCGCCGCGGATGTCGATCAGGGTCACGACGATGTCGTCCCCGATCAGGACCCGCTCGCCCTTCTTGCGGGTCAGTACGAGCACGGGTCCACTGTAGGCCTCCCGCTCCCCGGAGCCGGGAGGCCCGCGCTATCCGGCGAGGTCGGTCCACGCCTCCGGCAGGCCGAGCTCGGGCAGGGCGTGCGGCGCGCCCGCCGACCGGGCGCGCACGCTGGCGACCGCGTCGACCTGCAGGCGCCCGCGCAGGGCCCCGGTCCAGGTGAGGGTGTGCTCCGGGCGCCGGGTGGCGTCGACGACGAGCCACGCCTGGTCGCCGTCGATCGACAGCAGCCCGTCGTAGCGCGGATCCGCGAGGTCGCCGTCGCCGATCCCGTAGGCGACGATCACGGGCTGCTCGCTGCGCACGCCGTACGCGCGGGCGGCGAGCGCCCCGCGGCGGTCGTCGACGCGGCGGCGGGTGTTGCCCTCGACCGAGCCGCCGTCGCACACGTAGCCGCGCTGCATCCGGTCGCGCACCGAGTTCGCGACGCGCACGGCGTCGTCGCCGAGGCCGACGAGCAGCAGCAGGTCGCCGGCGCGGGTGCGCTGGGGCGGCGGCGCGCCGGGCGCGGTGCGGCCGGTGCGGGAGCGCGGCCGGGGCGTGGCCCACACGATCTGCTCGGCGATCGCGGCGTCGGACTGCTCCCGGACCGGCGCCGACGCGGGACGGCGCGAGTGTCAGCACTCCGGGGGCCACGGGTGCGGTGGGCTGCGGTGCGGGCTTCGCGATGCGCGGCAGCACGACCGGCGCGGTCGCCCAGCTCGGCCGCCGCGACTCGGACACGGGGAGCGGCCGCGCGGGCGTACCACCGCCGCCGCTTCCGGCGGGCTCGACGTCGATCCGGAGCGCGTCGAGCATCGACGCGAAGTCGTGGCCCTGGGTGGAGACGGCGGGCTCGCGGCCGGCGGATGCGGCAGGGCGCAGCACCTCCTCGAAGGGATCGCCCGCCGCGGCGCCGAAGTCCTGGCTGTCCGCGTCCTCCAGCAGCGCGGCGAGCCCCACCCGGGTGGGCATGTCGAACTCGTGCGAGCCGTCGAGGTGCGCGGCGTCGGGCAGGTCGACGGTCACGTCGACGACCTTGCGGCCGAACAGGCCGCCGAGGCCGCCGACGACCGACTCCTGGGTGGCGACGATGCGGGCGTCGGGACCGTAGTCCCGGCGCACCTGCTCCGCCAGCCCGGTCAGGGTCGGCTTGTCAAGCCGAAATCGGATCGAGGGCACGAACCACTCCAACGGTCTCGATGGTCACGTCCGAGGACGTCACCTCCTGGTAGGACAGCACGGGCAGGCCGTTCGTCTGCGGCGCGACGAGGCGGCGCACGGCCGCCCGGAGCGCGGGGGCGCAGACGAGCACCGGCGCCCATCCGCGGGCCTCGGCCTGCGCGACGGCGGCGCGCAGCGAGTCGACCACCTGGCCGAGCCGGTTCGGGTCGAGCAGCACCTGGGAGCCGATCTCGCTCGGGCGCAGCTGCTCGAGCATCGTCTGCTCGAGCACGGGATCGATCATGATCACGCGCAGGATGCGGTCCTCGAGGTGGGCCGAGACGACGACCGGCCCGAGCGCCGCGCGGGCGGCCTCGACGAGGCCCTCCGGATCCGTCGACACCCGCGCGCGCAGCGTGAGCGCCTCGTAGATGCGGGGCAGGTCGTTGATCGGCACCCGCTCCTGCAGCAGGCCCTGCAGCACGCGGTGCACCTCGGCGAGGGTGAGCAGGTTCGGGATGAGCTCCTCGACGACCGCGGGGCTCACCCGCTTCACGCCCTCGGTGAGCACGCGGACGTCCTCGCGGGAGAGCAGGCGGGCGGCGTTGCTCGTGATGACGTTGGAGAGGTGCGTGACGAGCACCGAGCCGCGGTCGATGACGGTCGCGCCGGTGATCTCGGCCGAGTGCCGCATCTCGGCGGGGATCCACTTGCCGGCGAGGCCGAACACCGGCTCGATCGTCGGGGTGCCGGGCAGCGCGTCGAGCTGGTCGCCGATCGCGAGCACCTTGCCGACCGGGGCGATGCCGCGGCCCATCTCGACCCCGGCGACGCGGAGCACGTAGGTCGAGGGCGGCAGGTCGACGCTGTCGCGCGTGCGCACGGGCGGCACGACGACGCCGTACTCCATGGCGATCCGGCGGCGGAGGGACTTCACGCGGGCGAGCAGGTCGTCGCTGACGCCGGAGACGAGGTCGACGAGATCGGCGGAGAGCTGCACCTCGAGGGCGTGCACCCGCATCTGCTCCATGAGCTCCTCGGGCGAGTCCGAGGAGCCGGTGCTCTCGCCGGCGGTCGTGGCGACGAGCGCGGCGGCCGCCTTCCGCTGCTCCGCCCGGGCGATGCGCCGCGAGACCACGATGAGCACGACCCCGACCAGCAGGAACGGGATCATCGGCATGCCGGGGATGAGCGCCATGGCGCACGCCGCGACGCCGGCGATCATCAGCGCGGTCCTCGACTGCGCGAGCTGCGCGCCGGCCGTCTGGCCCAGGTCCGCCTCGGCGTTCGAGCGGGTGACGATCATGCCCGTCGAGACGGCCATCAGCAGCGCGGGGATCTGCGCGGTGAGGCCGTCGCCGATGGTGAGCAGCGTGTAGGTGTTCAGCGCGTCGGTGATCTGCTGGCCGTGCATGAGCACGCCCATGCCGATGCCGCCGACGATGTTGATGAGCACGATCACGATGCCGGCGATCGCGTCGCCCTTGACGAACTTGCTCGCGCCGTCCATCGCGCCGTAGAAGTCGGCCTCCGCGGCGACGTCCGCGCGGCGGCGCGCGCGCCTCGTCCTCGGTGATGAGGCCGGAGTTCAGGTCCGCGTCGATCGCCATCTGCTTGCCGGGCATCGCGTCGAGGGTGAAGCGGGCGCCGACCTCGGCGACGCGCTCGGCACCCTTCGTGACCACCACGAACTGGATGACGACGAGGATCAGGAAGATGACCGCGCCGATGATGAGCGAGCCGCCGACGGCGACCTGGCCGAAGGCGTGGATGACCTCGCCGGCGTAGCCCTGCCCGAGCACGAGGCGCGTCGACGCGACGTTCAGGCCGAGCCGGAACAGCGTCGCGATGAGCAGCAGCGACGGGAAGACGGAGAAGTCGAGGGGCCGCTTCGCGAACATCGTCGTGAGCAGGATCACGAGCGCGAAGAGGATGTTGACGGTGATCAGCAGGTCGAGCAGCCAGGAGGGCACGGGGACGACGAGCAGCATGATGATCGCCACCACGCCGATCGGCACCGCGATCGCGGCAGCGGTCCTGCCGAGCTGCAGTCGTCGCACGGTCACTCCTCGAGCCCGGGGATCCCCGATCCGGCTCCGCCGGAGGACCGCCCGCTCGCCCGGCTCCGCCGTGCTCGAAACGCGGGACCGTCGCCGGAAGGCGCACGATCCCGGGCTCATCCTGCGGCGTCGGACCCCCTGTTCGGGGTTGCCACGCGGCTCAGCCGATGGCGTTGATCCCGGTGGTCGCGAAGACCTCGTAGGAGACCGAGTCGCCGTAGCGCGGATCGTGGTACCCGGTGATGTTCGAGCACCACTTCGGCGAGCAGAACTGGCCGGTGCTGCCGCCCGCCGTCTCGTCGTTCGCGGTCTCGTCGTAGCCCGCCTTCAGCAGCATCGTGCGGGCCGTCCTGTAGGCCGCGAGCGGATGCGCGGAGCGCACCCACACGTACCACTCGCCGTACTCGTGCTTCGACCGCGACCACGTCGCCCGCGAGCACCGGGACGGTCGACGGGAACCCGGCCGGCAGGCGGGGCGTCGTCGGCGCGCAGCCGGCGAGCGCCGGCCCGAGGAGCGCGAGCGCGAGCACGAGCAGTGCCGCGGCAGGGGCCGTCGAGGTGCGCACGGCCCGATTCTGGCGGAACGCCTGCTCCGGCGCACCGCCTGTCCAGGCGAGCGGTCAGGTCGTGGTCGGCGGCGTGGAGACCGTCCCGACCTCGTTGGCCCGGGTCGGGACGGCGGTGCCCGGCGAACCGATGGCCCGGCCGAGGAAGCCCGAGGGTGCGGGTCCAGGCGTCCGCAGCCGCGGCCGCGTCGTAGGTGCGCGCGTTCGTGTCGTTGAAGAAGGCGTGGCCGACGCCGGCGTACACGTGCGAGGTGAAGTCGATGCCGCCCCGCTTCATCTCCTGCTGCACGTCGGGCAAGGAGGTGATGAGCCGCTCGTCCTGGTCCCCGTAGAACGCGAGGATCGGCGCGGTGATCTTGTCGGTCTCGGTCACCTCGGGCGGCGACCCGTAGAAGGGGACCGCCGCGCGGATCCGCGGATCCTCGGCCGCGAGGGCGAAGGAGTAGGTGCCGCCGAAGCAGAAGCCGGTGACCGCGACCTGGTTGCCGACGCCCGGCTGCTGCTCCAGCCAGTCGAGCGCGCCGCGCAGCGCCGTGATCGCCCAGGCGGCGAAGGCCGGCGCCTGCGCCGGCGCGAACGCCGTCCGCAGCCGCGGCTGGCCCTCGGTGCGCACCCGCTCGTCGGGGCTGAACATGATCTCCTGCAGCTGCTGCCCGAGCTGCGGATGCACGCCCGCGCGGCTCAGCAGATCGGGTGCGACGACGACGTAGCCCTCCCGCGCGAAGCGGTCGGCGACGTCCTTGATGTGGTCGACGAGGCCCCAGATCTCGTGGATGACGACGAGGCCGCCCCGCGGCGGCTGCACGCCCTCCGGCTCGACGACGTAGGCGTCGAACGGCCCGTCGGCCTCGAGGGTGATCATGCGGCCCATGGCGTCCTCCTCGTCGGGTCGCCGGCCGGCGGCCCTCCTCCCCCTGTTGATACCAGGATGCGCTGATGAGGATCCTCAGACTGCGGGAGCACTTCCCCATCGGCTCGGCCGCCACGCGGCTTCGCCGCGCGCCGGAACCGGCCGACGTGGGCCCAGCAGGACATCTTCGCTTTCCCCACCAGGACGATCCAGCCGATTTCGTCCTGCTGTCGCGAATTCGTCCTGCTGACGTGCTCGAGCGGCTCGGCCCGTGGCGGGTCAGCCGGCCATGCGGTGCACGCCGAGGGCGGCGCCGCGGCGCTTCAGCGCCATGACGAACGCGAGCACCCGGGCGACGGCGGTGTAGAGGTCCTCGGGGATCTCCTGGCCCACATCGCACGCGGCGTGCAGCGCGCGGGCGAGCGGGATGTCGTGCACCATCGGCACCCGGCGCGTCGGCGGCGCGCTCGCGGATCTTCGCCGCGATCGCCCCGGCGCCCTTCGCCACCACGCGCGGCGCCGACTTGCCCGGCTCGTACTTCAGCGCGACCGCGACGTGCGTCGGGTTCAGCAGCACGACGTCCGCGCTCGCGACCGCCGCGATCATCCGGTTGCGGGAGATCGCGAGGGCACGGGATCGGCGCTGCTGCCGGATGTGCGGGTCGCCCTCGGTGGTCTTCGCCTCGTCCTTGATCTCCTGCCGGGTCATCCGCGTGTGCTTGCGGTTGCGCCGCATCACGACGAAGAGGTCGACGGCGGCGAGGCCGACGCCCGCCAGGATCGCGGCCTGCAGCACGGTCGTGATGACCCGGCGCCGATGCCGACGAGCGCGGTCAGCGGCAGCGCGCCCGACGACCCGAGCAGCGGGATCACGCCCTGGATGCCGGCGAAGACCGCGACGCCGAGCACGCCGGTCTTCAGCAGCGCCTTCGCGCCCTCCCAGAGCGCCTGCTTGCCCACCATCCGGCCGACGCCCGGACACGAGGTTGAACTGCTTGCCCGGAGAGCTTGAACCGCTTGAAGTGGATGCCGCCCTGCAGCAGCGCGCCGACGATCGCGCCGACCACGGCGGCGGCGAACAGCGGCGCGAGGATCGCCGGGATGCGGCCGAGGGCGCCGTCGAGGTAGCGCTGGGCGCCGTCGTGACGTCGGGTGTCATGATCACGCCGCGCAGGCCGAGCACGAGGTCGTCGAGCGCCGAGGCCGCGGAGTTCACCACAACGGGCAGCACCAGCGCGGCGCCGCCCATCGAGATCCAGGCGGTCATGTCGCGGGAGGTGGAGAGCTTGCCCTCGCGGCGCACCTCCTCCATCCGCTTCGGCGTGGCCTTCTCGGTGCGCTCCGCGGTGGTGTCGCTCATCTAGTGCACCCCGCCCATCAGGCCGAGCATGTCGTCCGTCAGCGACGCGACGACGCGGGGCAGCGCGAGGAAGAGCACCCCGCCGGCGAGCAGGGTGATCAGGATCTTCAGCGGGAAGCCGAGCTGGAAGGCGTTCAGCGCCGGGGCGACGCGGGTGAGCAGGCCGAGGCCGACGTCCGCGAGGAACAGCACGACGACGATCGGGCCGGCGATCTGCGCTGACGCGATGAACAGCTGCCCGAGCCCGGGTAGCAGCTTGTCGCCGGTGGACACGTCGAACAGCCCGGTGACCGGCAGCGCGGTGAAGGTGCGGAACAGGCCGTTCAGGATCAGCTCGGCGCCGCCGCTGACGAACAGCAGCCCGAGCGCGGTCATCTGCATCAGCCGGGTGAGCTGCGCGCCGTTCACGTTCATCTGCGGGTCGAACGCCTGCGAGAGCTGGAACCCGGCGAACAGGTCGACGAGGTTGCCGGCGGACTGCACCGCGGCGAAGACCATCGCGCAGAGGAAGCCGAGGAGCCCGCCGATGATCAGCTGGCTGACGAGGGCGAGCAGGAACGTGCCGGTGTCGAGCTCCCCCGAGATGCCGGTCGCGGCCTGCGGCGCGACGAGCAGGGAGAGCGCGACGGCGAGCATCCCCTTGATCCGCAGCGGGATCCCCGAGAACGAGAACGGCGGCGCGAGGATCAGGAAGGCGACGATCCGGACCCCCGCGAGCATGGCGGCCTCGAGGAACGCCATGTCGAGGGTGAGGTTCATGGCTCAGCCGGTGCCGGTCGTGCCGGTGCCGCCGGTGCTGCCCGTGTAGGTCGGGATCAGCGCGAACAGCCCCTGCGTGAAGCTGACCGCCTCCGAGATCATCCAGTGCCCGCAGACGAGCAGCGCGATGGCGACGGCGACGGCCTTCGGCACGAACGAGAGCGTCGGCTCCTGGATCTGCGTGATCGACTGGAACACGGAGATCGCGAAGCCGACGACGAGCGACGTGATGAGCAGCGGCGCGGCGAGCTCGCCGGCGAGCAGCAGCGCGTGCAGGGCGAGGTCGATGACCTGGTTCTGGGTCATGCCTACCCCGTCCGATAGCTCTGCACGAGGGACGTGATGATGAGGCCCCAGCCGTCCACCAGCACGAAGAGCAGGATCTTGAACGGCAGCGCGATCATCGTCGGCGGCAGCATCATCATGCCCATCGCCATCAGGCCCGACGAGACGACGAGGTCGATCACGAGGAACGGCACGAAGATGACGAGCCCGATGATGAACGCCGCGCGCAGCTCCGAGAGCATGAACGCGGGGATGAGGGTCACGAGCGGCACCGTGGACGGGTCGGTCGGGTTCGCCTGACCCGCGGCCCGGGTCATCAGCGCGATGTCGCTCTCCTTGGTGTGCAGCACCATGAAGTGCTGCAGCGGCCCGGATGCGGCGCCGATCGCGGCGTTGAAGTCGATCTTCCCGGCGAGGTACGGCGTGAGGGCGGCGGTGTTCACCTGCTGGAGCACCGGCCACATGATGAACAGGCGACAGGAACAGCGCGAGCCCGGCGAGCACCTGGTTCGGCGGGATCGTGGGCAGCCCGAGCGCGTTCCGCGTCATCGCGAGCACCACGAAGATCTTCGTGAACGACGACATCATCAGCAGCAGCGCCGGCGCGACCGACAGCAGCGTGATGCCGATGAGCACCATCACCGAGGTGGACGGCGCCCCGTTCGCGCCGCCGATGGTGATGGAGACGGCGCCCGATCCGGCGCTCGGCGTGGGCGTCGGCACCGTCGGGTTCACCGGATCGGCGAACGCCGACAGCGGCGAGGCGACCACGAGGTAGGCCACGACGAGCACGCCGAGCAGCAGCACGACCGCGGTCGGCCACCACGCCCGCACCCGGGCCGCGACCGGCAGGCGCACCGGGCCTGCGGTCGCGGGAACGCCGCGGGTCACCGTCGTCTCAGCGCGGCGGCGGTCTGCCGCCACGTCTCGGGGGACAGCACGGAGCCGGCGAGCGGCGACGGCTTCGCGGTGCGGGCGCGCTCGGCGACGACGCGCGCCTCCTCGGCGGCGAGGGCGGCGCGGCGGGTCGCGTGCTGCGCCGGCACGGGCTCCGACCGGGGGTGCGCGGACGCCCGGCCGTGGGCGGGCAGCGAGATGGTCTGGGTGGGCGGACCGGACGGTCCCGCGTCCGGGCCGACGACGACCGGCACCCCGCCGGTGCCCGTTCCGCCTGCGCTCACGCCGGATGCGCGATGCAGCTCGCGCTCGAAGGCGGATCCGCCCGCGACGAGCGGCACAGGGGCGGTGGAGACGACCGAGACGGCGGGCGTCGTCGCCGTCCGCCGCACCGAGCCGGTCGAGCACCGTGACGGCGTGCTCGGTGACCCCGAGCAGGTAGCGCCGACCGCCGGCGTCCACGATCGCGACGCCCGCCTTCGTGCCGAGGCCCTGGCGCGAGACGACTGAGATCGCCTTGCCCCGCAGCGCGCCGCCCCCGCCGCGGCCCTTGGTGAGCCAGCGGTGCGCGAAGAACAGCGCGCCGAAGACCGCCCCGAGGGAGACGATCACGCGCAGCGCGAGGAAGACGGTGTCCATTCCATCGGCGGCGGTCAGCCCTCGTCGATGGCGTCGAGGACCTCGGTGATCCGCACGGCGAACTGCCGGTCGACGACGACGACCTCGCCGTGGGCGATCATCCGGCCGTTCAGGAACACGTCGGCCTGCGAGCCGACGGAGCGGTCGAGCTCGATGACGGTGCCGGGCTGGGCGTCGAGCAGCTCGCGGACGGACACCCGGGCGCGGCCGATCTCGACCGCGAGGGTCATCTCCACGCCGCTGATGCGGCCGAGCTTGCTCGAGACGTCGCCGAAGCGGCGCGGCTCGCCGCCGCCGCGCACCTGCACGGCGAACCAGCCGGCGACGCCGCCCTCGCCGACGAGGTCGAACACGACGGCGTCGGGCGACTGGAAGAGCGAGGCGGGCGCGCCGTCGGTCGCCTCGCCGAGCATGCCGCCGCCGATGACGGACGCGGCGTGCTCGAGCGCGGGCCGCAGCACGTCGCCGAGCCGCACGCGGGAGGCGTCGCCGCCCGCCGCGGCGGCGAGCTCACCGCGGTCGAGCAGGATGAGCGCGAAGTCGGCGGAGTGCGCCCCCACGTACGTGGCGGAGACCCCGGCGGCGAGCTCGGCGGCCGGCACGGGCGCGCCGCCGTGGCGCTGCGCCATGAGTGCGGCGCCGGGCAGAGCGGCGACGAGGGCGTTCGCGCAGGCGGTCTCGACGGCGCGGTCGTCCGCGCCGGACGTGCCGACATCGGAGAGGGCGGAGGGGAACGTCACGATCTGCTCCTCATGCATCCACGACGACGCACGCGAGGCGGTCGCCGTTCCCCCCGACCGCGGCCCGGACGACGGGCACGCCGTCCATCGTGATCGCGAGCGGCGCGTGCCGCGGGTGATCCAGGGGGATGAGATCACCTTCCGCGAGGGAGAGCACGACCGCCGCGGGCACGCGGGTGTCCGCGAACCGCAGCGCGACGTCGACCGGGGCGGCCGCCACGTGCCGCTCGAGCCGGTGCGTCACGAGGCCCTGCTCCTGGCGCGCGGCGCCGTGGCCGAGCGCCTCGAGGATCGGCTCGGCCGGCAGCGTCACGGTCACGATGCTGCGGGAGCCGGGGCGGTCGAGCGCGAAGCCCGCCTGCACCATGAGGTCGTCGGGCGCCGCGAGCTCGCGGACCCGGTCGTAGGCGAAGGCCTCGACGACGAGCGCCGGCAGCAGGCCGTCGAAGGCGAGGTGCAGCTCGAGGGCGTGCTCGTCGACGAGGTGCCAGACGAGCGCGCGCTCGACGGCGGTGAGCAGTCGCTCCTCCCCCGACGGCGCGCCGGTGCCGCCGACGAGGCGGGAGGCCCAGAACCGGGCCTCGGCGAGCGGGAGGCGCAGCACGGCGCGGGCGCGCACGCCGTCGACGGCGGCCACGACGTAGGCGGCGGGCTCGGCGGCGTCGCGGAGCGCGCCGGCGGGGCTGATCACGTAGCCGCCGTACTCGACGTCGATGACCGTGCGGGTCTTGGCGGTCAGCTGCAGGCCGAGCGACCGGCCGAAGGACTCGAAGGCGGACGCGAGCCGCTCGCCCTGCGGCTCGGAGAGCAGCTCGGGCTTCTCGAAGTCGTACGGGGCGCACGTCGAGATCCGCGGCACCGGGAGGGTGCACGCGGACACGCGGGCGCCGCCGATCCGTCACGAGTCGGATCCTCGCAGCGCACCCCCCGATCGGGGGTGCGACACTCCAGCGCCGCTGGAACGGCCTCGGTCAGCCCTTCGCGGCGGCCTTCGTCGCGGGTGTCGCGGCCGGTGTCGGCGGCGGGACGTCGCGGCCGCGGTCCCGGTCGCGGTCGTCGTCGGCGGCCGGGGTGTGCACGACGATGTCGACCCGGCGGTTCTTCTCCTCGGTCGTCTCCCCCGTGCCCGGCGATCGGCTGCGCGGAGCCGAAGGAGACCGACGAGATGCGGGTGCCGTCGACGCCGTGGCCGACGAGGTAGAGCAGCACGTTGCCGGCGCGCGCGGCGGCGAGGTTCCAGTCGTTGCCGAACCGGCCCGGCGACCCGTGCGGATCCGCGTGCCCCTCGATCGGTGATGGTGCGGTCGCTGCTGCCGAGCACCGGCGCGATGGCGGTGAGCACGGTCACGGCGGACGGGCGCAGCGAGGCGTCGTTGCCGTCGAAGTACGCGGACGAGCCGACGAGCCCGATCGTGAGCCCCGTCGCGTCGAGCTTCACGTCGGCGAGGTTCGACGCGTGCGCCTTCTGCAGCGCCGCCTCGATCGCCGTCTTCATGGTCTTCTCGAGCTTCAGCGACCCGGTCGTGGTCTTCGACGCCGTGAAGCCGTTGCCCGTTCTTGTCGACGAGCTCCTTCGGCACCGGGATGCCCTTGGTGAGGTCGAGCTTCGCGCTGTTCGTCACACCGAAGCCGGACGCGAGGGAGTTCTTCAGCACGTCGAACTTGTGCGAGTCGACCGTCGACATCGCGTAGAGCACGATGAAGAGGCACATCAGCACCGTGATCATGTCCGCGTAGGAGGTCATCCAGCGCTCGTCGAGATGGAACTCGCCGCCGTGGCCGCCCTTGCGGCGTCTGCCGCTGCTCACGATCAGGCGGCCGCTTCGGCGGTCTTCGTCGCCTTGGCGGGCTTCGCCGCCTTCTCCGCGGACTTCTCGACGGGCTTGCCGAGCTGGCTCTCCGGCACCATGGCGCGGAGCTTCTCGCTGAGCACGCGGGGCTGGGCGCCGGACTGCACGGCCATGACGCCCTCGACGAGCACGCCGTAGCGCTCCGCCTCGAGGTCGGCGACCTTGCCGAGCCGGCCGCCGATGGGCAGCCAGATGAAGTTGGCCGACATGACGCCCCAGAGCGTGGCGACGAAGGCGCCGGCGATGGAGTGGCCGAGGCCGGCGGGGTTCGAGAGGTTCTCGAGCACGTGGGTGAGCGAGACGACGGTGCCGATGATGCCGACGGTCGGAGCGAATCCGCCGAGGGAGTTGTAGAACTTCGCGGCGGACCGCGCCGTCTTCTCCTTGGCCGCGGCCTCGTCCTCCATGACGGTGCGGAGCTCGTCCGCGTCCATGCCGTCGGCGACGTTCTGCAGCGCCTTCTTCAGGTACGGGTCCTCGACCTCCGCGGCCTGCGCCTCGAGGGCGAGCAGGCCCTGCTTGCGGGCGACCTCGGCGAGCTCGACGAGCCGGTCGATGTCGGCGCCGAGCTTGACGCCCTTGAAGAGGAACGCCTTCGGCAGCGCCTTGATGGCGAGGATGGCGTCCGGCAGCGTCGTGGACGCGATGCCGACGCCGATCGCCCCGCCGAGCACGAGGATCATCGGCGCGGGGATGATCAGCGACATCGGGTTGGCGCCCTCGAGGAACGCCATGACGAGCAGCGAGCCGAAGGCGACGACGATGCCGCCGAGGGTCGCGGGATCCATCAGTTCCCCCCACGTCGTGCGTCCGCCGGACGCACGGGAGCCTTGGCGCCGTCGACGACGCCGAATCGGCGGCCCCCTCGCGACGACGCGGGGACGGCGGAGGGTGCCTCGAAGTGCATGGAGTGGGCGAGTGCGATCACTCGAGCCCGGTACTCCGCGATCTCGCTGATGACCTCGTCGATCGTCTCGGTGACGATGAAGGTCGTCCCGTCGACGAGGACGACCGAGGTGTCCGGCGATTCCTGGATGCGTTCGACAAGATCGGGGTTCACCGCGAACGTGCTGCCGTTCAGGCGCGTCAGCAGGATCATCGTCTCCCCCGTCCATGGGCACGGCCGATCCCATCCGTGGGATCGTTCCGCCGTCGAGTTCCACAATCGGCGGATACGTCGACGATGTCAGGAGCCGGCGGCGGATGCGCATGCCCCCACTTCGCGTGAGGGCCGGCACGCGGGACGACGGGCCACTGGCCTGCCGCACCCCAGCACTTCGTCAGCCGAAGCGTCGAAGGCCCCTGGTGACCAGGCGCTAGCGCGCCAGCCTGCCGATCTCGCCGGACGGCTACTGCTTCAGCTGGACGAGGTCCTGCAGCACCTGGTCGGACGTGGTGATGATGCGGGCGTTCGCCTGGAACCCGCGCTGGGCGATGATCAGGTTGGTGAACTCCTGGCTGAGGTCCACGTTCGAGGCCTCGAGCGCGCCGGCGACGATCGTGCCCGCGCCGCCGTCCCCGGCGGTGGTGAGGGTCGGCGAGCCGGAGTTCAGCGTCTGCCGACATCGTCGAGTTCGCCCGCCTTCTCGAGACCCTCCGGGTTCACGAAGGTCGCGAGCGCGAGCCGCGCGAGCGGGATCGTCGCGCCGTTGCTGAAGGTGCCGGAGAGGGTGCCGTCGTTGCCCATCGTGGTGGAGAGCAGCCGGCCGGCCGCCGTGCCGTCCTGCGTCGCGATCGAGGCGGTGCTGAGGTCGGCGTACCCGGTCAGGCCCGATCATGTCGATGTGTGATGCCGTCGCTCGTCGTCGGACGTCGGTGGCGCCGGTGCCGACCGCCGTGACGGCGCCGTTCGTGCACTGGACGCTGCCGATCACCGGCGTCGCCGCTGCCGTCGCCGGCCGAGTAGTTCCACGCGCCGTTCGGCGCCCGGCGTGAACGTGATGGACAGCGTCTTCTGGCCGTGCCGTCCTTCGCGTAGACGCTGATCTCCTGGTGACCGACTGGCCGCCGCCGCCCGTCGAGTCGAGGTTGCCGGTGAGCGTCGCCTTGGTCGTCGCGACGGCCGGGGCGACGGAGCCGGCAGGCAGGCGTGATCGGTGCCGGGGCGCCGCCGGTGTTGATGGCGCCGCCGACCGCGGACCAGCCCTGCACGAGGCCGCCGTCCGCGGTCGCGAGCCGGCCCTGGGCGTCCCAGTGGAACGCGCCGTCGCGGGTGTACTGCGTCTGCGTCCCGATCGTCGTCACGAAGTAGCCGTCGCCGGAGATCATCGTGTCGAGGTTGTTGCCGGTCGACTGCTGCTCGCCCTGGGCGAGGTTGGTGTTGATCGCCGGCGACGCGGACGCCGAGGCCGACCTGGTTGGGGTTGGTGCCCGCCTTGGTCGGCTGCGGGCAGCCCGGCGGCGGAGAGGGTCTGGGAGAGCGTGTCCTCGAACTGGACGCTCGAGGACTTGAAGCCGGTCGTGTTGACGTTCGCGATGTTGTTCGACGTGACGTCGAGCATCGTCTGTTCGGCGCGGAGTCCGGAGATCCCGGCGTAGAGCGAGCGGAGCATGGCGGAGAGCCTTTCGGAACGGTTCGGCGGGCGCTGCGTGCGCCGCCGGTGGTGGCCGTCCTGGCCGGGAGTTCGCCGTCGTGGCTGTGGGGGTGCCGCGGGGGCGGCGGGGGGATCAGGAGGATGGTGGCGGTGGTGGGGAGGAGAGGAGGTCGGGGTGCTGATGCCGCTGAGGGCGGTCAGGTCGACGGTGTCGCCAGCCGACGGTCACGCTCGGCGTGCTGCCGCTGAAGGAGACGGCGGTGGCGATCCCGGTCTTCGCGACGCCGTCGGCGTCGGTCCAGCTGACGGTCTTGCCGAGCACGTTGGCGGCGGCGGAGCGCATCTGGAGGTTGTAGGAGTCGGTCGTCGACGAGTTCAGGGCTCGTCAGCTGCTCCATCGAGGCGAGCTGCGACGTCTGGCTGATCATCTGGGTGCTGTCCATCGGCGAGCTCGGGTCCTGGTTCTTCAGCTGCGTGACGAGCAGCTTCAGGAACATGTCGGAGTCCATCGTCTGCGTCGGGCGACGGCGCGCCGCTGTCGGTGCTCGTGCACGCTCGCGGGGGCGGTCGCCGGGCGGTCACGGGGTGGTCATGGCTGGTCCTTTCAGGCGAGGACGTCGAGGCGCCCGGCCGCGGGCGCGGGGCGCCACGGGGAGCGAGCGGTGGATGAGGGGGCCGGTGCGGCCGAGGGAGCGGCACCGGGACGGCCGGATCCGGCGGAGCCGCGCTCCGAGCCGGATCCGCGGGCGTCGCTGCGAGCCGACGCCTCACCGCCGAGGCCGACGGTCGCGGAGCCCGCGCCGTCGGTGCCGGCGAGGTCGCGACGGAGGTCGGGCAGCATCGCGGAGAGCGCGTCCCGGCCGTGGGGCTCGGCCGCGAAGAGCTCGACCTTCATGCTCCCGTCGACGACGTGGGCGCGCACGGTGACGGCGCCGAGGTTCTCGGGCGTGACCCGCACGGTGACGACGTGCTCGCCGTTCCCGCGAGCGGCGAGGGCGGCGATCGGAGGGGTCAGCTGGGCCGCGAGCGTCGGCTCGGCCGGGTCCGCGGGAGCGACGGGTGCGGCCGGCGCGACGGCCGCGATCGGGGTCGCGGCGGGCGCCTGCTGCACCGCGACGGCCGGAGACGGCGCACCGACGGGCGGCGCCGCCGAGGAGTCGGCGGTCGGTCCGGCGGCGGGCGCGGTGTCATCCCCGGCATCGCCGGAGGTCGTCCGCCCGGCGGCGCGGATGCGCATGGCCGCGAGCAGGTCCGCGGTGTCCTGCGTCGCCGGTGCGACCTGCGCGGACGTGGGAGCGGGGGCGTTCGGGTGGTGCCGACCGGCGGCGGGGCGAACGGCGGGAGCCTGCGTGGTCGCCGTGCCGACCATCCGGACCGCCGGAGGAGCGGCCTGCGCGGACTGCGCGGCCATCGTCGCGGCGCCCGTGACGGGGGCCGCAGCAGGCGCGGTTCCGGCCGGGGCAGGGGCGGCGGCGGCGACAGGAGCGGCGGCGGCTGGAGCGGCGGCCGCCGTGACGTCAGGAGCGGCAGCCGCGTCCGGAACGGAAGCCGCCGCCGCACCGGTCACGGGGGCGGCAGCGGACTCGCGACGCCGCACCGGACTCGGGCGCAGGAGCGGAGGCGGGAACCACGCCGGGCGCAGGTGCCGCCGACGGCCCGGAAGCGGGTGCAGCGGCAGCCGCCGCCTGCGTCCGCCCATCAGGTCCCGGCGCTGCCGGAACCGCAGCCGGGACCGCGGGCAGGACGAGGCCCTGCGGGACGCCGCCCCCACTCGCCGCGGGCGCGCTCGGATCCGCCGAGTCGGGCGTCGATGGGGCGTCGGCCGGTGCGACCTCCGGGAGGGCCTGGGGCATGGGTGCCGAGAGCTGCGGGTCCGTCGCAGCAGCGGGGGCGGCCTGCGGGACGTCCGCATCGGCGCCGCGCGGCTCGTGACGGCCGGTGCGCCGCGGGCGGGCCTCCGTCGTCTCCCCGGCGGAGGCGGGACCGTCCGCCGGCCCGTTCTGCGAGGGCGCGTCCGCCGGCCGCTGGTCATGCTGCCGCGGGGCGGCGGCCGGCGCCGCCGTGGACCGCAGCTGCTCGGACTGCGCGTCGAGCGCCCCCTGGAACGCATCGGCACCGCCGGCACGGCCGGCCTGCTTCGCGCCGCCACGGGCCCCGGTGGCCTGGGCGGTGGGGAGGATCGTGGTCGCGTTCATGCGACGGCTCCCGTGATCGAGGCGCGAGCGGCGAGCAGCTGCTGCGCCGTGCTCGAGCTGCCCGAGACGCCGAGGGTGGACAGCAGGCTGGAGAGCGACGTGTCGGAGCCGGTCAGCGACGACGACGTGCTCTGGCCGAGCATCGCGGACAGCGCGGCGAGGTTCGCGCTGGTGCTCGCCGAGACCCCGCCGGTGCTCGCTGCGGCGGCGTCGCCGGTCGCCGGCACGATCCGGCGGATCGTCACGATGTCCTTGTCGGTGAACCAGGCCTTCTGCACCGAGACCGTGCGGCCCTCGTAGGGCGCGTGGATCACCGTGTCGTTGCCGGCGTAGATCGCGATGTGGTCGCCGCCGTTCAGGACGATGAGGTCGCCGGGCTTCGCGTCCTTCAGCGAGTCGACCTTCTGGCCGACCGTCTGCTGCTCGTGCACGAGGCGCGGCACCGAGACGCCGAGGTCCGAGAACGTCTTCTGGACCAGACCGGAGCAGTCCATCCCGGAGGAGGACTCGCCGCCGAACACGTAGGGCACGCCGACGTACTTCTTCGCGGCGGCCACGACGTCGTCGCCGGTGACCCCGCCCCCGTCGATCAGCGCACCGTCGGTCGACGCGGTCTTCGAGGTCTCGACGGTGCCGCTCGTGGCGGTGGCGCCGCTCAGCGCGTCGGCGAAGGCGGCGCCGGAGCCCGGCGTCGTCGGCAAGGCCGGCGACAGCGAGGCGAGCTGCGCCTGGATCTGCTGGATGGTGGAGACCATCTCGGTGAAGGTCACGAGGGGCTCCCGCCGTCCGTGAAGCGGCGGGCGCGGCCGGCGAGCTCGTCGAGCACCGTCTGCTCCGCACGGAGGTCCTCGACGCGCGTCGCCTCGACGTGACGCTCCTCGAGCTTCTCGACGGAGAGCGTGCCGCGCCGAGCGTCCCTGTGGCGCGCCTCGGCCGCTGCGACGATCTCGGCCTGCGCGATGTGCAGCGCCTCGAGGTCGGCGAGCATCGTCGAGGTGGACGCCCTGGCGGCCGAGATCGCGGCGATCCCGCGCACGTCGCGCGCCTCGTGGCCGTGGTCCGACAGCGAGTCGATGAGCTGGTGGCGCTGCGAAGCGATCTCGGATGCGCGGGAGCGGGCGTGCCCGACCTCCGCGGCCGCCTGGTCCTCGCGGAGCCGACGGAGCCGGAGCAGCCCGGCGAGGCTGAAGACCGCCATCACAGGCCTCCCATCGGGGCGACCAGGGCCGCGAGGCGGTGCCAGGCGACCTCGGCGGGGGTCACATCGTCCATCCGCTGGGTGAGGAACGCCCGGATCGGCTCCGCGTTCGCGAGCGCCGCGTCGACGAGCGGGTTCGTACCGGGCACGTAGGCGCCGACGTCGATGAGGTCCTGCACCTCGCGGCGGGCGGCGAGCACGGATCGCAGGGTCGAGGCAGCCGCGCGTTGCGCCGGCGAGATCACGTGCGACGCGACGCGGGAGATCGATGCCGAGCACGTCGATCGACGGGAAGTGGCCGGCGGTCGGCGAGCTTGCGGTCGAGCACGATGTGCCCGTCGAGGATCGAGCGGACCGCGTCCGCGATCGGCTCGTTGTGGTCGTCGCCGTCGACGAGCACCGTGTAGAGGCCGGTGATCGAGCCGGTCGGCCGGTGCCGGCGCGCTCGAGCAGGCGCGCGAGCAGGTCGAAAACGCGACGGCGGATAGCCGCGGGTCGCGGGCGGCTCGCCGACCGAGAGGCCGATCTCCCGCTGCGCCATGGCGACGCGGGTGAGGGAGTCCATCATCAGCACCACGTCGGATCCTGCGTCGCGGAACGCCTCGGCGATGCGGGTCGCCATGAAGGCGGCACGCAGGCGCATGAGGGCCGGCTCGTCGGAGGTCGAGACGACCACGACGCTGCGGGCGAGGCCCTCGGGCCCGAGGTCGTCCTCGAGGAACTCGCGCACCTCGCGGCCGCGCTCCCCCACGAGGGCGATGACGGTGACCTCGGCGTCGGTGCCGCGGGCGATCATCGACAGCAGCGACGACTTGCCGACGCCGGAGCCGGCGAAGAGCCCGATGCGCTGCCCGCGGCCGACGGTGGTGAGGGTGTCGAGGGCGCGCACCCCGAGGTGCAGGGGCACCTGCGATGCGGGCGCGGTCGAGCGCGGACGGCGGCTCGGCGTCCACCGGCACGAGCCGTTCGAAGCGGAGGGGCCCACGGCCGTCGATGGGGCGGCCGGTCGCGTCGAGCACGCGGCCGAGCAGCCCGGCGACCGGTGGGCACGGTGAGCCGGCGGCCGGTGGCGCGGACGGGCGCGCCGACGCGGATGCCGTCGATCCGGTCGATGCGGCATGAGCGTGAGCTCGCCCCCGGTCACGGCGACCACCTCGGCGCGGGCGAGGTCGTCGCCGACGTGCAGCAGGTCGCCCATGGCGGCGTCGACGCCGCGCACGCGGATGCCGAGGCCCGCGACGCGGCGACGGCGCCGATCCGCTCGGGCCGCGGCGGCGGTGAGCAGCGCGTCGAGACCGGGCGGCCGGTAGGGCGCGGTGCCGACGCTCATGCGCCCTCCCCCGCGAAGCGCGGCCCGCACGCGCTCGAGCGCCGCGCCGATGCGCGCGTCGACCCGGCCGTCGGGCAGGTCGGCCACGGCGTCGCCGCGGTCGAGGGCGGGGTCGGCGACGAACCGGAGGCCCGGGTGACTCGTCGGCCAGCGCGGCCGCCGCGGGCACGTCCTCGGGGTGCAGGCGCACGATGAGCGCCGGCGTCTCGCCGGCGACCGCGAGGGCACGGCGCACGGCGGCGATCGCGGACGCGGGACGGTCGAGCAGCTCGCGGCCGAGCACGAGCTCGGCGATGTCGACCGCGGCGGCGAGCATCGCCTCGTCCGTCGCGGCGCGGAGCGGCGGCGGTCCGCGCGGCGAGCGCCGCCGCGGCCGCCTCGAGCGCGGCGGCGGCGCTGCGGAGCCGGACGATCTCGGTGGCGAGCAGGTGGTCCGCCTGGGACCGCTGCGCGGCGCGCTCCTGCTCGAGCACGGCGGCGGCCTCGCGGCGGCCCGCCGCGTACCCGACGGCGTGGCCCTGCACGCGGGCGCGCTCGGCGATCTCGCCGGTCGACCGGCGTCGCCAGCTCGGGGAAGACGAGCGGGGCGAAGGAGCTCCTAGTCGACATACTCCTCCTCCGGCTCGCTCGAGGCGCCCTCCGGCGCATCCGTCTCGCCCTCGACGGGCTCGCGCTTCAGCTCGAGGCCGCCCGTGCCGGCGAGCTCGCGGAGCGCGCGGACGATCGCGTGCGCGCGCCTCCTCGACCTGGCTCTTCGGCACCCGGCCGAGCTCGGCGGTCTCCGTCGGCGAGCGCTCTCGCGGTTGCGCTCGGACATGTTGGACGCGGACCGCGTTCGCGATCGTCCTCCGACGCGCCCTTGAGGGCGAGCGCGAGCTGCGGCGATGTCGATGCCCCGCAGCACCTGCTGCAGGTCGCGGTCCTGCGAGCCGCGGGAGGTCCTCGAAGGCGAGCATCTTCGAGCGCACCTCGTCGGCGAGGTGCGCGTCGCGGGCCTGCAGCGCGGCGAGCAGCTCGCCCTCGGCGGCCGGCTCGGCGTGGTTCATGATGTCGACGAGCGGCTGCACGTGCAGCGACGGGCCTCGGCCGGCTTCGGCTCGACCGGGGCGTAGCGGGACGTGGCTGCGCGCAGCTGGCGGCGGAGCGCGTCCGCGACGATGCCGCCGGCCTCCGGCACGGGCGGTGCCCATCGTCGCGATCGCCGCGGCGACGTCGGTGCGCCGTGCCGGCTCGAGCGCCATGAGGATCTTCGCGGCCTGGTCGGGCCCGAGCTGCACGAGCACGAACGCGACGGTCTCGGGGGTCTCGCCGGCGAGCTGCTTGCCGATGGCCGGTGCATCGACCTGCTCGAGGAACGCGAACGACGCGCTCGCCTCGGGCGCCTCGATCCGCTCGATGAGGCCCGGCGGCGCGCTCGGGCTCGAACGAGGCGTGGATGAGGTCCGCCGCGATGTCCTTGCCGGTGCGGCCGGACGGCGACTCGGTGCGCACCGACGTTCTGCTCGTGGAACTCGCGGATCGCCAGCTCGGCGTCGCGGCCGGCGGGCACGCGCATCCGCGACATCTCGGCGGTGATCTCCTCGGCCTCGGCCGGCTCGAAGTTGCGCAGCACCGCGGCGGCGCGCTCGGTGCTCATGTTCATGAGCACGAGCGCGGCCTTCTGGATCCCGGAGAGGCTGCGGACCGCGACGGGGGCCAGGTCCGTGCCGATGCCGGTCACGCGCCGGCGCCTTCCGCCATCAACGCCCGGAGGTACTCGGCCGTGCGGTCGGGCGCGGCCTCGGCGAGCGCGTCGACGTCGGCCTGGAGGCGCTCGAAGGGCGACAGGTGCTCGTTGGAGACGCGGGGCACGGGGACGGCCTGCGGCATCACGACGGTCGGAGCCGGCACGGTCGGCAGCCCGGCCATCGGGCTGCTGCCGCCGAGGCGCTGGGCGCCCATCCCGCCGCCGAGGGCGGCGTCCATCGGCGAGGACGGCGGCAGGACGGCGAACTCGCCGCCGTCGACGGTCTCGCGCTCGGGCTTCTTGAACAGCTTGCGGCAGCATGAAGACGACCAGCACGAAGAGCACGAGACCGCCGACGACCCAGATCGCCGCGGTGATGATGCGGGTCATGCCGTCGGAGGACTGGGCCGCCTGCTGCTGCGGCGAGGGCGGCCTTCGCGGCCGACGCGGCGGCGTTGGAGAACGGCGCCGCGGCGACGGTGACCGTGTCGCCGCGCTTGGCGTTCACGCCGGCGGCGGCCGAGACGAGGCTCTGGATGGTGCTGGTCGGGATGCTCGCGGCCTTGGTGGCGTTGACGGCGACCGCGATCGACTGCGAGGTGAGGGTGCCCGGCGTGATCGTCTGGGTGGTGCTCGTCTCGTTGATCGCGTTGTTCTTCACGCCCTGGTCCGACGTGTAGGTGTTCGCGCCGCTGCCGGTGCTCGTCGCGGTGCTGGTCGGTGTCGGTGCCGAGCACGCCCGCGGCGCCGCTCGCGCCGCTGCCCTTGTAGGTCGAGGTGTTGTTGCTCTGCGACAGCACCGGGGCGCCGGTCGGCGTCGAGTAGGTCTTGCTCGTCGTCGTGCCGGAGGACTGGCTCACGGTCGGCGGCGACGGTGACGGTGGAGTTGCCCGGGCCGAGCAGCGAGTCGAGCACGGCCTGCACCTTGCGCGCGGGTCGAGTCCTCGTAGCTCGTCGCCTGCTCGGAGGCGCTGCCGGACGGGGAGCCGCCGACCGAGGAGAGCGTCTCGCCCTTCTGGTCGACGACGGACACGTTCGTGTCCTTGAGGCCCGGGTAGGCGCGCGGCGGTGAGGTGCACGATCGCCTGCACCTGGTCGGTCGTGAGGGGGGTCGCGACGTTCACGAACACCGACGCGGTCGGGTCCTGCTGCTTGTCGCTGAAGACGGTCTGCTGCGGGATCGCGAGCTGGACGGAGGCGGCCGCGACGCCGCTGATCGAGCTCGATGGTCTTCGCGAGCTCGCCCTCGATGGCGCGCTTGTAGGTGACGTTCTGCTGGAACTCGCTGGCGGTCACGCCCATGTTGTCGAGCAGCGCGTAGCCGGTGGTGCTCGAGCTCGGCAGGCCGGCGGATGCGGCGGCGAGACGCTCGGCGTCGACCTTGTCGGCCGGGACGAGGATCGTCGCGCCGCCGTCGGAGAGCTGGTAGTCGACCTTGTCCTTCGCGAGCTGGGCGACGACGCCGCTCGCGTCCGAGGCCGACGAGGCCCGGTGAACAGCGGCGAGTAGGTGGGACGGCCGAGCCAGTTCGTGAGCGCGACGCCGCCGAGCACGAGGATCGCGACACCGATCAGCGCGATCGTGCGCTGGGCGAGCGTGAACGCGCGGACCGGACTCGAGGAGGCGGCGGCCGGCACCGTTGAGGTTCTTCATCAGGCCTGCATGTTCATGATCTGGTTGAACGCGTCGATGCCCTTGTTGCGCACGGCGGAGACGAGCTCCATGGTCACCTGCGCGCGGGTGGCGGCGAGCGTCGCCTGGTGGATGTCGGTGAGGTCACCGCTGGTCACGGCCTGCACCGCGGCCGAGTTCGCGGCGTTCTGCAGCCCGGACAGGTCGTCGACCGCGTTCGTGAGCACGTTCCCGAAGCCGCTGCCGTTCGTCCCGGTCGTGGCGGTGACGGACGGCGACGTGGCGATGCCCGGCAGGGCGCCGATCCCGGCGATGGCGGTGGTCATGAGTTCCTGCCGATCTGCGAGCGCTGACTGGTACATGGTCTTGGCGCGGTCGACGACGTTCGAGTTCGCCTCGAAGCCGCGCTGCGCCATGATCAGCTCGGACATCTGCTCGCCGAGGTCGATGTCGGGCATCCGGACGTACCCGTTGGAGCTCGCGACGGGGTTGGTCGGGTCGTAGACGAGCTTCCCGGCGGCGCTGCCGTGCTCGACGCCCGTGACGGCGACGCCCTGGTTGCCGGCGACCTCGTTCGCGACGAGGTACTCGCGCCTGGAAGGCGTTCTGGCTCGGGTTCCTGGCGTCGTTGATGTTCGCGATGTTGTCCGAGATGGAGTTCAGCCAGGCCTGGTGCATGTTCAGCGCCGAGGCGGCGATGCCGATCGCGTCCATCAGGCGGTCTTCAGGGCGACGGACGTGGCGTCGAAGTCCATGTTCACGGCCTGCGCCGCGAACTGGTACATCAGCACCGTCTGCTCGTTGTTCAGCGTCTCCGAGTCCAGGGAGACGTTGTTGCCGTTCTGCACGGTCGGTGCGCCGGAGACGCCCTCGGTGACCCCTGCGATGCCGCTGCCCGCCGCGACGGACTGCGCGAGCGCGGCCTCGAAGCTGACCGTCTTCGCCCGGTAGTTCGGGGTGTTGACGTTCGCGATGTTCTGGGCGATCGCCTTCTGGCGTGCGGCGAGGCCGTCGAGTGCGCTCGAGAGCGCATTCATGGTGACCGATTGGAACACGGCGCATTCCACCTAAAGGGGGAGATGGTGCGGCGGCCGGGTCCATGGCCTACAAGGAGCCCGAGCGATCCGTGCTCGGGAGTTGACGCGACACTAAAGCGCCGGATGAAGGATGTCCGGGAGGCGCGATGCCCCCCGTTCGGGGGACCGCTGTCCCCCGCGGCTCAGAGCGAGCGGTCGACGTAGACCGGGGGCGCGGTGAAGGCCTTGAAGGCGGGCTTCCGCACGGCGGCCATGCGCACGGCGACGCGGCCCTGCTCCTCCCGGAGCCGGGCGAGCAGCGCGCGCTGGCGAGCGAGCACGCGGGTGGCGCGCTCGACGTCCGTCGGCGTCATCGCGCCGGCGGCGCTGGGCGGCGACCAGCCCTCGAGCACGGCGAGATCGCCCTGCTCGGCGGCGGAGACCCGGTGCTCGAGGTCGTCGAGCACCGGCGTCCACTCGACGTGATCAGCCAACGGCGTCGCGGCGAGTGCGCCGCCTGCTCCATCGAGACCTGCAGCGCCGCCTCGTGCCAGGCGGTGCGCAGCGGCTCGAGCAGCACGATGCATTCACGGGTCTTGCCGATGTCGCGCCGCATGTTCGCGGTCGACGAGGTTCTGCATCACGTAGCCGTAGAGGGCGAGCAGGCCGGGGCCGCCGTCCCAGATCTCCGGCCGCAGCGAGCTCATCAGCTCGGTGACGATGTCCTGCGCGTGCAGCAGGCAGGGACCGGCGGCGGCCCAGTCCTCCTGGCGCTGCGCCGTCTCGGCGCGCTGCAGGTCGAGCAGCAGCCGGTCGTAGAGCATCGTGAGGATCCGCGCCGGCGAGGCCGACAGCACCGAGTCGCGGTTGTAGAGGTTCCGCGCGGCGGCGAACTCGTTGGCCATCGGGGTCAGCCGTCGCTACTTGGAGGAGGACGTAGGAGTAGCTCGGCAGGCAGTTGAGCTGCCCGGTGAGCCAGGAGGCCTGCGCGCTGAGGTTGTTCAGCGCGGTCTCCAGGAGTTGAACTGCGTCTGGTAGTCTGCTGGATCGCGCGAGCCGGGTCGTCCAGTCGCTGATCTGCGTGTTGAGGCTGGACTCCTGGCTCTGCTGCGACGTGATCTTCTGCGTCAGCGTGCCGGTGAGCGGATCGGACGCGGCCGAGGCGGCCGTCCGCGACGCTTGCCGGCGATCGTCTGGAACATCGACATCGTGCCGGCAGGGTCGCTCGCCATCGCGCTCGTGAACGCGCTCTGGTCGAAGGTGATCGTGCCCGTCCTTCGTGAGCGTGATCCCGATCGAGGAGGGGCTCCTGCCGTTGACGGCAGCCGGTGGCAGCGGAGAGCAGCTGGTCGTTCAGTGCGCGGATTCCGGTGTCGCCGGTGAACACGGACCCCGACGTGGTCGCCGTGCTGCTCGTGCCTCCGGTGGTGCTGGAGCTCGTCGTGACGGCGCTGTCGGTGGCGATCGTGGAGAAGAACGCGATGAGGCTGCCGGTGAGGGTGGACGCGGTGGCGTTCCCGGCCTTGCTCGAGTCCGGGGTGCATCGTGATCGTCGCCGGTGTCGTGGTCTTCGCCGACACGGTGACGTTCACGCCGGTCATGAGCCCGGTGAAGGTGTTGCGGCTCGACGTGACGTCCTGGGCCGCGCCGGTGCCGCCGTAGAGGGTGATGCTGCGCGTCCTGGGCGTCGGCGACGGTCGTCGTCGGCAGCGCCGTTCCGGTGGCGTCGGTCGCCCTGGTAGACCGAGAAGGCGCCGGCTCGATCCGGTGCTCGCGCGATCGCAGCTGGAGGCGGTACTGGGCGACGCCGTTCGCGTCGGTGCCCGCGGCGATCTTCGTGGCGGTCACGCCGGTTCCGCCGCCGTTGATCGCCGCGACGACGTCGTCGAGGTTCGCGGACAGGGCGTGGACCGTGGTGCTCTTCGCCGTCGCACCGCTGCCGGTCGTGATCGTGATGGCCGGGGTCGCCGACGACGTGTCGGGCCACGCGGTCATCGCGCCGCTGACGGAGACCTGCGCGGTGGCGACTGCTGCCCACGGTGAAGCTCACGCTGCCGGCGGTGGCGGTCGCGTCGGCGGTGGCGCTGATCCCGCTGGTGTCGCTCGAGGCGGTGAAGGCGGCGAGCGCTCCCGCGGTCGACGCCGTCTTCGCCGCGGTGGCGATCGCGGCGAGCTGCGTGTTCACGGACTGCAGGGCGCTGCGGTAGGTCGTGACGTTCGAGAGCTGGCTCTGCAGCTGGGTCTGCGGCTGCGACTCGATCGCCATCAGCTTCGTGATGATGCCGCTGGTGTCGAGGCCGCTCGACAGGCCGGACAGGCCGAGCCCGGAGGTCGACGTGGTGCTGAGGGTCGCGCCCGTGCTGCTCGTCGTCATCGTCCACCTCCAGGAAGATCAGGACCGGGTGACGCCGGTCACGCCCGAATGGCGCGGGAGCGAATCCGCCCCCGCGCCATCCGTGCGATGCTGCGTCGGGATCAGCCGAGCAGCTTCAGCGCCAGCTGCGGCGCCTGGTTCGCCTGAGCGAGCATCGCGGTACCCGACTGGGCGAGGATGTTCGCGCGGCTGTAGTTGACCATCTCCGACGCCATGTCGACGTCGGTGATCCGGCTCTTCGCGGCGGTCAGGTTGGTGACCGACGTGGAGATCGTCGAGATGGCCGACGCGAACCGGTTCTCGAGCGCACCGATCGTGGACCGGGCGGACGAGACGTTCGCGATCTGCGTGTCGATCGCGGTGATCGCGGCCTGCGCGTGCGCAGCCGTGTCGAACTGCACGGTCGGGGTGGTGACCGTAGCGGCCGCCGACACCGGCGCCGGGCGCGGTCGCGCGTGCTCACCGCGGTGCCGAGCTTCGACTGCGACGATCAGGTTGTTGCTGGCGTCGGCCGACGCGGAGAACGCGTTCGCGAACTCCGAGTTGGAGTTCAGCGCGTCGGCGAGGCCCTGGGTGGTCGTCGGGGCGGTACCCAGCGTCACGGCAACACTGGCGTGTTGCCGGTCTTGAAGGTGTACGCGCTGGCCGTGAGGCTACCCGGGGTCACCGCATAGGTGCCCGTCGACGTCGACCCGAGCGCGGATGCGACCGCGGTGAGGTCGAAGCCGGCGCCGCTGAGGCTGACGTTGATCTGGCTCGACGAGCTGGCCTCGGCGCCGACCTGGAAGCTCAGCGAACCGGGGCCCGTGCCGTCCAGCAGGTGCGTCCCGTTGAACGTCGTCGACTGGCCGAGGCGGGTGAGCTCCGACTGTGATGCTCGTCGCCTCGGTACCGATCGCCGTGCGGGCGCTCGTGCTGTTCGAGTCGTTCGCGGCCTGCACCGCGAGGTCGCGGAGCCGGCCGAGGAGCGACTGCGCCTGGCTGAGCGCGCCGTCCGCGGTCTGCACGACCGAGGTGCCGTCCTGCGCGTTGCGGCTGGCCTGCTGGAGACCGGACACCTGCGAGCCCAGGGTGGTGGCGATGGTCAGGCCTGCAGCGTCGTCGCCCGCGTTGTTGATGCGAAGGCCGCTCGACAGCTTGGCGAGCGAGTTCGACAGCGAGTTCTGCGTGTTCTGCAGGTTCCGATACGTGTTGAGCGCATCGAGGTTGGTGTTGACTGAGAATCCCATTAGTTCCTCCGTGATCGTGGGATCGTGGTGTGTTTCCGGTCCATCCGTGGTCCGACGCGAATGCCTATCGGCGTTCTCGGTCGGTGGTGTAAGCGGTCGCCCCGAAGTGGGGACGTGGCCTCGCCGATCGGTTCTACGACACGGCCTGCGAGAGGTCGAAGCGGGCGGGCATCGCCTGCGCCATGCCCGCGCTCGCAGTCTCCGCGAGGCGCGCGAGGTAGGCCGCACGACGCGCCGGGGCGACCCGCGAGTGCTGCTCGGCCGGCGCCGCGTCCGCGTAGTGCGCCTCGAGGCCGTCGCGCATCAGGCGCACCGCCTCGGACCGCTGCTGCGACACCGCGGAGTGGGTCAGGCCGAGCTCCTCGGCGAGGTCGTTGACGCTGCGGTCGTGGTAGTAGATCTGCTCCACGATGTAGCGCATCCGCTCGGGCAGCGAGGTGACGGCCGCGGCGACGTACCGGGTGCGCTCGGTGTCGAGCATCGCGTCCTCGGGGTTCGCGATCTCGGAGGCGAC
Organism: uncultured Actinomycetota bacterium; assembly: GCA_963771645.1. Taxonomy (GTDB): domain Bacteria; phylum Actinomycetota; class Actinomycetes; order Actinomycetales; family Microbacteriaceae; genus Amnibacterium. The sequence continues at coordinate 28,438 of CAVYUH010000002.1, read as the reverse complement.
GAGGTCGCCCACCGTCTCGTCGAGGCTCGTGACGCTGCGGGCGGCGTCGGCGAGGGCCTCGGCGGCCGCCTTGCGGTCGACGCCGAGCGACTCGGCGATCTCGTCGACCGTCGGTGTGCGGCCGAGGGCCTGCGCCAGCGACTCCTGCACCTGCAGCGAGTCGCGGATGCGCTTGCGCGTCGCGCGGCTGGCCCAGTCGGCGGCGCGCATCTCGTCGGCGATCGCGCCGAGCACGCGGCGGCGGGCGAAGGCGCCGAACGGCACCCCGAGCGTCGGGTCGTAGGACTCGGCGGCCATCAGCAGGCCGAGGGAGCCGGCGGAGGCGAGCTCGTCGCGGGACACGTGGGTCGCCCTGCGCGCCACCTCGTTCACGAGGTAGCCGACGATCGCGAGGTTCTCGCGGACCAGGCGGTCGCGCTGCTCCCGTGCCGTCATGCGTCCTCCTGCGAGGTTCCGGGCACGCATGGGCGCGTACCGCGTTCGCGAATCTAGGAGCAGGCGGCGCCCGCGCCCGGGAGCGCCACGGGACACGCCGCGGACCCGGCGCACCCCCAGTTCGGGGACGTCGCGCCTCCCGCGCTCGGGCCGCCTCCGGGTCTAGAGTCCGGGCGATTCCGCCGGGCCGTCCGCGCGCCGTTCCTTACATATGGCACGTGCGGGCCGAGAGTGGAAGACGCGACGCGGCCGTGTCGTGCCGGAAGGAGCAGGCAGTGAGCGCCAACGATCTCTCCACCTTGCTCTGGCGTGAGCGCGAGCTCCTCGAGCTGCTCGTCTTCAAGCTGGAGGAGGAGCAGCTGCTGCTCACCGCCGGGCGCTCGAAGTGGCTGCACCACGCCACCCGAGAGGTCGAGGCCGTGCTGGCCCGCATCCGCACCGCCGGCATCGAGCGGACCGTCGAGGCCTCCGCCGTCGCGGTCGAGTGGGGCCTCGGCGAGGACGCGACGCTGCGCCAGCTCGTCGAGCACGCACCGAACGACGTGTGGCGCGACATCCTGCAGTCCCACCTCACCGCGCTCACCGCGCTCACCGCCCAGATCGCCGATGTGCGCGACACGAACCTGACCTACCTCCGCGCCGCGACCCGGGCGACGCAGGAGACGCTCGCGACGGTCGGCGCCACCGAGCCCGCGGGCGGCTACGACGCAGCGGGCGCGCGCGACAGCTCGCCCAGCGCCTTCGCCCACCTGTTCGACCGGCAGGGCTGAGCCGGTGGCGAGCACGTTCGGCATCGCTGAACACCGCCTACAGCGGACTCGCCGCTGCCCGCGCGGCGCATCGACGTCACCGGGCAGAACATCGCGAACGTCGACACCGAGGGCTACACCCGTCAGCGCGTCGCAGCAGGCCGCGGTCCCGGGCACGCAGACACCCGCGCTCTTCAGCAAGGGCGCGCGCAGTCGGCGCCGGCGTCACCGTCACGCGGCATCGCCCGTCTCAACGACTCCGCTCATCGACACCCGCGTGCGCGACCACGGCATCGACGAGCGGCTACTGGGACACCGCCTCCTCCGCGATCTCGTCCGTCGAGACGTCGCTGAACGAGCCCGGCGCGAACGGCCTGTCGTCGCACGCTCAACGACTTCTGGCCCGGCTGGCAGAACATGGCGCAACAGCGCCGGTTCGAGCACCGCCGCCGAGCCAGGCGAGCGTGCTCATCGGGCAGGGGCAGCTGCTCGCCGCACGGATCGCCGTCGGGCTACGCCGCCGCCGCCAAGACGGCCTGGAGCGACCAGCACGCCGCCACCGTCGAACGCGGTCGACGACCATCAACAGCACCGCGCAGCAGATCGCCTCCCTGAACAAGGCGATCCTGCAGACGACCACGTCCGGCGGCAACGCCGAACGAGCTGATGGACCAGCGCGACACCGCGATCACGTCGCTCGTCTCCACCTCACCGGCGCGACGACTCGGCAGAACCCGGACGGCACGATCGACGTGCTCCTCGGCGGGAACACCCTCGTCGCCGAGAACGACCGCGCGCTCGCTCGACGATCGCCGGGACCGACCGACCTTCGGCGGCGCCGCGAGCGACCCGGTCTCGATCCGCTGGGCCGACAGCGACGCGGCACGGCGTCGATCGACGGCGGCACGGTGGCGGCGCAGCTCGCCACGCTCGCCGGGCGCGAACGGCGGCACCGGCGGCGTCTACGCCGAGACCGCGAACGTCTACAACCACGATCGCGACGCCGCTCGCCACCACCGTCAACGCGGCGCTGCAGAGCGGCGTGACGCCGACCGGCACCAGCCCGGGGCCGCGCCTTCTTCTCGTTCATCGGGCACCGGCCGCCCGCCACCTCGCTCACCGTCGCGCCGAAGTCGGCCGTCCGACATCGCGATCAACAGCAGCGGCCGGCAGCGCCGACGGCAGCTGTCGCCGACCCGATCTCCCAGCTGGGACGGTGGCGAAGCGGCGCCGACGACCTCTGGGCCGCGCTTCGTCTCGAGCATCGGCGTGCAGTCGAAGAACGCGGCCACGCAGTCGACGTCGCCGCTCCGCCGCCACCTCGGCGACGACCGCCCAGACGTCGCAGAGCGGCGTCGACCTCGACGAGGAGACGACGAACCTCGTCACCTTCCAGCACGCCTACCAGGCCGCGGCCCGCGTCATGACCACCATCGACTCGATGCTCGACACCCTGATCAACCACACCGGACTGACCTGATGAACCTCCGCATCACCAGCAACCAGATCGCCTACGGCTCGCCGGCAGACATCGCAGCCGCGAAGGCGCGGCTCGCGCAGCTGCAGCAGCAGTCGTCCTCCGGCGTCGCGATCACCAAGCCGTCCGACGACCCCGCCGGCACCGCCGCCGCGATGCAGGTGCGCGCGCAGCAGCGCGCGAACACCCAGTACTCGACCAACATCGACGACGCGAACTCGTGGCTCTCGACCGTCGGACTCGACGCTCACCGTCGTCCGAGAACCTCATCCGGCAGGCGATCGACCTGACCACGCAGGGCGCGAACACCGGCGCGCTCACACCGACCGCGCGAGCTGCGATCGCGACGCAGCTCGACGGCGTGCGCTGCCGACCTGCTCGGCCAGGCGAACACGAAGTACCTCGGCCGATCGGTCTTCGCCGGCACCTCCGACGCCTCGAACGCGTTCGACGCCGCCGGCGCCTTCGCCGGCAGCCGCCGGCAGCGACGGTGCAGCGGCGGATCAGCGGCACCGAGACCGTCTCGGTGAGCGCCGACGGTGCCGCGGCCTTCGGTTCGGGCACCGCCGCGCACCCTCCGTGTTCCAGACGATCGACGCGATCTAGCGCCGCGCTGCGCGACACGACCGGCGCGAGCGACGCGGACGATCACCGCCGGGCTCGGCGCGCTGCAGGGCGGCCTGACGCAGATGAGCGCCACCACGCGACCGTGGGCGCGAACTATGCTCGCGTCACCGCGGCGAAGACGACCAACGCGAACGAGTCGCTCACCCTCGAGACGCAGCGCTCGGGCATCGAGGACGCCGACACGACCAAGGTGCTGCTCGACCTGAAGACCCAGGAGCTCGTCTACCAGACGGCGCTGCAGACCACGGCCCAGGCCATCCAACCGACATTGATGAGCTTCCTCCGATGATGACGAACACCCTCTCCCGCTCCGGCCGCCTCGTCTTCACGGCGCCGCCGCCCGGCCTCTCCCCCGTCGTCGACTTCGACCTCGACGAGGTGCAGGGCGCCGCCGGCCTCTACTCGATGCAGGACTCGGTCGGCGCCGACCTGCGGCTGTTCCTCATCGATCCGGCGTTCTTCGTGCCCGAGTACCAGCCGCAGCTCACCGCGGAGCACCTCGCGCCGCTCGGCGCCGAGGGATCCCGAGCAAGTCGACCTCTACGTCGTCGCGACGCTGTCGGACGGCGTCGCCCGTCGTGAACCTGCTCGCGCCGATCCTGGTGCAACCGGCGACCGCACGCCGCGGCCCAGGTGATCCTCGACGAGACGACTGGCCGCTGCAGGCCGAGCTCATCGCGCCCGAGGACTGACCGACCCGCCGCGACTGCTGTCCGCACGGACAACTGCTGCCGCTGAAACGCCGAGCAGATGTCCGCACGGACAGCAGAGGGACGTCGGCTCAGCCGGCGAGGTCCTGCAGCAGCATGGCCGCCATGTGCTGCACCTTCGGCTCCACGTAGGCGTCGAGGGTGCGCAGGATCACCGGCTTCTGCCGCGTGATCCAGGCCGTCGCGTCGGCACGCAGCTGCGTGCGCATCGCGTCGACCTCGTCCTGCGGCAGGAACGGCTCGAGCGACAGCGACCGGCGGATGTGCTCGGTGATGAGCCCGTCGATCGACACGACGAGGGCGTGCAGCACGCCGTGCGGCACGTCGTCGAGGCCGAGCTCGGCGCCCCAGACCGGGCAGACCGGGCAGAGCCGCTCACGGCGGCGCATGCTGGCCGGGTCCCAGCGGGGCAGCCAGGCGAGCCACTGGGCGACGGCTCGGTCGAGCTCGCGCTCGAGGCGGTAGGGGCGCAGCATCAGCAGGCCCCCCGTCGTGCGGAGGCGGGCAGGGGATGGCGGGACGCGCTCGGGCGAGCGGGTACGGCCACGGTGGGGTGCGTGGTCACTGGGGGGATCCGTTGGGTGCGGAGCGATCGTCGCGTGGGTGCGCGACAAGCACCGATGGGTGGCCGGTGCTCCTCCACGCTATGCCCGCCGCGCTCCGCGACTCCATCCCCCGTCCGGGTGCCATCCATCCCAGGTGAGTTGCCACTTCTGGCCCTCGAGCCGGCCCCTCGAGGGCCAGAAGTGGCAACTCACCTATCCGCTGCGGCGCGGGAACGACGAAGGGCCCGTCCCCCTTGCGGGGAACGGGCCCTTCGTTCAGGTCCTACGGCGCCTCAGGGCGTCAGTTGTAGGTGCCCGGGGTGTAGTCGTCGCTCGAGAACGAGTCGAAGTCGACGAACGACAGGTCGGCGTCGTTGAACACCGGCTCGTCGCCGAAGGACCGGAGCGGGTACCGCTCGGCCTTCGCCTCCTCCGTCGGCTCCACCTTCACGTCGCGGTACCGGGGAAGACCGGTGCCGGCCGGGATCAGCTTGCCGATGATCACGTTCTCCTTGAGGCCGAGCAGCGGGTCGGACTTGCCGTCCATCGCCGCCTGCGTGAGCACCCGGGTGGTCTCCTGGAAGGAGGCCGCCGAGAGCCACGACTCGGTCGCCAGGGATGCCTTGGTGATACCCATGACCTCCTGACGGGCCGACGCCGTCTTCTTGCCCTCGGCGAGCGCCGCCCGGTTGACGTCCTGGTAGCGGGAGCGGTCCACCAGCTCGCCCGGGAGCAGGTCGGTGTCCGCGTGGTCGACCACGGTCACCTTGCGCAGCATCTGCCGCACGATGACCTCGATGTGCTTGTCGTGGATCGGCACGCCCTGGCTGCGGTAGACGCCCTGGACGCCGTCGACGAGATGCTGCTGCACGGCGCGGACGCCCTTGACGCGCAGCACCTCCTTCGGGTCCACGGAGCCGATGTGCAGCTGCTGGCCGAGCTCGACGTGCTGCCCGTCCTCGATGAGGAGGGTGGCGCGCTTCAGCACCGGGTAGGCGTGCGGCTCGTCGCCGTTGTCGGGGGTCAGGATCAGCTTGCGCTGACGGTCCGTGTCCTCGATCGTGACGACACCGGCCGCCTCGGCGATCGGCGACGCACCCTTCGGGGTGCGGGCCTCGAACAGCTCCTGCACGCGGGGCAGACCCTGCGTGATGTCGTCGGCCGACGCCACACCACCGGTGTGGAAGGTGCGCATCGTGAGCTGGGTGCCCGGCTCGCCGATGGACTGCGCCGCGATGATGCCGACGGCCTCACCGATGTCGACGAGCTTGCCCGTGGCGAGCGACCGGCCGTAGCAGGCCGCGCACACACCGACGGCGGACTCGCAGGTCAGCACCGAGCGCACCTTGATGTGCTCGACACCCGCCTCGACGAGCTTCGCGATCAGCACGTCACCGACGTCCTCGCCGGCGGTGGCGAGCACCTCGCCCGCCTCGCTGACCACGTCGGTCGCGAGCGTGCGGCCGTAGACCGAGTTCTCGACGTTCTCGCTGGTCGAGAGGTCGAGGCCACGGGAGGTGCCGCAGTCGTCCTCACGGATGATGACGTCCTGGCTCACGTCGACGAGACGACGGGTGAGGTACCCGGAGTCCGCCGTGCGGAGCGCGGTGTCGGCGAGACCCTTGCGCGCGCCGTGGGTGGAGATGAAGTACTCCGCCACCGTCAGGCCCTCGCGGTACGAGTGCACGATCGGGCGGGGGATGATCTCGCCCTTCGGGTTCGACACGAGGCCGCGCATACCGGCGATCTGACGGACCTGCATCCAGTTGCCGCGGGCGCCCGAGGACACCATGCGGTTGATGTTGTTGCTGGCCGGGAGGTTGTCCTCCATCGCGCGGGCCACCTCGGCGGTCGCGCGGTTCCAGATCTCGATGAGCTCCTGGCGCCGCTCGGCGTCGGTGGTGAGACCGGTCTCGTACTGGCTCTGGACCTTCGCGGCCTGCTTCTCGTAGCCCTCGAGGATCTTGGCCTTGCTCGGCGGCGTGAGCACGTCGGACAGCGCGACCGTCACACCGGACCGGGTGGCCCAGTAGAAGCCGGCGTCCTTGATGCGGTCGAGCGTCGCCGCGACCTCCACCTTCGGGTAGCGCTCCGCGAGGTCGTTCACGATCGCGGAGATCGCGCCCTTGTCCGCGAGGACGTCGACGAACGGGTAGTCCGTCGGCAGCGTCTCGTTGAACAGGGCCCGGCCGAGCGTGGTCGTAAGCAGGATCGGCTCCGCGACCGTGCCGTCGTCGTTGCGGGCGATGCCCTCAGCGGTGCCGGCGGCCGGGACGATGCCGCTGAGGCGGATCCTCACCTTGGCGTTGAGGTCGAGCGTGCCCGAGTCCTTCGCCATGATCGCCTCGGAGACCGAGGAGAACACGCGGCCCTCGCCGATCGCACCCGGCTTGACCGTGGTCAGGTGGTGCAGGCCGATGATCATGTCCTGGCTGGGCAGGGTCACCGGGCGGCCGTCGGACGGCTTCAGGATGTTGTTCGACGCGAGCATCAGGATGCGCGCCTCGGCCTGGGCCTCGACGGACAGCGGCAGGTGCACGGCCATCTGGTCGCCGTCGAAGTCGGCGTTGAACGCCGAGCAGACGAGCGGGTGCAGCTGGATCGCCTTGCCCTCGACGAGCTGCGGCTCGAACGCCTGGATGCCGAGACGGTGCAGCGTGGGCGCACGGTTCAGCAGCACGGGGCGCTCGCGGATGATCTCCTCGAGCACGTCCCACACCTGCGGACGCGAACGCTCCACCATCCGCTTCGCGGCCTTGATGTTCTGCGCGTGGCTCAGGTCGATGAGGCGCTTGATCACGAACGGCTTGAAGAGCTCCAGCGCCATCTGCTTCGGCAGACCGCACTGGTGCAGCTTCAGCTGCGGGCCGACCACGATGACCGAACGGCCGGAGTAGTCGACGCGCTTGCCGAGCAGGTTCTGGCGGAACCGGCCCTGCTTGCCCTTCAGCATGTCGGAGAGCGACTTCAGCGCCCGGTTGCCGGTGCCCGTGACGGGACGCCCGCGGCGGCCGTTGTCGAACAGCGCGTCGACGGCCTCCTGGAGCATCCGCTTCTCGTTGTTCACGATGATCTCGGGGGCGCCGAGGTCGAGCAGACGACGGAGCCGGTTGTTCCGGTTGATGACGCGGCGGTACAGGTCGTTCAGGTCGGAGGTCGCGAAGCGGCCACCGTCGAGCTGGACCATCGGACGCAGCTCCGGCGGGATCACCGGGACGACGTCGAGCACCATCGCGGCCGGCGAGTTGCCGGTCTGCAGGAACGAGTTGACGACCCGGAGGCGCTTGATCGCGCGGATCTTCTTCTGGCCCTTGCCCTCGGCGATCTGCTGGTGCAGCAGGTCGCTCTCGGCCTGGAGGTCGAACGCCTCGAGACGCTTCTTGATCGCCTCGGCGCCCATGTACGCCTCGAAGTAGGTGCCGTAGCGGTCCACGAGCTCGTTGTAGATCGCGTCCTCGGGCTTGAGGTCGCCGACCTTCAGGTTGCGGAAGTCGTCCCACACCCGCTCGAGCGCCGAGACCTGGTCGTCGAAGGCACGACGGATCTGGCCCATCTCCTTCTCGCCCACGTCCTTGGTGCGGCGCTTCTGGTCGCTCTTGGCGCCCTCCTCCTCCAGCGCGGCGAGGTCGGTCTCGAGGCGCTGCAGACGGTCGTTGATCCGCGCGTCGCGCTGATCGGTGAGCGTCTTGATCTCGAGGCGGAGCTCGTTCTCGAGGTCGGGGAGGTCGTCGTGACGGCCCTCCTCGTCCACGTCGATGATCATGTACGCCGCGAAGTAGATGACCTTCTCGAGGTCCTTCGGCGCCATGTCGAGGAGGTAGCCGAGCCGGCTCGGCACACCCTTGAAGTACCAGATGTGCGTGACGGGCGCGGCGAGCTCGATGTGGCCCATGCGCTCGCGGCGGACCGCGGACTTGGTGACCTCCACGCCGCATCGCTCGCACACGATGCCCTTGAAGCGGACGCGCTTGTACTTGCCGCAGGAGCACTCCCAGTCGCGGGAGGGCCCGAAGATCTGCTCCCCGAAGAGGCCGTCCTTCTCCGGCTTCAGGGTGCGGTAGTTGATGGTCTCCGGCTTCTTGACCTCGCCGTAGGACCAGCGACGGATGTCGTCGCCGGTGGCGAGACCGATACGGAGCTCATCGAACGTGGTGACGTCGAGCACTGAATCTCTTCTCTATCTGATTCGTCTAATGCGTCTGAGGAAGGTGACCGGGATCAGATGTCGTCGATGGACGACGACTCGAACCGGGCGGAGATGTTGATCCCGAGCTCCTCGGCAGCGCGGAAGACCTCGTCATCCGTGTCGCGGAGGGAGACCGCGGTGCCGTCGGCGGCGAGCACCTCGACGTTCAGGCACAGCGACTGCATCTCCTTGATGAGCACCTTGAAGGACTCGGGGATGCCGGGCTCCTGGATGTTCTCGCCCTTGACGATCGCCTCGTACACCTTCACGCGGCCGAGGATGTCGTCGGACTTGATGGTGAGCAGCTCCTGCAGCGCGTACGCCGCGCCGTAGGCCTCGAGCGCCCACACCTCCATCTCACCGAAGCGCTGACCGCCGAACTGCGCCTTCCCACCGAGCGGCTGCTGGGTGATCATCGAGTACGGGCCGGTCGAGCGGGCGTGGATCTTGTCGTCCACCAGGTGGTGCAGCTTCAGGATGTACATGTAGCCGACGCTCACCGGGTCCGGGAACGGCTCACCGGAGCGGCCGTCGAACAGCTGCGTCTTCCCGGTCGAGTCGATCAGGCGCTCGCCGTCGCGGTTGAGGTTCGTCGAGTCGAGCAGACCCGCGATCTCCTCCTCCAGCGCACCGTCGAAGACCGGCGTGGCGAGCTTGCTGCCCGCCGGCGCGCTGTGCGCGGCCTTGGGGAGACGACCCGCCCATGCGGGCGAGCCCTCGACCTGCCAGCCCTGCTTCGCGACCCAGCCGAGGTGCGTCTCGAGCACCTGGCCGAAGTTCATCCGGCCCGGGATGCCGAGCGGGTTCAGGACCACGTCGACCGGGGTGCCGTCCGAGAGGAACGGCATGTCCTCGACCGGCAGGATCTTCGAGATGACGCCCTTGTTGCCGTGACGGCCGGCGAGCTTGTCACCCTCGGTGATCTTGCGCTTCTGGGCGATGTAGACGATGACGCGCTGGTTCACACCGGAGCCGAGCTCGTCGTCGTTCTCCGCGGAGAACTCCTTGACCGCGATGATCGTGCCCTGCTCGCCGTGCGGCACCTTCAGGGACGTGTCGCGCACCTCGCGGCTCTTCTCGTTGAAGATCGCGCGGAGCAGGCGCTCCTCGGCCGACAGCTCGGTCTCGCCCTTCGGCGTGACCTTGCCGACCAGGATGTCGCCGGGGCTGACCTCGGCGCCGATGCGGATGATGCCGCGCTCGTCGAGGTCGGCGAGCAGGTCGGGCGCCACGTTGGGGAGGTCGCGGGTGATCTCCTCCTTGCCGAGCTTGGTGTCGCGGGCGTCGACCTCGTACTCCTCGATGTGGATCGAGGAGAGGACGTCGTCCTTCACCAGGTTCTGGCTGAGGATGATCGCGTCCTCGAAGTTGTGGCCCTCCCACGGCATGAACGCGACGAGGAGGTTCTTGCCGAGCGCGAGCTCGCCGTTCTCCGTCGCCGGGCCGTCCGCGAGCACCTCGCCGACCTCGACACGCTGGCCGGCGTCCACGATCACCCGGTGGTTGTACGACGTGCCCTGGTTGGAGCGGTCGAACTTCCGCAGGTAGTAGGACTCGGTGCCGCCGTCGTCGAGCTGGACGATGACGACGTCCGCCGACACCTCGCTGACGACGCCCGCGTTGTTCGCGGTGACCACGTCACCGGCGTCGATGGCCGCGTAGCCCTCCATGCCGGTGCCGACGACCGGGCTCTCGCTGCGCAGCAGCGGGACGGCCTGGCGCTGCATGTTCGCGCCCATGAGGGCGCGGTTCGCGTCGTCGTGCTCGAGGAACGGGATGAGGGAGGTCGCGACCGACACCATCTGGCGCGGGGAGACGTCCATGTAGTCGACGCGGTCCTTGTCGACGAGCTCCACCTCGCCGCCCTTCGGGCGGACGAGCACCTGGGCTTCTCCGCGAAGGAGAAGTCGGGGTTCAGCGGGGCGTTCGCCTGGGCGACGAGGTACTCGTCCTCCTCGCTCGCGGTGAGGTAGTGGATGTCGTCGGTGACGACCCCGTTCTCCACGCGGCGGTACGGCGTCTCGATGAAGCCGAAGGAGTTGATCCGCGCGAACGACGCGAGCGAACCGATCAGGCCGATGTTCGGGCCTTCCGGGGTCTCGATCGGGCACATGCGGCCGTAGTGGCTCGGGTGCACGTCGCGCACCTCGACGCCGGCGCGCTCACGGGACAGACCGCCGGGGCCCAGCGCCGACAGGCGGCGCTTGTGGGTCAGGCCCGCGAGCGGGTTGTTCTGGTCCATGAACTGCGACAGCTGGCTGGTGCCGAAGAACTCCTTGATCGCGGCCACGACGGGACGCACGTTGATCAGGGTCTGCGGCGTGATCGCCTCGATGTCCTGCGTGGTCATCCGCTCGCGGACGACGCGCTCCATCCGGGACAGGCCCGTGCGGACCTGGTTCTGGATGAGCTCGCCGACCGCACGGATGCGCCGGTTGCCGAAGTGGTCGATGTCGTCCACGTCGAGCCGGATGTCGGCGGGCTGGCCCTCGCGGACGCCCTCGATCGCCCAGGTGCGCTCGCCGACCTGCTTCACGCCGGGGGCGGAGGTGTCGTGGAGCGCGACGAGGTAACGGATCGTCGCGATGATGTCGTCGACCGTGAGGACGCTGTCCGTGAGGGGCGCCTCGATGCCGAGCTTCCGGTTGATCTTGTACCGGCCGACCTTCGCGAGGTCGTAGCGCTTCGAGTTGAAGTAGAAGTTGTCGAGGAGCGCACGCGCGGCCTCGGCGGCGACCTGCTCGCCCGGTCGGAGCTTGCGGTAGATGTCCTTCAGCGCCTCGTCCTTGGTGAGGATGTTGTCCTTCTCGAGGGTGAGCTCGATGGACGAGAAGCCGTTGAAGGCCTCGAGGATCTCCTCGCTGGTGAGGCCGAGGGCCTTCAGGAAGACCGTGACGGACTGCTTGCGCTTGCGGTCGATGCGCACGCCCACCTGGTCGCGCTTGTCGATCTCGAACTCGAGCCACGCGCCGCGGCTCGGGATGATGCGGGCCGAGTAGACGTCCTTGTCGGAGGTCTTCTCCTGCTGGCGCTCGAAGTAGACGCCCGGCGAGCGGACGAGCTGGCTCACGACGACACGCTCGGTGCCGTTGATGATGAAGGTGCCCTTGCCGGTCATGAGCGGGAAGTCGCCCATGAAGACCGTCTGGGTCTTGATCTCACCCGTGAGGTGGTTCATGAACTCGGCCTCGACGTACAGCGGGGCGGCGTAGGTCTTGCCGCGCTCCTTGCACTCCTCGAGGGTGTACTTCTTCTCCTCGAGGAACGGGTTCGTGAAGCTCAGCTGCATCGTCTCGCTGAGGTCCTCGATCGGGGAGATCTCCTCGAAGATCTCCTCGAGCCCGCTCTGGGCGGGGAGGTCGGTTCGGCCGACGGCCTCGGCCTCGGCGACGCGGGCCTTCCAGGCGTCGCTGCCGACGAGCCAGTCGAAGCTCTCCGTCTGGAGAGCCAGCAGGTCGGGGACCGTGAGGGTGTCGGTGATCTTCGCGAAGGAGAGGCGGGACGCCCCTCGGCCGTTCAGAGGAGTGGTGGCGTCAGGCGCAGAAACCAAGGAGATTGGACCTTTCGGTCAGGACCGAGCGCGCTGCGCGATCCTGATTCCTGTCGTGTCGGTTAGGAGAAGCGGCGTGTCCGCGCGCTCGTGACCGTCCGGGCACCGGCCTGCCTCGCGGGACGAGGGGCGGGCGCACGGGATCGCCGACCGCAATATGAGGGCGAGAAGTCGATTGGTGGCAAGGGCCGACCAGTGAGCGCAAGGATCCACTATAGGCACAGAAACACGTGGTGTCCAGCGCGGTGCTTGACCATGTTCCCGTACCTGCGCTATAACCGCGCGGGGTCCGGGGCTGTTCCCGGCTCCGGGAGCCCGTTTCGAGCCGATGTCCTAGGGTCCAGCCATGGCGACGTCGGACTCCGTGCTGCTCGACGGCGGGCTCGTCGCGACGATCGAGCGGGACCGCTGGCAGCCCGACCGGTACGAGCTCGTGGTCGGTGGCACGCCCCAGTCGAGCGTGAACCCCTCGGATCCGACCGACCTCGCGTTCGAGTACGTCGCCCGCATCGGGCACGTCATCGACACCCTCGGCGAGCCGGGATCGCCGATCACCGCGGTGCACTTCGGCGCCGGCGCGCTCACGCTGCCGCGCTACATCGCCTGGACCCGTCCCGGATCCCGGCAGCAGGTGATCGAGCTCGAGCGCGCGCTCGTCGATCTCGTGCGCGAGCGACTCCCGCTGCCGAAGCAGGCCTCCATCCGCATCCGCTACGGCGACGCCCGCGAGGTGGCCGAGACGGATGCCCGAGGGGCTGCTCGGCGCCGCCGACCTCGTCGTCGTCGACGTGTTCGCCGGGGCGACCATCCCGAAGCAGGTGACGAGCGTCGAGTTCTACCGGCTCGCCGCGCGGCTGCTGAACCCGGGCGGCGTGCTCGCGGTGAACGTCGCCGACGGCGCCGGGCTGCGGTTCGCCCGCAGCCAGCTCGCGACGGTCCGCGCGGTGCTGCCGTCGGTCGTCGCGATCGCCGAGCCGCAGGTGCTGAAGGGGCGGCGCTTCGGCAACGTCGTCATCGTCGGCTCGGTCGAGCCGCAGCCGTTCGACTGGCTGCCGCGCCTGCTCGCCGCCGGCCCGCACCCGGCGCAGGCGGTCGACGGGGACGCGCTCGCCACCCTCGTCGGCGGCACCCCGGTGGTCACCGACGCGACCGCCACCGGCTCCCCCGAGCCCGACCGGGGCATCTTCCTCGAGCGCTGAGGCACCGGTCCGGCGAAACGGTGCGGCACGGCGTGTCGGCGTCCGTGCGCGCGCCTATCGTTCGTCGGGATGACGGATGCGCACCAGGTCGAAGCGCTCGCCGCGGAGCTCTTCGCGATCCACCTGCCGAGCGGCGGATGGCGCTTCGGGCTCGACAACGCGCGCCGTAGAGCGGGCGCCTGCGACTACCGGGGCCGGCGGATCACGCTGTCCAAGCACCTCGTGGCGAGCGGGTCGCTCGAGGACGCACGGCAGGTGCTGCTGCACGAGATCGCGCACGCGCTCGCGGGCTCGCGCGCCGCGCACGGGCCGCGCTGGCGCGCGGTCGCGCAGCGCATCGGCTACGAGGGCGGCCGGCTGCACACCAAGGCGATCGCCGACGAGCTCGCGCCCTGGGTCGGCACCTGCCCCGCGGGGCACGAGCACGTCCGGTTCCGCAGGCCGTCGGCGGCGCTGTCCTGCGGCATCTGCGCGCGGCGGTTCACCGCGGCCGCGCTCATCACCTGGGAGCGGCGGGAGGTCCGGGCGCTGTCCCGGGCGTAGGGGGATGTGCGGGGAGTAGGCCGACACGCCGCGGTTTCGCCTACGGCCGGGACGGATGCCTACGGGCGGCACCGTGATGCCCCGGGCGCGTCGGGTCGCGCTGGACGGGCATCGGTGCTCGATGGCGCGAGGTCGCGGCATCCGGATGCCCGGTGAAGGGCATGGCTGTGGGTGGGGACCGACTGATCCGTCGCGTTTCGGGGCTGCTCGTGCCGGGCGTAGGGAGTTGTGCCTTGTGTAGGGCCACCGGGGCCGTTTCCGCCTACGGGCGGGACGGATGCCTACGGCCGGGACGGCGGCGGGATGCACGAACGACGGTGATCCTCGCCGAACGACGGAGCGGATCGCCTCGGATCGCCGTCGTTCGGCAGGATCACCGTCGGTTCCGTGGCCGGACGGTGGAGTCCGCGTCAGTCGGTGACGCGGACCTCCTTCCAGAAGGCCACGTAGTCGCTGAAGTCGGCGCCGACGCGGTCGAACGCGGTGGGGTAGGGGTGCGGATAGCTCCACGCGCGGTCCTGCAGCCGCTCGCCGTCAGCGGCGACGGTGAAGTACTGGCACTCGCCCTTCCAGGGGCAGGTGTAGGGCGTCGGGCTCTTCTCGAGGAACTCGCTCCTGCACGCTCGACGGCGGGAAGTAGTAGTTGCCCTCGATGCGGAGCAGCTCCTCCTTCGGCGCCTCGGCGATCACGGTGGTACCCAGCACGGCCTTCATTCGCACACCCTCCTCGACGGGACGGAAGCGTCCCACGGACTGCAACAGCCCAGCGCCCACGGTGTTCCCGTCGCCACCTGACCCCGCGGGGCAGCGGAGCCGTCGATACTGTCCCCCATGCGGATGACCGTGATGCTGAAGGAACGCCTCGAGACCCGCCCCGAAGCCGCCTGGCGCGCGCTCCGCTCCCCCACCGTCATGCGCGAGGTCGCCGGACCGTGGCTCGGCTACTCCTCGCTCGAGGACGGCGGGTTCCCGTCGATCTGGGACGAGGGCGCGCATCCGGTGCAGATCCTCGCCGTCGGGCTCCGTGCCGGTGGGCGTGCAGGAGATCGGCATCAGCCTCGACACGGAGCGCCACCATGGCGTCCGCATCGTGCGCGACGCGGGCGCCGGGGTCTCGGGGCTGCCCGGCGCCATCAGGTCCTGGTACCACCGCATGGCGGTGGCCCCGCATCCGGACGACCCGAACGCCACGCTCTACCGCGACCGCCTCGAGTTCGACGCCGGCCCCGCGACGCCCGCCGATGTGGCCCGGCCTCTGGGCGCTCTGGCAGTGGCGCGGCTCTGCGCCTGAAGCAGCTGGCGCCGTCGTTCGACGAGCTGCCGCCCGAGGACGGCGGGCGGCGACGCCTGACCGGGCCGCGTCAGCGGTGCAGGACCGCGAGCACCGCGGTCGCGCCGTTGACGAGGATCGCCAGCACGGTCAGCCAGACGAGGCCGCCCTTGCGTGATCCGCGCACGAGCAGCAGCACGACGAGCACCACCTCGAGCACCACCGCGAGGTAGAGCACCGGGATCGTCGTGGAGACGAACTGCTGCGCGGGCTGGAACGCCGCGACGACCAGCAGCAGCCCGAGCACGAGCTCGAGCACCGCGAGCGCCGCGCCGCCGCCGGCCTTGCGGAACCGGAAGCCCGCATCCACGACGGCGAGCACACCGCCCGCAACGGCGAGCACGGGGATGCCGACGGGCAGCACGATCACGGGGGCGGCCTGGAGCAGGGCGGTCGTCAGAGTGGGCACGGCCGCCGAACCTACCGACGGCGGGCGGACCCGCCTCGGCGAACCGCCGTCAGCCCAGGACGCCCACGGATGCGAGCGCCGCCCGGACGAGCGCCCCGCGCCCGCCCTCCATCTCCCGCAGCACGGCGTCGCTCGACGCCTCCTCCGTGGTCATCCAGGTGAGCTCGAGCGCATCCTGCCGCGGGTCGCACGTGCCGGTGACCGGCACGACGTAGGCGAGGGCGACGGCGTGCTGCCGCTCGTCGCTGAACTGGGTGATGCTCGGCGTGGGGAAGTACTCGGCGACCTGGAACGGCACCGGGCTGGCGGGCAGCTGCGGGAAGGCCATCGGGCCGAGGTCCTTCTCGAGGTGCCGGAAGAGCGCGTCGCGCATGGTCTCGCCGTACATCACGCGGCCGGAGACGATGGTGCGGGCGATCGTGCCGCTCATCCCGACGCGCAGCAGCAGGCCGATCTCGGTGACCCGCCCCATGCCGTCCACCCGCACGGGCACGGCCTCGACGTACAGCAGCGGCAGGCGCCGGCGGATCTGCGCCAGCTCGTCGTCGCCGAGCCAGCCCGGGTTCGGATCGGGGGTTCCCACGGTGCTCACGCCCCTTTTCTACCCGCCCGGGCGCGTCGCGGCGGTCTCCGCGGCCGTTCGGAGAGCACTGGCAGGATCCGCATCATGCGGATCGACGACGACGCGGCCCTCTGGGCCGGTTCCCCGGAGGCGGATTCCCTCCTCCTCCTGCTGCACGGACGGGGCGCCGACGAGCGCGATCTGCTGCCCCTCGCGGAGCGGCTCGGGGTGCCCGACCGGATCGTCGCGCTGCGCGGGCCCGGTGCCCTGGCAGGGCGGCCGGGCATGGGTCGAGGCCACTCCCTACCCCCGACGGCGACAGCGATCTCGCGCCCGTCGGCCCGCGCGGTGCTCGACTGGCTGGATCGGCTGCCCGGGACCCCGCCGCAGCGGATCCGCCTGCTCGGCTTCTCCCAGGGCGGCGCGGTGGCGCTGCAGCTGCTCCGGTCGGCGCCCGAGCGGTTCGAGCGCGTCGTCGATGCTGTCCGGCTTCGTCGCCGACGTCGGCGGCGCGGCCGATGCGGAGCTCGCGGCACGGCTTCGGCCGCCGGTGTTCTGGGGCAGGGGCACGATCGATCCCGTCATCCCCGCCGCTGCCATCGCACGGACGAAGACGTGGCTCGAGGCGCACACCACGCTGACCGAGCGGGAGTACCCGATGCTCGGCCACGGTGTCGCCGAGACCGAGCTCGCCGACGTCGCGGCCTTCCTCGTCCACCTCCTGCCTCCTGACCCGCGCAGCGCTGTCGGCGAGGCGGGGGAGAATCCCCTGACCATGCCCGATGTGCTCGACGAGTTCGGCGCCGCGACCCGCGAGTGGTTCGCCGGCGCCTTCCGCGCGCCCACCGCCGGCGCAGGCGGGCGCGTGGTCGGCGATCGCGCAGGGGCGGCACGCCCTCGTCGTCGCGCCGACCGGGTCGGGCAAGACCCTCGCCGCGTTCCTCTGGGCGATCGACCGGCTCGCGCACCGCGACCCGTCGGAGCCGTCCGGCACCCGCGTGCTCTACGTCTCGCCGCTGAAGGCGCTCGCCGTCGACGTGGAGCGCAACCTCCGCAGCCCGCTCGTCGGGGTCACCCAGACCGCGAAGCGGCTCGGCACGAACCCGCCGTCGATCCGCGTCGGCGTGCGCTCGGGCGACACCCCGCAGGCGGAGCGGCGGGCGCTGTCGACCGATCCGCCCGAGATCCTCATCACCACGCCCGAGTCGCTGTTCCTCATGCTCACCTCGCAGGCGCGCGAGACGCTGCGGAACGTCGGCACCGTCATCGTCGACGAGGTGCACGCCGTGGCCGCCACGAAGCGCGGCTCGCACCTCGCGCTTTCGCTGGAGCGCCTCGACGCGCTGCTCGAGCGGCCCGCGCAGCGCATCGGGCTGTCCGCCACCGTGAAGCCGGTCGAGGAGGTCGCGCGCTTCCTCGGCGGCCGCTCCCCCGTCACCGTCGTCGCGCCGAAGGCGCAGAAGACCTTCGACCTCTCCGTCGTCGTGCCCGTCGAGGACATGTCCGACCCCGACCTCGGCAGCGGATGGCCCAAGGAGGACGCCGGACCGCGCGAGGGCTCGGCTGCCGGCGCGGTCTTCGACCCCGACGACCCGCTGCCGCCGCGCACCGGATCGATCTGGCCGCACGTCGAGTCCGCGATCACCGACCTCGTCCTCCAGCACCGGTCCTCGATCGTGTTCGCGAACTCGCGGCGGCTCGCGGAGCGCCTCACCGCGCGGCTGAACGAGGAGTACGAGGAGCGACTCCAGCGCGAGGTCGCGGAGGAGACCGAGACCGCCG
Source organism: uncultured Actinomycetota bacterium (assembly GCA_963771645.1). Taxonomy (GTDB): domain Bacteria; phylum Actinomycetota; class Actinomycetes; order Actinomycetales; family Microbacteriaceae; genus Amnibacterium. The sequence continues at coordinate 10,334 of CAVYUH010000002.1, read as the reverse complement.
AGGAGCTCGCGATGGTGGGCGCGATCGCCGCTCGCGGCACGCCCGCCGCCGTCGCGAGCCCGGCGCAGAGCGGATCGACGCGGGGCGCGAGCGAGCTGCTGGCGCGAGCGCACCACGGCTCCGTCAGCAAGGAGCAGCGCGCCGTCATCGAGGACGACCTGAAGTCGGGGCGCCTCCGCTGCGTCGTCGCCACCTCGAGCCTCGAGCTCGGCATCGACATGGGCTCGGTCGACCTCGTGGTGCAGGTCGGGGCGCCGCCCGTCGGTCGCGAGCGGCCTGCAGCGCGTCGGCCGCGCGGGCCACCAGGTCGGCGAGATCAGCACCGGGCGTCGTGTTCCCGACGCACCAGGCCGACCTCATCCACGCGGCGGTCGCCGCCGACCGGATGGTCCGCGGCGAGATCGAGTCGCTGCGGGTGCCCGCCAACCCGCTCGACGTGCTCGCCCAGCAGACGGTCGCGGCCGTCGCGCTCGACACCATCGACGTCGAGGCGTGGTTCGACGTCGTCCGGCGCAGCGCGCCGTTCGCCGCGCTCCCTCGCAGCGCCTACGAGGCGGTGCTCGACCTGCTCGCCGGCCGCTACCCCTCCGACGAGTTCGCGGAGCTGCGGCCCCGCATCGTCTGGGACCGCGACGCGGGCACGATCACCGGCCGCCCCGGCGCCCAGCGCCTCGCGGTGACCTCCGGCGGCACGATCCCCGACCGCGGCCTCTTCGGCGTCTTCCTCGTCGGCGGCGACAAGGGCGGCGCCCGGGTCGGCGAGCTCGACGAGGAGATGGTCTACGAGTCGCGGGTCGGCGACGTGTTCAGCCTCGGCGCCACCAGCTGGCGCATCCAGGAGATCACGCACGACCGCGTGAACGTGCTGCCCGCGTTCGGTGAGCCTGGGCGGGTGCCGTTCTGGCGGGGCGACGGCCTCGGCCGCCCCGTCGAGCTCGGCCGTGCGGTCGGCGCGTTCCAGCGCACCCTCGCCGCGGCGGACGCGGCGGATGCGGCCGGCATCGCCGAGCGGATCGGCCTCGACGAGCGGGCGGTGCGCAACCTCGTGCGCTTCGTCGGCGAGCAGGCCGAGGCCACCGGCAGCGTGCCGAGCGACCGCACCCTCGTCCTCGAGCGGTTCCGCGACGAGCTCGGCGACTGGCGGATCGTGCTGCATTCCCCGTACGGCATGCAGGTGCATGCCCCGTGGGCGCTGGCCATCAACGCGCGCCTCGCCGAGCGCTACGGCGTCGACGGCGGGGCGACAGCGGCCGACGACGGCATCGTGCTGCGGATCCCCGACACGGACGCCGAGCCGCCCGGCGCCGACCTCGTCGCCTTCGACCCCGACGAGCTCGAGTCCATCGTCACGACGGAGGTCACCGGCTCCGCGATCTTCGCGTCCCGCTTCCGCGAGTGCGCCGCGCGGGCCCTGCTGCTGCCCCGCTACAACCCGGCCCGGCGCTCCCCGCTCTGGCAGCAGCGGCAGCGCGCTTCGCAGCTGCTCGACGTGGCGAAGAAGTACCCGACCTTCCCGATCATCTTCGAGTCGATCCGCGAGGTGCTGCAGGACGTCTACGACCTGCCCGCGCTGAAGGAGCTGGCGGCGAAGCTGGAGTCACGGGCGGTGCGCGTCGTCGAGGTGGAGACACCCACGGCCTCCCCGTTCGCTCGCAGCCTGCTGTTCAGCTACGTCGGCGGCTTCATGTACGAGGGCGACAGCCCCCTCGCGGAACGGAAGGCGCAGGCCCTCGCGCTCGACTCGACGCTGCTGTCCGAGCTGCTCGGCCGGGTGGAGCTGCGGGAGCTGCTCGATCCGGCGGTGCTCGAGCGCATCGAGCAGGAGCTGCAGCGGCTCGATCCGGAGCGCCGCCTGAAGGGTGTTGAGGGCGCCGCGGACCTGCTGCGGCTGCTCGGGCCGCTCACGGTGGACGAGGTCGCCGCGCGGCTCGACGACGGCGAGGGCTCGGCCGTCACACCCGCAGACGCGGCGGCGCTGCTCCAGGAGCTCGTCGACACCCGCCGCGCCATCACCGCCCAGTGGGCCGGCACGGACTGGTTCGCGGCGATCGAGGACGCGAGCCGGCTGCGGGACGCGCTCGGGGTGCCGCTGCCGATCGGGGTGCCGGTCGCGTTCGTGGAGCCCGTCGCGGACCCGCTCGGCGACCTCGTCGGCCGCTTCGCACGCACGCACGCGCCCTTCGCCGCACAGACCGCTGCGGCGCGGCTCGGGCTCGGGATCGCCGTCGTCACCGACACGCTGCGGCGCCTGGCGGACGAGCGGCGCGTCACCGAGGGCGAGTTCCGGCCGGGCGGAAGCGGATCCGAGTGGTGCGACGTCGAGGTGCTGCGCCGCCTCCGCCGCCGGTCGCTCGCGGCGCTGCGCCGCGAGGTGGAGCCGGTCGACCAGGGTGCGTTCGCGCGATTCCTGCCCGAGTGGCAGCACGTCACGGGCGGCGGCCGCGGGTCGCTGAGCGGCGTCGACGGCGTCGCGCAGGTGATCGAGCAGCTCGCCGGCGTGCCGGTGCCCGCATCCGCGTGGGAGTCCCTCGTGCTGCCCGCCCGCGTGCGGGACTACCGGCCGGGGATGCTCGACGAGCTCACCGCGACCGGCGAGGTGGTCTGGTCCGGTGCCGGTCGCATCGCGGGCAACGACGGCTGGGTCGCGCTGCACCTCGCCGACACCCTCCCCCTCACCCTGCCGGTCACCGAGGAGGCCGAGCACTCCGCGCTGGAGCTCGAGGTGCTGACCGCGCTCGGCAGCGGCGGGGCCTTCTTCTTCCGGCAGCTCGCCGACACGGTGGGCGCCACGGATGACGGCAAGCTCCAGGAGGCGCTCTGGAACCTCGTCTGGTCCGGCCTCGTGACCAACGACACCTTCGCGCCGGTCCGCGCGCTCACCGGCAGCGGCGGCAGCGCCCACCGCGCGCCGCAGCGCACCCCGAGGGCCCGGGTCTACCGAGGCCGGGGACGGCCGATCATGCCCGCCCGGCAGGGGCCGCCGACGGCCTCGGGCCGCTGGGCGATCCTGCCCCTGCCCGAGCACGACACCACCGTGCGGGCTGCCGCTGCGGCCGAGTTCCTGCTCGACCGCTACGGCGTCGTCACGCGCGGCTCGGTGCAGTCGGAGCAGGTGCCCGGCGGGTTCGCGCTGGTCTACAAGACCCTCGCGGCGCTCGAGGAGGCCGGGCGTGCCCGGCGCGGCTACTTCGTCGAGCACCTCGGCGCGGCGCAGTTCTCGACCTCCGGCACCATCGACCGGCTCCGCTCCTTCAACCGCGATGCCGACGAGGCGCCGGCGGAGCCGGTGACCGTCTGCCTCGCGGCGACGGATCCGGCGAACCCCTACGGGGCCGCGCTCCCGTGGCCACCGGCCGAGACCGAGGGCGGCCACCGGCCGGGGCGCAAGGCGGGCGCGCTCGTGGTGCTCGTCGACGGCGCCCTGGTCGCCTACCTCGAGCGCGGTGGCCGCACGGTGCTGCTGTTCACGGACGACGAGGCGGCGCTCCGCGCCACCGCCGAGGCGCTGGCCGCCACCGTCCGGGGTCGTGGTGTCGCGGGGCTCACGATCGAGAAGGTCGACGGCGTCTTCTCCCTCGGCACCCCGTTCGGCGGCGTGCTCGAGCAGGCCGGGTTCAGCCCGAACCCGAAGGGGATGCGGCTCCGTGGCTGATCGGTGCCGCCGTGCCTGAGGGCGACACCGTCTACCGCACCGCGAAGAACCTCGGCTCCGCGCTGACGGGGGCGGTGCTCACCGGATGCGACGTGCGCGTGCCGCGGTACGCGACCGTGGACCTCACCGGCGAGACCGTCGACTCGGTCGCGAGCCGTGGCAAGCACCTGCTGCTGCGCACCGACTCGAGCGTTCTCCACTCCCACCTGAAGATGGAGGGCGCCTGGCACCTCTACCGCACCGGCACGCGCTGGCGGCGTCCGGCGTTCGAGGCCCGCATCGTGCTCCGGACCGAGGCGTGGCAGGCGGTGGGCTTCGCGCTCGGCACGCTCGAGATCCTGCCGCGCGACCAGGAGGAGGACGTCGTCGGCTACCTCGGCCCCGACCTGCTCGGCCCGGACTGGGATGCGGAGGAGGCGCTGCGGCGGCTGCAGCAGGACCCCGACCGTGCGGTCGGCCTCGCGCTGCTCGACCAGCGCAACCTGGCCGGGATCGGCAACGTGTACCGCAACGAGCTCTGCTTCCTCCGCGGCGTGCTGCCCACCCGGCCGGTGGCGGAGGTGCCCGACCTGCCGCGGATGGTCGAGCTGGCGAAGCGGTCGCTCGAGGCGAACAAGAACCGCGTGGAGCGGACGCTGACCGGCGACACCCGGGACGGCAGGCAGGACTGGGTCTACGGGCGCACCGGGCGCCCCTGCCGGCGCTGCGGCACCCCGATCGAAGGCGGCATGCTCGGCGATCCGGTGCGGCCGGGTCGCGGCGCGACCGACCGGGACATCTACTGGTGCCCGCGCTGCCAGCACTGAGCCGGTGCGGCCGCCACGGACGTCCGCGTCCGCTGCACCTGCCGCAGACGTCCGCAGCAGCCGCAGGAGGATCGCGGATGCGGCGGATACCGTTCTCGGCATGGCGAGCACCGGCACCCCCGCCACGGTCGCCCTGACCCGGCTGCGCATCCCGTTCACCGCCCACCCGTACCGGCACGAGCCGGGAGGAGGCGCATACGGGCTCGAGGCGGCGGCGGAGCTGGGCGTCGACCCGGCGCGCGTCTTCAAGACACTCGTGGTGACCGCGGACGACCGGCTGGTGGTCGCCGTCGTGCCCGTCTCGACCAGCCTCGACCTGAAGGCGCTCGCGCATGCGGCCGAGGCGAAGCGCGCCGCCCTCGCCGACCCCGCGGTCGCGGAGCGGCGCACCGGCTACGTGGTCGGCGGCATCAGCCCCGTCGGGCAGCGCTCCCGCTTGCCGCTCTTCCTCGACGAGTCGGCGCTCGGGCATCCGACCGTCTACGTCTCCGGTGGCCGTCGCGGCTTCGACATCGAGCTCGCGCCGGCCGACCTGCTGGCGGCGACCGGCGGCCGCACCGCTGCGATCGGCCGATGAGCGGGCGCGGGTGGGCGATCGCGGTCACCGCGATCGGGACCGCGGCCGCAGCCGCGGTGCTGCTCGAGCGCCGCCGCCGGCGCTGGGTGACGGTGCTGACGAACCGGATCCCCGCGCATCACGTGCATTGGCGGGGGCGCGGGAGGGCGCAGCCCGGCAGCCTGCTCTACGTGGCGCTCGGCGACTCCGCGGCCCTGGGGATCGGCGCGAGCACACCTGCGGCCGGCTACGTGGGCATCCTCGCCGAGGCGATCGCGAAGCGAACCGGTCGCCAGGTGCGCGTGCGCAACCTCTCGATCGACGGCGCGACCCTCGGGGTCGTGATCCGCGACGAGCTCCACCGGCTCGAGGGCCTGGAGCCGGACCTCGTGACGCTCGGCATCGGCGCGAACGACATCTGGACGTTCGACCCGGTGCGGTTCCGCGAGGAGTACACGCGGATCTGCGACAGCCTGCCGCCCGGCACCCTCGTGTCGGAGCTGCCGAGCTTCAGCGTGCTGCCCGTCGCGCGTCGGGCGCGGCAGGCGAACCGCATCATCCGCGAGGTCGCGGCAGAGCACGGCTTCTGGGTGGCGCCGCTCTACTCGGTGACCGGCGTGGGCGGCCTGCTCGACGCGCTTCGCGGGTCTGCGGGCGACCTCTTCCACCCGAACGACCGCGGCCACCGCCGCTGGGCCGATGCGTTCCTGCCCGGCGTGCTCGCGCGCCTCGACCGCACCCCGGCCTGAGCGCCGCTCCCTCACCCCGTCGCCCTCGCGCCCTCTGAAGCTGCGGGAGCGTGCGAGGACGGCTCCGACTCGGGTCGCGGACCCCCAGAACGGGCCGATCCTCGCCTGACACGGGCTCCCGGCCCTCGTACCGGTAGACTGGAGATCGGCGCGTCCAGCGCGCCGTGCGTCGACAGCAGCGATCCACGCCCCGCCATCCGACCCGGATGTCGTCTCGGGGGCTTCCGCCCGCGTCGGTCGGCGCGACGACGTGCCGTCCGGCACGATCGCCTCCCGCATCGCCGCGCATCAGCGGCATGCCCCGCCGGAAAGCTTCTCCATGACTTCGTCCTTCGCCGAACTCGGCGTCCCCGCTCGACTCGTCACCGCCCTCGCGGCGACGGGCATCGACGCGCCCTTCCCCATCCAGGAGGCGACGCTCCCCGACAGCCTCGCCGGCCGCGACGTGCTCGGCCGCGGCCGCACGGGCAGCGGGAAGACCCTCGCGTTCGCCCTCCCCATCGTCGCCCGCCTCGCGGGCCGGCTCGCCGGCGGCTCGCGCCGCTCCGGCCGTCCGCTCGCGCTCGTGCTCGCCCCCACCCGGGAGCTGGCCACGCAGATCGCCGCGGTGATCGAACCCCTCGCCGATGCGACCGGCCTCAGCGTGACGACCGTCTTCGGCGGCGTCTCGCAGCAGCGCCAGGTGCAGGCCCTCAAGGCCGGCGTCGACATCCTCGTCGCCTGCCCCGGCCGCCTCGAGGACCTGCTCAAGCAGCGGATGCTCACCCTCGACGCCGTCGAGGTCACCGTGCTCGACGAGGCAGACCACATGGCCGACCTCGGCTTCCTGCCCGTCGTCACGCGGCTGCTGGCCGCGACGCCCGCCGGTGGCCAGCGTCTCCTCTTCTCCGCGACGCTCGACAACGGCGTGGACAAGATCGTGAACCGCTTCCTGAACCGCCCCGTCACGCACGCCGTCGACGACGTCACGTCGCACGTCGACGCGATGTCCCACGCGGTGTTCGAGGTGGACGGCGCGGATGCGAAGCGTCGCGTCCTCGAGGCGCTCGCCTCGGGCGCCGAGCGCCGGATCCTGTTCGTGCGCACGAAGCACGTGGCGAAGAAGCTCGCGAAGCAGCTCGCCGCCGCCGGCATCGCCGCGGTCGACCTGCAGGGCAACCTGTCGCAGGGTGCCCGCGACCGCAACCTCGCCGCCTTCAGCGACGGATCCGCCCGCGTGCTCGTCGCGACCGACGTCGCCGCCCGTGGCGTGCACGTCGACGACGTCGCCCTCGTCGTGCACGTCGACCCGCCGACCGAGCACAAGGCCTACCTGCACCGCTCCGGCCGCACCGCGCGCGCCGGTTCGGCCGGCACCGTGGTGACGCTCGTGCTGCCCGAGCAGCGCCGTGACGTGGCCACCCTGCTGAAGAAGGCCGGTCTCGCGATCACGCCGGAGTCGGTCACCGCGGAGTCCGCGAGCGTCGAGCGCCTCGTCGGCGAGCGCGCCCCGAAGGTCGCGCCGCCCGCCGTCGCGCCCGTTCAGCAGCAGCAGCGCCGCGCGCCGCAGAACCGCGCCGCATCGCCCGCTCGCGGCGGCGACCGCGCTCGCTCCGGCGGACAGGGCCGTCAAGGCGCGCCCTCCCGGCAGGGCGGGCAGCCCACCCGTCAGGGCTCCGGACGCACCCGCGACGCCGCCCCCGCTTCGCGCGGCGGCCGCGGCGCAGGTGGACAGGGCCGCCCGGCCGCCTCCGGCAGCCAGACGCGCTGGTCGAGCTCGAGCCGCTGACCGCGGCGCCCCTCGGCTAGGAGGCGGCGAGGGCGCTCGTCCTCGCCGCCGCCGGGCGTTCGGCATCGGTTCCGGCCAGCAGCCGGTCCGCCGCACGCGCCGCGACGGCCATGATCGTGAGCGCCGGGTTCGCGCTGCCCTGCGTCGGCAGCACGCTGCCGTCGGTGATGAACAGGTTCTCCACCGCGAAGCTGCGGCACTCGCCGTCGACCACGCCCTCCTCGGGCCGCGAGCCCATGCGCGCGCCGCCCACGAGGTGGGCGTAGCGGTCGATCGTGACGACCTCGTCGGCGCCCGCCGCCTTCAGGATCCGCTCCATCACCGCGGTCGCCGCCTTGACCAGCTGCTTGTCGTTCTCGCACTGCGAGTAGGCGAAGTGCGCGACCGGCATGCCGTTGCGGTCCTGCTCGTCGGCGAGCGTCACCCGGTTGTCGGCCTGCGGCAGGAACTCGCACAGCGCGCCGAGGCACGCCCAGTGCACGTAGTCGGACATGTAGTTGCGGAACTCCGCGCCCCAGTGACCCCTGCGCCATGATGTGCTCCGCCCACGTGATGGGCAGCGGCGAGACCGTCTGGATCGAGAAGCCGCGCTTGTACGGCTTCGTCGGATCCGTCTCGTAGAACTCCTCGGTGCTCACCTCCGGCGGCGGCGCCTTGTACATCCGCACCTCGGCGTCGAACCGGCCGCCGGTCTGCGGTGCGCCCTGCACCATCAGGTAGCGGCCGACGAGGTCGTAGTCGTTGCAGAGGCCGTCGGGGAACCGCTTCGAGGCCGAGTTGAGCAGCAGCCGCGGCGTCTCGATCGAGTACCCGGCGATGGCGACGGCGCGGGCCTTCTGGAAGCGCTGCCGGCCGCCGCGGACGTAGTGCACGCCCGTGGCCAGCCCGGTGCGGTCGTCGACCTCCACGCGCGTGACCATCGAGTCGGCACGGATCTCGACCCCGTGCGCGAGGGCGTCGGGCAGGTGGGTGATCAAGCGGGAGGCCTTCGCGTTCACCTTGCAGCCCTGCAGGCAGAAGCCCCGGTAGATGCAGTGCGGCCGATGCCCGAACCGGCCGTTGGTGATGGCGACCGGGCCGACCCGGGCCTCGATGCCCGCCGCCTCAGCCCCGCGGAGGAAGATCTCGCCGTTCCCGCCGACCGGATGCGGCCGTGTACGGGTAGCCGTGCGGGTCGCCCCACGGCCACTGCTGCCCGGACACGGGCAGCTCCGCCTCCATCTGCTCGTAGTACGGACGCAGGTCCTCGTAGGGGAAGGGCCAGTCGGCGCCCACCCCGTCGTTCGTCCTCGTCGCGAAGTCGCTCGGATGGAAGCGCGGCGTGTACCCGGCGTAGTGGACCATCGATCCCCCGACGCCCCGGCCGGAGTTGTTCGAGCCGAGCGGCACGGGGTCGGCGCCGCCGATCTGACGCGGCTCCGTCCAGTACAGCTGATGGGAGCCGGCCTCGTCGCTCACCCAGTCCTGCTCCGGGTCCCAGAAGGGGCCGGCGTCGAGCACCACGATCCGCCAGCCGCCGCGAGCGAGTCGCTGCGCGAGCGTGCTGCCGCCGGCGCCCGCGCCGACGATCACGAGGTCGACCTCGTCGTCGTCGTCGAAGTGCCGCATCCGCTCGCGCATGCGGTCGTCGATGCCGCCACGCGGCGTGAGCAGCCACGCCGACTCGTTGCGAGCCCGTACCGCCCGGTCATCCGCGCCTCTCCGCCACCGGGTCGTCGTCAGGCCGGGCGTCGTGCACCTCGTAGGGCTCGAGCTTGTCGACCCCGCGGTTCTTGTAGCCACGCGGGTAGGCGGGCCCGGAGAACCCGATCTCGTTCCACGCCGCCGGGTGGGCGTAGAACGCGGTCGCCGCGTAGCGGGTCCAGAGGCTCCACACCTGCTTCGGCGGCATCCCGTGCCATCGCTCGGGCTGCCATCCGTGGACCGCCGCGAGCAGCTCGCGCTGCTCGGCGAGGCTGCAGTCGGCGAACCCCCGGCCGTACCGCTCGGCCGCGTCCGCGTCGATGCCCGCGAGGGTGTCCCGCCAGGCCTGGTCGTCCTGCGGCATCGTGTCGTAGTGCCAGCCGTCGGTCTCGTTCTCCGCGAGCCGGCCGTCGACCATCCGCACGAGGTCGATACGGCGCGGGTCGAGATCGTCGTCCTGCCCCATCAGCCGGTCCAGCAGCGCTGTCGCGATGGCTTCCTCCTTCGGCGTGAAGAAGCGGATGGGCGGCAGCGCATGCACCCGGGACAGCACGACCGAACGGGTGGCGTCGTCCCAGTGATCCTTCTGGTCGAGCACGTCGAAGCCGGGGAACCTCGGGGCCTCGTCGCCGGGCGGGACCCGCTCACCTCCGTTCACTGCTCGCGCCGGAGGACCGCGGCGAGCAGCCCCATGCCGCCGACCAGGGTGACGAGCAGGGGTGCCAGCAGAGGGGGCCCCATCTCCATGTTGTAGCGGAACTCCTTCCAGCCGCCCGGCTTGTTGCCGATGCCCTGGGCATGCAGCAGCGTGCCCTGGAGCCCGTTGGCGACGATCACGGCCGATGCCAGAGGGCAGCACCGTCTTCGCCATGCGGTGGCTGGCCCAGCCCGCGAGGCCCGCGGCGGCACCGATCGGCCCGACGACGATGGGCGCCCACATCCAGCGTCGCCCGAAGCTGGCCTTGTCGTGCTCGAAGAAGATCTCGACCGTCGTCACCGCCGCGCCGATCGCGGTGAGCCCGGACAGCATCCGCTCGAACCGGCCGTGTCGGATGTCGGCGATCTCCTGCACCGCGAGCGCCGTCGCGCGGCGCCCCGGCTTCGCTCGTCCTCGAGCCAT
>CAVYUH010000001.1:0-135814 GCA_963771645.1 uncultured Actinomycetota bacterium | reverse complement strand
AGGCCCGGAATCATGCGGATCGCGTGAGACCGGGCCTCCACCTTTTTCCGGCCGTGGCAACGTTTTGGCAACACCCGCTGGAGGTTCTGTGGCCGTCGAGGTCACTCCGGCCTGCTGAACGCGCCTGTGCAAATCCACGGCAGCCGTTCCGAGGACCCGCGCCTTTGCCGGCCTGTGGGCGGGTCCGCCGACGTGAGCGCACCTTCAGCTGACGACGTCCGAAGCGCCACGTGCGGGGCTCTTGGCGTCGGCGACCCGTCGGATGTGCAGGTCGAGGGCTTCCGCGACGGCATCGAGGTCGTCGTCGAACAGGTCGGAGTAGACGTCGAGCGTGACGGCGGCGGAGGCATGGCCGAGGATCCGTTGCACCGCCTTGACGTGGGCACCCGAGCTGACGGCGAGGCTTGCGGCAGTGTGCCGGAGTTCGTGCGGCGTCAGCCCCGGCTGACCGATCTCGATGGCGGCCCGGTCCAGCCACCCTTCGCGGAACACGCGGTTGCGTAGCCACGACCGACTCCTCGCACTCGGGAACAGTGGCGCCTCCTGTGGCCGATCCGCGACGAGCGGCACCAAGCGGTCTGCCAGAGCGGCAGGAATGGGCACCGAGCGGGCTTCATAGTCCTTCGGCGTCGACTCGTGCTGCAGCCCGTTCACCTCCACCACTGTGTGTCTGACCGCCAGGCGTCGCCGTCGGAGGTCGACGTCCATGACTCTCAGTCCGGACACCTCGCCCCACCGCAGGCCACAGTAGGCGAGCACGCGGACGAGGTCGCCGTATCCGTTGAACGCGCCGTTCTGCTGCCCGCCACCGATCCGATCGACCGCCTCGGCAAGCGCGTCCACTTGCTCATGCGTCAGATACCGCTTGCCGCTCTTCGTCACCCTGGGCAGCTTCGTTCCGCGTGCCGGGTTGAGGACGATTCGGCCGTCGGCGACGGCCGCGTCCAAGGCCCCGGAAAGCGTGTGCACGCACTTCCGGACAGATGCGGGGCCGAGCCGTCCGGAGAGCTCCGCGATCCACCGCTGGACCACACTCGGGCTGATCTCACCGAGCGGGTACGCACCGAGCGACGGGTTTAGGTCACGGCGGATGATCCCAGCCACGCGGTCCCGCGTGGACGGTCGAAGATCGACGCGATCCGCGAACCATTGATCGAGCCAGTCCGCGAGCCGGATCCGGGACCGGCCCGAGTCCACATAGACCCCGCGGGCCTTGTCCAGCTCCATCGATGCGAGGAAGAGCTCGGCGTCCTTCTTCGTCCGAAAGCCTCGCCGCTGAGTCTGGACGTGGTCCGGCTTTCGGTACAGAACGCGGTATCGGCGGCCGCCCTTGGTCGCGTACGGCTCGACGCTCCCCATCAGGCCTCCTTGCTCACCACTCCAGTTGAGCGCGGGCGGCCGACAGCGGTTCCTGCTCAGGCGCGGCCCGTTGCTCCACCGATAGGAGCCAGTCGGGTAAGACGTCGCCGCCCCACAGGCCCCCTCGATCGAACACGTCGTGAACCTGCACTCGGCCTGCGATGACGATGCCCTCCCGTGACGCCCCGAGTGCTGCACGAACGGCGCGGCCAGCGTCTGCTGTGCACAGGTAGGTGACTTGGGCGGCTTCGTTGTCGAGGCGGTTGCGGAAGGCGCGGAAGATGCCCTGGTAGCGGACTGGGCGCTTCGCGGTCAGCTCGACCTCGATCAACTCGGCCCAGTCGGGACCCAGCGCGACACCGTCGGCCTGGTGCTCCCAGGCATGCTGGGCTCGCTCGTCGCGCTGCCATGCATAGCCCGCCGCCGCGTACCGGGCGCAGGTGGTCGACACCGCGATCTCGTGGCGGGTCGTCTGCCGGTACACATCTGGCTTCGCCTTCCCGACCCCAGCGAACGTCGCCCAAACGATCGAGCCGCCCGCTCCCCCGAGGTTGACCCGGTCGATGTAGCCGGCTGTCTGCATGCGGGCGCACCAGGCCTGCGCTTGCCGCGTCGACACCGGTCGGTCCCAGCCGTTCAACGCACCCAGAACCCATCGGATCGACTGCACATTCGTCACCCGCACGATCCCGAACCAGTCCATCATCCGCTCATCCCGGTCCATCACCCACACCGTCGAATCGCTTCCCCGCACCATCCGCCTCACCGCCATTCCGCCACCACCCCCTGCCCCTCAGCACCGATCGATCACTGCCACTCCCCCTGCTATCTGCTATCCGCTATCCGCTCAATTCATATCCCTCACCTCTCCTTTCCCCTGTTCTTTCTTGCCCTGTCCTGGTCTGCCTCCTGAATCTCCGAACCACCCACAACACAGCTTCTTTTCGCTGAGTTGTGGGTGGTTCGGAGACGGCGCCAGCCGAGGAGGCAGACCAGGACAGGGCAAGCCGCCCCAAAACCCCTCGCTAGCCCCCTCACCCCGAACCTGGCGGCCAACGAGGGGGCTGACGCCGGGCTGGTGGCTCATGCCCGGACGGTAGAAGCGCGGATCGGCCCAAGCAAGGAATCGAGGCGATCTCTGTCAAAATGACAGGCGTGCCCGAGCGTCTTGCCGACGCTGCAGGACGATCAATACCCGTGACGCAAAACCTCGAGGCTGGGCCAACGTCTTGCGAGACCTTTTGAGAATTGCCTGATCACAAGAAGCCGCAGCCCCGAGGAAGGCGCGCTAAAGCCCCTGGCCGCAAGACCACGGCTTTCCGCAGCATCCAGCCGGCGGCCTCGACCCGGGGATCGAATTTGCGGACCCTTCCGTCGCTACCGATCGACGAACGGGTCTGAGCAGTGGAGTTGGGGGAAGGTGCCGATGGTGCGCGAGCGGCCGCCGATGCTGACGAAAACGCTCGTGTAGGGCCCTCTCGGCGAGAGGTTGATGGTGCTGCCACCTACCGGACAGGTTGTCGCAGCCAGCAACTCCAGCTGGGTGGAAGATCCAGCCACGAGTCGGAATCCGGCGACGTTCGCGGGCTGCCCGGCCCGGGCATGCCGAGCGCTGACGACGAAGGCCGAAGCCGGCAGCACGCAGTCACTGCTGCCTGTGTTTCGAACGGTCAGCAGCTCGATCCAGTTGCCGGTCACTCCCCCGCCGTGGCCCTGGGTCTGGAATGACAGCGAGTCGAGGGTGCAGGTGGTCGAGGCGATGGTGGTCTTCGAGCCGCCGCTGACGAACCAGGTGACGTTCCAGTCGCCCTTGCCAGGGATGGTGGCCGACATGGTCACCGTCACCGGTACCTGCGGTTGCAGCGTGGCGCCGACCGCGCAACGAAGCGCGATCGCACGCGTGATGACCGTCCCTGTGCCGTTGGTGATGACCTCGGTGGCGGCCGGGCAGGAGCCCAGCACGAGCGCGGTCGTCCCGGTGTTCTTCACCGCGACGTCGTAGGTGAACGGGCCCGGGGCCGAAACGAACCCCTGGTCGATCGTCGCCTCGAGTCCGCTCGGTGAGGAGGCGAACGTCGTGCCGTCGGCCACGCCCAGCTCACCGTCCACATGGGCGCCCGTGCACTGGGGCTGCGGGTACTTCGCTTTCACCGTGCGGGAGCCGCCGACGGCTCGAATCGAGATCGCAAGCACGGGCTTGTTGGGGTCCACGTTGGCGCTCCCAGACGGCTGGCACGTGAATGTCGCACCGATGCGGAGGGTGGCGCTCGCGCCGGCCGGCAGGACCATCCCGGCTGTGGCGTCACTGGAATTGAGGGCAGCCGTCTGGCCGCCGACGTTCACAGTGTCGGTCGGGAGGAAGCAGTCGCTTCCCGTGTTCCTGACGAGCACCGACTGCAGGTAGGTGCCGGCGGCGCCGCCGCCATCCTGAGCGGAGTCGGTCTGCAGTTGGCCGAGGGTGCATGCGGACGGTCGGTTGCCGGCGGAGTAGGTGTGGCTTGCGCCGGGCACCGCCGCGAATGACGGAACCGGGCTCACGGTCGGCGACGGCGACGGCGATGCGGTCTGGGTCGGAAACGTGGACGGTGTGGCAGCCGGCGGAACGGGCCGAAGCCCGGACACCAGCCCGAGAGCTGCCACGATCCCGACCACGGCGAGGATCGCGATCGCGAACGCCGCGACGAGCTGCAGGCCTCGCGCCGACACCATGCGAGTCCGGGCAGCCGCAGGAGCTGCCGGCGTGTGCGGGAGGCGGACGTTCATCCACCGCTCCGGGTCCTGCAGCTCGCGCAGTCGGTCTTCGGGGTTCATGCCTGGGCCCCCGTTCCGGCCAGCTCGACGCGGAGTCGCGCGAGCGCTCGGGAGGCTTGGCTGCGCACGTTCGCGACACCGCAGCCGAGCGTGTGGGCGATCGCCCGGTCGTCCAGATCCGCGTAGTACTTCAGCACCAGCACCGCCCGCTGCTGCGGCGGCAACGTCGCGAGCAGGTCGAGGAACGTGCGGTCCCGCTCGAGACGCAGGAACCGGTCGTCGTCGATCGGCGCATCGAACAAGTCGAGGTCCACCGTGGCGGGACGCTTGGCTTCCAGCACCCTGCGCACCACCGCCGTCCGCAGGTACTGGTACGCCCCACGCTCCGTGACCCGCGGCCACGCCGCCGACACCGCGATGATCGCGTCCTGCACGGCGTCCTCGGCATCCTGCCGATTCCCCGCCACCAGCAACGCGACCTTCATCAGCTCGGCGCCCCGGCTCGCCACCAACGCGGTATACCGCGAATCGGCCGACCAAGCCGCCATCTGCACTCCGTCCCAAAGGGCGGGCATCACGATCGCCACGCTCACACTCCTAAGAGGGAGCGATGGGCCCAAATGTTGCGCGCCCCGGGCCACGAATGGGCACGACATGCCGTAACCCCTCCCGCGGTGCCCGGAGCGAGCAAGACCGCCCAACTACCTCACCAAGCCGATCGATTTCGCGGGTGAGCCGCGACATTACGGCCGAGGACCTGCCAGCGCGTGCTGAGCCTTGGCGGTCACACCTCGTTATTGGGGTCAGCGAGTTGCGCCTCCACACCGCGAAGCGTGAAGTCGATGCGCCGCAACTGGTACGGGCGCGACCCCACCCCAACGCCCCCGACGAAGATCGCGGCCACCAATGACACCCAGTTCGAGGAGGTGATCCCCACCACCACAAGATCGATCACCACTACAGCGACGAGTGCGAGCAATGCCCAGTTGAGCCGACGCCGCCAACGAAGCAAGCGACGCCTTCTCAAGAGCAGATCGCGTTGCTCGCCAGGCGAGGTACTGGTCACGGGACCATGATGCGCCTGGCGCACCTACTGACGATCGTTTCCGAGAAAGCGTCCGCACCGCACAGCCCGGCGCAATGCCGGTCACCGGAGACCGTCATCCGGCTCGTGCCCGTGTCATCCGTTCAGCGGTGCGTGTACGTCCTCGTCACTCGTTCGCCTGCAGCCGCCCGTATATGGTCGGGCGATGGCTCTCACCGATGCTGAGCTCGCGATTTCCGCAGCCCTGGCGGGGGCCGAAGTCGTCGCCCGTGACTACGGCTCGGCTCACCGCAAATTCGGCAAGAGCGGCACTGACTTCACAACGCAGACCGACCGTGACGCCGAGGACGCGATCATGTCGCTACTCGCCGAACATCGCCCTGACGATGCGCGCACCGGCGAGGAAACCGGCGCCTCAGGAAACCCCTCGCGTTCCCGCCGGTGGCTCGTCGACCCACTGTGCGGAACAACGAACTTCGCTGCTACCACGCCTCTGGTCGTGGTCAACGTGGCACTCGTGGATGGATCGGGCAGCGTCGCTGCAGCAGCCGCAGACCCGATCGCGGACGAGGTCTTTTGGACGGATGGCCGCGAGGCATTCGTCCGACACGGCGTCGAGGACTCGGTTCTGCAGCCAAGCGCGCAATCCGGTCTCGTCGAGGTCAACTGCGATGGACCGCGCAACAGGCCATTCGTGGGAGGCCAGCTCGTCAGCGACCCCGCCCTCCTTGCCGACTACGGGCCCCGCATCATCGCATCCACGCTCGGCGTGGCCTGGGTCGCTGCGGGCCGACGAGCCGCCTACCTCTCGGACGGCTCGTTCCGCGACAACGTCCACTTCGCTGCGGGGATAGCCATCTGCCAAGCAGCCGGCTGCGTCGTCACCGATCTCGCAGGAGATCCTCTCCACACCGGCCGCGGACTCGTTGTCAGCGCCGACTGGACGACGCATCGCGCCCTCGTATCGATCGTGCGCCCCCACCTCGCGGCCACGCTGAACACCTGACTCGCACTCCTCTTCCAGACGATCGGCTGGGCGAGAGCAGGTTCCGGAGATCGAACCCGCTGATGGAGGGCCTTCACGCTGCCGCGTCGTCGAGCACGGCGTCGATCCACCCGTGACGCTCGAGCCGGCTGATGTCGACCCGAGGGAACCATCCTGTTTCCAGGAGTTCGTCGACTTCGAGCGTGAAGGGCGTCGTCGGGACGCTGCACTCGAAAGCCGTGGTGACGTAGCTGACCTGATCGCCGTTGGCGGCTGTCACCGCCAGGGCGCTCCCGCCATAGGCGCCGACGATCCTGCCGATGGTGACCGCGACGCCGAGCTCCTCCAGTACCTCGCGGGCGAGGGCTTCCTGCGGCGTCTCTCCTGGTTCTATGCCGCCGCCTATCAGGCTCCAGCGTTGGCCGTCCCGCTGTCGTGCGAGTAGGAACCGATCCGCGTCGCGGATCACGGCCGTCACGCCCGGCAGGAGCAGAAGGTCGTGGCCGATGCGGGCTCGGAGGGATCGTACGTACGGAGACATCGGCACGCCTCCAAGCTAGGGGCGAGCGAAAACCGATGGACGCCCCGATCCCCGCCGGCCCGACCCCACGCATCCCGAGTCCGGGTCTGCCGACGAAGCCGGCGAACCAGCACTGCGGATCACAGCGGCAGCGCCGATGTGGCTCCTCCCAGAAAGGTTCCTCAGAGGGGAGGACGGACCCGGTGCGGGGTCGGCAGCAGGTGCCGCCTCGTGGAGCAGTTCGTGGAGCTGCGCTTCGTCCAGCGCCCGAGCTTCGCCGGAAGGGATCCCGCGCGTGTTCCCTGTGATCGCATCCCGCCCGCGAGGGGCCCGGGTGTCCTCGTCGCGTCGGCTGCTGGGAGCCGACTGCATGGGCAGGCCCGGTTCCCGCCAGGGCTTCCGGGGGCAGCCGTTTGACTGGGCGCGCCGGTCCTGCCGAGATGGTCATGTGCAGCCCGATCGTCCCGTCTCGACGCTCACGGGGGTCCTGCTGATCGTCTGCGGGCTCGTGGTCCTCGTCATCGTCGCCGTTCCGGCGCTGATCGGTGTCGCGTTCTCGGCGCAAGCCGAGCCGTCGAGCACCCTGAAGACCGCGGTCGGCGACGAGGCGCGCACGATCGCCTACAGCCTCCGCAACGACGGCGTGCGGTCCGCGCTCGACGGCGGCGCGACCCTCAGCGAGATCGCCGCTGGCACCGCGACCATGCCGCAGACCACCGCGCGGATCGCTGCGGTCGGCACGGACGCCGTCGGCGCCGGATCGCCGGTCCTGCTCCGCGCGCGGCCCGTCGGCGCTTCCGGGGCCGCTGTCGACGTCGCTTGGGGAGGAGTCATCGGCGGCGAGGCCGAGTTCGGGCCACCCGAACGCCCGTGGGTGACCTGCCTCCGCATCGGACTGCCGGCCACCGCGATCGACGCGACGGCATGGACGGTCGAGGACGTCGACTGCCCCACCTTCATCGCGACAGTTCGCAAGGACGCGGCCCGCATCCACGCGAACGACTTCGACACCACCCCGCTGCTCCGTCCTCCCTGCTTCGGGACGACCGGGTACTGCCCCGGCGGATAGCGTGCGCTCCGCCGCATCAGGTCCGACCGCTGCGTTCGTCGACCCGTTGCAGCTCCGGCGGCAGGGCCCCAGCGCCTAGCGAACGGCCGACAGCTCCTGGCCGTCGACGACGATGGTGAAGGAGCCGTCCGGCGACCGGTGCAGCACGGCTTCGACCGTCCTGCCGCCGGCCGTCAGCTCGACGGGCTGGTCGTCGCCGGCGCTCCGGAACAGGAGGACGCCCTGGGAGCAGCCGATGTCCACCCCGTAGCGGCTGCGCACCGCGGACGCGAGCTCGTCCACGTCGGGGATGTTGCGCCCGCCGTCGACGACGCAGCTCACGAGGAAGGCGGCGACGCGGATCGTGAGGACGACCAGCCCCATGCGGGATGCGTCCGGGCTTCTCGACAGGCCCCAGACGAGGAGGCCCACGACGAAGATCCCGAGCGATATCCCGGGCGCCGCGAGGTTCCGAAGGCCCCGGGGCCGACGACGGAGTTCTGCAGCACCAGGTGCACGGTGTCACCGTAGGGGCGCGCCTCCCTCGGTACGGGATGCCACCCGATCCGGGTCGGGGCGAGGCGCACGACTGGTCCTACGGTGACGAGCATGACCTCCGTGCTGCTCCGGCCGGAGCGACCGACCGACCGGCAGTCGGCCGACGCGGTGCAGGTCGCGGCATTCGGCGAGCGGGGCGCGGTCGTTCGACGCCTCCTCCAGGATCTCCGCGACGTGGCGGTCGCCCCGGAGCTCTCGATCGTGGCCGCCGTCGGGGAGCACGTCGTCGGCCACGTCCTGCTCACCGCCTGCCTCATCGACACTCCACGGCGGCTCGTCCCTGCCCTCGTGCTCAGCCCCCTGGCGGTGGAGCCACGGTTCCAGCGACAGGGCATCGGTGCCCGGCTCGTCCGCGCCGCGCTCGAGGCGGCCGACCGGCACCGGGCACCGGCCGTGCTGCTCGAGGGGGACCCTGCCTACTACAGCCGGTTCGGCTTCGTACCAGGGCGCGACCTCGGGTTGCGGCGCCCTTCGCTGCGCATCCCGGAGGTGGCGTTCCAAGCGCACCCGCTGCGTGCCTACGAGTCGTGGATGACCGGCACATTGGTGTACCCCGACGTCTGGTGGCGGCATGACGTGGTCGGGCTCCGCGAGCCGCCTGCGGCGGACGCGATGCCCTGAGCGGAGCTGCAGCGGCGCTTCCGGAACTGGCGCACGAGGGCCAGGACGGTGACGACGAGCGCGCCGGACAGGATCAGGATCTGGACGACCAGCCACGCCGTGCCCTGCATCCTCGCTCCTCCGCGGTCCCGGATAGGAGGTCGATCGTCTCATCCGCGGCCCCTGTCGAGGGCTGGTCCCCTCAGCGCGGGTTCCGGGGCCCCTCGACGTGCGTCGGCTCCGTCGAAGGGCCCCGCCCTGCACCCCGTGTCCACAGCACCTGGACGACCTCAAGACAAGCCGATCAAGCCCAAGAGCAGCCTCTGAGCAGGCCGGGATTTCCAGCGAATCTCGCTCGGAACGGGCTATGAGGCCGCGTCGGCGCGGGTGGGCAGCGTGATCGGCGACGTGCGCTGCAGGTAGTCGTCCCGCAGACCCTGCACGTACGGATGCGTCGGCCGCGCCAGCACGTCGTCGAGCGACCCGAGGCCCACGATCATGCCGCCGTGCATGACGGCGACGCGATCCGTGAGCCGGGACATCACCGCGGCGTCGTGGCTGACGATGAGCGCCGTGAAGTCCCGCTCGCTCTGCAGCTCGAGCAGGGTGTCGAGCACCGGCGCCTTCACCGGCACATCGGCGCCACCGGTCGGCTCGTCCGCCACCCACAGGCTCGGTTCGAGGATGAGCGAGCGCGCGATCGCCACCCGCTGCAGCTGCCCGGCGGTCAGCTCGTGCGGATACTGCGCCATCGTCGACCACGGCAGCTGCACCGCGTCGATGAGCTCGGCGGCTCGACGCCCCGCGTCACGTCGGTCGAAGTCCCGGTCGCGCTCGAACAGCGGCCAGGCGACGTTCTCGGCGACCGTGCGGCCGCGGTCGAGCAGGCGGAACGCCTGCTGCGGGAGGTAGCCGACCTCGGCCGACAGCCGGCGCCGGGCGCGTTCCCCCAGTCGTCGCACGTCGATGCCGAGCACCGTGAGTGCACCGCCCGAGATCGTCGTCGCCGCTTCGGTCCCTCCTCGACCCGCGATCATCCGCGCCACGGTCGACTTGCCTGCACCGTTCTCGCCGACGATGCCGAACAGCTCGCCCCGCGCGACGCGGAAGCTGACACCCCGTACCGCCGTGAAGCGCCCGCGTCGGGAGCTCGGCGGATAGTCGATCGACAGGTCGCTCGCGACGACCACGTCGTCCCGCGTTCCGGCCACGCTGTCACCCCCTGAAGCGAGCGAGTGTAGCGAGGCGGCCTCACGGCACGCGGAGGACGCCCAGGACTTCCCGGGTCCTATACGCCGCGGAGCATACGACGATCGGCCTCGACGACGACCAGGCGCTTCCGGAGGTCCCGCGCCCGCTCCGCGTCCTCCGCTCCCTCGGTCCGCTGCAGCTGCCGCACCAGGTCCGCCTTCTGGCGCAGGAGGTGCCGGTCGACGAGCGCCGCCACGGTTGATTGCGCTGTGCGCGACAGCTGCTCCTCCTGCTCGGCCCGCACCGGCAGCCGCAGGAACGCGAGCTCCTCGACCAGCGGCACGACGGGCGCCGGCACGCCGCCCATCAGGCGGTCGAGCCAGCCCGCTCCCCCGAGCGCGTCGCGCTGCGCCTTGATCGAGTCGCGCACCGCGGCGAGCACCCGGTTCGAGAACCCGGCGTCGACCGCCCTATGGATGAGGTCGCCGCCGACGAGATGCGGCACCTGCACGATCATCATCAGCGCCTCGCGCTCGAGGCGGGTGGCCGGGTCGTTCGGCAGATCGCGCAGGGTCACCGGCCGCGGAGCCTGCACCTCGGGCTCACGCGGCAGCGGCCGGCGCGGCCTGACGCTGCGGCGCGCCCGAGCCCCGCTCAGATGCGGGCCGCCGGCCCGCGGCGCGCACGGCACGGGAGACCTCGGCGAGATCCATGCCGAGCCACCGGGCGAGCTCCCGCACGTACCCCGGCTGCACGGTCGCGTCGCGGATGTCGGCCACGATCGGCGCGGCGCCGCGCAGCGCCGCGGCACGCCCCTCGACGGTGTCGAGGTCGTGGCCCGCGAGGACCTGCCGGAGCATGTACTCGAACATCGGCTTCTTCGTCTCGAGCATCTGCCGCACGGCCTCGTCGCCGCGCTGGAGACGGAGGTCGCAGGGGTCGAGCCCGTCGACCCCGACGGCGACGAACGTCTGCGCGGAGAAGCGCTGCTCCTCCGCGAAGGCGCGGACGGCGGCCTTCTGGCCCGCCGCATCCGGGTCGAAGGTGAAGATGACCTCGCCGAGCGCCGCGGAGTCGTCGCCGAGCACCCGCCGGAGGATCTTGATGTGGTCGACGCCGAAGGCGGTGCCGCAGGTGGCGACCGCGGTCGGCTCTCCCGCGAGGTGGCACGCCATCACGTCGGTGTAGCCCTCCACCACCACCACCCGCCGGCCGCGGCTGATGTCGCGCTTGGCGAGGTCGAGCCCGTAGAGCACCTGGGACTTGTGGTACACGGCCGTCTCGGGCGTGTTCAGGTACTTCGGCCCGGGGTCGTCCTCGAGCAGGCGCCGCGCGCCGAAACCGACGGTGGCACCGGTCAGGTCGCGGATCGGCCAGACGAGCCGGCCGCGGAACCGGTCGTAGATGCCGCGGTCGCCGCTCGAGACGAGCCCCGCGCCCTGCAGCTCCGCGTCCGTGAAGCCGCGACCGCGGAGGTGCTTCGTCAGCGAGTCCCAGGACTTCGGCGCCCATCCGACGCCGAATCGGGCGGCGGCCTCGGCGTCGAAGTTCCGCTCGGTGAGGAACCGCTGCCCGGGCTCGGCCGCGGCGGTCGGCAGCTGCTCCGCGAAGAACTCCGCAGCCACCCGGTTGGCGTCGAGCAGCCGCACCCGGTTCGTCGTGTCCTGGGCGGGGCCGCCGTCCTCGTAGGTGAGCCGGAACCCGATCCGGGCCGCGAGCCGCTCGGCGGCCTCCACGAAGGTGACGTGATCGAGCTTCATCAGGAAGGCGTAGACGTCGCCGCTCTCGCCGCAGCCGAAGCAGTGGAACCGCCCGACACCCGGGCGCACGTTGAAGCTGGGGCTGCGCTCGTCGTGGAAGGGGCAGAGGCCCTTCAGAGCGCCGACACCGGCGGGCTTGAGAGTGACCTGCTCGCCGATGATGTCGGCGATGTTCGTCCTGGCCCGGACCTCCTCGATGTCACTCGAGCGGATGCGGCCGGCCATGCCGAGAGTCTAGGTTTCGGCGCCGACGCGACGGGGCGGGCGCCGGGCTGCGACCCGGCGTCGTTCCCGGGCGAGGAGCCGGGTCGCGGGAAGGCGGCGCACCGCCGTGGGCAGCGCCCGGTAGACCGGGGCGAGGCCTCGGGCGAGCGGGGTGAGGTCCGGCCGCCGGACGGGGACGAGCGGCGCGAGCTCCGCCCGCAGCGCGGGCAGCGTCGGCAGGGTAGCCGCGATGAGGAACGGCAGCAGGGCGCGCACCCAGCGCGGAGCGCCGCGCGCCGCGAAGAGCTCGGCGATCACCTCGCGGGTCGCCGGATCGAGGCGCAGCGTCCCCGCGGCGTCCGCGAACGCGGCCTCGAAGCCGGACCGCGTCGAGGGCCACCGCTCGGGCGGCATCCCGAGCGCCGTGCCGATCCTGCCCAGCCGGGCGAGCAGCTCGTCGGCGAGCGGCGCGGGCAGCGGGCCCCAGACGGCGTCCGCGATGCGCAGCGCCGTGTCGGCGATCGTCGCGGTGACCCAGAACTGGAGGTCGGCGTCGGCCGCGTCGTAGACGACGGCGGCGCCGGGCATGCTCGACGACGCGGGCGTGCAGGCGGTCGATGCGGCTCGGTGACCGCCTCGGCCGTGCGGTCGTCGCCCGCGGCGATCACGTAGACGTAGGTGAGCGTCCCGCGCAGCC
The DNA here is from genome assembly GCA_963771645.1 of uncultured Actinomycetota bacterium. Taxonomy (GTDB): domain Bacteria; phylum Actinomycetota; class Actinomycetes; order Actinomycetales; family Microbacteriaceae; genus Amnibacterium. The sequence goes on along the minus strand of CAVYUH010000001.1, from coordinate 123,096 downwards.
GGGCGAGCGGATCGGCGGCGAAGTCGCTGTGCTCCGCGACGCCGTGACCGACCGCCGGATGGGCGAGCTGCAGCAGCAGCGCACGGAGGCCGCCCGCGAGCAGCGCCGCCTCGAGCTGGAGACCCGGGGCGTCGGGGATGCGGCGGACCCGGCTCACGCCGACAGTCGCGCGTGCCAGGCGAGCGCCGACTGGTCGGTGAGGCTCGCCACCTGGTCGACGACCACCCGGCGCCGCTCCGCGTCGTCGGCCGCATCCGCCCAGTCGGCGCGGAACGCGGTGTCCAGCCGCTCGGGCTGGGCGAGCAGGCCTTCGGCGAGCTCGATCAGCAGCACCCGCTGCTCGAGGTAGATCGGCTGGCGGGTGTTGTGCGCCATCACGAAAGCCGCGACCACGCCCTTCAGCGCCGCGATCTCCGCCTGGATGCCCGCGGGGCACCTCGACGTCGGCGCCGAACCGCACGAGGTTCTCGGCAGGGTGCGCCCGACGGGTCGCCTGGGTCGCGGCGCCGGCGAAGCGGCCGATCAGCTGGCTGGTCAGGTTCTTCAGCGCGCCGTGCGCGCGGCGAGAGCCGTCCCACTCGAGGATCCAGGGCTCCATCGCCCGCAGCCGGTGCAGCGCCTCGACGAGCTCGTCCTGGTCGAACGCGCCGCCGACCCACGCGTACATGGCGGCGACGACGTCGCGCTGGGCGGCGTTCGAGCGGAGCGCCGCGAGATCCACCGATCCCGCGACCACGGCGTCCTCGAAGTCGTGCACCGAGTAGGCGATGTCGTCGGAGAGGTCCATGACCTGCGCCTCGATGCACCGGCGCTCGCCGGGCGCGCCCTGCCGCAGCCAGTCGAACGCCGCGGCGTCCTCCGGGTAGTAGCCGAACTTCGCGCGGCCGCTCGGGTCGCCGACGGCGTGGTCGAGACCCCACGGGTACTTGACGCTCGCGTCGAGGCTGGCTCGCGTGAGGTTGAGGCCGTAGGGCGCGCCGTCCGCGCCGAACACCTTCGGCTCGAGGCGCGTGAGCAGCCGCAACGACTGCGCGTTGCCCTCGAAGCCGCCGATGTCCTCCGCCCACTCGGAGAGCGCCCGCTCGCCGTTGTGCCCGAACGGCGGATGCCCGAGGTCGTGCGCGAGGCAGGCGGTGTCGACGACGTCGGGTGCGAGGCCGAGGCTTCCGGCGAGCTCGCGGCCCACCTGCGCGACCTCGAGCGAGTGCGTGAGGCGGTTGCGGGCGAAGTCGAGCCCGATGGTCGGGCGAGAGCACCTGGGTCTTGGCGGCCAGGCGGCGCAGCGCGCTCGAGTGCAGCAGGCGTGCGCGGTCGCGGGCGAAGTCGCTGCGCCGGGAGGAGTGCTCCTCGGGCAGCCACCGCTCGCGGTCGGCCTCGCCGTAGGACTGGTCGGCGGCGTGCTCCGGATCAACCACCGCTGGTGTCCAGCTCGGCGCCCGCGATCTCGGAGCGGCCGTCGGCGTCGAGGCTGCGCGAGTCGAGCCACCGCTCGGGCAGGGCGGGCGACTTGGGGCTGCCGGCGCGGCCGCGCTGGCCCTCCGCCGCCTCGCCCGGGTAGGGCTGGTCCGCGTCGAGGGTGCCCAGCAGGTCGTCGAGCTGCTGCAGCGACTCGCACCTGCGCCAGCGCGGCACGCGTGGCCCCGCCGACGCCGTAGCCCTTGAAGTACCAGGCCACGTGCTTGCGGATGTCGCGGCAGCCGCGGTGCTCGCCCCCATCCGGGTCGTCGCCGAAGAACTCGACGAGCAGCTCCGCGTGGCGCCGGAAGGCCGCCGCGACCTCGCCCAGCGTCGGCTCGGTGCGCGCCGGTCGTCGCCGGCACCGAACGCGGCAGCGAGGTCGCCGAACAGCCAGGGGCGCCCGAGGCAGCCGCGGCCGACGACGACGCCGTCGCAGCCGGTCTCCGCCATCATCCGCACGGCGTCGTCCGCCGACCAGATGTCGCCGTTGCCGAGCACCGGCACGCTGGTCACGGTCTCCTTGAGCTTCGTGATCGCCGACCAGTCCGCGGTGCCGGAGTAGAACTCGGCCGCCGTGCGGGCGTGCAGCGCCATCGAGGCCACCCCGGCGCCCTCGGCGATGCGGCCGGCCTCGAGGTAGGTGAGGTGGTCGGCGTCGATGCCCTTGCGCATCTTCACCGTCAGCGGCAGCGGCCCGGCCGCCTGCACGGCGCGCTCGACGATCTCGCGGAACAGGTCGAGCTTCCAGGGCAGCGCCGCTCCCCCGCCCTTGCGGGTGACCTTCGGCACGGGGCAGCCGAAGTTGAGGTCGATGTGGTCGGCACGGTCCTCGTCGCGGAGCATCCGCACGGCCTGCTCGACCGTCGACGGGTCGACGCCGTAGAGCTGCACCGACCGCGGGCGTCTCGCTCTCGTGGTGCGTGATCAGCCGCATCGACTCGCGGGTGCGCTCGACGAGCGCCCGGCTCGTGATCATCTCGCTGACGTAGAGGCCGGCACCGTACTCGCGGCACAGCCGGCGGAACGCCGTGTTCGTGATGCCGGCCATCGGTGCGAGCACCACCGGGGCGGCGAGCGTCAGCGGTCCGATGGCCAGCGGACGCGCGGGAGCGAGAGCGGTGGTCGGCATCCGTCCATTCTCCCCGACGCGGGCGACACGCCGTCGCGGAGCCGTCCGAGCCGCCGATCAGAGGGCGGCGGGCGCCCCTGTGGAGGAGCCGGTGACGGACTCCGCCGTGGCGACGAGGCAGTCGTCGCCCTCGCAGGCGGGCGCGGCGGCGCCGAGCAGCGTGAGCGGAACGATCGGTCGCGGCTCGCTCATCGCACGGACTCCTGCTCCGCGGCGACCTGCCGCAGCGCGTCCGCGAAGACGTCCGGGTCCTGCGCGCCGGAGACGCCGTACCGCCCGTCGATCACGAAGAACGGGACGCCGCGGATGCCGTAGGCCACCGCCTGCGCGATGTCCGCCTGCACGTCACCGACGTACTCGTGCGACTCGAGCGCAGCCCGCGTGACATCCGGGTCGAGCCCCGCCTCGACGCCGAGCTCGACGAGGTCGTCGATCCGGCCGACATGGCGGCCCTGCTCGAAGTAGGCCCGGAACAGGACCTCCGCCATCTCGAGCTGCCGACCCTGCGCCTTCGCGACATGCAGGAGCTCGTGAGCGAGCAGCGTCTTCGTGTGCACGACGGTGTCGAAGTCGTAGTGCAGCCCGACGGACGCGGCGATGGCCGTCACCTGGTCGAGCATGCGGTGCACGTCGGCGATCGGCAGGCCCTTGTGGTCGGACAGGAACTCGGCGGTGCTGCCGGCGTAGGTCTCGGGGGTGTCGGGCGAGAGCTCGAAGGAGTGGTACTCGACCTCCACCGGCACCTCGGCCCGGCGGGCGCCCTCCTCGAACTTCCGCTTGCCGATGTAGCACCAGGGGCAGGCCACGTCGGACCAGATGTCGATCTTCACGGCGTCGGTCATACGGGATCCGACCGCTGAGCGGCCCCGTTCATTCCCGTACCGTGGCCGGATGAGCAGGGAGCACGTGCGCCAGGACGCGACCGAGCGCGGCATCGAGGTCGAGTTCCTCGAGCGGCCGGCAGCCGGATCGCTCGAGGAGGCCGCCGAACTCCTCGCCATCTCGCCGGCGCAGATCGTGAAGTCGCTCGTGGTGAAGCGCAGCGACGGCACCTTCCTGTTCGCCCTCATCCCCGGCGACCGGCAGATCGCGTGGCCGAAGCTGCGCGCGGTCGTGGGCGTGAACAAGCTGCAGCTGCCGAGTGCGGATGCCGCGCTCGAGGCGACCGGCTACGAGCGCGGCACGATCACGCCGCTCGGCAGCACGACGGCGTGGCCGGTCTTCGCCGATGAGCGGATCGCCGGACGCATCGCGATGGGTGCCGGCGAGCACGGGCTCTCCGCCTTCGTCGATGCGGCGGAGCTGCTGCACGGGCTCGACGCGACCATCGCGGACATCAGCGACTGACGTCCATTCCGCGTCACGCGGTAGCTCGTCGCGCGGTCGCGTCACGCGGTATGCATGCGTACCGCGCAGTGACACAGCTACCGCGCGACGTGGTCATGCGGTGGGACCGCCTGGTCCCACGCTTCGGACTGGCCGCATGCTGGCGCGGGATCCTCTCTTCCACAGGCCCGTTTCGGCGGTGGTGTCGGGGAGAACGAATCCCTGGTCGAGCGCGTGTCTCGAGCGCTGGGGAGTGTCGGTGGCGGGTGTCACGATGTGCGCATGCAGGACCACGGACAGCTCGGGCAGGCGACCACCGTCGTCGCCGATCTGCCGTGCGGTCCGGCGGGGATGGGTGACCGGCAGCTGCTCGAGGACGCCGAGGCGTGGGAGGCGCTCGGCCGGCTGGTCGACGCGCGCCGGGTCGCGATCTGGCGGGTGAGATCGCGTGGCGGTCCCGCGAGCAGCTCGGCGAGCACGGGCTCGCCCGACGGTCCGGTGACCGGGACGCGACCGACCTGCTCGCGCGGGAGCTGCTGATCAGCGGACGGGAAGCGCGGAAGCGGACAGCGCTCGGACTTCGGGTCCGGTCGCGGCTGTCGATGCAGGGCGAGGAGCTCCCCGGCCGGTGGTCGCCATGTCGGCGCCGCGCTGCAGTCCGGCGCCATCAGCGTCGACGCTGCCCGGGTGATCGTGGACGCGCTCGGCGTCGATCGCCCGACGGGCGGACGCCGAGGAGCTCGAGATCGCCGAAGCCGCGCTGGTCGACAGCGCGCCTCAGCACCTCACCGGATCTGCTGCGGGTGCAGGCCGAGGTGTGGCAGGCCCGGCTCGACCCCGACGGGGCGAAGCCGGCCGAGGACGCCGCGCACCGCAACCGGGGTGTGAAGGTCGGGATCGAGGGACCGGACGGGATCACCCGCAGCGTGATCCTCGCCGCGACCGAGGAGACCGCGCTGCTGCGGGCGATCTTCGACGCGAACCGGCAAGGGCGTGCAGTGGAAGCGGCAACCCGCCGAGGACTGCGACGACGACACCGAATGGCATGAGGTCGGCGACGACCGCACGAAGGCCCAGTTCGACCACGACACGTTGTTCGCGATCCTCCGGGCCGGCCTCGGCGTCGACCCCGACAAGCCCAGTAAGGCACCCGAGCCGGAGGTCGTGATCCACGTCGACGCGGCCGACCTGGCGAACCGGGAAGGCTGCGGGTGGATCGACGGGGTCCTCGGCCGGATCTCGATCCCGTCGGTCGAACGGCTGCAATGCGCCGGCAAGACCCGCCTCGTGGTCACCGGGAAGGACGGCGAACCGCTGCACCTGGGACGGAAGAAGCGCCGCTTCAGCCGCGCCCAACGCCGAGCCCTCGCCGCCCGTGACGGCGGGTGCGCGTTCCCCGGCTGCCGGGCCCCGGTCGCGTGGACCGAGGCGCATCACATCGCCTGGTGGAAACGCGACCACGGAAGAACCGACATCGAGAACGGCATCCTGCTGTGCACGTTCCACCACCACCTCATCCACTCCACCGACGAGTGGGAGATCCGGATCCACGAACACGTCCCCCACCTCGTCCCGAAACGGTGGCGCGGGACACCGCTGAAACGACACCGGATGCAGCAGCACCGCATCCGCAGCCGCACGAAGCACCGCACGAACGACCGCACCGCCCGGCTGACCCGGCAGGTACGTGTCGGGCCCGACCCACCAGCGCGGCTCGGACCGATCGTGAGACGAATCCATGCCCCGCGCACACTCCCGGGTATGCGCCCCGTGAACCCGTCCCGAATCCCTCACGGCGTCCCGCTGGCCGTCGTCGCCATCGCGGCTGCGCTGGTGCTCACGGCGTGCGGGACACGACCCGCAGATACGGCCTCCGCTCCCCCCACGAGCAACGTCGCACCCACGCCGACCGTGACGCTTCCAGGGGTCCCGGTGGTGATCCGGATCGGCCACTGCCCGCCGGTCGTCGGCCCCGGGCACGAGGGGCCACTCGCCCGAGGCGGTGGGGCATCGCTCCTCCCGTCCTCGCTGCGGGTCTCGGGGGCGCTGGTCTGCCGGTTCTCCCACGGCGTAGGAACGCGAACGTGCTCGCGCGAGAGATCCGCCTGTCGGTCGGCGAAGGCCGAGGCGCTCGCCGCGGCCATTCGAACGGTTCCGGTCGTCTCGCTCACCGGTCCGGTCGCGCTGCCCCGCGGATCTCGGCGACGTCACCGTGATCGCGTTCATGTCCCCGGCCCCGCGGACCACACCCGCCACGACCACGGAACTCCGGTGGGCGACCACCGGATGCCAATCGATCGACAACGGCCGGCATCCGGACGTCGCAGGTCGCGAACCCGTCCTTCTGGCGGTTCGAGGAGATGTTCCGGGCACTCATGAACGGAACACCACGGCCTGCGGGGACCGACTGAAGCGCTGCCCTACTCCCGACCGCCGAGCACCCGGGCGGCGATCGCGACGCTGCGGTGCGACAGCACCCGGGGCAGGTCGAGGGAGCCGCGGCAGATCCGGACGAATCCCGTCGCCCCGAGCCCCACCCGGGACAGGGCCAGGTGGATCAGCACCGGCCACCGCTCGAACACGCGCAGCATCGTCGCGCCGGCGCGCTGCTCGGGTTCGAGCTCCCGCGCGACCGCGTCCTCGTATGACGACAGGGCGGCGACACCACTCGCCAGCCCGCGGATCACCGCCTCGCCGGCCAGCGCACCCGAGCGCAGGGCGTACGAGATCCCCTCGCGACTCCACGGCTCCAGCAGGCCAGCGGCGTCCCCGACGACGATCACGCGATCCCGCCGCACGGGCGACCCCGGTTCCCGCCAGCGGGTGAGGTGCCCCGAGCTGCGGAGCACCCTCCGGTCCTGCATGCCGAGTCCCGCGACGAACCGGTCGAGGTAGGCGCGGGTCTGCTCGCCGCGACCCTTCCGCTCGATCACCCCGACGGTGAGATGGCCGTCCTTCGGGAAGACCCAGCCGTAGGTGCCCCGATCCCGGCCCCAGTCGAGGTGGATCCGTCGGCTCCACTCGTCGCCCGCGTCCTCGAGCTCGACCTCCAGGCCGAGATCCGCCCGCGCGATCCGCACCCCGACGTGCCGTGCCGTGATGCCGGACGCGCCGTCCGCGCCGACGACGACCGAGGCGCGCAGCTCCCCCGCATCCGTCCGCACGACGACCGCATCGCGCGTGCTGCTCGACCGCGCGCACGCGGACGTGGTCCCGGAACTCCGCGCCGGCCGTCACCGCCGCGTCCACGAGGGCCTGGTCGAACCGCTCACGGTCGACCATGCGCGAGGAACGGCCGGGACGAACGCACCCCTCGTGCGCGACCGCCGCGGAACGCGAAGGTCACGTGGTCCACCCGACGCTCGACCACGGCGAGCGCCTCGGGCGGCAGGAGGCGGAGGGAGGTGCCGACGAGACCGCCGCCGCACGTCTTGTAGCGCGGGAACCTGGCCGCGTCGACGAGGAGCACTCGAGCGCCACCGGCGGCGGCGACCCGCGCTGCGGTCGAACCCGCCGGGCCTGCGCCGATGACGAGCAGGTCCCAGGCCGGATCGCTCACGGCGCGCTGAAGCCGGTGGTGACGCCCGGCGAGAAGAGCACCGAGTCCGGGGCACGATCCGCGAGGCCCGGGAAGCCGGCGTCGGCGACGAGCTCGTCCTGCAGCTCCAGCAGCTCCGCCGTGACGAGGGGCCAGGGCTCGTGCGTGTTGCGCCAGTAGGTCGTGCGCCCGCCCCGCGCCACGTGCATCGCCCAGCGGGCGGTGAGGAAGTCGGCGAGCGGATCATCGGTGACGGTCTCGCTGCCGATCCGCACCCGGATGCGGGTGCGCGGCCGGGTCGGGCCCGTGAGCCGCTCGGACGCGTACGCGAGCTCGTCCCCGATCCGTCGGGACCGCATCCGCGCCCATCGGTACGGGAGGCCGAGGGCGACCTGCGCGGTGAGCACCGGCAGGAGGTGCTGCGCCTCGAGGGTGCGGAACACGACGCCGCGCCGCCCGTCGCCGTCGACGGCGTAGAGCCGCACGTTGGTCTCGAGGAAGGTGCCCAGCCACGGCACCGGGGGCGCGGTGAAGAACTGCGACGCCTCGAGCCGGAACGGGATGAGGCCCACCCAGGCGGCGCCGTCGAACTCGTCCGGCACGGTGCCGGGTGGCAGCAGCGGCGCGACGAGCGCCGGGTCCGCGCGCCAGTGCAGGAAGACCGCGTCGCGCCACCGCTGCCGGATGATCGCCGGTCCGGGCAGCGGCGGCGCGATCGCCGAGATCGGCTCCGGCCGTCACGGCTCAGGCGCCGACGAGCGACGCCTGCAGGTAGCCCATCAGCCGGTCGAGCCCGACCCGCTCCTGCTGCATGGAGTCGCGCTGCCGCACCGTGACCGCCCGGTCCTCGAGCGAGTCGAAGTCGATCGTGATGCAGAACGGGGTGCCGATCTCGTCCTGCCGCCGGTAGCGGCGCCCGATGGCGCCCGCGTCGTCGAACTCCACGTTCCAGTTCTGCCGCAGGTCGGATGCGACCTCGCGGGCGAGCGGCGACAGCTGCTCGTTGCGGCTGAGCGGCAGCACCGCGGCCTTCACCGGCGCGAGGCGCGGGTCGAGCTTCAGCACCGTGCGCTTGTCGACGCCACCCTTGGTGTTCGGCGCCTCGTCCTCGGTGAACGCGTCGACGAGGAACGCCATCAGCGATCGCGTCACGCCCGCCGCCGGCTCGATGACGTACGGCGTCCAGCGCTCGCCCTTCGCCTGGTCGAAGAAGCTGAGGTCGGTGCCCGACGCCTTCGAGTGGGTCGTGAGGTCGAAGTCGGTGCGGTTCGCGATGCCCTCCAGCTCGCCCCACTCGCTGCCGGTGAAGCCGAACCGGTACTCGATGTCGACGGTGCGCTTCGAGTAGTGGGAGAGCTTCTCCTTGGGGTGCTCGAACAGCCGCAGGTTGTCGGGCCGGATGCCGAGGTCGGTGTACCAGCGCTCCCGCTCGCCGATCCAGTAGTCGTGCCACTGCTCGTCGGTGCCGGGCTCGACGAAGAACTCCATCTCCATCTGCTCGAACTCGCGCGTGCGGAAGATGAAGTTGCCCGGCGTGATCTCGTTGCGGAAGCTCTTGCCGATCTGGCCGATGCCGAACGGCGGCTTCATCCGCGCGGAGTTCAGCACGTTCGCGAAGTTCACGAAGATGCCCTGCGCGGTCTCCGGACGCAGGTAGTGCATCCCCTGCTCGTCGTCGACCGGGCCGAGGAAGGTCTTCATCAGGCCCGAGAAGGCGCGCGGCTCGGTCCACGAGCCCTTCTGGCCGGTCTCCGGGTCGTTGATGTCGGCGAGGCCGTTCTCCGGCGGATGCCCGTGCTTCGCCTCGTACGCCTCGATGAGGTGATCGGCGCGATAGCGCTTGTGCGTGTGCAGGCTCTCGACGAGCGGGTCGCTGAAGACCTCGACGTGCCCGGACGCCTCCCACACCTGGCGGGGCAGGATCACGGAGGAGTCGAGGCCGACGACGTCGTCGCGGCCGCGGACCATCGTGCGCCACCACTGGCGCTTGATGTTCTCCTTCAGCTCCACGCCGAGGGGGCCGTAGTCCCAGCTCGAGCGGGTTCCGCCGTAGATCTCACCCGCCTGGAAGACGAAGCCCCGGCGCTTGGCGAGGGCGATGACGGCGTCGAGCGAGTTGGCGGCCACGGAGCTCCCGTTCTGGGCCGGGACTGGCTGTCCGGCCTCTGATGTCGTCCGCCGAGCCTACCGGCCGGGCGATGCGGCGTCCGACGGCCGCTACCGTGCTGGGGTGCTGCTCGACCGATGCGCGCCGCTGGCTCGTCGATCGGCAACTCGGGCAGCGGCAAGACCACCCTGGCGCGGCGGATCGCCGGCGGCGCTCGACGTGCCGCACGTGGAGCTCGACGCCGTGCAGTGGCAGGCCGGCTGGGCCGCGAACGCCGCGCCTTCCTCGAGGACGTCTCCGCGCTGACGGACGCGTCCGGCTGGGTGGTCGACGGGTTCTACCCAGCGGTGCGCCCGCTGCTCACCGAGCGAGCGGACGTGCTCGTCTGGCTCGATCCGCCGGCTGCCCTCATCCTGTGGCGGGTCACGGTCGAGGACCGTGGTCCGGCGGCTGCGACGTACCGAGCTGTGGAACGGCAACGTCGAACCTGCCGCTCCGCACCTTCTTCACGGACGACGAGCACGTCATCCGGTGGGCAGCCGGCACGCTGCGACTGCACGGGCCGCGGGTGCGCGCGGCGCTCGCCGCGAATCCGGACCTGCGGCTGGTGCGGCTCCGCTCCGCCGGCGACGCCGACCGCCTGCTGTCCCGCCTGCGCCGCTGACATGTTTCGCCCCGTGACCTGGGGAGTCGACCGCAGCGACCCTGCCGACCTACTGTGGCGTCTCCGACAGGAGAGGGACCGGAGCCATGAGCCTGCGCACGCCACGACCGCACACGGTGCACACCGTCTGCGAGCACGGCGGCATGTGCGTGGACGACCGCGCCGGCCACGCCGTCACGCTGCTGCGCACCCGGCTCGCGCACCTCGCCCCGCACGGCTGGGTCGACGCTCGAGTGCTCGACGCCCGCCCCGACGGCGTGCTGGAGCTCGAGCGGTGGTCCGACGGCGGCGTGCTCCGCATCTGGAACCACGCCGACCTCAGCGCTGCGCTGCCCGCCGGATCGATCGTCGCGCTCCACTCCGCGTACGGCCTGCTCGCCGCCGGCGACCACCGCTACAACGTGGCCACCGTCTGATCGGTGCTCGGCTGCTGCTCAGGCGGCCGCCATCGAGCCCATCATCGTGCGGCAGGCGGCGATGCACGCCTCGCACGCGTCCGCGCACATCGCGCAGGCGGCGCTCGGTCCGCGTGCATCCGGCACTCGGCCATACACGCCTCGCACATGGCCATGCACGCGCGGAGCATCGACTCCATCGCGCCCATGTCCATGCCCATCGGCCGCAGCATCATCCGCATCATCGTGTCGCAGACGTCCGCGCACATCGCGCTCATGGCCGCGCACCGGCCCATGTCGGCCATGCCCGCCATCTGATCCGCGCACATCATGCAGGCCTGCATGCACATCGAGCACTGGTCGATGCAGTCCTGCATGGCGGACATGTCCATCCCCGTGGGCATCGACATGGACTTCATCATGTCGGCCGTCGTCGTCATCACAGTGGACCCCGTCTTCTCGAGGTCGCGTGGCGTCCCGGCCGGACACCTGCAGCGCGGCCCCGTTCCTGACAGGAAGTATGGTCGCGCCGACCTCTGCGTGGGCAGTCGAATCCCGAGCAGCCCCCCAGCTCCAGCACTTCGGCAGGCTGCGCCGCTTCGGCAGGCCCCTGGCCGACCCGGGGCCTGGGCCCCACGGCCGGTACCGGCGCGCGGCGAGGCCGCGTGACGGCCGTCCCCCTGGGAACGAAGCGCCAGGAACCTGCTGAAGCGCGCTGCGAGCGCGCTACTCCGCCTTCGGTGCGTCCACCGCCCCACCGAAGCGCGCGGTCGCGGTCCGCGTACTGGCCGATCGCCTCCCAGAGGTGGGTCCGCCGGTAGTCCGGCCAGAGCGTGTCCTGGAACACCAGCTCCGCGTACGCCGACTGCCAGAGCAGGAAGTTCGAGGTGCGCTGCTCCCCCGACGACCGCACGAAGAGGTCGACGTCGGGCATGTCGGGCAGGTAGAGGTGGCGCTCGATCGTCCGCTCGGTGATCGCGTTGGGCTTGAGCCGACCCGCGGCCACCTCCTGCGCCACGCGCCGCACGGCGTCCTGGATCTCGACCCGGCCGCCGTAGTTGATGCACATCGTGAGGGTGAGCGTGCGGTTGTCGCGCGTGAGCTCCTCCGCCGCGCGCAGGTCGCCGATCACGGTGCGCCAGAGGCGGGGCGTGCGGCCCGCCCAGCGGATGCGGACGCCCCACTCGTTCAGCTGCTCCCGCCGGCGGCGCAGGACCTCGCGGTTGAACCCGAGGATGAACCGCACCTCGTCGGGCGAGCGCGACCAGTTCTCCGTGGAGAACGCGTAGGCGGAGAGGTGGCTCACGCCGGCCTGGAGCGCGCCGGCGACGACGTCGAGCAGCGCCGCCTCGCCCGCGCGGTGGCCCTCGATGCGCGGCAGCCCCTGCCGGTTCGCCCAGCGGCCGTTCCCGTCCATCACCATCGCGATGTGCGACGGCACGCGGCTGAAGGACGGGGGCTCCTCCCCCGTCCAGTTCACCGGTCGGATGGGGTCGAGCTGCACCTTCGCCATCAGGCGGGTACCGCGCCGCGGTCGACGTGCGGCAGCGACCGCAGCCCGCGTTCGAGATGCCACTGCGTGTAGGCCGCGATGACGCCGGACGCCTGCGCCCTGGTCGACGCGGCGCTCTCCTCGACGGCCGGCCAGTCGCCGGTGAGCAGCGCGCCGAGCAGCCCGATCGTCTCGGGGGTGAGCCGGGGCGCGCCGGGCGGCGCGACCGCGTCGGCGACCATGCCGCCGAGCTGCGCCACGAAGGCGCTGTGCGGCCCCGGCTCGCCGGTGACCGCGCAGTCGCCGAAGCTCGGCGCCCATCCGGCGATCGACAGCGCGCGCAGGAGGTAGGAGTCCAGCGTCAGCGAGGGGCCGTGCTCTCCGCGCGCGAGCGAGCGGAGCGCACCGACGAGCAGCAGGTACTGCTGCAGCGACGCGTCGTCCGTGAGGCGGTCGGCGGTCTCCACGATCACGTTCGCGGCGGTGAAGGTGGCGTAGTCGCGCGGCGATCGGCGCTCCGTACGCGCCGAGCGACTCAGCCTGCTGGATCACGTCGAGGCTGCGGCCCTCGTAGCACTGCAGGTCGACGACCATGAACGGCTCGACCCGTGAGCCGAAGCGGCTGGTGGTGCGGCGCACGCCCTTCGCCACCGCGCGGATCTTGCCACGGTGGCGGCCGAGCATCGTGACGATGCGGTCGGCCTCACCCAGCGAATGGGTGCGCAGCACGACGGCTTCGTCACGGTAGGTCGGCACACCCCATTGTCGCGCCACCCACCGACCGCGGGGAGCGCGGCACCGCCGTCAGCCCGCTGCGCGGCGGGGCGCCAGGAGCACTTCGGCAGGACATTCTCGCCTCAGCAGGACGAAACGGCCCATATCGTCCTGCTGAAGCGAGATCGTCCTGCTGAAGTGCTTCCGGATCGGGTCCGGGCCGTCGGCCGGCTATGCGGCGAGCGGGAAGGCCCGGGCCTCCTCCAGCGTCGAGAAGCGGTGGATGCTCGAGATCGAGCCGTTGCGCAGGCCGAAGGTGGAGAAGATCGTGGCCGCTGCGGCCACGCCCTGGTCCTTCGGCACCGCGTCCTGGGCCACGACGATGCCGCCAGGCACGTCGTAGCAGTCCCGCGGCATGAGCCGCACCCCCGCGCTCTCCACCCATCGCTGCATCACGGCACGGCCGGCGACCTCGCCTTCGAGATCCCCCAGCACCACGTCCTCGGTGCACGCGGCGGCCGCAGTCGCCCCGTCCCCGTTGTTCACCGCGACGTGCCAGATGACGATGACGGAATCGAGGGTCGAAGTCGTGAGCGTCATGGGGGAAGGATGCACCACACTTCCGAGCCACGCCAGGAGGGTTCACGGAATGTTTTCGATTCCCATAGGCGTGTTCGCGGATAACGAACAGATCACATCCGCGCGGGGCGAGGTGACGTCGGCTCACGGCGTGTCGACCCCGGAAAGCGTCGGCTCGGGACCGATGTCGAGCCGTCCGGCACGCAGGTCCCGGCGGACTCCGGGCGTGCTCCCGATCCGTCTCGAGGAGACGGCGGACGGCGGACCGCTCCGCACAGGACGAGTCGTTCGTGACGACCTTCTGCACGGCTCGGCCCGCCGTCGCGGGTGGCCGTCGGATCAGGCCGGCAGCAGCGCGGGCACCTCGGCTCGGACGGCGCGGTTGACCGAGGAGACGATCGCGCGCAGCGACGCCGTCGCGATGTCCGCATCGATGCCGACACCCCAGAGCCGGGTGCCGTTCACGTCGAGATCGACGTACGCGGCCGCCCGCGCGTCGCCGCCGGCGCTCATCGCGTGCTCCACGTAGTCGTAGAGGGAGATCCGGTAGCCCTCGCCCTCCATGATGCGGAGGAAGCCGTCGATGGGGCCGTTGCCTCGGGCCTCCACCTCCTTGACCTGGTCGTCGACGCGGAGCCGCACGCCGAGCACGACCTCGCCGCTCAGGTCGCTGGCGGTGCGGGTGCCGAGCACCTCGAACCGCCCCCACTTCGCTTCGGGGTCCGCCGCCGGGAGGTACTCGTCGCTGAAGATCTCCCAGATCTCGTCGCTGGTGACCTCGCCGCCGTCCTCGTCGGTCTTCGCCTGCACGACGTGCGAGAACTCGATCTGCAGCTTGCGCGGCAGGTCGAGGGCGTGATCGGTCTTCAGCAGGTAGGCGACGCCGCCCTTGCCGGACTGCGAGTTGACGCGGATGACCGCCTCGTAGCTGCGGCCGAGGTCCTTCGGGTCCACCGGCAGGTAGGGCACGGCCCACTCGAGCTGCTCGACGGGCGTGCCGGTGCGCTCGGCGGTGGCCGCCATCGCCTCGAAGCCCTTCTTGATCGCGTCCTGGTGGCTGCCGCTGAACGCGGTGTAGACGAGGTCGCCCGCCCAGGGGCTGCGCTCGTGCACCTTCAGCTGGTTGCAGTGCTCGGCCGTGCGCGCGGATGCGGTCCAGGTCGCGGAAGTCGATCTGCGGGTCGATGCCCTGCGTGAACAGGTTGAGGCCGAGCGCGACGAGGTCGACGTTGCCGGTGCGCTCGCCGTTGCCGAACAGGCAGCCCTCGATGCGGTCTGCGCCCGCCAGGTAGCCGAGCTCCGCGGCGGCGATCGCGGTGCCGCGGTCGTTGTGCGGGTGCAGCGACAGGATGACGTGCTCGCGGGAGTCGAGGTGCGCGGTTCATCCACTCGATGGAGTCGGCGTAGACGTTCGGCGTCGCCATCTCCACCGTGGCCGGCAGGTTGATGATCACGTTGCGCTCGGCGGTCGGCTCGAACACCTCGAGCACGCGGTTGCAGATCTCGGCGGCGAACTCGAGCTCGGTGCCCGTGTAGCGACTCGGGCGAGTACTCGTAGTAGACGGTCGTGCCGGGGACCGTCTCCTCGTAGCGCTTGCACATCCGCGCGCCCTCGACCGCGAGGTCGATGATGCCCTGGCGGTCGGTGCGGAAGACGACGTCGCGCTGCAGGATGCTCGTCGAGTTGTAGAGGTGCACGATCGCCTGCTTCGCGCCCTTGATGGACTCGTAGGTGCGGGCGATCAGGTGCTCCCGCGCCTGGGTGAGCACCTGGATGGTGACGTCGTCGGGGATCGCGTCCTCCTCGACGAGGCTGCGGACGAAGTCGAAGTCGGTCTGGCTGGCCGACGGGAAGCCGACCTCGATCTCCTTGTAGCCCATGCGGACGAGGAGGTCGAACATGATCCGCTTGCGCTCCGGGCTCATCGGATCGATGAGGGCCTGGTTGCCGTCGCGGAGGTCCACCGCGCACCAGCGCGGCGCCTGCGTGATGCGCTTCGTCGGCCAGGTGCGGTCGGGCAGCTCGACGCGGAACTGGTCGAGGTAGGGGCGATACCGGTGGGTCGGCATCGGAGAGGGCTGCTGGGTGTTCTTCATGGTGCGGTCGTCCTCGTTCTCGTCACGGATCCGGCCAACAGGAAACCCCGCGACGAGGAAGGCCCGGGTCTAGGCCTCGTCGCGGCGACGAAGAAGGAGCAGTCCGCTCAGCACGGGGGCAGATTACCAGACCAGCTCGCAGGCCGCCCGGGCGGGCTCCGCCGGATCCCGGCGCGGGCGCTCGGCGGAGTCATCGGAGGGCGCCGGCGAGGCGCACGACGTCGGGCAGCGACAGGTCGGGCAGGTACGCCCGCGCCACCGCGACGCCGATGGCCGGCAGGCTGATCGGGTCGGGGTAGGCGAGCACGAGCGGCTGCAGCGTCGGCTGGAACTTCTCCTTGAACGCGGCCAGGGACCGGAACCCGTACGCGGGCTCGAGGATGCGGGCGAGGGACGCGAGCACGGCCGGCAGCTCCTCGCCCTCCCCCTCGTCGCCCGACACGGCCAGCGGCGCGACCGAGAGGCTCACGAACTCGACGCCCTCCTGCTGGCTGCGCAGCGCCATCGACGCGATGAGGAACTCCATCACGCCGTTCATCCCGTCGGGGCGGCGTCGCATGAACTCGAGCGTCCATCCGATGACGGTGCCGTCCCGGTAGGTCGGCAGCCAGCTGGTCGCGGCCTCCACCCGGTCTCCGGGGCCGACGGCGAGCAGGAGCCGCACCTCGGGATCGCGCAACTCGTCGAGGCCGCCGAGGGTGAAGCCGAGCTCGGGCAGCCGGCGCTCCGCGACCCACGCCTCGGAGATCGCCGTGATCTGCGAGCGGACCGGCAGCGAGCACTCGTCCCAGCTCGTCCACGACGCCGACACCCCGGCCCGGTCGGCCCGGTTGATGGAGCTCCGCACGTCCTGCCAGCGCTTGCCCTTCATGGAGAAGGAGGCGGGATGCAGCACCGTGTCCTCGCCGATCGGCATCGACGCCCATTCGGGCCCCGCCCCGAGGGCCTCCGCGAACGCCGGCCGCACCGCGTAGAAGGCCGGTGTGAGCCCCTCGTCGTCGCAGTAGAGCGCGAAGGCGCGAGCCGACTCGAGCGCGCCCTCCTCCGGCCCGGCCGGCTCCCCGACGGTGAGCGCGACGGCGTTCACCTCCCGGTAGGCGACGGCGTGCAGACCGTCGGCCGAGAACCACACCCGGTTGCCGGGCCAGAGACCCATGTGGCCGAGCGACCCACTGGATCCGCGATGCAGGATGGCCCGCAGCCGTTCCACGCGGTCCGCCGGATGGGCGTCCGCCCGGGAGACGCCGGCCAGGACGACCCCCACGAGCACGACGAGCCAGGCGACGGGCCCGGTCCAGTCGTAGACCACCTTCGATCCCGGGGTCACCGGTAGGAAGTCCAGCCGCCGCAGCCGCAGGAAGCCGACCGGCACGTACCGCTCGGGGAGGTCGCCCAGCAGATCGGGAAGACCGATGTGCGGCGAGAACTGCGCGCGCAGCAGCAGCCCGAGCGTCAGGTAGAGCACCGCCGTCGCCGACCAGCCCGCCCACCGTCGCGACGAGGAACCGGCGCGCCGCACGGCGCGTGGGGAGCACGTCGAAGTGCCGCAGCTGCACGAGGACCGCGACGGCGACCCCCGCGGGTACGCCCACCGCGAGGAACGTCCGGGTGTCGGGCCCGGTGCTCCCCGTGCGGGTGAGCAGCTCGTCCGGGTCGAGGATCGCGGGGAGGAAGCCGTAGTAGATGCCGGCGAGCACCGCGAGCAAGGCGTTCACCGCGATCGCGACCAGCGCCGCGAGGCGACGCCCCCGCCACATCCCGATGGCGGCGGCGAGCAGCACGATCAGCGGCAGCACGCTCAGCAGCACCGCGCCCGGCCCGTTCAACCGGGCCAGCGCGATGTCGCGGGCGCAGGCCGCCGCGGGATGCAGCAGCCGGCACGCCGGCCGCAGCGCACCCGGCCCCGGCAGCGGGTCCCGGAAGAGCAGTCCGAGCGGCCGGAGCAGCCCGTATCCGCGCGGTACGAGCACCGCCACGAACGGGCCGAGCGCGCTCGACGGCGACGAGCGCGGCCAGAAGGCTGCGCGCCTCGTGGTGCGAGCTGCGCGGCCACTCGAGCACCGGCCGCTGGCGGGCGAGGACCGGGCCGAGCACGAGGCCGGCTCAGCGCCGCGAGCAGCCGGTAGAGGTCGCCCGGCTGGCCGGAGTACAGGAGCACGATCACGCTGCCGGAGAGGACGAGCAGACGGATGCGGCGCCGCCAGAGCGGCCCGGCGAACGCGCTCGCGGTGAGCAGCGCGCCGACGATCGGTGTGGACAGGCCCGCGGCGGGAGCGCCGTCCTCGGGAGTGGTCCAGAACGGGTGGGTGAGCACCCCGAGCGACTGGAGGGCGACGCCCGCCGTGACGCCCACGAGCGACGTCACGACGAACGCGAGCACCGTCCAGGCGGTGCCCATCACCCGTTCGACGAGCGCCAGCAGCATCAGCAGCGCGGCCAGGCCGAGCAGCAGCCCGGGCGCGCTCCGCGTGACGAAGATGCCTGCCCAGAGCCGGAAGATCTCGAGCGGATGGTGGTGCGCGGACGACGGAGGCACCTGCGCCACGACGGGCACGCGCACGATCGATCCGTCAGCGATCGCGACGACGAGGACGAACACGGCGAGGGTGAGCGACGCCGGGCAGCGACGCAGCAACGCAGCGCCGGCGTCATCCGGGCTCGCGCCGCCACCGCACGCTCGACGGCGCGAGCGGTCACGGCAGGCCCCATCGAGTCGCGAGTCGCGGCAGCCCCCAGGCGAAGCCGTCCGCGCCGGTGTTCCAGTTGTGGGCCACGCCGGCGATCTTCGTCGATTGCGTGTGCATCCCCGCCCGCTTGGATGCCGCGATCAGCGGACCCAGCATCGGACCGTAGCGATGGTCCTTCGCACCGACGCAGTAGAGCGCGGTCATGTCCTTGTAGGGGCCATGCGGCGCATGATGGCGACGGGTTGCGCGGCATCGAAGGCCGCCCTGCTGCCGCCGAAGGACTCCTTCACGGTGTGGGCGATGGTGTAGTCGAGCGGACCGAGCTCCGGCGAGATCGCGAGGAAGGACCCGAAGAGCTGCGGGTCCTCGGAAGCGAACTGCACCGCGCAGGTCGCCCCCTGCGAGAAGCCGCCCACGGCCCAGTCCCTCCGATCGGCGGAGACCGGGAGGTGCCGCAGCACCCAGGACCGCACGTCGACGGTCACGTAGGTCGCGGAGTTCCCCTTCGGCGAGTCCAGGCACATCGTGTTGTTCCGGAAGCTGCCGAGCTGGTCGGGAACGACCACGATCGGCGCGACGCCCAGATGGGACCGCGCGATGGCATCGAGCTTCGCCTGCAGGCCGCCCGCGATGAAGACGTCGGAAGGGCTCCCCGGCTCCCCGGAGATCGCGATCAGGACCGGAAGCCTCGGCGGATTCGCCGTCCGTGCGGCCGGCGGCTCGTAGACCCATGCCGGACGGGCATGGAAGTGGGACTGCAGTCCGGGTATGTCGGCCGTCCCGACCGTGCCCGTCGACGGCATGCCCGGCGGGCGGCGTCCAGTCCCGCAGGGGCACGGCCCTCGCGCCGCCGTGGTCCAACGACAGCTTCGACACACCGGTGATCCCGATCGCATCGCCGAGCTTCGGGAAGTAGGCGACGTCCCGGTTGATCATCAGCCCGCCCGCGGCGAGGACCACCGGGATCGTCACGACGGCGACGACCTTCCGCCACCATCGGGTTCGGACGAGGTTGACGACGGCGAGCCCGACGCCCGCGCCGGCGGCCGCGGCCGCCGCCTGGATCACGGTCGAGGCGGGGCGCCGAAGGCGTCCTGGACGTCGACGACGAGCCAGACGATCAGGGAACCGACGAGCGCGCCGATGCCGGCGGCCGCGAGCGCCGACGGCCACCACACCGCAGGCGCGCTCGGACGCCAGGAAGCGGCAGCAGCAGTGCGAGCGACCAGCACCGCGGCGAGCGCGTACGACCGGCACGAGCACCCGGGTGCCTCGATCGGCAGCGCGAGGATGACCTCCGCTCATCGCACTCCCCCGGCGCTGCACCGCTTCCGTCATCGCCAGACCCATCAAGACCCCCGATAACCGACCCTCACCCTGCGCCACCCGCCTCGAAGCCGACGCGCAAGAATCGCCCGGATCGGTCAGAACCCGAGCCGGTTCAGCGCGCGAGGATCGCGCTGCCACTCCTTCGCGACCTTCACGTGCAGGGACAGGAACACCTTGGAGCCGACCAGCGGCTCGATGTCCGCCCGCGCCGTCGTGCCGACCTGCTTCAAGCGGGAGCCGCCCTTGCCGATCATGATGATCCGCTGGCTGTCGCGCTCCACCCACACGTTCGCGTAGATGCGGAGGAGACCGTCCTCGGTCTCCATGTCGTCGATCGTGACGGCGAGCGAGTGCGGGAGCTCCTCGCGGGCCCCCTCGAGCGCCGCCTCGCGGATGAGCTCCGCGATCCGCTGCTCGAGCGACTCGTCGGTGACCTCCTCGTCGGGGTACAGCTGAGGCGACTCCGGCATGAGTGCGAGGGCCTCGTCGGCCAGCACGTCGAGCTGCAGGCGGTCCATGGCGGACACCGGCACGACGGCCGCCCAGTCGCCGAGGTCGCTCACCGCGAGCAGCTGCTCCGCCACCCGCTGCTTCGGCACCGCGTCGATCTTCGTCACGATCGCGATCCGCTTCGCGCGCTTGCCGAGTCGAGCCGGCCGTGCAGGAACCGGTCGCCCGGGCCGATCGGCTCGCCGGCGGGCACGCAGAACCCGACCACGTCGACGTCCGCGAGCGTCGCGGCGACGACGTCGTTCAGCCGCTCGCCGAGCAGCGTGCGCGGCCGGTGCATCCCCGGGGTGTCGACGATGACGAGCTGGCCGTCCGGACGCGTGCAGGATGCCGCGGATCGCGCGGCGCGTGGTCTGCGGCTTGGCGAGGTGATCGCGACCTTCTCGCCGACGAGCGCGTTCATGAGCGTCGACTTCCCGACGTTGGGCCGTCCGACGAACGTGAGGAACCCCGCGCGATGCGGGGCAGGGGCCGCCGGCACGCCGGAATCGCCGTCGCTCGATCGAGCCGTGTCATCCGTCATGCGCCCATCACCTTCGTCGCCGCCTCCTCGTCCTCGGGCTCGTCCGCCTCCGGGTCGCGCTCCACGAGCACCCGGGTGAGGCGTGCCCGGCGGCCGTCGGTGCGATCGGCGGTGAGCACGAGGCCCGCCACGTGCACGACGTCCCCGACCTTCGGCAGCCGGCCGATCCGCTTCGTCAGCAGGCCGCCGACGGAGTCGACGTCCTCGTCCTCGATCTCCGTGCCGACGAGGTCGCCGAGCTCGTCGAGCGGCAGCCGCGCGGCGACCAGCCAGACGTCTGTCCGCACCTCCTCGACCTCGGGGCCGCCCCGATCCGACTCGTCCGAGATCTCGCCGACCAGCTCCTCGATGAGGTCCTCGAGCGTCACCAGGCCGGCGATGCCGCCGTACTCGTCGACGACCATCGCGAGGTGGTTCGACTCGAGCTGCATCTGCCGCAGGGTGTCGTCCGCCTTCTTCGAGTCGGGCACGAACAGGGGCGGCCGGGCGAGGTCGGCGGCCGAGGTGGTCGCCGCGCGCCTCGGGCCGCTCGAAGACCATCCGCGCGACGTCGCGGAGGTGCAGCACGCCGACGATCTCGTCGGCGTCGCGCGCCTGCACCGGCACGCGGGAGAGGGCGCGGCCGAGGAAGAGCCGCATCGCCTCCTCCATCGTCGCGTGGGCGTCGATGGTCACCATGTCGGTGCGCGGGATCATCACCTCGCGGGCGACCGTGTCGCCCCACTCGAAGATCGAGTGGATGAGCTCCCGGTCGTCCTGCTCGAGCACGTCGAGCTCGGTGGCCTCGTCGACCATGCTGAGCAGCTGCTCCTCGGAGGTGAAGGTGGAGGCGCGGGGCCGGCCCGGCGTCACGGTGTTGCCGAGCCAGGCGAGCACGTCCGCGAGCGGCCCGAGCAGCAGCCGGGCGCCGCGGATGACGGGCGCGGCGAACCGCAGCACGACCCGCGCGTGCACGCGGCCGACGCTGCGCGGACTCGCGCCCACCAGCACGAACGACACCGCCGTCATGATCACGGCGGCGATCAGCAGCACCAGCCAGGGGTTCCGGACGAGTCCCGCGAACGGCGAGGGTGACGAGCACGGCGGCGCTCGTCTCGGCGAGCACGCGGAGGAAGTTGACGGCGTTGATGTGCGCGCCCGCATCCGCGGCGATCGCGAGCAGCGAGCGGCGGAACCGGGACCGGAGGGCCAGGTCCTGCGTCTCGGCGCGCGACAGGGTCGCCATGGCCGAGTCGCAGGCGGCGAGCAGGCCGCCGAAGACGACCAGCACGACCGCGACGATCAGGAAGAGGGTGGCCATCGCCTCACCGGCGCTGCTTCTCCTGCACGGAGAAGCCCACGAGCATGTCGCGCTGCACCTGGAACATCTCCCGCTCCTCCTCCGCCTCGGCGTGGTCGAAGCCGAGCAGGTGCAGGAGTCCGTGGGCGGTGAGCAGCTTGATCTCCTCCACGGTGGAGTGGCCGGCGCTCTTCGCCTGCGCCTCCGCCACCTGGGGGCAGACGACGATGTCGCCGAGCAGCCCAGCGGGCGTCGGGACGTCGTCGGTGCCGGGGCGCAGCTCGTCCATCGGGAAGCTGAGCACGTCGGTCGGGCCCGGCTCGTCCATCCACTGCACGTGCAGCTGCTCCATCGCGGCCTCGTCGACGAAGAGGATCGCGACGTCCGCATCCGGATGCACGTGCAGAAGGTCGAGCCCGAACGTCACGAGCCGCTGCACGACGGACTCGTCGACGGGCATCCCCGACTCGTTGTTCACCTCGACGCTCATCGGTGCCGGCCCTCGCCCGGAAGGTCCGAGCGCCGCTCGGCGCGGTTCTGGGGCGGCCGGAAGTCGGTCGGCGGCCGCGTGTCGGCGGGCCCCTCCTGCCGATCGGGGCGCCTGGCGGCCTGGGCCGCCTGCCGCTCCGCGTCGAAGCGGGTGTAGGCATCCACGATCCGGCCGACGAGCGAGTGCCGGACGACGTCCTCGCTGGTGAGGTAGGCGAAGTGGATGTCGTCGACGCCGCGCGAGCACGCGCGTCGCGGTCTGCAGCCCGGAGATCCCGT
Organism: uncultured Actinomycetota bacterium; assembly: GCA_963771645.1. Taxonomy (GTDB): domain Bacteria; phylum Actinomycetota; class Actinomycetes; order Actinomycetales; family Microbacteriaceae; genus Amnibacterium. The sequence goes on along the minus strand of CAVYUH010000001.1, from coordinate 100,501 downwards.
TCGGCAGGTCGACCTGGGTGATGTCGCCCGTGATCACCATCTTCGAGCCGAAGCCGAGGCGGGTGAGGAACATCTTCATCTGCTCGGGCGTCGTGTTCTGCGCCTCGTCGAGCACGACGAACGAGTCGTTCAGCGTGCGGCCGCGCATGTAGGCGAGCGGCGCGACCTCGATCGTCGAGGAGGCCATGAGCTTCGGGACGAGCTCCGGATCCATCATCTCGTTGAGGGCGTCGTAGAGCGGCCGCAGGTACGGGTCGATCTTGTCCGTGAGCGTGCCGGGGAGGTACCCGAGCCGCTCCCCCGCCTCGACGGCGGGCCGGGTGAGGATGATCCGGTTGACCTGCTTGCGCTGGAGCGCCTGCACGGCCTTCGCCATCGCGAGGTACGTCTTGCCGGTACCGGCCGGGCCGATGCCGAACGTGATCGTGTTGGTGTCGATCGCCTCGACGTACGACTTCTGGCCGAGGGTCTTCGCCCGGATGGCCTTGCCGCGGGCGGTGAGGATGGCCTGGCTCAGCATCTCCGCCGGCGACGACGTGCGGTCGTCCGCGAGGATGTGCGCGCTCGAGGCCACGTCGACCGGACCGAGGTCCTGGCCGTTGCGGACCATCTGCAGCAGCTCCTCGATGAGCCGCTCGGCTGCCTGCACCTGCGCCGGCTCGCCGACGAGCGTGATCTCGTTGCCGCGCACCAGCACCTCGATCAGCGGGAACTGCTTCTCGATCTGGCTGAGCAGCCGGTCCTGCGGGCCGAGCAGCCGCACCATCGCGATCCCGTCGACCTCCATGGTGCGGGTCTCCGAGGCCGCGGCCGGGTACCTCCTGGCGACGGAGCTCGCGGTGCGGCGTCCGGCCTGCGGGGTGCCCTCGTCGACGTCCGTCACGTATCCCTTCCCTCGCCGGGCATACCGGCGGTCATCGAGTCCTCGTCGAGCACGCCGTCCGCCCCGGCCCCCAGCACGTGCGCATGGACGTGGAAGACGGTCTGGCCGGCGGCGAGGCCGGTGTTGAAGATGAGGCGGAACGACTCCTGGCCGGCCTGCGCCGCCACGGTCTTCGCGACCTCGACCATGTGGGCGAGCAGCTTCGGGTCGCCGGCCGCGAGCTCGGTGACGTCGCGGTACTCATCCGTCTTCGGGATGACGAGCAGGTGCACCGGCGCCTTCGGGGCGATGTCCTTGAGCACGAACACGTCGTCGGTCTGCAGCACGATCTCGCCCGGGATCTCCCCGCGCAGGATGCGCGTGAAGACCGAGGGTTCGGTTCCCGCGCGCTCAGCCATGACCGCCCATTCTACGGGCGCCCCGAGCCGACGGCGGGTGGAAGCCCGCCGAGGGATCCCTTCGCCTCGGTGACCGCCTCCTGCTGGTGAGTTGCCACTTCTCGCCCTCGAAGGGCCCCTCAAGGGCCAGAAGCGGCAACGCACACGTCGCCAGCGACGGGCCGAGCAACGCGGCGCTGCAAATTCTGCGCGTTGCCACTTCTCGCCCTCCAAAGGGCCCCTCAAGGGCCAGAAGCGGCAACCCGCCACCCTGTCCCCAGCCATATCTCCGCGTGCCTGGCCGACATCCCCTCCTCCACAGGCCGCAACGGCCGTTGCCGACCGCGATCAGGCGCGCGCCCCGACCCGAATGCCGGCGGATCGACACCCTTCTCCCATGACGGGACGGAACAGGCGCCTGACGGCACTGCCGAAGGAGTTCGACGGGAGCGCGTTCCGCACCGCTGACGCCAGGCAGGCGGGTGTGAGCGAGAAGCGGCTCCGGTCGCGCGACCTCGCGCGGCCCTTCGTCGGGGTCAGCAGTCGCGGAGGCGCCGACCGATGTGCCATCGCTGTGCGCGGCCTACGCCCCCAAGCTGGCCCCTGGCGAGTTCTTCAGCCACGGCACCGCCGCGGTCCTCCACGGCATGTGGCTGCCCGCTGGAGGTGGAGCAGCGCCTGCTGCTCGACGTCGCGGTCGTCAAGACCCGCGCGCGCCCCGCGGGACCGCCGGGTCATCGGTCATCACCTTGTCCCGACGGCCGGGACTCGTGGTCCTGAAGGACGGTCTGCCCATCTCCTCCGCAGTCGAGACGTGGTGCCAGCTCGCGAGCGTGCTGTCGACGCTCTCGCTCGTCGTTGCTGGCGACAGCCTCGTCAAGAAGGGCCGCCCGCGTCCGGACGCCATGCTCGGCGCGCTCCGCGGCAGCGGCGGCCGACGCCGACCGGCCGTTCGCGAAGCGGCTCTTCACCGCGGCGGCAGCCATCCGGGTGGGGTCGAGGTCACCGGGAGAGAGCGAGCTGCGGCGTCTGCTCGTCGAATCCGGCCTTCCCGAGCCCGAGATGAACGCCGCGCTGCTCGACGACCAGGGCCGGTTCCTCGGCGAGGTCGACCTCCTCTATCGCTCGAAGCGGGTGGTCATCGAGTACGAGGGCGACTACCACCGCACGGACAAGGCCAAGTGGCGCAGCGACGTGCTGCGATACGAGCGGATGCAGGACGCCGGACTATCGAGTCATCCGGATCACCGCTGACGACCTGCAGCGACCGTGCCGCCGAGACGGTGCAGCGGGTACGGATGGCGCTGTCGTCACACTGACCATGCAGTCAGCGAATTGCCACTTCTCGCCCTCGAACGCGGCTCCTCAAGGGCCAGAAGTGGCAACCCACAGGATTACAGCATCACGGCGGGACCGGCGAGGGTTCGACTGCTGATGGGTTGCCACTTCTCGCCCTCGAAGGGCCGCCTCGGGGGCCAAAGTGGCAACTCTCGAAGAGGGCCGAGGGGAGTCGAGGCGCTCGGAGGACGGGCCCAGAGGTCGAGGGCGATCGCCAGGGCCGCGAGCGCCGCTGGGCCCGCGGTCGAGGTGCGGAGCACGGTCGGGCCCATCCGGGCGGTCGTCGCGCCCGCCGCGGTCAGCCGTTCGAGCTCCTCGGGCGCGATGCCGCCCTCCGGCCCGACGACGAGCACGAGCGCCCCGAGACCCGGATCCACGGCGTCGGCGAGCCGGACGGATGCCTCCGGCTCGAGCACGATCGTGCGGGCACCGCCCGCGAGCGCCGCCACATCCGCGGTCGAGTGCAGCGGCAGCACCTCCGCCGACCAGGGCCGCATCGCCTGCTTGCTCGCCTCGCGGACGATCCCTGCCCACCGCGCGGCACCGGTCTCGGCCTTGCGGCCCTCCCATCGCGTGACGCTGCGGGCGGCCTGCCAGGGCGCGACGGCCGCGACCCCGAGCTCGGTCGCCGCCTGGATCGCGAGCTCGTCGCGGCCGCCCTTGGCGAGCGCCTGCACGAGCGTGATCGCGGGACGCGGCTGAAGCACCTCGTGGAGCTCGACGACGTCGAGCTCCACGGTGTCCTTCGACACGGCGGCGGCCTCCACCGTCGCGACCCGCCCTCGACCGTCACCGACGGTGGTGCGCTCGCCCACCCGCATCCGCGAGACGAGCGCCGCGTGCCGCCCCTCGTCCCCGGCGAGCAGCAGGCGGTCCCCGAGGCTCGCGCCGGTGACCTGATCGCTCAGGTAGAAGTGGGCCACCGCCGGCTCAGACGCCGAGGAACCGGTCGCGCAGCTTCGTGAAGAGCCCCTGCTGGAAGTGCGCGAACTGCGGCGCCTTCGGCTTCTTGTGGCTCGCGAACTGACGGATGAGCTCGCGCTCCTTGCCGTCGAGCTTCGTCGGGGTGACGACCTGCACGCCGATCCGCAGGTCACCGCGTCCGGAGCCGCGCAGGCGCGTGATGCCGCGCCCCGGGATCGTCAGCACCTCGGCGCTCTGGACGCCGGCGCGCACGTCGATGTCGACCGGCCCGTCGAGCGACTCGAGGGTCGCCGTCGTCCCGAGGATCGCGTCGGACATCTGCACCTCGAGCGTCGCGAGCAGGTCGTCGCCCGATCGGCTGAAGGTCTCGTGGTGCCGGACCTTGACCTCGAGGTAGAGGTCGCCGTGCGGGCCGCCGGCCGGGCCGACCTCGCCCATGCCGGCGAGCTGCAGCCGCAGTCCCGTCTCGACGCCGGCGGGGATGTCCACCGGGATCGTCGTGCGGGCGCGAACCCGTCCCTGGCCGGCGCAGTTCACGCAGGGGTGCGGGATGACCGTGCCGTAGCCGCGGCAGACGGTGCACGGGGTGGAGGTCATGACGTTGCCGAGCAGCGAGCGCACCGCGCGCTGGATCTGCCCGCTGCCGTGGCAGATGTCGCAGGTCGCGAGCGACGTGCCGGGCTGCGTGCACGCGCCGTGGCAGACGTCGCAGAGCACCGCCGTGTCGATCTCGAGGTCGCGGTGCGTGCCGAAGACGACGTCCTCGAGGTCGACCTCGACCCGGAGCAGGGCGTCCTGGCCCCGCTCCTGCCGCGACTTCGGGCCGGTGCGGCCGCCCTGACCGAAGAAGGTCTCGAAGATGTCGCCGAAGCCGAAGCCCCCCCCTGCCCCTGGCCGCCCATGTCGTACTCCTGGCGCTGGCGCGGGTCGGAGAGCACGTCGTAGGCGTGGGTGACGTCCTTGAACCGCTCGGCCGCATCCGCGCCGGGGTTCACGTCGGGGTGCAGCTGGCGGGCGAGGCGTCGGTAGGCGCGCTTGATCTCGTCGGGCGAGGCGTCGCGCTCGACACCCAGCACTTCGTAGTGGTCAGCCACCATGGCCCTTCCGATGCCGCGCATGCGGCGGTCGTTGCGTTCTGGTCCGGCCGAGCCGGACGGCGGTCAGTCGTCCCCGAGGAGCTTCGAGAGGTACCGGGCGACGGCACGGACGGCGGCGATGTTGCCGGAGTAGTCCATTCTCGTCGGCCCGAGCACCCCGACGTGCCCGAGGGTGCCTGCCGGGGAACGGTAGCCGCCGGCCAGGATCGACGCCTCACCGAGACCGAGGGATGCGTTCTCCCGCCCGATCGACACGGAGACGCCGCGGCTGTCGAGCTCCATCTCGCTGAAGAGGCGCAGCAGCACCACCTGCTCCTCGATCGCTTCGAGCACCGGAAGGATGCTGCCGGGGAAGTCCTTCTCGGTGCGCGCGAGGTTGGCGGCGCCGGAGATCACGAGCCGGTCCTGCCGGCGGTCGTCGACCTGGGCGGCGATCACGTCAGTCACCCGCTCGAGCACCGGTCGACGCGCCGGCGGCACGGAGGCGGCGAGGTCGGTGAGCAGCGGCGGCGTCTCCGACAGCAGCTTGCCGACGAGCAGCGTGTTCAGGCGGGCCCTGAGGTCGGCGAGCGCCTCCTCGTCGAGAGGCGCGGCCTCGTGCGGCACCTCGACGGTGCGCTGGTCGACGTGCCCGGCGTCGGTGATGAGCACGACGAGCAGGCGCGTCGGCGACAGGGGCACGAGCTCGACATGCCGCACGCGCGAGCGCGGCAGCACCGGCACCTGCACGAGCGCCACCTGGTTGGTGAGCTGCGAGAGCATCCGCACGGTACGGCCGAGGACGTCGTCGAGGTCGGCGCTCTCCCCGAGGAACGTCTGGATCGCGTGCCGCTGTGCGGGGGTCATCGGACGGATCTCCGCGAGGTGGTCGACGAACATGCGGTAGCCCTTGTCCGTCGGCACGCGGCCGGACGAGGTGTGCGGGGCCGCGATGAGGCCGTCCTCCTCGAGGGCGGCCATGTCGTTGCGGATCGTGGCGGCGGAGACGCCGAAGCCGTAGCGGTCGACGATCGACTTCGAGCCGACGGGCTCCCTGGACGCGACGTAGTCCTGGACGATGACGCGGAGCACCTCGAGTCCTCGTTCCGAGACCATCCCGCCTCCTCACGCCACTGGCACTCGATCGGATTGACTGCTAATCCTACCGCCGATCAGGCCCGGATCGAGGCTCCGGCGCGCCTGGCGGACGCTTGAGTGCCACACCGACCTGTTGATAACCTGAGCGCGATCCGGCAAAGGGGCGGACCGGCGCGCCGCGGCGCGCTCCAGCGGGATCGGCAGGACCCGGAAGGGGTGCGAGGCTCCGACATGAGCGACCGAGGCGATCGTCTCGGGCCGGCGTACGGGATCGCCCTCCCGCCGCAGCCCGTCCCCAGCAGGGACATCACGTCCGCCCTCGTGGTGCACGTGCTCGGCGGCGTGCTCGCCGTCATCGGGCTGTACCACAACCTCTGGGTGCTGGCCGCGCTGGTGCCCGCGATCGTGCTGCTGCTCGCCTCCCGGAGGGACCACCCGTGGCGCCGGGAGGAGGCGCGCAACGCGCTGAACTTCCAGGTCACGTGCGTGGCCGTCACGCTTCTGCTGCAGGGCCTCGCCCTGCTCGCCGCCGTGCTGCTCGTGGGCAACGGCCAGACCGCCCTCGCGCTCAGCCTGTTCGCGGCGCTGCTGCTGATCCAGGCGGTGGTCGCGATCTTCGACCTCGTCGTCTCGGTCCTCGCCGCGATGCGCACCCGGAGCGGTGGCGGATTCCGCTACCCCCTCAAGCTCGAACTCGTGAAGTGAACCCTTCTCAACCGAAACCAGGAGCGCCCGAATGACTCAGCAGACCCCTCCCGCCTACGTGCCGCCGCAGCCGCTCAGTCAGAGCGACGAGCGGCTCTGGGGCACGCTCATCCCGATCGGCGGGATCCTCATCGGCTTCATCTCACCGCTGATCGGCTACCTCGTGCTGAAGGACCGCAGCCCCTTCGTGAAGGAGACCTCCCGCCAGGCGCTGAACTTCCAGATCACGCTCGCGATCGCGCAGGTGGTCGGCTTGATCCTGGCCTTCGTCCTCATCGGGCTCCTGGGGATCGTGGCAGCCTACATCTTGAACATCGTGTTCTCGGTGCTCGCGGCGTCGCCGCGAACAAGGGCGAGATGTACAAGTACCCGCTGACGATCCACTTCGTGAAGTAGCGGCAGCGGGACCGGCCGTCAGGCCGGTGTGAGGCGGCGGACGACCGCGTCCGCAAGCAGGCGCCCCGGCCGCGTGAGCACCACGCGGCCAGCCAGCGCCGCCCGTCCGTCGACGAGCCCGTCGGCGATGAGGCCGGCCACCTCGGCGCGACCGGATGCAGCGAGCCGGTCGAGCGCCATGCCGTCAGCGAGGCGCGTCTCGAGCAGGATCCGCTCGAGGCGCGCGCGTCTCGTCGTCGAGCTCCTCGCGGCCCGCGGCCGGCGAGTGCCCCGCCGTGATCCTGGCCCCGTACGCGGCGGGATGCTTCACGTTCCACCAGCGCACCCCGCCGACGTGGCTGTGCGCGCCGGGGCCGACGCCCCACCAGTCCTCGCCCGTCCAGTAGGCGAGGTTGTGCCGCGAGCGGTACGCGTCCGAGCGCGCCCAGTTGCTCACCTCGTACCAGCGGTACCCGGCGGCCTCGAGCAGCTCGTCGGCGAGGTCGTACTGCTCGGCCTGCAGGTCGTCGTCGGGCTCCGGCACCAGGCCGCGCGGATGCGCCGGGCGAGCGCCGTGCCGTCCTCGACGATCAGCGCGTAGGCGGAGACGTGGTCCGGCTGCTCGGCGATCGCGGCGGTCAGGCTCGTGCGCCAGTCCTCGAGCGACTCCCCCGGCGTGCCGTAGATGAGGTCGAGGCTCACCTGCAGGCCGGCGGCCCTGGCCCAGCGCACGACGAGCGGCACGCGCTCGGGGTCGTGCGTGCGGTCGAGCGTCGCGAGCACGTGCGGCACCGCGGACTGCATCCCGAACGAGACCCGGGTGAAGCCGGCCGCGGCCAGCGCGGCGAGGTCGGCCTCGTCGACCGAGTCGGGGTTCGCCTCCGTCGTCACCTCGGCGCCCTCGGCGAGCCCGACCGTGTCGCGCACCGCGGCGAGCATCGCGGCGAGGTCGGCGACGGGCAGCATCGTCGGCGTGCCCCCGCCGAAGAACACGGTGGACGCCGGGCGCTCCGGCAGGCCGGCGGCGGCGAGGACGCGGCCGGCGAGCCGCACCTCCTCGATCGCCTGGCCGGCGAAGTCGGTCCGCTTCGCGCCGCGCAGCTCGTCGCCCGTGTAGGTGTTGAAGTCGCAGTAGCCGCAGCGCACCCGGCAGAACGGCACGTGCAGGTAGACCCCGAGCCGGCGGTCGGCCGCCCCGTCGGCCACGGAGGCGGGCAGCAGCCCGTCGTCGGGCGCGGGATCGGCGATCGGCAGGGCGGAGGGCATGGCGCCCCATCCTGACCCGGATTTCGCGCGTCGCCCGCGCCGCACTGCGAGTCTCGGGGCATGGATGCGGTGCTCTGGGACGTCGACGGGACCCTGCTGCTGAACTCGGCCAGCGCGGGGCGGCTCTACGACCGGGCGATCGCCGAGGTCGTCGGCACGGAGCCGAGCGGTCGCCGGCCGAACGAGCACGGCAAGACGGATGCGCAGATCATCGTCGAGCGGCTGGCCGACCAGGGGCTCGGCGCCGACCTGCTGCCCGGCGGTCCGCGAGCGCCTCGACGCGCTCTCGGCGGACGCCTACGTCGGCGACGCGGCCCGGCACCTCGCGCCCGGGCGTGGACGCCGCGCTGACGGCGGTCGCCGCGGCGGGCTGGCGGAACGGGCTGCTCACCGGCAACTCGCCCGCCCGGATCCGCGCGAAGTTCGCGAGCGCCGGGCTCGACCCCGACCGCTTCGACGTGGCGCTCTGGTTCACCGGCGAGGCCACCACGGTGCGCGCCGACCTGGCCCGCCGCGCCCGCGCCGAGTTCGCCGACGGGTCGCTCGCCATCATCGGCGACACCCCGAGCGACGGCACCGCGGCCGCCGCCGCGGGCATCCCGTTCCTCGCCGTCGCGACGGGCGCGTTCGACGTCGCCGCGCTGCGCGACACCGGCGCGGTGCTCGTGATCGCCGACCTGGAGACCGGCCTGCACGACCTGCTCACCGCGCTCGACGGGCTCGCCCCTGAGATCCAGCCCCGAGCACTTCAGCAGGACCAGATCTGTTCAGCAGGACGAGATCGGCCGAATCGTCCTGCTGAGGCGAAATCGTCCTGCTGAAGTGCTCAGGGTTCGGGCGTCGGGGCGGGGCCCGTCCGGCCGTCAGGCCGCGTTCGACGGATGCAGCGACTTCACCAGGCGCTCGTCGAGCCGCCGCTGGCGGGCGTCGAGCGTCCCGGGCGGAGACGCCCCAGCTGCGCCCGGGCTGCTGCCAGATCGAGCGCACGGTCAGCCAGACGGCGTCGTCCGCCTCGTGCTCGAGCAGCAGCAGCCGCTCGGCGCAGGCCGGCGAACCCGGCCGGGAGCCGTAGACGTAGCCGATGCGACCCGGCTCGTCGATCACCGTGACGACCTTCACCGGCCCCGCGACCTCGGGAGCGCCCACGATCGTCGCCGTCATACCGGGCGTGATCCAGGGCGTGCCGTCCTCGAGGAAGAGCGGGCCGCTCCCCCGCGGCGAGATCGCGCGCGGCTCCGCGCGGATCTCCTCGACGTCGAAGCCGGCGCCGCGGAGGGCGCCCCACGTCATCAGGGCCCGCCCGGCGAGGTCGAACCGGCGCTCGCCGCTGCCAAGACGGTGCCGCAGCTCCGCGGCGCGGAAGCCCGGCGGCGGGAAGGAGACGACCTCGGGGCTCGCGGTGGCGCCGATGGCCGTGTAGTTCAGCCCCATCTCCGGGGCGTGGACCGCGGTGCGCCGCCGCGGGCCGGTGCTCATCGCTTCGCCTGCTCCGTGTCGCCCGACAGCGCGGCGATGAACGCCTCCTGGGGGACCTCGACGCGGCCGACCATCTTCATCCGCTTCTTGCCCTCCTTCTGCTTCTCGAGCAGCTTGCGCTTGCGGGTGATGTCACCGCCGTAGCACTTGGCGAGCACGTCCTTCCGCATCGCGCGGATCGACTCTCGGGCGATGATCCTGGCGCCGATCGCGGCCTGGATGGGGACCTCGAACTGCTGCCGCGGGATGAGCTTCTTCAGCCGCTCGGTCATCAGCACGCCGTACGCGTAGGCCTTGTCGCGGTGCACGATCGCGCTGAAGGCATCGACGCGGTCGCCCTGCAGCAGGATGTCGACCTTCACCAGGTCCGCAGCCTGCTCGCCCGCCGGCTCGTAGTCGAGGCTCGCGTAGCCGGCGGTGCGGCTCTTCAGCTGGTCGAAGAAGTCGAAGACGATCTCGCCGAGCGGGATCGTGTAGGTGATCTCGACCCGCTCCTCCGACAGGTACTCCATGCCCTCGAGGGAGCCGCGGCGGCTCTGGCAGAGCTCCATCACGGTGCCGACGTAGTCCTTCGGCGTGAGGATCGCGGCCTTCACCATGGGCTCCCGCACCTCGGCCACCTTGCCGATCGGGAACTCGCTCGGGTTCGTGACCGTGACCTGCTTGCCGTCGTCGGTGTCGACCTCGTAGATCACGGACGGGGCGGTCGCGATGAGGTCGAGGTCGAACTCGCGCTCGAGCCGCTCGCTGACGATCTCGAGGTGCAGCAGGCCGAGGAAGCCGCAGCGGAAGCCGAAGCCGAGCGCGACCGACGTCTCCGGCTCGTAGACGAGCGCGGCGTCCGAGAGCTTCAGCTTGTCGAGCGCCTCCCGCAGGTCGGGGTAGTCGGCGCCGTCGATCGGGTAGAGGCCGGAGAAGACCATCGGCTTCGGCTCGGTGTACCCGGCGAGCGCCTGGGTCGCCGGCTTCACCGCGGTCGTGACGGTGTCGCCGACCTTCGACTGGCGGACGTCCTTCACGCCGGTGATCAGGTAGCCGACCTCGCCGACCCCGAGGCCGCCGGTCGGCGTCGGCTCCGGGGAGGAGACGCCGATCTCGAGGATGTCGTGGGCGGCGCGGGTCGACATCATCTGGATCCGCTCGCGGGAGCTCAGGCTGCCGTCCACCATCCGCACGTAGGTGATGACGCCGCGGTACGAGTCGTAGACGGAGTCGAAGATCGCCGCGCGGGTGGGCGCGTTCGGGTCGCCCACCGGGGCCGGGATGCGCTCGACGACGCGGTCGAGCAGCTCCTCGACGCCCATCCCCGTCTTGCCGCAGACGCGGAGCACCTCTGCAGGGTCGCCGCCGATGAGGTTGGCGAGCTCCGCCGCGTACTTCTCGGGCTCGGCGGCCGGCAGGTCGATCTTGTTCAGCACCGGGATGATCTCGAGGTCGTTCTCGAGCGCCAGGTAGAGGTTGGCGAGCGTCTGCGCCTCGATGCCCTGCGCGGCGTCGACGAGCAGGATCGCGCCCTCGCAGGCGGCGAGCGACCGCGAGACCTCGTAGGTGAAGTCGACGTGCCCGGGGGTGTCGATCATGTTCAGCGCGTAGGTGGAGCCGCCGACGGACCACGGCATCCGCACGGCCTGGCTCTTGATCGTGATGCCGCGCTCGCGCTCGATGTCCATCCGGTCGAGGTACTGGGCTCGGGCGTCGCGGTCGGAGACGATCCCGGTGATGCCGAGCATCCGGTCCGCCAGGGTCGACTTGCCGTGGTCGATGTGCGCGATGATGCAGAAGTTGCGGATCGACTCGGGCGGCGTCGCGGCGGGCTCGAGGGGCGTGGTGGCGCGAGGCATGGCGCCGACAGTCTCCCTCATCGGGACGCGAGGTAGCGTCGGGCCGTGCCGACGCCCGACTTCATCCTGCGCCTCCGCGAGCGGATCGGCACCGTGCCTCTGTGGCTCGTCGGCACGACCGCGGTCGTCGTCGACGGCGACCGGCTGCTGCTCGTGAAGCGCGCGGACACCCGCGAGTGGACGCCGGTCGCGGGCATCGTGGAGCCCGGGGAGCACTCCGCGGACGCCGCCGAGCGGGAGGTCTGGGAGGAGGCGCGCGTGCACGCCGTCGTCGAGCGCCTCGCCGCGGTCGGCGTCACGAAGGAGTACGAGTACCCGAACGGCGACCGCAGCCGGTTCACCGATCACACCTACCGCCTGCGCTACGTGTCGGGCGAGGCGGAGGTCGGCGACGACGAGTCGGTGGACGTCGGCTGGTTCCCGATCGACGCGCTGCCGGAGGTGCCGGAGCGCTATCTGGGCCGTATCCGCCGTGCACTCGAGGACCGGACCGACACCGTGCTGGTAGGGACGCGGAGGCGTGAGGCCGCCGACCCTCGACGACGGCGGCTGTCACCGGCACCTGGCACGGTGTGGCGGGTGACCGACACCCGTACCGCGGCGATCGCCGTGCTCCGCACCCTCGTCGGGCGCCCCGACGCGGACTTCCACGACGGCCAGTACGACGCGATCTCCGCCATCGTCGACGACGGGCGACGCGCCCTCGTCGTGCAGCGCACCGGATGGGGCAAGTCCGCCGTCTACTTCGTCGCCACCAGGCTGCTGCGGGACCGCGGCGCCGGCCCCACACTCCTCGTCTCGCCGCTCCTCGCGCTCATGCGCGACCAGGTGGCCGCGGCCGCGCGTGCGGGGATCCGCGCCGCGTCCATCGACTCCGCGAACCCGCACCTCTGGGACGACGTGCGGGCGCGGCTCGCCGCGGACGAGATCGACGTCCTGCTCGTCTCCCCCGAGCGGCTGAACAACCCCGACTTCCGCGACACGCAGCTGCCGACCCTGATCGCGCGCACCGGGCTCCTCGTCATCGACGAGGCCCACTGCATCTCCGACTGGGGTCACGACTTCCGTCCCGACTACCGGCGGCTGCGCGACGTCGTGGCCGCGGCGGGCGGCACGCCGGTGCTCGCGACCACGGCGACCGCGAACCGGCGCGTCGTCGACGACGTGGTCGCCCAGCTCGGCGCGCCGGACGAGGTGCTCACCATCCGCGGGCCGCTCGCCCGCGCCTCGCTGCGGCTCGGCGTGCTGCGAACCCGCGACCAGGCGGCCCGGCTCGGCTGGCTGGTCGAGCACCTGCGGGACCTGCCCGGATCCGGGATCGTCTACGCGCTCACGGTCGCCGCGGCCGAGGACACCGCCCGGCTGCTGCGCGAGGCCGGCTACGACGTGCTCGCATACACCGGGAGGACGGAGAACGCGGAGCGCGAGTCCGCCGAGCAGGCGCTCAAGGAGAACCGGGTGAAGGCGCTCGTCGCCACGAGCGCGCTCGGGATGGGCTTCGACAAGCCCGATCTCGGGTTCGTCGTCCACCTCGGCGCACCGTCCTCCCCCGTCGCCTACTACCAGCAGGTGGGCCGCGCGGGACGGGCCACCGCGTCCGCCGACGTGCTGCTGCTGCCCGGCGCCGAGGACGAGGCGATCTGGACCTACTTCGCCACGGCGAGCATGCCCACGCAGGAGAAGGCGGAGGCCGTGCTCCGCGAGCTGGAGCCCGAACGCCCACTCTCCACACCCGCGCTCGAGGCGCTCGTCGACGTCAAGCGCAGCCGCCTCGAGCTGCTGCTCAAGGTGCTCGACGTGGACGGCGCGGTGCAGCGCGTTCGCGGCGGCTGGGTCTCCACGGGGCTGCCGTGGACGTACGACGCCGAGCGCTACGAGCGGATCACCGCCGCCCGGCTCGCCGAGCAGCAGCACATGCTCGACTACGAGTCGCTGGCCGCCGGGCCGGAGGGCTGCCGGATGCAGTTCCTGCAGCGCGTGCTCGACGACCCGACGGCCGCGCCCTGCGGACGCTGCGACAGCTGCGCCGGCGCCTGGTTCCCGACCGATGTGTCCGCCGACGCCGCCGGCACGGCGGGCGCGGCGCTGGAGCGGGTCGGCGTCGCGATCGAGGCGCGCAAGCAATGGCCGACCGGTGCCGACACCCGTGGTCTGCCGGTCCGGGGGAACATCGCGGTCGGCGAGCGCCCTGAGGAGGGCCGGGCCATCGCCCGGCTCACCGACCTCGGATGGGGCGGCACCCTGCGGCGGCTGCTCGCGCCCGGCGCACCCGACCAGGAGGTGCCGCGCGGTGTCGTCGACGCCGCGGTGGCGGTGCTCCGCGAGTGGGGCTGGGCCGAGCGCCCGGTGGGCGTCGTCGCCATGCCGTCGCACGCGCATCCGCTGCTCGTCGGCTCCACGGCGACGGCGCTGTCCGAGATCGGACGGCTGCCGCTGCTGGGCACGCTCGAGTCGACGACGCCGGCGGCGCCGGAGGGCGGCGGCGCGAGCCTCGCCCGCCTGGCCGCCGTCTGGGCGGCTTTCCGCGTGCCCGACGACCTGCGAGCCCGGCTCGCCGAGACCCGCGGCCCCGTGCTGCTGGTCGACGACGCCGCGGACAGCCGCTGGACCGCCACCGTCGCCGCTCGCCTCCTTCGCGAGGCGGGAGCGGATGCGGTCCTGCCGTTCGCGCTCGCGCTGCGCGCCTGAGGACCGGTCAGGCCGGCGCCACGACCACGGAGCCGGCCGGGTGCTCGGGCTGCGCGGCCGGCTGCGGCAGCCGGCTGAGGCCCTCGAGCAAGGTCTCCCGGGACGCCGCGGCGCACACCCGGATCCAGCCCTCGCCGCCCGCACCGAACGCGCTGCCCGGCGCGACGGAGACCCGCTGCTCGAGCAGGAACCGCTCGGCCCAGTGAGCCACGTCGCCCTCGCTCGCGTGGGACACGTCGATCCAGAGGTAGAAGGCGCCCTGCGGATCGAGGTAGCGGATGCCCATCGCCTCGAGCAGCGCCGTCGCCGCCGCCAGGTTGCCCCGGTAGTGCTCCGCGGCGGTCTCGACCGCGTCCTGCGGACCGGTGAGCGCCGCGAGGGCCGCCTGCTGCGCGGGCGTGTTCACGCAGGAGACGAGCGCCTCCTGGTACGTCCGGAGCACGTCGCCGAGCCCGGGAGGCACCACGAGGCTGCCCACGCGGGCGCCGGTGAGGGCGTAGGTCTTCGAGAACGAGTGCACGGTGAGCACCCGCTGCTCGGTGTCGAACGACGCGGGGCTCACATGCGGGACGCCCCAGGTGAACGCCTCGTAGACCTCGTCGCTGATCAGCCAGAGGTCGTGCCGCGACGCGAAGGCCAGCAGGTCGCGCAGGACGGGCTCGGGGAAGACGACCCCGAGCGGGTTCGACGGCGAGTTCACGATGATCGCCCGGGTGCGCGGCGTCACCTGCGCCTCGAGCGCCGCGACGTCGGGCAGGAAGCCGCGCGCAGGCGTCAGCCGGTACCCGACCGCGACGGCCGAGAGCATCGGCGGCGCCATCTGGAAGGTCGTGTAGCCGGGGTCGGGCACGAGCACCTCGTCGCCCGGCTCGAGCACCAGCGACAGCGCGAGGTAGAGCGCCTCCGTGCCGCCGGTCGTCACCCAGACCTGGTCCGCGTCGACGTCGATCCCGTTGACCGCCCGAAGCTTCGCCGCGAGCGCCTCGCGCAGCGGCGGGATGCCCGCGTTGCCCGTGTAGTCCGTGTCGTCCGCGAGCCACGCGGCGCTCGCGGCCGCCAGCACGTGCGGGGCGACCGGCTGGTCGGGCTCCCCGACGGCGAGGGCCAGGACGTCCGGCATCCGGATCGCGATCTCGTGGATGCGGCGGATGCCCGAGCCGGGCACGCGGAACGCGGTGCGGGAGAACGACGGCATCGGGCCATTCAACCGCCCGGGAGCGCACCGGTCCGGCATCCACGGCCGGCGGTCGACCTGGTAGACTTCCGGACGGCTTTCGGGCGCCCGCGGTACGACGCGGCCCAGCCCGACGACGGCGGACATCCCGCCCCACCGACACCGTCCTTCGAAAGGCATCTCCACGTGGCGAACATCAAGTCGCAGCTCAAGCGCATCGGCACCAACAAGAAGGCCCACGACCGCAACAAGGCCGTGAAGAGCGAGCTGAAGACGGCCATCCGCGCCGTCCGCACCGCGGTCACCACCGGTGACAAGGACAAGGCGTCGACCGCTCTCGTCTTCGCGAGCAAGAAGCTCGACAAGGCCGCCTCGAAGGGCGTCATCCACAAGAACCAGGCCGCGAACCGCAAGTCGGCCATCGCGAAGTCGGTCTCGAGCCTCTGATCCCGCGGCCTCAGCGCGACTCCGCGCTGAGGCCGCCGAAGGCGCCCCGTTGATCCGACGGGCCGCTTCGAGCGGAACGGGCGTCCGATGACGCCCGGAGGTGTCCGAGGTCGCCCGTCGTGCGGGCCCAGGCAGCGCCGGCCTCAGCCGCTCAGCGCTCCGCCTCGCCCCTCGCGGCCACGAAGGCCACGAGCCGCTCGACCGCGAACTCGGGGTCGCGCGCGGCCCCCTTCACGCGCTCGTCCGTCTCGGCGAGCATGACGATCGCCCGGCCGAGCCCCTCCGGCTGCCAGCCCTGCGCGTCCCGGCGCGCCCGGTCCACCTGCCAGGGCGCGAGCCCGAGCTCCGAGGCGACCTGGCCACCGCTGCCGCGCACGTCGAAGACCCGGGCCATCGTTCGCAGCTTCATGGCGATCGCCGCGACGATGGGCACCGGGTCCGCTCCTGTGGCGATCGCGTGGCGGAGCAGGACGAGGGCGTCGCCCCGGCGGCCGGCGATGGCGGCGTCCGCGACGGCGAACGCGTTCGTCTCGACGCGGCCGGCGTAGTAGGTCTCCACGGTCGACTCGGTGATGTCGCCCCTGGTGTCCGCGATGAGCTGCTGGCAGGCCGACGCGAGCTCGGCGAGGTCCTCCTGGAACGCGGAGACGAGCAGCCGCAGGGCGCCTGGCGCGATCCGCTTGCCGGCAGACCGGAACTCGGCCGACGCGAAGGCCGACCGGTCGCCGTCCCGCTTCAGCTCCGCGCACGACACCTCGACGCCGCCGCCCAGGCCGCTACGCACCGCGTCGAGCAGCTTCTTGCCGCGCACGCCACCGGCGTGCCGCAGCACGACGGTCGTCCCGTCCGCCGGATGCTCGAGGTAGCGCAGCGCCTCGGTGAGGAACGCCTCGGACAGCCGCTCGACGCCGCCGACCCGGATGAGGCGCGGCTCGCCGAACAGCGACGGGCTCGCGAGGGTCGTGAGGTCGCCGAGGGCGGCCGACGTGGCGTCCAGGTCGCTGACCTCGAGGCTCGGGTCGACGGCCGTCAGCGTGGCCCGGATGGCGCGGATCGCGCGCTCGGCGAGCAGCTCCTCGGGGCCCGAGACGAGCACGACGGGCGCGGGCCGTGCCTCGTCCCAGCCGAGCACGGGGATCTTGGCGGCGCCCGATCGTGCGGGCGCGGCGGCGCGGGCTGCCATGGTCCCTCCAGTATCTAGGGTGCCGGCGACCACACGGCCGCGGTCACGGGGCGCTCGCTCCACACGGTGACGCCGCCGTCCGCCGCGCGCGCGACGAGCAGCAGGCCGTCCTGGTCGGTGCGGAAGGGTTCGATACCGTCCGCGCGGAGGATCCTGAGCAGCCGGGCCGTCGGATGGTGGTAGTCGTTGTGCGCACCGACGCCCATCAACGCCACCGCTGCGCCCGAAGCGGCGTAGAAGGCCGCGCTCTGGTCGGCGGAACCATGGTGGGCCACCTTGACGACGTCGACCCGCGGGAGCGGGCCGTCGTCGAGCAGGGCGTTCTGCGCGTCCTCGCCGAGGTCGCCCGTGAAGAGGGACCGGAGGCGACCGGTCACGAGCAACGTGATGCTCGCCGGGTTGCCCGTGCCGAGCGTCGCGGACGGCGGCTCCTCGGGCCAGAGGACGTCGATCCGGAGCCGGCCGACCCGGGTCTCCTCGCCGCGGTGCACCTGCACGACGTGTGCGCCCGCGTCCGCGATCGTCGCCCGCAACGAGTCGGCGGCGCCGCGGTCGGTCGGGCCGACGAACGCCGTGTCGACCCGGTCGGCGACGGAGCGGCTCGCCCCGACGTGGTCGGCGTCCCAGTGCGTGAGCACCATCAGGTCGATGCGGCGGACCCCGAGCCGGGTGAGGCAGGCGAGGATCGGTCCAGGCTGTCGCCCGGTGTCGACGAGCGCGTAGTGGCCGCCGCCGCCGTTCAGCACGAACGCGTCGCCCTGGCCGACGTCGCAGCCCGCGATCTCCCAGTCGGTCGGCGGCGCGACGACGCGCGCCACCGCACCGCCGGCGAGCACACCGACCCCGGCGAGGAGCACGAGGCCGGCGAGCACCGCCGCGATCGCGCGCGTCCGGCGGGAGAGGGAGCGCGCCGCCGCGACCACGACGAGCAGCAGCAGCGCGACCGCCAGCAGGCCTCCGGCGGCGCCCGCGGGCCACGGCACGCTCGGCATCGCGGCACCGAGCCGGGCCACGGCAGCGATCCAGGCGGCGGGGAGCCACGCGAGCAGCGTCAGCCCACCGCCGAGCAGGGGCACGACGGGGAGCAGCAGGCAGGCGACGAGCCCGAGCACCGTCGCGATCGGCGCGGCCGGTTCGGCGAGGAGGTTCGCGAGCACGCCGGCGAGCGGGACCGCGGGCTGCAGCAGCACGAGGACCGGCTCGCAGGCGAGCTGCGCCGCGATCGGGACCGCCAGCGCCAGCGCGAGCCGCGGCGGCAGGAAGCGACCGAGGCGGTCCGCGATGGGCCGCGTGAGCAGCAGCAGGCCGCCCGTGGCGAGGGCGCTGAGCAGGAACCCGGGGCTGCGGGCGAGCCACGGATCGCCGATGACCAGAACGAGGACCGCCAGCGCGAGCGCCGGGACGCCCGCAGCCTGTCGGCCCGTGACCAGGCAGGCGAGCGCGACCGCCGCCATCACCGCGGCGCGCAGCACGCTCGGCTGGGGCGTCACGAGCACCACGAAGCCGGTCAGCGCGACGCCGGCGGCGAGGCCCCTCGCCCAGCGGGGCAGGCGCGCGAGGGCCGCGAGCCCGAGCACAGCGACGGTCACGACGGCGCAGTTCGCGCCGGAGACCGCGGTCAGGTGGCTGAGCGAGGCGTCCTTCATCGCCTGGTCGAGCGACCGGCCGACCCCGCTCGTGTCACCGATCGAGAGCCCGGGGAGCAGCGCGCCGCCATCCCCCGGAAGCCGTGCGGCCCGGCGCGCCAGCCCGGCCCGGAGCCCCTGCGCGGCGCGCTGCACCGGATCGGCGCGTCCGACGATCCGCACCCGGCCCGCGGTCGACGCCGTGAAGGCCACGTCGTCGTCCGGGGGCGCGCGCTGCAGCACGAGCTCGACCGCGACCGTGGTGCCGGGTGCCTGCGCGGAGGTCGGGAGCCGATCGGCGAAGACGACGAGCGGAGCGGCGGCCGGCCGGACGACACCGCCGACGGTCGCCCGGACGAGGACCGCGTGCACGAGGAGCCGGCGGGTCAGCGCGCCGGCCCGGTCGTTCAGGGCCACCGGCGCCACGGAGTCGATCCGCAGCACGGCCGGAACGGCCGGCCCGATCGGGACCCAGGGCGGCGCGCGCACCGGTTCCTGCAGGCCGACCGCGACCCCGACGGCACCGGCGCACACGGCCGTCGCGACCAGCAGACGCACCGCGCGCCCCCGACGGAGTCCCGGGCGCACGGCGGCGGCGAGCAGGCCGGCGCCCACGGCGACCGCGGACGCGGCCGTCACCAGGAGCCAGAGCGCCGGCGCGAGGGTCAGCGCGGCCGCCAGGGTCTCCGCCAGCAACGCCGGGAGCAGCAGTCCCGTCCGCGCGATCGCCCGCCTCACGGCGTGGCGAGGCCCTGCAGACCCGGCGAGGGTCTTCGGGCCGATCCCGCCGACCTTGAGGAGGTCGTTCAGCGACCGGAAGGGGCCGTTCGCGGTCCGCCAGGCGATGATCCGCGCCGCCATCGCCGGCCCGATCCGCGGCAGCGTCTCGAGCTGCGCCTCCGTCCCGGCGCTGAGGCTGACCGGGCCCGCGGCCGCCGGGTCGGACGAGACGGGCGCGGGCGCCGCACCGCGCACCGGGACGGCGAGCTGCTGGCCGTCGACGACGCGGGCGGCGAGGTTCACCGAGCTCTCATCGGCGGCCTGCGTCGCCCCGCCCGCGGCCGCGATGGCGTCGACGGCACGGGAGCCGTCGGGCACCGCGACGAGACCGGGATGGCGCACGGCTCCCGTGACCTGCACGAGCAGCGCGGTCGGGGTCGGTACGGGCGAGGAGCGGGCCGGCGCCGCGCTCACCCGCACCGTGCCGCCACCGCTCGACGCGGCGGAGACCGCCACCGCCACGACGAGGACGACCAGGGCGAGCGCGAGCCCGCCGCCGATCAGCAGGCGGCGGCGCGCGGCCCCGGCGCGGGCGAGGAGGTCGGCGAGCAGCGGTTCCACGCGAGGAGGCTAGGAACCGATGCGCCGGCCCGGACGACGTCGCGCGGCCGAGCCGGCCCTCGGAGCCGGATCCGGGCCTGTGGAGGAGCGGACGCTACTCGGTGGCGATGCTCACGACCTTGGGCGCCCGTACGACGACCCGGCCGATCCGCTTCTCCCCCACCGCGCGGCGGACGACGTCGTTCGACGTCGCGAGCCGCTCGAGGTCCTCCGACGTGATCGTCGGCGCCACCTCGAGACGCGCCCGCACCTTGCCGTCGACCTGCACGATCGCGGTGACGGACTCCTCGACCAGCAGCGTCGGGTCGGCCTTCCGCCAGCCGTAGAGCGCGACGGACGGCGGGTAGCCGAGCCGCTCCCACATCTCCTCCGCCGTGAACGGGGCGACGAGGCTGAGCACGAGCGCGATGGTCTCCGTCGCCTCCCGCACCGCCGCATCCGCCGGGCCGGCACCCGAGTCGATGGCCTTGCGGGTCGCGTTCGTCAGCTCCATCACCCGGGCGATGAGCACGTTGAACTTGAACGACTCGACGAGCCCGGGTGCGTCCGCGAGGAGCCGATGCGTGACCCTGCGGAGCGACTCGTCGCCGGTGGCCCAGACCACGTCGGGTCTGCTCGTGACGTCCTCGGCGAGGCGGAGCGCCCGCGCGAGGAACTTCATCGAGCCGGCCGGATGCACGTCCTCCCAGTTGATCGCGTCCTCGGGCGGCCCGGCGAACGCCATGCTCACCCGGATCGCGTCGACGCCCCACGTGTCGATCGCGACGCCCAGGTCCACGCCGCCGCGGCTCTTCGACATCTTCTGGCCGCCCGAGAGCACCATGCCCTGGTTCAGCAGCGCGCTGAACGGCTCGGTGAACGAGACCAGGCCCATGTCGTAGAGCACCTTGGTGATGAACCGCGCGTAGAGCAGGTGCAGGATCGCGTGCTCCACGCCGCCGACGTACTGGTCGACCGGCGCCCACCGCTCCGCCTCGGCGGGGTCGAAGGGGCGCTCGTCGTCGTGCGGCGACAGGAAGCGGAGGAAGTACCAGGAGCTGTCGACGAAGGTGTCCATCGTGTCCGCGTCCCGGCGCGCAGGACTGCCGTCGACCGGGCTCGGCACGTTCACCCAGGCCTCGGCCGCGCCGAGCGGCGAGGTGCCCTTCGGCTTCAGGTCGAGCCCCTCGGTGTCCGGCAGCAGCACGGGCAGCTGGTCCTCCGGCACCGGGATCTCCGTCCCGTCGGCCGCGTGGATGATCGGGATCGGGGTGCCCCAGAACCGCTGCCGCGAGATCAGCCAGTCGCGCAGCCGGTAGTTCTTGGCCGCTCGCCCGGTGCCGGCCGCCTCGAGGTCCTTGATGACCCGCTGGATCGCGTTCGCCTTCGATAGGCCGTTCAGCGAGCCGGACGACACGAGCCGGCCCTCCCCCGCGAGCGCCACGCCGGTGACCACCGGATCGAGCGACGCGAGGTCGGGCAGGGGCTCACCGGGCTGGATCGTCGGCACGACGCCCGTCGCCGGCTGCGTCGTGTCGACGACGACCCGCACGGGCAGCTCGAACGCGCGCGCGAAGTCGAGGTCGCGCTGGTCGTGCGCCGGCACGGCCATGATCGCGCCGGTGCCGTACTCCGCGAGCACGTAGTCCGCCGCCCAGATCGGCAGCCGCTCGCCGTTCAGGGGGTTGATCGCGTACCGGCCGAGGAAGACGCCCGTCTTCACGCGATCCGCGTTCATCCGCTCGACCTCGGTGGTGGAGCGCACCCTCGCGAGGTAGGCCGCGAACGGCTCGGCGATCTCGGCGGGCGCGCCCTCGACGAGCTCCGTCGCGAGGTCCGCATCCGGCGCCACGACCATGAAGGTGGCGCCGTGCAGGGTGTCGGGCCGTGTCGTGAAGACGGTGATCGGCAGGTCGCGCCCCTCGACACGGAAGTCGACCTCGGCGCCGTTCGCTGCGGCCGATCCAGTTGCGCTGCATCGCCAGCACCTTGGCCGGCCACGTGCCCTCGAGCTGCTTCAGGTCGTCGAGCAGCCGGTCCGCGTACTCGGTGATCCGGAAGTACCACTGCGTGAGCTTCTTCTTCTCGACCACCGCGCCGGACCGGTCCGACGTGCCGTCGGGCAGCACCTGCTCGTTCGCGAGCACCGTCTGGTCCACCGGGTCCCAGTTGACCCAGCTGTCCTTCCGGTACGCCAGCCCGCGCTTGTGGAGCTGCAGGAACAGCCACTGGTTCCAGCGGTAGTAGTCCGGGTCCGAGGTGTGCAGCACCCGGTCCCAGTCGAAGCTCACCCCGAATCGGTGGAAGGTCTCCCGCTGCTGCGCGATGTTGTCGTACGTCCACTGCCGGGGGTCCGCACCGCGCTTGATCGCCGCGTTCTCCGCGGGCAGCCCGAACGAGTCCCAGCCGATCGGATGCAGCACGTTGAAGCCCCGCTGCCGCCAGTAGCGGGCGAGGAAGTCGCCGAGCATGTACTGCTCCGAGTGCCCCACGTGCAGGTCGCCCGAGGGGTACGGGAACATGTCGAGGATGTACTTGCGGGGCCGCTTGTCCCCGGGGTCGGAGGAGCGGAAGAGCTGCAGCTCGTCCCAGCGCGGCAGCCACTTCTGCTGCAGCTGCTGGGCGGTGGGCAGGCCATCGGGGTCGGCGTCGGCCATCATCGGGTCCTTGGCTCTTCAGTCGGCGGCGGAACAGCCTTCAACCCTAGAGGCATCTGCGCCTACGCTGATCCGGCGGACGGACCACGGCGGTCCCGGCCGCGGACGCGAAGGAGCACCTCGTGGACTCGTGGCTCACCGCGGCGCTCGCGGGCCTCGAGGCCATCGGCGCATGGCGGTACCTGGTCGCGTTCGTCGGGATGTTCTGCGAGACGTCGCTGCTGATCGGCCTCGTGGTGCCGGGCGACACGATCGTGCTCGTCACCGCCACCGCCAACAAGGACGGCATCGACTGGCTGCTCCTGCTGCTCACCGTGATCGCCGGATCGCTCGCCGGTGAGAGCGTCGGATACGCGCTCGGCGCCTGGTTCGGGGACCGGCTGCGCGCCGGCCGGCTGGGGCGGCGGGTCGGCGAGGAGCAGTGGATGCGCGCGGAGCGCTGGCTCGACCGGCGGGGCGGCGTCGCGATCTTCATCAGCCGCTTCCTGCCGGTGCTGCATGCGCTCGTGCCGGTCACCGTCGGCGCCGGCGACCTGCCGTACCGCCGCTTCCTCGCCTGGACGGCGCCCGCCTGCACGCTCTGGGCGCTCATCTACGTGTCGGTCGGCACCCTGGCGGGGACGAGCTATCGGGCCCTCTCCGGCACCCTGCACTTCGCGAGCTGGATCCTGCTCGGCGTCCTGCTCGTGTTCCTGCTCGTCGTGGCCTTCGGCAAGCGGCTGCTGCACCGCTTCGAGCGCCGCGAGACGCGGGCCGAGCCGGATGCGGCCGGGACGACGAACGGGGCGGGTGCCGATCGGCACCCGCCCCGTCCCTAGGGTCGGTTCCCTCGGCTCAGCCGAGACCCTTGCTGCTCAGCCACTCGGTGGCCGCCTGCTGCGGGTCCTCCTTCGCGGCGCCCGACACCTTCGTGTTCAGCGCCAGGAGGTCCTGCGTCGTGAGCGCCGCCGACACCTTGTTCAGCGTGTCGGTGATGGTCGAGGAGTCCTTCGAGGCCGAGTAGATCGGCACGACCTGCTGCGACGCGAAGAGGTTCTTCGGGTCCTTCAGGGTGACGAGCTTCTTCGCGAGGATCGACGGCGTGGTCGAGTAGATGTCCGCGACCTGCACCTGGTTGCCGAGCAGCGCCTGCAGCGTCGAGTTGCCGCCGCTGTCGTTGATCGACTTGAACTTCACGTTGTTCAGCCCGTAGACCGACTTGAGGCCGGGGATGCCGTCCGGTCGCGTCGCGAACTCGGGGTTCGCGGCCACGGTGAACGACCCGACGTTCTTCAGGTCGGCGATCGACGTGAGCTTGTTCTTGCTCGCGTAGCTCGGCGTGACGTTGAGCGAGTCGGAGTCGGCCGCCTGGGACAGGTCCGCCGCCTTCAGGTTCACCTTGGCGAGGTCGCTGTCGAGCGCCGTCTTGACCGCAGCGCCCGACTTCGCGTTCGCGCTCTTGTCGAGGTACGACAGGATGCTGCCCGCGTACTCGGGGACGAGGTTGATGTCGCCCTTCTCGAGCGAGGCGATGTACGCGGCGCGGGCGCCGATGTTCACCTTGTAGGCCACGTCGACGCCGGCCTTCTTCAGGGCGCCGCCGTAGATGTAGGCGAGGACGACGTTCTCGGGGAAGTTCGCCGACCCGACGGTGACGGTCCCGCCGCCGGCGGATCCGCTGCTCGAGGCGGAGGACGATGCCGACGCGCTCGAGGAGGAGCCGGCGAGGGAGTTCGAGCTGGAGCAGCCCGCGAGCGCGAGGGTGGCCGCGGTCAGCACCGTGGCGGTGCCGAGCAGGCCTCTGCGTGTGATGGACATGGTGGTCGTTCAGTTCCCTTCGGAGATGGGTGCCCCACTCGGTGCGGTCAGGACTCGCCTGCCGCGTGCTGTGGTTCTTCCGCCGACGCCGCGGGGCACCCCGCGCGGCACGGTGAGTCGTTGGGCGAGCGCGAGGATCGCGTCCGCGAGGAGGGCGAGGGCCGTCACGAGGATCGAGCCGCCCACCATCTGCACGTAGTCCTGGGTCGCGGCGCCGGCGATGATGAACTGCCCGAGGCTGTCGTAGCCGAACTCGGAGACCAGCGCGACGGTGGCGATGATCTGGAGCGTCGAGCTGCGGAGGCCGCCGAGCAGCAGCGGTGCGGCGAGCGGGATCTCGACCTTCCGGAGGATCTGCCACTCGGTCATGCCGGTCGCCCTCGCGGCGTCGATGGTCTGCCGGTCGATGGACTCGAGCCCGGCGTACGCGCCGGCGAGCAGCGGCGGGATGCCGAGCAGGGCGAACACCCCGATCGGGATGATGATGCCCGCGTTGAGCGCGAGGAGCAGGACCGACAGCAGGCCCAGGGTGGGGAACGCCCGCACCACGTTGCCCGCGAGGATCGCGATGCCCCGCCCTCGGCCCGTGTGCCCGATGGCCAGGCCGATCGGGACGGCGATGACGACCGCGACGAGCAGGCTCTGGAACGTGAGCAGGAGGTGGGCGGCGATCTCGCCGCCGATCCCGAGCCCGCTGTTCACGGACACCCAGTTCGCTGGCGTGAAGATCCAGGCGAGGCCCTGCAGGAGCAGCATCAGCGCATCCACCACGGGACCGGACGCTTCGGCGATCGCGTTGATCTCCTTGGCCGAGATGCGGCGCCCGCGGTTCCAGGGCATCAGCAGCCGGCCGATCAGCGCCAGGAGCAGGTCGAACGCCGCCGCGAGCACGAGGACCATGACGAACCCGACTGCGGCCTCGAGGACGAAGTCCCGCTGGTACGCGTCGGTGAAGAGGCTGCCGAGGCTCGGGATGCCGACGAGCGCCCCGATCGTCACGAGGCTGATCGTGCTGACGGAGACGACGCGGATGCCGGCGAGCAGCACCGGGCCTGCGAGCGGGAGCTCGACGCGGAAGAAGCGCTGGGACCCCGAGTAGCCCTGCGCGGTCGCGGACTGACGGACGTCGTCCGACACTGCGGCGAACGCGTCAGCAGCGGCACGCACCATGACCGCGACGGCGTAGATCAGCAGCGCCGCGATGACGTTCAGCGGGTTGAGCAGGCTCAGCCCGAGCAGCACGGGGACGAGCACGACGAGGGCGAGCGCCGGGATCGTGTAGAGGATGTTGCCGACGGTGAGCAGCACGCCGCGCGCCGCGGGCGAGCGGCTGGCCCAGTAGCCGAGGGGTATGGAGACCAGGAACCCGAGGACGATCGGCGGGACGGCGAGCGCGATGTGATCGAGCGTCAGCCCACCGATGTCGGCGAGGTGGTTCCATACCCAGTCCATCAGGCGTCTCCCGCCTGATCCGTCTTGTTCGAGACGCTGCGGGACTTCGGACCGGTGCCGGCGAGCTCCAAGCGGCCGCCGGGCGCCGTGATGACGCCGGCGGCGTAGCCGGCCGCGTCGACGAGGAGCACCTCGTCCCCTGCACCGGGCTCGGCCGTGAGGCGGCGCTTGCCGCGCTTGGCGCCGATGAAGTCGGCGACGAAGTCGTTCGCCGGGTTCGCGAGGATGTCCTTGGGGGTGCCGACCTGCGCGATCCGGCCGCCGCGCTGCAGGATCACGACCTGGTTGCCGAGCAGGAACGCCTCGTCGATGTCGTGCGTGACGAAGACGACCGTCTTGCCGAGGGTGCCCTGCAGCCGCAGCAGCTCCTGCTGCAGCTCGTCGCGGACGATCGGGTCGACGGCGCCGAACGGCTCGTCCATCAGGAGGATGTTCGGGTCGACGGCGAGGCCACGGGCGACGCCGACGCGCTGCTGCTGGCCGCCCGAGAGCTGGGCCGGGTAGCGGCCGGCGAGGGCGCGGTCGAGCCCGACGCGGTCGAGCAGGCCGAGGGCGTCCTCACGCGCCTTGCGCTTCGGGACGCCGGTGAGCATCGGCACGGTCGCGACGTTGTCCGCCACGGTGCGGTGCGGCAGGAGGCCGGAGTTCTGCATCACGTAGCCGATGCTGCGCCGCAGACCGACCGGCGGGATCTCCGCGATGTCCTTGCCGTCGATGAGGATCGAGCCGCTGCTCGGATCGACCATCCGGTTGATCATGCGCAGCAGGGTCGTCTTGCCGCAGCCGGACGAGCCGACGAACACCGTCGTCTCGTGCGACGGGATGGTGAGGGAGAAGTCCTCGACCGCCGTCGTCCCGTCGGGGAACGTCTTCGAGACGTGGCGGAACTCGATGGCCACGGACCGCCTCCGTCCTCTTCGAACCTGCGCCGAGGAGGCGCACGTCCGGGAAGTCTAAGCACGGGGTGGGACAGTGATATGTGCGGGTCCCGAAACGGCCGTAACGATCCGACTCCGAGCGTTCTGCAAGACTCGGGGCATGGCCGCGCCGGGACGACCTCGTTTCCGGCGCCGCACACCTCCGCCGGCGGTGGAGCAGGCGGTCGGGCGCGCCATGCGGATCGACGACGCCGTGAGGGAGTTCCGGGAGCAGCGAGCCCGTCACCGCGGCCTCGTCCCGACCGTCATCCCGTACACCGGCTACGGCGCACCCGGCTGGGTGCGGGTGCTCGGCCGCGTGCTGCTGGCCGGCACGCCGCGTCGCGCGCCGAAGCTCGAGTCGATCCGCGGCTGGCACAGCTTCATGAGCATCGCTGTCGACCGGCAGCCGGTGAAGGTGACGATCGGCGACCTCGTGCACCACGTCGTCGCGGATCGCGGCGGGGTCATCGACGTGCGCGTCGAGGCGCATCTCGCCCCCGGTTGGCACACGGTCGTGCTCGAGACCGAGGACGAGGGGCGGAACGCGCCCCCGGTCGAGGCGCCGGTCTTCGTCGTCGACCCCGCCGCGCCGTTCGGGATCATCTCCGACATCGACGACACGGTGATGATCACCGCGCTGCCGCGCCCGCTGCTCGCCGCCTGGAACACGCTCGTGCTCGACGAGCACGCGCGCGCGGCGACGCCCGGGATGGCCGTGCTCTACGACCGGCTGCACCGCTCGCATCCCGAGGCGCCGGTGATCTACCTCTCCACCGGAGCGTGGAACGTCGCGCCCACGCTCACCCGCTTCCTCAGCCGGAACATCTACCCCTCCGGCCCCCTGCTGCTGACCGACTGGGGGCCGACGCCCGACCGCATCTTCCGCTCCGGCCGGCAGCACAAGATCGACCAGCTCGAGCGGATCGCCCAGGAGTTCCCCGACATGCGCTGGCTCCTGATCGGCGACGACGGGCAGCACGACGAGGACACCTACGGCGGGTTCGCCGAGGACCATCCGGAGAACGTGGCCGCCATCTGCATCCGCCGCCTCTCCCCCGGCGAAGCGGTGCTCGCCGGCGGCCGCTCACGCGAGAGCGGCCAGGCCACGAACCCCGACGTGCACTGGATCTACGCCCCCGACGGCAAGGGCCTCGCCGAGGAGCTGGCGAAGGCCGGCTTCCTGTAACCCCAGGTGAGTTGCCACCTTCCGCCCTCGACGGCGCGTCTCGAGGGCCAGAAGTGGCGACCCACCTCCATGGGAGGCGCGGGTCAGGCGCCGCCAGCTCGCCGGGCCGTCGCTGCCCGCGGGGTACTCCTCGAGGGGGACCTCGTCCTTCGCCCAGGCATCGAGGATCGGCTGCACGATCCGCCAGCACTGCTCCGCCACGTCGCCGCGCACCGAGAGGGTCGGGTCGTTGCCGAGCACCCCGCGCATCACCTCGCCGTACTCCGTCACCGGGCTCTTCGGCAGGGTGGCGCTGACGTCGCCGGACTCGAGCCCGAACGGCATCGACCCGCCGCCGGCGGTGAGCTCGAGCGAGAGCCGCGGCGGCTTGAAGCCGATGACGATGCGCTCCCGGCCGGCGTCGCCGGTCTGCCCGTCGGGGCGGTGGCGCACCGGCCGCAGCGTGAGCACGATCTCGTCGCGCGGCGCGCCGATCGCCTTGCCCGACCGCAGCACGAACGGCACGCCCGCCCATCGCGCGGTGCGCACCTCGAGGGCGATCTCGGCGAGCGTCTCGGTCTTCTTCTCCGGATCCACGCCCTCCTCGTCGACGTAGGACGGCAGGTGCTTGTCCCCCACGTCGCCGGCGGTGTAGCGGGCGCGGCGGGATGGCGCATCCGTGTTCGGGAACACCGGGCCGTGCTCCCACACGCGCGTCGCACGCAGCGCGGCGGCGGTCGCGTCGCGGAGATTCGACGGCGTCCACGGCGGACGGCGGCTCGGTCGCGACGACCGAGAGCACCTGCAGCAGGTGCGACTGCAGCATGTCCTTCAGCGCGCCGGCGGAGTCGTAGTAGCCGGCGCGGCCCTCGAGGCCGAGCTGCTCGTCGTAGACGATCTCGACCCGCTCGACGTCGTCGGCGTTCCAGATCGGATCGAACAGCCGGTTGTCGAAGCGGAGGGCGAGCATCGCGAGCGTCGCCCGCTGCCCGAGGAAGTGGTCGACGCGATGGATCTGGTCCTCCGGGTACCACGGACCGCAGCATCTCGTTCAGCTCCGCGGCGCTGTCCGCATCCGTGCCGAAGGGCTTCTCGACCGCGAGCACGGTGCGCTTCGGCAGGTCGAGGTCCTTCAGCACGCCGGCGACCTTGAAGACGACCGCGGGCGGGAGCGCGAAGTAGACGACCAGCTCGTCGCCGTCGACCTCCTTCAGCAGCCGCTTCCAGTCGTCCTCGCTGGTGGAGTCCGCCTGCAGGTACTTCGTCCGCTGCAGGATGGCGTCGGCGGCCTCTCCGACCGGCCTTCACCCCGTCGAACGCCGTCTTCACGGTGTCGCGCCACTCGTCGTCGCCGAGCTCGGAGCGCCCGGAGCCGACGACCGGTCAGCCCCTCCACGAGGTCGAGGTCGGCCTGCTCGCCGCCGGCGATCAGGCTTCCGATGCCGGGCAGCAGCAGCCGCTTCGTGAGGTCGCCGGTGGCTCCGAGGATGATCAGCGTCGCGTTCGTCACGGTCCGAACTCTAGGGACGACCGCTGGAGAGCGGATGCGCAGTCGCCCGGACGCAGCAGAGGGGTACGGCCACATGGGACATCCGGGGTACAGGAAGCGGCCTTTTCGTGGTGGACCGACCGGTCTGTACCACCTGGAGTGGGGTCTGGAGTCCCCCCGGCCCGGATGCGTACCGTTCCTCGATGTCCGAACCGAACCGAACCCGATCCGATCCGAGGAACCCGTGTCCGCAGCTTCTCGCCACCGTCGCCCCCGACGGTTCCGCGACCGGCCGCCGCGAGCGGCTCGGAAGCCTGGCGATGACGGGCGCGCTGCTGCTGATCTGCACGACCGGGCTCGTCGCGACGTCCATCCAGGCGCCCACCCATGCGCCGACCACGGCGACCGTCCCCATCGGTCGCTGACCACCCCTCGGGATCCCCGAGGCGTCCATCCGCGCCTCCCCGACACCGGCGACAGCCGGGTGACCGACTCCCCTCAGGTCACCCGGCCCGCCGCCCCCTCGGCCAGAATGACCGCGTGACCTCCCGCGGCGACGCCGCCGTCGCGCTCGCCCGCAGCGCCCACCTCGGCCCCACGCTGGTCGTCACCGCGGTCACCCTCGGACTCGGCATCGTCGTCGGCGCGGACGGGTTCCGGGTCGCGCTGCTCACCGCCGCGATGCTGCTCGGCCAGCTGTCGGTCGGCTGGTCGAACGACTGGCTCGACGCCGGCGCGGACCGCGCCGCGGGCCGCACGGACAAGCCGGCCGCGGACGGGCGGATCGACCCGGCCCTGCTCCGGACGGCTGCGTTCGTCGCGCTCGTGCCGGCCCTCCTGCTGCCGCTGCCGGCCTCCCTGCCCACGGCGCTGCTCCACGTGGTCTTCGTCGGCTCGGCCTGGGCCTACAACCTCGGCCTGAAGCGCACCCCGGCCTCGGTGCTGCCCTACATCGTGAGCTTCGGCAGCCTTCCGGCGCTCGCGACGCTGCTGCTGTCGCCGCCCGCGTGGCCGCCGTTCTGGGCGACCGTCCGCCGGAGTGGCGCTCGGCATCGCCGCCCATTTCGCGAACGTCCTGCCGGACGTCGACGCGGACCGCGCGGAGGGCTCGCGGGGCCTCCCCCAGCTGCTCGGCGCCCGGATCGCGGGATCGCATCGCCGCCGTGGTGGTGCTCGCGGCCGCCGTGCTCATCGGGCTCGGCGTGCGCGGCCCGGACCCGTCGGGCTCGCCGCGCTCGCGCTCACCGCCGTCGCAGCGGTCGTCGGGCTCGTCGCCGCACTGCGGTCGAGGCCGACCCGCACGGCGTTCCGCGCGGTGATGGCATCCGCGCTGCTGCTCGTCGTCGCCCTGATCGCGGCGGGCTCCGCGCTCTGACCGCGCATCGCGCCCCTGCCGCGGTTGCTAGGTTGCGCCTGTGGCGACCGAACGCAACTGGGCCCGCAACCTCACCTACTCCGCGCCGATCGAGCATCCGGGATCCGTCGAGGAGGCCTGCGAGCTCGTCGCCTCCTCCCGCCGCGTGCACGCCCTCGGCACCCGGCACTCCTTCAGCGACTGCGCGGACGGCGACGGCGTGCTCGTCGCGCTCGACCGGCTCCCCGTCGAGGTCGAGATCGACGAGGCGGCCCGCACCGCCACCGTGAGCGCGTCGGCGCGGATGGGCGACGTCGGCCAGGCGCTCGACGACGCGCGGCTGGGCGCTCGCGAACCTGCCGTCGCTGCCGCACATCTCGATCGGCGGCGCGGTCGCGACCGGCACGCACGGCTCCGGCGACCGGCTCGGCACGATGTCGAGCGAGGTCCGCGGGCCTCGAGCTGATCGACGCGGACGGCCGGCTGCGGCAGGTGACCGGCGACGAGGTGGCCGGATCCGTCGTGGCGCTCGGCGCGCTCGGGCGTCGTCACCCGGCTGACGGTCGCGATCCAGCCGACCTACCGCATCCGGCAGGACGCGTACCTCGAGCTGCCGTGGGCGAGCCTCGAGGACTCGTTCGACGCGATCACCTCGGCCGGGTACAGCGTCAGCCTCTTCACGCGCTGGCGGGACCCGATCGAGCGGGTGCTCGTGAAGTCACGCGACGGCGTGCCGCCGGAGGACCTGTTCGGCGCGCGCCCGGCGGGCGGCCGCGTCGGGGTGGCCGAGATCGGCGTCGAGACGAAGAACACGGAGCAGGGCGGCGTGCCCGGGCCCTGGTGGGACCGGCTGCCGCACTTCCGGATGGCGGCGACGCCGAGCGTCGGCGAGGAGCTGCAGAGCGAGTACCTGCTCCCCCGCGCGACCGCCCTGCAGGCGATCTCGACGGTCCGCGAGCTGGCGGACGACCTCGACCCGGCCCTGCACGTCACGGAGCTGCGCACGATGGCCGCCGACGACCTCTGGCTGAGCGGCGCCTACGGCACCGACGCCGTCTCGATCCAGTTCACCTGGCGGGACCTGCCCGACCTCGTGCTCCCGCTGCTCCCCCGGCTCGAGGAGCGGCTGCTGCCGCTCGGCGCACGACCGCACTGGGGCAAGCTCTTCGCCGCATCCGGCCTCCGGCTGCGCGACCACTACCCGCGCTGGACCGACTTCGCGCTGCTCCGCGACGCGCGGGACCCGGAGCGCAAGTTCGGCAACGCCTTCCTCGAGAGGATCTTCGGCTCATGACGTCCCTGCTCGGCGACGATCTGCTCGCCCGCATCCACGATCGCGCGGCAGGCTACGACCGCGACAACGCCTTCCCCGCCGAGGACTTCGCCGACCTGCAGGCCGCCGGCTACCTCGCCGCACTCGTGCCCGAGCGGCTCGGCGGTGCGGGGCTCTCGCTCGAGGAGCTGACCGCGGAGCAGTCCCGCCTGGCCGCCGCGGCGCCCGCGACCGCACTCGCCGTGAACATGCACCTCGTCTGGACGGCGGTCGCGAAGACCCTGCTCGACCGCGGCGACGACTCGCTCGAGTTCGTGCTCCGCGAAGCGGCGGCCGGCGAGGTCTTCGCGTTCGGGGTGAGCGAGGCGGGCAACGACCTCGTGCTGTTCGGCTCCACCGTCGACGCGGCGCCGCAGGCCGACGGCGGCTACGCGTACACCGGCACGAAGACGTTCACCTCGCTCTCGCCGGTCTGGACGCGGCTCGGCACCTTCGGACTGGACACGACCAGCGAGGACGCCCCGAGATCGTCTGGGGCTTCCTCGACCGCGCCGGCCGCCGGGATCGAGATCGTGCCCGACTGGGACACGCTCGGGCAGCGCGCCACCCAGAGCCACACCACGCACCTCACGGGCGCCGTCGTGGCCGCCGACCGGATCGTGCGGCGCCTGCCGCCCGGCCCGAACCCGGATCCGCTGGTCTTCGGCGTGTTCGTGAACTTCGAGGTGCTGCTCGCATCCGTCTACGCGGGGCATCGCCCATCGCGCGGTGGCGCTCGCCGCCGAGGCCGCGACCCGGCGCACGTCGCTGAAGCTCGGCGGCGCGCCGCGCTCGGACGACCCGGACATCCGGCGGCGGATCGCCTCGGCGGCGCTGATCGACGACGGGCTGGACCCGCAGATCCGCAGCCTCGCCCGCGACCTCGACACGCAGGTCGACCACGGCCGCACGTGGTTCGCGAAGGCGTCGGGCCTCAAGGTGCGGGTGACGGAGCAGGCGAAAGCGGTGGTCGACCAGGCGATCCTCGTGGGCGGCGGCAGCGGCTACGCGTCCTCGAGCGAGCTCGCCCGGCTCTACCGCGACGTGCTCGCCGGCGCCTTCAACCCGTCGAGCGCCGACTCCGCGCTCAGCACCATCGCGACCGCGGTGCTCGGCCCGGTGTCCGCTCCCGCATCCTGAACCTCCACCGAGTGCGGAGAGGGAGCGACCTAGCATCGTGCGGTGAATGAAGACCTGCCGCCCCGCTACCGGCACCCGCAGCTGATCCTCGTGATCTGCTGCCTGAGCCTCTTCATCGTGACGCTCGACGCGACGGTGACGAACGTGGCGCTGCCCTCCATCGGCAAGGAGCTGCACGCGGGCGTCGCGAGCCTGCAGTGGACGCTCGACGCCTACACGCTCACCATCGCGAGCTTCCTCGTGCTGGCCGGCTCGAGCGGCGACCGGTTCGGCCGGCGTCGCGTGTTCCAGACCGGGCTCGTGATCTTCGGCGTCGGCTCGATCCTCTGCAGCCTCGCGTGTCGGACGGCATGCTCATCGCCTCGCGGGTGCTGCAGGCGATCGGCGGCTCGATGCTCAACCCGGTCTCGCTGTCGATCGTGACGAACACCTTCACCGACAAGCGCAAGCGAGCCCGGCGCACTCGGCGTCTGGGGCGCGATCAGCGGCGTCTCGCTCGGCTTCGGGCCCCTCGTCGGCGGGATCCTCGTCGACACGGTCGGATGGCGGTCGATCTTCTACGTCAACGTGCCGATCGTCATCGCGGCGGTCGTGCTCACGGCGCGCTTCGTGCCGGAGTCGAAGTCGGACCGTGTGCGGCGCTTCGACCCGGTCGGGCAGCTGCTCATCATCCTGGGGCTCGCCGGCGCTCGTGTTCGCGATCATCGAGGGCCCGCAGCTCGGCTGGGGGTCGCTGCCGACGATCGGCGCGTTCGTCGTCGGGCTCGCGGCGCTCGTCACCTTCGTGCCCTACGAGCTGCACCGCGACGATCCGCTGATCGATCCCCGCTTCTTCCGGAGCATCCCGTTCGCGTCGGCGATCCTGGCGGCGATCGCGGCCTTCGGCTCGCTGGGGCGCGTTCCTGTTCACGAACACGCTCGCGCTGCAGGACGCCCGGCACCTCTCGCCGGTGATGACCGGCCTGCTCTTCATGCCCGCGGGCATCCTCATCCTGCTCACGTCACCGATCTCGGGACGGCTCGTGGGGACGCGCGGCACGCGGCTGCCGATGACGCTGTCGGGCCTGATCATCGCCGCCGCGGCGCGTGCTGCTGACCTTCACGACGGCGACCTCGCCGATCCCGCTGATCCTGGTCGTCTTCGCGATGTTCGGCGCCGGGTTCGGGCTGGTGAACGCGCCGATCACGAACACGGCCGTGAGCGGGATGCCGAACGCGCAGGGCGGCGCGGCGGCGGCGATCACCTCGACGGGCCGCCAGGTGGGCACGGCGCTCGGCATCGCGCTCGCCGGCACCATCACGGGCGCGTCCGGCAGCGCGAAGGTCGGGTCGTCGCTCGTGGTGGACGCGCATCCGCTCTGGTGGACGATCATGGCGGCGGGCCTCGCGATCGTCGTGCTCGCGTCGGTGAGCAACACGGACTGGGCGACCCGGACGAGCAAGCGCGTCGCGCCGATGCTCGCCGAACCGCAGCCGAGCAGCCTGAATCCGATTCCGGGCCGGGTGTCGGTGTACACTCGACAGGCCGCTTCAGGCGGTGTCCGGGTCTGTGGCGCAGCTGGTAGCGCACCTGCATGGCATGCAGGGGGTCAGGGGTTCGAGTCCCCTCAGATCCACCGAACGACAAGACGCCCCGTCCGCCAGGACGGGGCGTCTTGTCGTTCGCGGACCTCGAGGGATCGAGGAACTACTTCCAGGGCGGGCCCCGCTTCGAGCAGTCCGGCGCAGCGCCGCAGGCGATGTGCCGGCGGCTCGAGTGGGATCGAGTCCCCTCAGATCCACCGAAGAGAAGGCCTCCGCCGAAACGTGGAGGCCTTCTTCTGTTGCTGCTCCGATCGATCTCCACCCGTCGCGCGGTATCCGTGGCGTCGCGCGGTGTGCATGCGTACCGCGCCATGCCAGAGCGCTACCGCGCGTCGGTGCCGCTCGTTAGCCTGCCGCGATGGAGCTCGAACCCGCCCGTCCGCGACTGGCTGCTCGACAGCGATCCGGCCCTCAGGTGGCAGGTCGAGCGCGACCTCCTCGGCGCACCGGAGGCGCCTGGCGCAGCACGAGGGCGCGCACTGCCACCGAGGGCTTCGGCGCGCGGCTGCTCGCGCTGCAGGACCCCGACGGGCAGTGGGCCGGCGGCGCCTACTTCCCCGCCGGCTACGCCGCCCGCCCGAGGAGGCCGGGCAGCCGTACACCGCGACGACTGGTCGCTGAACGCGCTCCGCGAGTGGGGCGTGGACGCCGCGCGCTCGGCGACACCGCCGAACGGCTGGCCGCGAGCAGCCGCTGGGAGTACGGCGACCTGCCCTACTGGGGCGGCGAGGTCGACTGCTGCATCAACGCCTTCACCCTCGCGAACGGCGCCTGGCTCGGCGTCGACGTGGCGCCGCTCGCCGGCTGGTTCCTCGAGCACCGGATGCGGGACGGCGGCTGGAACTGCGAGTGGGAGAACGGCACCACGGTCTCGTCGTTCCACTCGACCCTGAACGCGATCATCGGGCTGCTCGACTACGAGGCCGCGACCGGCGACGACTCCGTCCGCGAAGCCCGGCACGCCGGGGAGGCCTACCTGCTCGAGCGGCGGCTCCTCCGTCGGCGTTCCACCGGCGAGCTCGTCGCGCCCTGGGCCGACCGCTTCGCCTACCCGTTCCGCTGGATCTACAGCGCCCTGAAGGCGACCGACCACTTCCGGCGCGGCGGCCATCCACGACGGGTCGCCGCCGGATCCGCGGCTCGCGGAGGCGATCGAGGTCGTCCGCGCCGGGCGCGACGAGCAGGGCCGCTGGCGGCAGGACCTTCGGCATCCCGGGTGCGGTCTGGTTCGAGATCGACGCGGATGCCGGGCGAGCCCTCGAAGTGGCTCACCCTGCACGCCCTCCGCGTGCTCGATTGGTGGGACACGTCCGCCTGACCCGTCCCGCAGCACGCCCTCGGCACGCGCCGTCGAGGGCCCGACCGCGAAGGCTCCCGGAAGCGCGTAGCGTTGAGTCCGGGGTTCGACGCGGGATGGAGGGGTGACAGTGGCTGAATGCATCCACGGATTCGATGAAGGCCTGTGCGACATCTGCTTCCCGCGGGTCGCGCCGGAGGCGCCGCCGACCGTCGCCGCCTCGGCGACGACCACGACGCGAGCCCGTCCGGCCAGGAAGCCGACGCGGGCGACGGCGTCACGGATCACGGCCTCGCGCCGCATCGCCGGGGTGGGCGCCGCCGCGCCGAGCGGACCGCCGTTCGCGAGCCGCCGGCTCTACCACTGGACCCACGCGCGCAACCTCGAGGCGATCCTGCTCGACGGCGTCGTGAAGTCCATCGCCGGCGGCGCCGACCCCGACGTCGACATCGCGGCCCCGCTCGTGCGGGAGCTGCGTGCCGCGGCGGATGTCGGCGACGGCACGAAGGTCGACACGTACGTGCCGTTCGCGCTCACGCCCGACGCCGAGCGCTGGGTGGAGCTGCGCGACGGCGGCACCGGCGCCCAGTTCTCGACCGCCGCGCGTCTCAGCTCCCCCACCGAGTACGTGATGCTCGTCGTGCCCGCGCCGTCGCGGGTGAGGACGCGGTCGTCGCGCTCGGCGACGCCTCCGCCCCCGCCACGGACTTCTCCGTCGGCGACCCGGCACGCGCCGTCGCGAAGGCGAGCCGCGAGGACCCGGAGCTCGCCGGCGTCGAGGTGCTGCTTCCCGGCCCCGTGCCGATGACGGCCGTCACCATGATCGGCGTGCCGAACGAGCCGATGCGCACCCGGGTGCGGCGCATGTTCGACGCCGTCGAGGGCTCGGCGCCGCGCATCGTGGTGCACCCGCCCTGGTTCACGCCCGCGGGGTGAGCGGGGCGCTCCGCCGCGGCTTCCTACGATGATCCGGTGACGATCACCGCTGCCGCCGACGGATCCGCGCTCGGCAACCCCGGTCCGGCCGGCTGGGCCTGGTACATCGACGACGACCGCTGGGCCGCCGGCGGCTGGAAGCACGGCACCAACAACATGGGCGAGCTGAAGGCGGTGCTCGAGCTCTTCCGGGCGACCAGCGGCGTCGACGACGACCTGCTCGTGCTCTGCGACAGCCAGTACGTCATCAACTCCGTGACGAAGTGGATGCCGGGCTGGAAGCGCAAGGGCTGGCGCAAGGCCGACGGCAAGCCGGTCATGAACGTCGAGCTGCTGAAGGAGCTCGACGAGGCCCTCGCCGGCCGACGGTACCGCTTCGAGTGGGTGAAGGGCCACGTCGGCCATGAGCTGAACGAGGCGGCGGACGAGCGCGCCCGGGCCGTGGCGACCGCCTACCAGCGCGGCCCACCGCGATCCCGGCGGGCCCCGGCTTCGGCGTCGCGCCGGCGCCCGCGCCCGCACGGCCCGCTCCCGCGACCCGGTCGACGAGGCTCCGCGCGTCGCGCCGCCCTCGCTGTTCGACCTCGCGGATGCGGCGAGCGGCGCGCCCGCGTCCCGGAGCGTCACGGTCGAGCTCGCCCGAGGACGAGTGGGCGCGCCTCGAGCGCCGCGCGCGCCGCGCCGGCGTCAGCCCCGAGCAGCTGCTCCGGGAGCTCGCCGCCCGCGCCTGACGCGTCCGAGGCGCGCCGGCACAACCACGGGTTGCCACTTCTGGCCCCTGAAGCCGCCCCTCGAGGGCGGAAGTGGCAACCCACCGATGAGCCCCGACGTGAGTTGCCACTTCTCGCCCCTGAAGCGGCCCCTCGAGGGCCAGAAGTGGCAACCCGACCAGAGCGGCGGGGGCGCCGCCGAGTCGCACGCCGCGTCAGGCGGCATGAACGCGATCACGGCGACGACGAGCCCGAACACGCCGCCGATGACGTCCGTGGCGATGTACGCCGGCCGCATCCGCCTGCCCTGACGCGCGGCGCCGCGGCGCTCGGCGACGAACGCCGTGAGCGCGAGCACGACGATCACGAGGCCCAGCACGCCGGTGAGGATCACCCGCCATCCTGCGGCAGGGGCGATGCAGGCACGGCCCGCCGCCGTGATGCGGACGGGCGATCAGGTCCGCCGGCGGGTGACCACCACGGCCACGACCGCGACGCCGACGACCAGCACGACCAGCACCCCGACGACCACCGCGATCAGCGCCACGATCCCGGACGAGGACGACGAGGATGCGGCCGCCGAGGCGCCGGGCGTGACGACCGACCCGCACGACGGGCCGTTCGCGGACCCCGCGGACGCCGCCGCGCCGGCAGCCGGGGCGTAGCGGAACCGGATGGAGTCCGAGACGGGATGCCCGTCGGAGGAGACGATTCGCCAGGTCGCCGTGTACGTGCCCGCCGGCGCCCAGCCGCACCGCCGCACTGAGGTCGTCGTTCTTCACCACGGCGCAGCCGGTCTCGTAGTGCTTGCCGCCCGGCCCTGTGACGGCGAGCACGGTCGCGCCGTTGCCGGTGCTGAGCACCGCGGCGTCGAACGTGAGGGTCACGGCCGCCGGCGCGGCTGGTGACCGTGCTGCCTGCGGCGGGATCGCTGCTGACGAGGTAGTCGTGGGCCGCCGCCGGCAGCGCGCCGACGAGCACGGCGAGGGCCGCGACGAGCAGCCCGATCACCGCTGCGCGCCGCAGCGCACGCGTTCCGATCCCATCACGCCTCCTCCTCTCATGTGTTCGGCGACGCGGCCGGATCGGATGGCACCGCGGCGAGGATCCGGTCGGCGACCGCGGCGTGGAACCGCAGGTCGGGCAGGGGCCAGCCGATGCGGTTCGTGAGGTGCACCACGACGAGCCGGCGGTCCGGGTCCGCCCACCCGATGCAGCAGTTGCTGCCGTTGTGGCCGAACGCGCGCGGGCTGCTGCTCGCCCCCATCGGGCTCACGGTACCGGGCACGGCTCTGGGGCCGCCCAGCTGGAACCCCGCGCTCCAGCGGATGGGGTACCGCGCGACCCGGTCGAAGCCGTCGTCGCCGGAGGGCGCGATCGCCGCCGCGACAGTGCTCGCGGCGATCACCTGGCGATGGCCGGCACGGCCGCCCGCGAGCAGCAGCCGGTAGAAGGCGGCGAGGTCGCGGGCGGTCGACGAGGTCCCGGCGGACGGGATCACCGCGCGCCGCACGGCCGGGCCGGTTCACCCGCGCGGCGACGACGTGGCCGAGCACGCTCGCGCCGCGCACGGGCACCGCGCGGGGAAGCAGCGCGCCGGGCAGCCCGAGGTACGTGTCGTCGAGCCCAGCGGGGTCGAGCAGCAGCTCCTGCACGACGTCGCGCTCGGGCCTCCCGGTCACGCGGCGGATGATCTCCCCGAGCACGAAGCCCGGCGGCGAGGGGGCTGTAGCCGGCCGCCGTGCCCGGTTCGCGCGACGAGCGGCGCCGCAGCCGCCCGCGCGGTCGCCCGCTCGCGATCCGCGAGCACCAGGGCGTCACCGGCGATCCGCGCGGCGCCGAGGCCCGCGCGGTGCTCGAGCACCTGCCGGACGGTCACGAGCCCCCTTGCCGCGCGCGCCGAAGTCGGGCCAGACGCTCGCGACCGGCGCGTCGAGGTCGAGCAGCCCCCGCTCGGCGAGGAGATGGACCGTCATCGCCGTCAGGGGCTTGCCGGCGGAGAAGGTCCAGAAGAGCGCGTCGGGCCGGCAGCCGAAGGACTGGTCGAGCACGGTCCGCCCGCGGTGCAGGACGACGAGCTGCGCGACGGCGCCGCGGGCGCGGATCATCCGCTACCGCCTCGTCCAGAGGCCCGGAGCGGAGCTCCACGGCTGCAGGCACGGCGGCCCGGCCCGGGACCGGAGTCAGGACGCGGCGGCCCGGCCGGCGTCGTCGGAGAGGTCGAGCGGGATCGCGGGGCAGTCGCGCCAGAGGCGCTCGAGGCCGTAGTAGGCGCGGTCCTCCTGGTGGAAGACGTGCACGACGACGTCGCCGAAGTCGAGCAGCTCCCACCGGCCCTGCCCGCGGCCCTCGCGGCGCTTCAGCCGCACGCCCTCGGCCGCGAGGCGGTCGTCGACCGCATCCGCGATGGCGACGACGTTGCGCTCGCTGCTGCCGGAGACGAGCAGGAACGCGTCCGTCAGCGGCAGCCGCGAGGAGACGTCGATGGCCACCGCGTCCGCCGCGTTCTTCGACCAGGCGGCCTCGGCCGCCTGCTGGACCTGGGTGTGCGCAGCTTCCGTCTTCACGTCCCGATCAGAATAGCTTGAGGACCCAGCTGCCGATGAGCAGGGTCACCACACCCACAGCCATCGCACCGGCGATGATCGCCAGCACGGTCGGCAGGATGTTGCCACGCGCACGCCGGCCGCCGATGATCGCCCGGGTCGAGCCCGTGCCGCTCACCGCGCGGCTCGCGCGCACCGGGGCGACGCCCGCGGCGGCCTCGTCCTGCGACGCCTCGAAGAGCCGGTCGATCTCGAGGGAGTCGTAGTCCCCCGTCGCGCCGGTCTGGGCGAGGCTCCGCGGCAGGTTCAGCGAGCCGGTGATGAAGATGTCGCCGGTGCTGTTGACCGCCTGCGTGAGGTCGGGCTGCGGGTCGTTCGACAGGATCAGCGCGTTGGCCGACCCGTTGCCGCCCTGCACGTAGCGGCCGAGCAGGCCGGTGTAGTCCTGGGCGTCGTCCTCGTCCTCGTCGGCCCACGGGAGGGCCTGGCGCGGCTGCTCCGGCTGACGGAACGCGGGCTCAGGGGCGGGCGGCTGCGCCTGCCCGGAGCGGGCCCGGCGGATGAGGGCCTCGAAGCCGGCGAGGTCGGTGACCTCCGACGGCGGGCCGACCTGCTCCGGCCCGAACGCGGCGGGCGGCTCGACGTAGGCGGCAGGCGGCTCGGCGTAGCCGGCGGGCTCCCCCAAGGGTTCGGCTCGGCGTAGGCGGGCAGGACGGGCTCGTCCGGCACCTGGCTCCAGGCGCGGCCGCGGTACGGCTGCGGCTCGATGAACTCCGGCTCCGGCTCCGCCTCGTACTGCGGGTCGGGGTCGACGATCGGGACCGGGCTCGAGAAGGTGAGCGCGTCGTTCCCCTTCGGCTCGGCGAAGAACTGCGGCAGGTTCACCGGCGCCGTCATCGGGGACTGCGCCTCGAGCTCGGCGCGGTCGAGCGCCGCCATCGCGACCGTCGGGGTCTCCTCGTAGCCGCCGAACGCGGCGGGCACGTCCTGGCGCGCGGCGGGAGCGCCGTCGCTGAACCACGCGGCGGGCATCCCGTCCTCGGTGGTCTGCTCGGCCTGGCGGCGGCGCAGCTCCTTGCGCGTCAGGGGCTGCTGCACCGGCGTGCGCAGCGTCGGCAGCGGCTCCGCGACGTGCTCGCGCAGCACGGCGTCGCGGACGCGGTCGAGCAGCTCCCCGGTCACCGGCGAGGAGGGCACGGGACCGGTGCGTGCGGCCGGGGCCTCGGGCACGCCGGAACGGAACCGGGCGAGGTCGCCGGTGCGAGGGCCCTCGGCCTCCGGGGCCGCGGCACATCCGCACGGCGCGAGAGCGCGGCCCAGATGTCGGTCGTGTCGGGAACAGGGAACTCCTGCTCCGAACCCGAATTCGTTGCTGAAGTCGTGCCCGTCGAAGTCGACGACTCCCGACGGGTGAGCGCGGCCCTCCAGCGAGGGCTTCGGCGGCGCTGGCGCTCGCGTTCGCGCGCCTCCCGCCGGCTGATCGGCTGACCGTCCTCGAAGGGTCTCCCCCACTCGGGCGGTGTCCACGGCGGCGCCGTTACGGCCCCCCCGCGAAGACTGGTCCTGCCACAAGGTCATGGTGCGCTCCTGTACAGACGGTGCTTGCTGATGTACTGAACCACACCATCCGGGACGAGGTACCAAACCGGTGCGCCGTGTCGCACACGCGCTCGGCAATCCGTCGAGGAGATCGCCAGAGCGGGCACCTCGAGCACGCTGACGTCGTCGTGAGGCAGCCCCGCGACCGACATCACGTGGCCCGGGCGCGTCACCGCGACGAAGTGGGCGAGCCCCCAGAGCTCGTCGAGGTCCTTCCAGCTGAAGATCTGCGCGATCGCGTCGGCGCCCGAGATGAAGAACAGATCGGCGTCCGGATGCTGGTCCTTCAGGTCCCGCAGCGTGTCGACCGTGTACGTGACGCCGCCGCGGTCGATGTCGACGCGCGAGACGGTGAAGCTCGGGTTCGACGCGGTGGCGACCACCGTCATCAGGTAGCGGTGCTCCGGCTCGGTGACGGCGGTCTTGTGCCAGGGCAGCCCGGTCGGGACGAAGATCACCTCGTCCAGCTCGAAGACGCGCTGCACCTCGCTCGCGGCGACGAGGTGGCCGTGGTGGATCGGATCGAAGGTGCCACCCATCACGCCGAGACGGCGGCGGGTGCTGCCGGGCGGCCGGGTGGCGGATGCGGCGCTGACGGCTCCGGCCTAGACGCTCGGACCGTGGTGGTCGCCGCCGCGCGTCGGCTTGCCGGCGTGGCGGTTCGCGACGTCGCGGTAGGACCAGGCGACGAAGCCGAGGAGCGTGAAGACGCTCGCGGCGATGAGCGGGAACACGAAGTTCGGCACGGGCAGCGGATTCGACGCCTCCGCGGCGATCGCGAGCGGCACGAGGGACGAGAGCGTCACCCGGATCCTCCTCCCGCCCGGAACGGTCTTTCCGGGACCCGACGATTCTAGGGCTCCCGAATCCGAGCACGTGAGCCCGGCACGCGCGGTGACGCGGGCGGCCGGTCACATCCGGCCGATGCGGGCGGGCACGCGCGCCCGGATGGGCCGAAACCGCCCGCCTCGCAGGCCGACGCGTCACTT
The DNA here is from genome assembly GCA_963771645.1 of uncultured Actinomycetota bacterium. Taxonomy (GTDB): domain Bacteria; phylum Actinomycetota; class Actinomycetes; order Actinomycetales; family Microbacteriaceae; genus Amnibacterium. Next base: position 57,758 of record CAVYUH010000001.1, on the reverse strand, counting down.
CGGGCGTTCCCGCGTCCGCGACGCCCTTCGGCGTCCGAGTCGCCCGGATGCCCGCCGCGGTCGCGGGGCGCGGCCCGCCCTACGGGCGCGTCTGCCCCGACCCGCGCACGAGCCACTTCGTGCTCGTCAGCTCCGGCAGGCCCATCGGGCCGCGCGCGTGCAGCTTCTGCGTGGAGATGCCCACCTCGGCGCCGAAGCCGAACTCGCCGCCGTCGGAGAAGCGCGGCGACGCGTTCACCATGACGACCGCCGAGTCCACCTCCGCGAGGAACCGCTCCGCGTTCGCGAGGTCGTTCGTCACGATCGACTCGGTGTGCCGCGTGGACCACCGCTCGATGTGGGCGACGGCCGCGTCGAGGTCGTCCACGACGCCGACCGTGAGGTCGAGCGAGCCGTACTCCGTGCCCCAGTCCGCCTCGGTCGCGGGTTCGAGGCCGGGCACGAGGGCCCGCACGGCGTCGTCGGCGTGCAGCACGACGCCGGCGCCCTGCAACGCGGCGGCGACGGGCGGCAGCAGCCGCTCGGCGGCGTCGCGGTGCACGAGCAGCGTCTCGAGGGCGTTGCAGACACCGACGCGCTGCGTCTTCGCGTTCAGCACGATCTCGGTCGCCATCCGCTCGTCGGCGCTCGCGTCGAGGAACACGTGCACGACGCCGGCTCCGGTCTCGATCACGGGCACCGACGACTCGCGCACGACCGTCTCGATGAGGGATGCGCTGCCGCGCGGCACGAGCACGTCGACGAGGCCCCGGGCGCGCATGAGCTGCGCCGCCCCGTCGCGGCCCAGGTCGTCGACGGACTGCACGGCGTCGGCGGGGAGGCCGGCGTCCGCGAGGGCGCCGCGCACCACCTCCACGAGCACGGCGTTGGTGTGCTGCGCCGCCGTGCCGCCGCGGAGCACCACCGCGTTGCCGCTCTTCAGCGCGAGCGCGGTGATGTCGACGGTGACGTTCGGGCGCGCCTCGTAGATGGCCCCGACGACCCCGAACGGCACCCGCACCTCGCTGAGGCGCAGCCCGTTCGGCAGGGTGCGGCCGCGGACGATCTCGCCCACCGGATCCGGCAGCGTCGCGATCTGCAGCACGGCGTCGGCGAGCCGCGCGACGCGGGCGGCGTCCAGGCGCAGGCGGTCCTGCAGCCCCTCCGCCATCCCGGCGGCCCGTGCCGCGTCGAGGTCGCGGGCGTTGGCCTCGAGCACGCGATCGGATGCGGCGAGCAGCGCGGCGGCGATGGCCTCGAGCCCCCGGTCGCGCTCGGCGCCGGAGACGACGGCGAGGCGGCGGGACGCGGCCTTCGCCGCGGCGAACCGGGGCGTGGCGTCGGTGGCGGCGGGAGCCACGAGGGTGTCCGTCATGGCGCCGGAGTCTATCCGGCGGCCGCCGAGGCGTCAGCGTCGGGCTCGAACCAGGTGCCGACGGTGTCGCCGTCGAGGGCGCGGGCCACGTGCTCGGTGGCCGTGAGCAGCACGGCGATGCCGGCGGCGGCGGCGTGCCGGGCCGCGGCGACCTTCGTTGCCGCTCCGCCGGTGCCCACGCCGGTGTCGCTCTCCCCCACGACGACGCCGGCGAGCGGATCGCCCGCGGCGACGAACGGGATCGGCTCCGCGCCGGGCTCCCCCGGCGGCCGCGTGTAGAGCGCCTCGACGTCCGACAGCAGCACGAGCAGGTCGGCGCCGATCAGCTCCGCGACGAGCGCGGCGAGCCGGTCGTTGTCGCCGAAGCGGATCTCGTGGGTCGCGACGGTGTCGTTCTCGTTGACGATCGGCAGGATGCGCAGCGCGAGCAGGGTGTCGAGCGCCCGCTCGGCGTTCTCGCGGTGCTTCGGGTTCTCGAGGTCGCCCGCGGTGAGGAGCACCTGGCCGGCGACGATGCCGAAGCCGTCGAGCTGCTCCTGGTAGCGCTTGATGAGGAGGTTCTGGCCGACCGCCGCCGCGGCCTGCTGCACCGCGAGGTCCGTCGGACGGTCGCGGAGCCGCAGGTGCGGCATGCCGGTCGCGATCGCGCCGGAGGAGACGAGCACGACCTCGGTGCCGCGCGCGTGCGCGGCGGCCAGCGCCGCGACGAGCGGGACGACCTGCCCGGCCTTGTCCCCGGAGATCGACGACGAGCCGACCTTCACGACGATGCGCGCGGCGTCGGGCGTCTGCTCCGGCAGGGCGGGCGCCGTCACGGGCGGGGCTCGCCGCCGAGGGCCCGGTCCTGCTCGCGCTCCGCCCGCCGCTCGGTCTCGAGGTCGGCGCGGGCGGCCGCCTTCGCGTCCATCCGCTCGCGGTAGCCGGTGCGGCGCTCCTCGGTCGTGCGGCGACCCGACTGGTTGAAGCGCACATCGCTGCCGCGCGGGGCGGTGATCAGCTCCGCGGTCGACATGAGGGTCGGCTCCCAGTCGAAGACGACGCCGTCGCCGGGCCCGATCACGACGGTGGAGCCGGGCACCGCGCCGGCCTCGAAGAGGCCGTCCTCGACGCCGAGCTTCGCGAGCCGGTCGGCGAGGTAGCCGACGGCCTCGTCGTTCGTGAAGTCCGTCTGGGCGACCCAGCGCTGCGGCTTGCTGCCGAGCACCCGGTAGACCGGCTCGGTGCCGCCCTCGACCTTGACGACGAAGTCCTTCTGGTCGACGGGCTCGGGCCGCAGGACGATGCGGGCGGGGCGCGCCTCCGCGGCTCGCTCGGCCCGGTCGGTCTCGACGAGCTGCGCGAGCGCGAACGACAGGGGCTGCAGGCCCTCGTGGCTCGCCGCCGAGACGGCGAAGACGCGGAAGCCGCGGGCCTCGAGGTCCGGGCGGACGAGCTCGGCGAGCTCGCGCGCATCCGGGGAGTCGATCTTGTTCAGCGCGACGACCTGCGGCCGCTCGAGCAGCGGCTTCTGGCCGGCGGGCACCGGGTAGGCGCCGAGCTCGCGGCGGATGACGTCGAGGTCGGTGAGCGGGTCACGGCCCGGGTCGACCGTGGCCGCGTCGAGCACGTGCACGATCACGCTGCAGCGCTCGATGTGCTTCAGGAAGTCGAGGCCGAGGCCGCGGCCCTCGCTCGCGCCCTCGATGAGGCCGGGCACGTCGGCGATCGTGTAGCGGGTGCGGCCGGCCTCGACGACGCCGAGGTTCGGCTGCAGGGTGGTGAACGGGTAGTCGGCGATCTTCGGCCGGGCGGCCGACATCGCCGCGATCAGGCTCGACTTGCCCGCCGACGGGAAGCCGACGAGGGCCACATCCGCGACGGTCTTGAGGTCGAGGCGCACGTCGACGGCCTCGCCGGGCTCGCCGAGCAGCGCGAAGCCGGGCGCCTTGCGCTTGGTGCTCGCGAGCGCGGCGTTCCCGAGGCCGCCGTGGCCGCCGGAGGCCGCGACGAAGCGCATCCCGGGCTCGGCGAGGTCGGCGACGACCGTGCCGTCGGGGTCGCGCACGACCGTGCCGACGGGCACGGGCAGCTCGAGGGCCTCGCCGTTGGAGCCGGAGCGGTTGTCGCCCGCGCCGGGCGTGCCGTTGCCGGAGGTGCGGTGCGGCGCGCGGTGGTAGCCGAGCAGCGTCGTGACCTGCGGGTCCGCGACGAGGGTGATGTCGCCGCCGTTGCCGCCGTTGCCGCCATCGGGTCCGGCGAGGGGCTTGAACTTCTCCCGGCGGATGGAGACGCAGCCGTTGCCGCCGTGTCCGGCCGTGAGATGCAGGGTCACCGAGTCGACGAAGGTCGCCATGGGCTCCGCACTCCTTCCAGGTCCGGAAACGGCGAAGGGCGGGTACTCGACCCGCCCGTCACCGATGCTGTTGGAGATCCCCGATCGGGGATCTTCGGATCACTCCGCGGCCGCGGCGACCTCGATGTCGATGACCTTGCGGCCACCGCGGGCGCCGAAGCGCACCGAGCCGGGCTCGAGGGCGAACAGGGTGTCGTCCCCGCCGCGGCCCACGTTGATGCCGGGGTGGAAGTGCGTGCCGCGCTGGCGGACGATGATCTCGCCGGCCTTCACGACCTCGCCGCCGAAGCGCTTCACGCCGAGGCGCTGCGCGTTGGAGTCACGACCGTTGCGGGTCGAGCTCGCGCCCTTCTTGTGTGCCATTGCTGTGCTCCCCTCAGCCGATCGCGGTGACGCGGACGCGGGTGAGCTCCTGGCGGTGGCCCTGGCGCTTCTTGTACCCGGTCTTGTTCTTGAACTTCTGGATGACGATCTTCTTGCCGCGCAGGTCGCCGAGGACCTCCGCGGTGACCGTCACCTCGGCGAGCTTGGCCGCCTCGTGGGTGACGGTGTCGCCGTCGACGAGCAGCACCGGCGCGAGACGGATGGTGCCGTCCTCGCCCGCCGCGATGCGGTCGAGCGTCACCACGGTGCCGACCTCGACCTTCTCCTGGCGCCCACCGGCGCGCACGATCGCATAGACCACTTCGAGCCTCAACCTCTTCTGCAGTGCCACCGGGGGCCGGACGCGGATTCGCGCGGCAGGTGACGGAACGTCTGACCGGTGCGTCACCGGACTGCGACTCAAGAAGTCGCCCGCGCACCGACCGTCAATCATAGCCCACCGCGAACCGGTCCTCCACCAGCCGCGGTCGGTCGCAGGTGGGACGATGCCGGTATGGCCGTGCTGGTGGACGCCGCGATGTGGCCGGCGCACGGCCGGATGTGGGCGCACATGGTCAGCGACGCGTCGCTCGAGGAGCTGCACGCGTTCGCGGCGGCGAACGGCATCCCGTCCCGCGGCTTCGACCTCGATCACTACGACGTCCCGGCCGACCGGATCGACGAGCTGGTCGCGGCGGGCGCGGAGCGGGTGACGGCCGGCGAGCTGACCCGGCGGCTCATCGCGAGCGGCCTGCGGGTGAAGGCGCGCGACCGCCACTGAGGCACGGCGCGCCTGCCGTGCGGGGTGCATGCGGATGTGCCTCGCGCCTCGCGCATCCGCCCCGATCGGGACCGCGCTCGGCACATCCGCATGCAGCAGGGACCGGCTACTCGTCCTTGCCGGGCGTGAGCGCCGGGGTGGAGACGCGGCGCGAGCGCCGGCGCCCCTCGCCGGGCCGCTTCGGCGCGGGCAGCGCCTCGAGCACGGAGTCGAGCAGGTCGACCGCGACCTCCTTGGGCACCCGGTGCGACTGGGCCTCGACGTGCGGCTCGGGCAGCTCGATCAGCGGTGCCGACGGCTGCTCGGCGGGGGTCTGCTGCGCGGGCGCCTGCTCGGCGACGGGCTGCTGCTCGGCGACCGGGCGGCGGCTGCTCGCTCGCGGCGGGCTGCGCGGGGGCCGTCCGCTCCGCGGGCCGGTGGTCGACGGTCGGGTCGAGCAGCGGCTTGGCCGGCGCGATCGTCGCGCCCGCGATCTGCGCGAGGGCGTTCTTCATCCCGTCGGTGATCGCGTGCGTGGTCGACGCCTTGGGCGCGGCGGGAGGCGTGGCGCCACCGCCGGACGAGCCGCGGCGGCGGCGGCCCTGCTCCTGCTGCTTCGGCTCAGGACCGGACGGGTTCTCGACGACCGACTCGGCGAGCCCGACGCCGAGGCGCTTGCGGGTCATCTGCACGAGCCCGAGCGAGGTGACCTCGGCGACCTGGTGCTTGGTGCGGTCGCGGCTGAGGCACTCGACGAGGCGCCGCAGCACGAGGTCGCGGTTGCTCTCGAGCACCATGTCGATGAAGTCGATGACGATGATGCCGCCGATGTCGCGCAGCCGGAGCTGGCGGACGATCTCCTCCGCCGCCTCGAGGTTGTTCTTGGTGACGGTCTCCTCGAGGTTGCCGCCGGAGCCGACGAACTTGCCCGTGTTCACGTCGATGACGGTCATCGCCTCGGTGCGGTCGATGACGAGGGAGCCGCCGGAGGGCAGCCAGACCTTGCGGTCGAGCGCCTTCTCGATCTGCTCGTGCACCCGGTGGGCGGTGAAGACGTCGGTGTCGCCCTCCCAGCGCTCGAGGCGGTCGAGCAGGTCGGGGGCGACCTGCTGGAGGTAGCGCTCGATCGTCGCGCGGGCGTCCTCGCCCTCGATGATGAGCTTCGTGAAGTCCTCGTTGAAGACGTCGCGGACGATCTTGACGAGCAGGTCGGGCTCGCCGTGCAGCAGCGTCGGCGCGCTCGCGGTCTCGACGAGGCGCTGGATCTCGGCCCACTGGTTCGCGAGCCGCTGCACGTCGACGGTGAGCTGCTCCTCGGTGGCACCCTCGGCCGCGGTGCGCACGATGACGCCGGCCGAGTCGGGCAGCGCGTCCTTCAGGATCCGCTTGAGGCGCGCGCGCTCCGTGTCGGGCAGCTTGCGGGAGATGCCGTTCATCGAGCCGTTCGGCACGTAGACCAGGTAGCGGCCGGGCAGCGAGACGGCGCTGGTGAGCCGGGCGCCCTTGTGGCCGATCGGGTCCTTCGTGACCTGCACGAGCACGGTGTCGCCGGACTTCAGCGCCAGCTCGATGCGGCGGGCCTGGTTGCCCTTCTCGCCGAGCCGCTCGCTCGCGGCGTCCCAGTCGACCTCGCCCGAGTAGAGCACGGCGTTGCGGCCGCGCCCGATGTCGACGAACGCCGCCTCCATGCTGGGCAGCACGTTCTGCACGCGGCCGAGGTAGACGTTGCCGATCAGCGAGACGTTCTGCGACTTCGCGACGTAGTGCTCGGCGAGGATGCCGTCCTCGAGCACGCCGATCTCGATGCGGTCGCCCGCGTTGCGGACGATCATCCGGCGGTCGACGGCCTCGCGGCGGGCGAGGAACTCGGCCTCGGTCACGACGGTGCGGCGGCGGCCGGCGTCGCGGCCGTCGCGGCGGCGCTGGCGCTTGGCCTCGAGGCGGGTCGAGCCCTTCAGCTTCTGCGGCTCGGTGATGGGCTCCTTGACGGGGCGCGCCTTCGGCACGACCTCGGTGACGGCGCCCTCGGGGCTCTGCTGCTGGCCGCCGGTGCGGCGGCGCGTGCGGCGGCGCGACCGGCGCGAACCGGCGCCCGACTCGTCGTCGTCGGCGTCCTGCTCCTCGTCGTCCTCCTCCTCGACGTCGGGGGCGAGCCCCGGCGCGGCGGCGGGCAGCGCGGGCGGCGCCTGGAACAGCACGGCGAGCGGCGGACGGGCCGTGCCTGCCGGCGCTGCTGGGCGCCGCGGCCTCGGCGCCCTGCATCGCGGTGGGCGCGGCCTCGGGCTGCGGCTCGGGCTCGGGGGCCGGCTCGGTGGTCGTCGGGTCCTCGGGCACGATCAGGTCGGACTCGACCTGCTCGTCGGCGCCGGTCTCGCGCGCCTCTGGCGCGTCGGGGCTGCCGGGAACCGACGGCTCCGCGGATGCGCTCGCCTCCGCCTGGGGCGTCGCCCTCGCGACGCGCGGAGACCGCGCTGCTCGCCCGGCGCGGCAGCGAGACCCGGCGGCGGCGCTTCGGCGCCTCCTCGGGGCGGCCGCGGCCTGCTCGTCGGTCCTGCCGTTGTCGTCGTACTCCACCATCGCGGGTGCACTCCTCACGCGGATGCGGCGGCGCTTAGCGCCACCCTCCGGGCTCCAAGGCCGATCCCGCTCGCCGGCGCGTGCGCCGCGCCGTCGGGACCGGCGCAAATCCAAGTCCGTACGCCCGTTCGTTCGGACGCACGCGGCGGGACAAGCGCCGTCCCGGGTCCCCCCGGGTCTCGGTCCGCTCGGTGCGGACCTGTCGAAGCATTCGGCCTCCGATGCGGGTGCACGGCGACCTGCTGGCATTATCGCACGCCCGGCTCCGGAGCGTCCGCCCCCGGGACGGGTGCCGGACGGTGGGATACTCCCTCCCGTGATCGAGCAGGAGATCGAGACGGCCCGTCGCGCTCGAGCAGGAGACGCGGCGGCCCGTCGCGCTCGCGATCCTGCTGATCGTGGGCGGCGCGCTGGGGCTGCTCGCCGCGTTCGAGCTGACCCTCGACAAGTTCCAGGTGCTCGAGAACGCGAACGCCCACCTGAGCTGCAACTTCAGCCTGATCGTGCAGTGCGGCAAGAACCTCAGCTCGCCCGAGGGCAGCGCGTTCGGCTTCCCGAACCCGCTGATCGGGCTGATGGCGTTCCCGGCGCCGATCATCGTGGGCGTCGCCGTCCTGGCCGGCGCCCGCTTCCCGCGCTGGTTCTGGTCGGTCTTCAACCTCGGGCTGCTCGGCGCGCTCGCCTTCGTGATCTGGCTGATCAGCGTCAGCATCTTCCACCTCGGCACGCTCTGCCCCTGGTGCATGCTCGTGTGGAGCGTGGTCATCCCGATGTTCGTCGCGACGACGCTCTACGACCTCGGCGAAGGCAACCTGCCGGTCGGCCGCCCGTCCGCCGAGTGGGCGCGGCGCTCTACGGCTGGACGCCGCTGATCTGCCTGCTCGCCTACCTGGCCGTCGCGGTCGTCGCCCAGCTGCGGCTGAACGTCGCTCGCCTACCTCTAGCGCGGCAAGCGCCTCACCGTCGCGCGTGCTCCTACCGCCGACGCGGTCACCGATCGCTGCTCAGCCGCGAAGCCTGGCGAGGGCCGGGTCAGCCGAACCAGAGGGCGAGCTCGCGGGCCGCGGACTCGGGCGAGTCGCTGCCGTGCACGAGGTTCTGCTGCACCTTCGCGCCCCAGTCGCGGCCGAGGTCGCCGCGGATGGTGCCGGGCGCGGCGGTCGTCGGATCCGTCGTGCCGGCGAGCGAGCGGAAGCCCTCGATGACGCGCTCCCCCGCGATGCGCATGGCGACGATCGGCCCCGACTCCATGAACTCGACGAGCGGCTCGTAGAACGGCTTGCCCTCGTGCTCGGCGTAGTGCACGGCGAGCAGCGACGCGGTCGGCCTCGACCAGACGGATGTCGACGAGCGCGTAGCCCTTCGCCTCGATGCGGCGCAGGATCTCGCCGGTCAGGTTGCGCGCGACGCCGTCCGGCTTCACGAGCACCAGGGTCTCCTCGATCGTTCCTGCCATCAGGGTGCCGTCCTCTCGGTCTGCTTCGCGGCCCGGCGGTCGATCCGGCCGCCGACAATCATGCAGTAGGTCCACAGGGCGCCGAAGAAGAGCCCGACGACGCCGACCGCGGGCTGCACCACGAACGCCGCGATGAGCACGACCTGCACCAGCCAGCCGAGCGCGATGCCGATGCGGGTGCGGGCGAGCGCGGCTGCGATCGCCATCACGACGAGCAGCGCCGCGCCGCCGCCGAGCGCGACGGGCGCGGGCAGCGCCTTCAGGCCGAAGACGACGAGCGCCGCGAGCACGACGACGAGGAACTCGGTGGCGAGCACGATGGCGGCGAGGCTCGCCGTGAGGGTCCGGGGCCGGCGCACCCGGGGCGTGCTCACGTCGCCGACCAGCCGCTCTCGCGCGCGATCTGCAGCACGCGGCCCACGAGCGTGATCGACCCGAACGCGACGACCCCACCGGATGCGCCCTCGTCGCCCTCGGGCGCGTCGGCGGCCTCCTCGCGGGCCAGCTCGAGCGCCCGCTCGAGGTCGGGCTCCACCACGACCCGGTCCGCACCCACGACGTCGACGGCGATGCGGGCGAGCTCGTCCGCATCCGTCGCGCGGGCGGACGGCGCCGTCGTGACGACGAACTCGTCGACCTCGTCCGCGACCGCGCGGAAGATCCCGGCGGCGTCCTTGTCGGACAGCACCGCGACCACGGCGACGAGCTTCGAGAACCGGAACGACTCCTTCAGGCCTGCGGCGAGGGCCGCGGCGCCGTGCGGGTTGTGCGCGGCGTCGACCACCACGGTCGGCGCCGTCGCCGCCACCTGCAGGCGCCCCGGCGAGGTCGCGAGCGCGAGGCCCTCGTCGAGCACCTGCCGGTCGATCGCGAGCGAGCCGTCGCCGACGAAGGTCTCGACCGCGGCGATCGCGACCGCGGTGTTCTGCGCCTGGTGCGCGCCGAGCAGCGGCACGAAGAGGCCCTCGTAGCGGCTCGCGCGGCCCTGCACGTCGACCAGCTGGCCGCCGACCGCCGGCGTCCTGCCGAGCACCCGGAAGTCGCGGCCCTCGAGCGACACGGCCGCCTCCGACAGCTCCGCCGCCCGCTCGAGCTGCTCCTGCGCCTCGGGCGCCTGCAGCGCGGAGACCACGCTGCGGCCCGGCTTGATGATCCCGGCCTTCGTGCGGGCGATCTCGGCGATCGTGCTGCCGAGCCGGTCCTGGTGGTCGAGGTCGATGGGCGTGAACACGGCGACCTGCCCGTCGGCGACGTTCGTGGAGTCCCACTCGCCGCCCATCCCCACCTCGATCACGCCGACGTCGATCGGCGCGTCGGCGAAGGTCGCGTAGGCGAGCACGGTGAGCGCCTCGAAGAACGTCAGCGGCGCCTCGCCCGCGGCCTCCAGCTCGGCGTCGGTGAGCCCGAGGACCGGCTGGATGTCGTCCCAGTTGCGCAGCAGCGTCTCGTCGTCGATCGGCTCCCCGTCCACGACGATCCGCTCGTTCAGGCGGCCGAGGTCGGGGCTCGTGAACAGGCCGGTGCGCAGGTTCTGCGCCCGCAGGATGCTCTCGATGATCCGGCTCGTCGACGTCTTGCCGTTCGTGCCGGTGATGTGGACGATCGGATACGCGCGATGCGGGTCGCCGAGCAGCTCGAGCGCGCGGCGCGTCGCCGACAGCCGGGGCTGCGGCGCCACCTCGCCGACGCGCGCGTAGATCGCGTCGAGCATCCCGTCGAGGGCGGACCGGTCAGACATCGAGCACCACCGCTCCAGTCTTCCGCAGCTCGAACCGGGCGCCGTCCGTCGCGCCCCAGGTCCCGGCCGGGATGCGGGTGAGGGTGCCGTCGGGCCAGCGCTGCACACGATCGGTCGAGCCCGCCGCCGCGGGCGCGACGTCGAGCGCCTCGGTGAGGGTCTCGCGCCGCACGAGGTCGCCGTGCACCTCGAGCATCCGCAGCAGGTCGGCGTCGCCCTCGACGGCGAGCTCGATCCGGTCGGTGACCTCGAGGCCGGCGGTCCGCCTGGCCTGCTGCACGTCGCGGATGAAGTCGCGGGCGCGCCCCTCGAGCTCGAGCTCGGGCGGTGACGTCGGTCGCCAGCAGCACGAAGCCGCCGGACGGCACGAGGCCGAGGGCCTCGCCCGTCGCCGCCGCCGGCGCGCTCGAGCACGAGCTCGTACTCGCCCGCGAACAGCTCGACGTCGCCGACGACGACGCGCGCCGCCCTCGTGACGCCAGTCGCCGGCCTTCGCGGCCGCGATGACGGCCTGCACCTGCCGCCCGATCCGCGGGCCGAGCGCCCGGGCGTTCACCGGCGAGCCGCTCGCTGACGCCGTAGCGGGCGGCGCTCGCCGCGTCCTCCGAGACGAAGTCGCACCTCCTTGACGTTCAGCTCGTCGGCGAGGATCGCCGTGCCGAGGCCCGCAGGCCGTCCGCATCCGCGGCGACGACGGTGAGCGCGCGACAGCGGCAGGCGCACCCGCAGGCCCGCCTCCTTGCGCAGCGCCAGCGCCGTCGAGGTGATCTCCCGCAGCCGGTCCATCCGCGCGACGAGCTCCGGCGTCGACCGGGAACTCCCCCGCGTCCGGCCAGTCGGCGAGGTGCACGCTGCGCCCACCGGTGAGGCCCCGCCAGATCTTGTCGGCGACGAGCGGCAGCAGCGGCGCGGCGAGCCGCGTCACGGTCTCGAGCACGGTGAAGAGGGTGTCGAACGCGGCCCGGCTGTCGATTCGTCCGAGCAGGCGCCGCCCGACGCCGGTGCGCACGGCCCAGAACCGGTCGCGGCTGCGCCGGACGTACCAGTTGGTCAGCACGTCGGCGAACTCCCGCAGGCGGTTGGTCGCGCCGCTCGTGTCGAAGCCGTCGAGGTCCGCCGTCACGCCGCGCACGAGGTCGCCGGTCGCGGCGAGCAGGTACCGGTCGAGCGGATCCGCCGAGTCGGTGCGCCGCTGCGCGTCGTAGTCCTCGGCGCCGGCGTAGAGCGTGAAGAAGTAGTAGGTGCTCCAGAGCGGCAGGAGCACCTGCCGCACGCCCTCCCGGATGCCCTCCTCCGTCACGACGAGGTTGCCGCCGCGGAGCACGGGGCTCGCGAGCAGGAACCAGCGCATCGCGTCGGAGCCGTCGCGGTCGAAGACCTCGGAGACGTCGGGGTAGTTGCGCAGCGACTTCGACATCTTCTGGCCGTCGTTGCCGAGCACGATGCCGTGGCTGACCACGGTGGAGAACGCGGGCCGGTCGAACAGCGCCGTCGAGAGCGTGTGCAGCAGGTAGAACCAGCCGCGCGTCTGCCCGATGTACTCGACGATGAAGTCGGCCGGGCTGTGCGAGTCGAACCAGTCGGCGTTCTCGAACGGGTGGTGCACCTGGGCGAACGGCATCGAGCCGGAGTCGAACCAGACGTCGAGCACGTCCTCGATGCGGCGCATCGTGCTGCGGCCCGACGGGTCGTCGGGGTTCGGGCGCGTCAGCTCGTCGATGTACGGGCCGGTGCAGGTCCACCTCGCCGTCCGCGTTCCGCGGCAGGCGCCCGAAGTCGCGCTCGAGCTCCGCCAGGGAGCCGTAGACGTCGATCCGCGGATGCGCGGGGTCGTCGCTGCGCCAGACCGGGATCGGCGTGCCCCAGTAGCGGTTGCGGCTGATCGACCAGTCGCGGGCGCCGGCCAGCCACTTGCCGAACTGGCCGTCCTTCACGTTGTCCGGCACCCAGGTGATCCGCTGGTTCAGCTCGACCATGCGGTCGCGGAGCGCGGTGACGCGCACGAACCAGCTCGTCACCGCCTTGTAGATGAGCGGGTTGCGGCACCGCCAGCAGTGCGGGTACGGGTGCTCGTAGGACTGCTCGCGCAGCAGCCGGCCCTTCGCGCGCAGCGCGCGGATGATCGTCCGGTTCGCCTCGAAGACGTGCACGCCGGCGATCTCGGGCAGGTCGGTCTCGGCGAACATCGGCAGGAACCGGGCGCCCGCGTCCACGGAGGTGATCGTGGGGATGCCGGCGGCGGCGCAGACGAGCTGGTCGTCCTCGCCGTAGGCGGGCGCCTGGTGCACGACGCCGGTGCCCTCCTCGGTGGAGACGTAGTCGGCGACGACCACGCGCCAGGCGTTCTGCATGCCCCAGACGGCATCATCGGCGTAGAAGTCCCAGAGCCGGTCGTACTGCACGCCGTCGAGGTCGCGGCCGAGCACGGTGCGGGAGACGGCGGCCCGCGCCTCGTCGGCGGACGCGTAGCCGAGCTCCTTGGCGTAGTCGCCGACGCGGGCGGTCGCGATCAGGTACTCCCCGAACACCTCGGTGCTCGATGCGGCCGGCGTCGCCCCGGTGCTGTCGGGCGCCTCCGAGTCCGTGGTGCCGGCGGGGCCGCTCGGCACGACCGCGTACTCGATGTCGGGCCCGACGGCGAGCGCCGCGTTCGTCGGCAGCGTCCAGGGGGTGGTCGTCCAGGCGAGCGCCCGCACCCCGGTGAGGCCGAGCACCTCGGCCTTCTCCCCCACCAGCGGGAAGGTGACGGTGACGGAGGGGTCCTGGCGACGCTTGTAGACGTCGTCGTCCATCCGCAGCTCGTGGTTCGACAGCGGCGTCTCGTCGTTCCAGCAGTAGGGCAGCACCCGCACGCCCTCGTAGGCGAGGCCCTGGTCGTGCAGCCGCTTGAAGGCCCAGAGCACGCTCTCCATGTAGTTCGGGTCGAGCGTCTTGTAGTCGTTGTCGAAGTCGACCCAGCGCGCCTGCCGCGTCACGTAGTCGCGCCACTCCGCGGTGTAGCGGAGGACGGATGCGCGCGCCGCGCCGTTGAAGGTGCCGACGCCCATCGACTCGATCTCGTCCTTGGTGGTGATGCCGAGCTGGCGCATCGCCTCGAGCTCGGCGGGCAGGCCGTGCGTGTCCCAGCCGAAGCGCCGGTGCACCTGCTTGCCGCGCATCGTCTGGTAGCGCGGGAAGGCGTCCTTCGCGTACCCGGTCAGCAGGTGGCCGTAGTGCGGGAGGCCGTTCGCGAACGGCGGCCCGTCGTAGAACACCCACTCGGGCGCGCCCTCGCGCTGGTCGATCGACGCCTGGAAGGTGCCGTCCGCGGCCCAGAAGCGCGAGCACCTCGCGCTCGACGTCCGGGAAGCGCGGGCTGGGGCTGACGGGCTCGCCGCCGTCCTTCGGATACACCGTTCGTCCTCCGTGCTGTTCAGCACGGGGACGCCGTTCCCGACGCGGTACCACCCCGTTTGACGCCGCACGACGTGCGCCGCCCTCTCGTTGCCGGCGATGACGGGCCGCCCCGTCCGGTTCTACTTGCCGCTCGCGCGACGTTCTTCCGGAGACTCCCCGGTGATGGCCGGATCGATGTCGTTGCGCCGATCCTACCGCCGGGTCGCAGCGCGCCCACGAGGGCCCCGGCCGTTGCCACGTTCTGCGGCTATCGACGGCGCCCAAGATCGCAGAACGTGGCAACAGCCGATCGGGCCCGCGCTCGAGTCAGCCGGCCGGGCTCGTCAGCTGGATGAGGTTGCCGCAGGTGTCGTCGAGCACGGCCGTGACGACCGGGCCCATCGCGGTCGGCTCCTGGGTGAAGCGGACGCCGAGCCCGCGCAGCCGCTCGAACTCCGCCTGCACGTCGTCCACCGCGAAGGAGGCGAACGGGATGCCGTCGGCGACGAGCGCCGCGTGAAGGGCCGGGTCGCGGGATGGGCGTCGGGCTCCAGGAGCAGCTCCACGCCGTCCGGATCCTCCGGCGAGACGACGGTGAGCCAGCGGTAGGTCCCGAGCGGCACGTCGTGCTTCGGCCGGAAGCCGAGCACCTCCGTGTAGAAGCGCAGCGCCTTCTCCTGGTCGTCGACGAAGACGCTGGTCAGGCCGATCCGCATGGCGATCCCTCCCCCGCCGGCCGCGGTGCCGTCGGTGCCGCCATCCTGGCCCGTCGGCGGGGCGAGGCCAAGGCCCGGTCAGCCGGCGTGCGGCACCGCTCCATGATCACGAGCGAGGAGGGCGGTGAGCACGGCCGCCCCCTCGGCGGCGTCGTCCACGGTGACGAGCAGCCGGCGCCCGTCGGTGCGCTCGAGCTCGAGCGCCTCGCCGGCCCGGGTGACGATCCCCGTGACGCCGTGACGGCGACGCGGCCCCCATCCGCCGAAGTCGCCGACCGGCGCGACGGTCGTGACGCGGGCCGCGGCCAGCTCGCCGAGCGCCACCCGCAGCACCATCGGCGGCAGCGCGCCGCGGACGACCGCGCCGCGCTCGTCGAGGCGCACGCGCCAGCCGCTCGATGCCGCGGCCGTCGCGAGGGCGGGCACCAGCAGCACCAGCAGCGCCGGCGACACGAACACGGCCAGCACGAGCGCGAGGGCGGCGATCAGGCCGGAGACCACCAGGAGCACGCCGGTGAGGACGGCCGACGGGGCCGCCCGGCCCGACCCAGACGACGCGCTCCGAGCCGGCGAGCGGCAGCGGTGCGACGGCGACGGACTCGCGCGGTCGCGCGAGGGGCGGCGCCGGCAGCAGGAGGCCGGCGAGCGCGCCGAGGATCGCCCCGAGCACGAACGCGCCGACGAGCAGCAGCCACGGGAACGCGCCGTCCGAGCGGGCTGCGACGAGCAGGGTCGACGTGACGCCGCCGCTCACGACGGTTGCGAACAGGACGGCGGCAGCGGTGAGGATGCGCGGGGCTGTGGCACCGCGCACGTTCGCCGGACGCCGGAGCACCGACCAGACGAGCAGCCCGAAGCCGATCGAGGCGGGCAGGGCGAGCAGCGCCAGGGCGGGCGGCGCCGTCTTGTCGGGCACGCCGGTCACCGACCAGTGCACGGTCACCAGCGCGGGCAGCGTCGGCAGGGCGGCGAGCAGCACGGCGGCCGACGCCAGGGCGATCAGCGCAGGCACGCCGATGGTGAGCAGGGGAAGGCGGCGCGAGTACTCGGCAGCCATGTCAGTAGACCTCCTTGATCATCGCGGCGAGCGCCGCGGGGCCGATGCCGAGCGCCTTGGCGTGCTCGACCAGTCGCGGGATCTCCCGGTGCAGGTCGGCGTAGCCGGCGGCGCGGTCGGTGACGACGGCCCCTCGGCCGCGCCGCAGATCGATCACGCCCTCGTCGCGCAGGGACTGGTAGGCGCGGAGCACCGTGTGCAGGTTCACATCGAGGGCGGCCGCGACCTCCTTCGCGGACGGCAGCCGGTCGCCGACGCGGATCCCGCCGCGCACGAGCTCCGTGCGCACGGACGCTGCCAGCTGCTCGAAGAGCGGCGCGGCCGAGGCGGGGTCGATGCGGAGGAGCACAGTCCGCACTCTATTCTTCTAGTCGCACTAGAACAAGTGGTTCTTCGACGAATCAATCCGAGGCGCTCGGTCAGCAGCCAGGCCCTCGCGGATGAGAGGACGCGCGGCTCTGCCGGACGGCGGACGCGGCGCAGGCGTCAGGCGGTGCGGATGCGGGCGGCCACGACGCCGAGGCAGGCGGCGGCGAGCGCCGCGAGCACGAGGAGCAGCACGGGCTCCGGGGCGAGCGGCGCGAGCGCGGCGAGCACGACCGGGAAGACGAAGCCGACGTAGGTGACGCTGTAGTAGACGGCCGTGATGCCGGCGAGGTCGTCCGGCCGCGCCATCCGCTGCACCTCGGTCAGCCCGGAGACGAGGCAGAGCCCGTAGCCGGCCCCGAGCACCGCCGCGATCGGCACCCCGAGCAGCGGCGCGCGCACCACCGACTCGAGCGCGACGAGGAGCACGCCGACGACCACGAGCCCCAGCCCGACGAGGAGCTGGCGGCCGCCGGTCGCGGCGCCGATCCGCACCGCGAACGGCTGGATCGCGGCGCCGCAGCCGAGCGCGACGACGGCGAGCAGCGTGGCGTAGAGCACCGCACCGTCGCCGATGCGCTCCGCGACGAGCGCCGGCGTCACGGCGAAGGCGAGCCCCGCGCAGCCGAACACCCACGGCGCACCGGGCACGATCACGCCGAGGAACCGCCTGCGCACGTCGCGGGGCACGCCGAGGTCGGCGAGCAGCGGCCGGCGCGGCTCCCCCGACGGCGCCCGCGTCTCCTCGGCGCCGAGCAGCGCGGCGCCGGCGGCGACCGTCAGCACGATGTGCACCACGTACGGCAGCACGGTCGGCGCGGGCGCCAGCTGCGCGAGCAGCCCGGAGACGAGCGGGCCGAGCCCGAAGCCGGCGGTGAGCGTGAGGGACGCCCGACGCGCCGCGACGGGGCCGGGCACGTCGGTGGAGAGCTCCTTCACCCAGCTGCTGCCGACGACCATCGCGATCGGCCACGCTCACGCCGGAGACGAACCGCCCGACGCCGAGCACCCCGACCGATCCGGCGCCCGCGGCGAGCACGAGGGACCCGAGGCAGCCGAGCACCACGCCGGCGACGAGCAGCGGCTTGCGGCCGTAGCGATCCGAGAGCGGGCCCGCGACGAGGAAGCCGGGGACGATCCCGACGATGTAGAGCGCGAAGAGCAGGTCGACCTCGACCGACGTGTAGCCCTCGCGCGAGCGGTAGAGCAGCAGCAGCACGCTGAAGTGGTTGCCGCCGTAGGCGAGCACGAGGATCGCGGGCGCGACCCGCAGCCAAGCCCGTCGCCGCACGGTCGAACGGTACCGCCCACGTCCGCCGCTCGCCGCCGGGTGCGCCCGGTACGCTGGGCGCAGCCCTTCGGGGCACCAACTCAGGCACCAGCCGGACCTCCGGCGGACGCGGTGCCGCACATATCGATGGAGCAGTCATGACGACGACGCCCGGCGCCGCACAGGTGCCCGACAAGCCCGCCCTCGAGGGACTCGAGGACAAGTGGGCCCGGGTCTGGGAGGAGTGGGGCTCCACCGCTTCTCCGGCGCCCGACGGCGGCCGCGAGCCGGCGTCTACTCCATCGACACCCCGCCGCCGACGGCGTCCGGGTCGCTGCACATCGGCCACGTCTTCAGCTTCACCCACACCGACCTGCTCGCCCGGTTCCACCGGATGCGCGGCGAGCGCGTGTTCTACCCGATGGGCTGGGACGACAACGGGCTGCCGACCGAGCGCCGCGTGCAGAACTACTACGGCGTCCGCTGCGACCCGTCGCTCCCCTACGACGCCGCCTTCACGCCGCCAGCCGAGGGCACCGCGAAGTCGACGAAGGCCGGCCGACCAGCGTGCCGATCTCGCGCCGCAACTTCATCGAGCTGTGCCAGCGCCTCACCGCAGGAGGACGAGCAGCGTTCGAGGAGGTCTTCCGCTTCGCTCGGCCTCTCCGTCGACTGGCAGCAGACCTACCGGACGATCGGCGACGAGGCCCGCGCGATCTCGCAGCGCGCGTTCCTCGACAACCTCGCGCGCGGCGAGGCCTACCAGGCGCAGGCGCCGAGCCTCTGGGACGTGAGTTCCGCACCGCCGTCGCCCAGGCCGAGCTCGAGGACCGCGAGCAGCCCGGCGCGTACCACACGATCGCGTTCGCGCGGCCGGACGGGACCGGTGCGTCATCGAGTCGACCCGCCCCGAGCTGCTGCCCGCCTGCGTGGCCCTCGTCGCGCATCCGGACGACGAGCGCTACAAGGACCTCTTCGGCAGCACGGTGCGCTCCCCGATCTTCGGCGTCGAGGTGCCGGTGGTCGCGCACCACCTCGCGCAGCCCGACAAGGGCACCGGCATCGCCATGGTCTGCACGTTCGGCGACCTGAACGACGTGGTGTGGTGGCGCGAGCTCGACCTGCCCGACGCGCACGGTGATCGGGTTCGACGGCCGCATTCGTCGCCGACGCTCCCGACGCGATCACGAGCGACGCGGGCCGCGCGGCCTACGCCGAGCTCGCCGGCAAGACCGTGTTCTGCGCCCGCGCGGCGGTCGTCGAGCAGCTTCGCGCCGTCGGCGCGCTGCTCGGCGACCCGAGGCCGATCACGCATCCCGTGAAGTTCTTCGAGAAGGGCGACCGGCCGCTCGAGATCGTGCCGACGCGCCAGTGGTACATCGTGAACGGCGCCCGCGACGAGGCGCTCCGCGCACGGCTGCTCGAGCGCGGCCGCGAGCTGCGAGTTCGTGCCCGAGTTCATGCGCGTCCGGTACGAGAACTGGGTCACCGGGCTCACCGGCGACTGGCTCGTCTCCCGCCAGCGCTTCTTCGGCGTGCCGATCCCGGTCTGGTACCGGCTCGACGCGCGACGGCAACCCGCGACTTCGACGAGGTGCTCGTGCCCGACGCGGCGGCGCTGCCCGTCGACCCGTCGACCGACGTGCCGCCCGGCTTCACCGAGGCGGCACCGCGGACGCGCCGGGCGGCTTCGTCGGCGAGGTCGACGTCATGGACACCTGGGCGACGTCGTCGCTCACGCCCGCAGCTCGCCGGCGGCCGGTTCCGCGGCGATCGGGCTCTGGGAGGCGGTGTTCCCGTTCGACCTGCGCCCGCAGGGCCAGGACATCATCCGCACCTGGCTGTTCTCGACGCTGCTGCGCACCGAGCTCGAGCACCACGAGCTGCCGTGGCGCACCGCCGCGATCAGCGGCTTCATCGTCGACCCCGACCGCAAGAAGATGTCGAAGTCGAAGGGCAACGTCGTCACCCCGGCCGCGATCCTCGAGCAGCACGGATCGGATGCGGTGCGGTACTGGGCGGCGTCGAGCCGCCTCGGCTCGGACGCGGCGCTCGACGTTGCGAACCCGACCCAGATGCGCAAGGGGCGCAAGCTCGCGATCAAGGTGCTGAACGCCGCGAAGTTCATCCTCGGGCTCGAGGCCGGCTCACTCGAGGCGGCCGCCGTCACCGAGGCCCTCGACCTCGGCATGCTCGCCGCGCTCGACCGGGTGGTCGCGGACGCGACCCGCGCCTACGAGGCCGAGGACCACGCGCGCGCCCTCGAGGTGGTCGAGCCGTTCTTCTGGACCTTCTGCGACGACCACCTCGAGCTCGTGAAGGATCGCGCCTACGGCACCGGTCCCGGCCGCGACTCCGCCGTCGCCGCGCTGCGCATCGCCCTCGACACCCTGCTCGCGCTGCTCGCGCCCGTGCTGCCGTTCGCGACCGAGGAGGCGTGGAGCTGGTCGCACGACGACTCGCTGCACACCTCGGCTGGCCCGAGCCGACGGCGCTCGGCGGCGATCCTGAGCTGCTCGCCGCCGCAGGCGAGGCCCTGATCGGGATCCGACGCGCCAAGACCGATGCCAAGGTGTCGCAGCGGACGCCGGTAGCATCGGCTCGCATCACCGGACCAGAGCAGACCGTGCACCGCATCGGACTCGTGGCCGGCGACGTGGGGGCAGCGGGCCGCATCGGATCCCTGTCGCTCGACCCCGGCGGCGAGACCGTCGAGGTCGCCGACGTCGTGTTCCAACCGACCGAATCGTTCTGAAGGGGCCGGCCGTGACCGTCACCATCAAGCCGCTCGCCGAGCGGGACTTCTTCGCCTGGTACGCGCTCTTCACCGAGTACGCGGCCTCCGCCGACATCGAGCTGACCGACGAGCACGCCATGCGGGTGTGGACGAAGCTGCAGAGCGACGACGCCCACGCGGTCGTCGCCACCGACGAGGGCGGCGAGACCGTCGGCCTCGTGCACTTCGTCGGCGTCGAGCGCCTGCTGCAGGGCGACTCGACGATCCTCATCGAGGATCTCTACGTCGCCGAGCACGCCCGGCGCGCGGGCGTCGCCACCGCGCTCGTGGAGCACGTGCGCACCCGAGCCGAGGAGGAGGGCCGCGCGCGCCGTGCGCTGGGTCGCCCGCCCCGACGACCCGGCCGCGAAGGCGCTGCACGACAAGTTCGCCGCGTCCGCCGGGGGCTGGGTGCTGCACGACCTCCCCGTCGGCTGACGGATGCGGCTCGGCACCCGGTGGCCGGTCGGCGCGACGCCGCCCGCAGCCCTGCCGGATCCCATCCTCGCCGCGCTCGCATCCGTCGAGGAGGAGCTGTCCGCCGCCGGGCAGCCGACCGACGGCTGGGCGTGGACGCTCACCTACCTCGAGGGGCGCCCGATCGTCGATCTGGACGACGGCACCCGCATCCGTCTGGTCCCGGGCGCGGAGTCCGCGTTGATCACGAGCGTGGACCTCGACACCGCGGACGACTCCGCCTGAGACGACGATGCGGCGCGCCCTTCCCGGAGGATCGGAGGGACGCGCCGCATCGGGGATGCCGGCCGCAGCCTCATCGAACGGAGCCGGAGCCCGCCCGCAGCACGAAGACCGCGGAGCGGGCCTCGTCCACGGAGCGCGCGGCTCCTGAGCGACGAGCCTGCTCCCGGCGGTCGGCCCGCAGGGCGTGCTCCTGACCCCAGAGGATCAGGGCGACGCCCACGCGGAGCGCGACGCGATCGGCGAGGGGCAGTCGCGGCAGCGTGGGCTCGGCCCACTCCGCCTCGGCGACCCGCTCGTCGAGCAGTGTCGTGTTCATGGTGGTGTCCTTCGTGACGTGCCCGGATGGGCGCCGGGCGCGCGGAAGCGCCCGGATCTCCGCACAGGGGTGTGCGAAGCGGATGCCTGCACGGCAGGCGGCGAGAGGCTCTTCGGCTGCATCAGCGCGAAGAGTGACCGACCCGTGGCGGGTCGGTGGCGAGCGGGACCGGTGGTCGAACCGCTACGCGAGAACGACGCCGGCGAAGTGGCGCATCGGCGTGATCGAAATCGTCATGCTGCGCCTCCTTCCTGTTCCGGCGAGCACTCGAACGTAGCGCAGCCGCCGTCCAGCCCGCAACGCCTCTCGGGCGTGTCGGACGTCAGGACGGACGGATCAGCAGAACGGGCGAGCGGTCTCGGCGGTCGGGTGACCCTGCTGCACGACACGAGCGGGTCGGGTCTCGCGGACCGGTCGGGTGGCGTGCCTGCTGCTCGCGAGCAGCAGGGCGAGACCGAGATGCATGAGGATCCGGTCGGCCAGCGGCACGCCGGCGCCGGTCGGCACGGGAACGAGGCGCACGTCCGGCGCGGTGGCCCGGCTGGCGGGAGTGGTGGGAATCGTGGGGATCGTGGCGGTCGTGGTCATCGCTGTGCTCCTTCCGGATCGTCCGGAGAGATCGGTTGCTGTGTGGTGGTGGTGGGGTCGATCACGGGGAACGCGCGGAGGTGGATGTCCACCCTGCGGCGCTCCGGTCGTCGGCGCCGAGACCGCGGTAGCGGCCCGCGAGCGCTGCCAAGTCCTCGCCGAGCCGCCCGAGCTCCTCCGCGGTGAGGGCGAGGTTGCCGAACCGTGTCGGCGTTGCTCGCGCCAGACGGCCGGCAGCGTGTGGCGGGCTCGCCCAGTAGGCCGCCGAACCGCTGCTTCTCGTTGTCGATGAACTCCGACTCGACGAGCTCGCCGGCCTCACGGGCCGCCTCGCTGTCGGCGAACGTGGCGTCCGCGAGCTCGATCGGACCCGGCACGCGCTCCCACCACCGGTCCCGGCCGTTGCCGCGACCCGCGTCCTCGCGCACGTAGCCGTGCTTCTCGAGCTGGCGGAGGTGGTAGCTCGTCGACCCGCTCGACTCCCCGAGCCGGGCCGCGAGCGCGCTCGCCGTCGCGGGCCCGTAGCTCGTCAGCTCGCTGAAGATGCGCACGCGCAGCGGGTGCGCGAGCGCCTTGAGCGCCTCCACCCCGATCTGCCGTGCTCCTCTCGCACCATGACGCCGATCCTATCACCGCAAAGACTTCTTTGCAAACGATGTCTTTGCACGGTTCTCGATCCTCCCTAGGATCGATAACGCCGTGACCGAGAACCCGTTCCTCGACCCGCAGCACCGCTGCCCGCGGCGCTCCCGCCCTTCGCCGTCGATCCGCGACGAGCACTACGAGCCGGCGTTCGAGCCGGCATGCGCGAGCAGCGGCGAGGCGGTCGACCGGATCGTCGCCGACCCCGCTCCCCCGACGTTCGCGAACACCCTCGAGGCGCTCGAGCTGAGCGGGCCGGTGCTCGAGCCGCGTCGCCGCCGCGTTCTTCACCATCGCCTCCGCCGCACGCGACGCCGTTCGTCCGCGAGCTCGAGGCGCGGATCGCGCCGCGGCTCGCCGCGCACGGCGACGCCATCCGACTCAGCGCGCCGCTGTTCGCCCGCATCGACGCCGTCTGGCGGACCGGGACGGCGCTCGAGCCGGAGCAGCGCCGGCTCGTCGAGCGCGACGCACACCGAGCTCGCGGCTCGCGGGCGCCGCGCCTCGACGACGGCGCGCGAAGGCGGAGCTGACGGACGCTGAACGAGCGGCTGTCCGCGCTCGCCACCCGCTTCGACGCGGCGCTCGTCGCCGACACGAACGACCTCGCGCTGCTCGTCACGGACGAGGCGCGACCTCGCCGGCCTCGCGCCGGACACCGTGTCAGCGGCGCGGGAGGCGGCGAAGGCGCGGGCCACGACGGCTGGCTGCTGACGCTCGTGCTGCCGACCGGGCAGCCGGCGCTCGCGGACCTCGACCGACGCGGCGACGCGTGCGCGGCTGCTCGCAGCGTCGCCGGCCCGCGGCACCCGCGGCGGCGAGCACGACACCCGGCGCGATCCTGCTCGAGATCGTCCGGCTGCGCGCCCGGCGCGCGCGACTGCTCGGCTTCCCGCACCACGCCGCGCTCGTCGCCGTGGACGAGACCGCGGGCTCGACCGAGGCCGTGACCGCGCTGCTCGACCGGCTCGTGCCGCCGGCGGTCCGCAACGCCCGCCGAGCGAGCAGGAGGAGCTCGGCGGCGACGGTCGACGCGGCCGACTGGGCGTTCCTCGCCGAGGGCCGCGCGCCGGCGCCGCGTTCGACGTCGACCTGGCCGCGCTGCGCCCGTACTTCGAGGCGGAGCGCGTGCTGCAGGACGGCGTGTTCGCCGCCGCCGAGCCGGCTGTACGGCGTGACGTTCGCCGAGCGCCCCGACCTCGTCGGCTACCACCCGGACGTGCGGGTCTTCGAGGTGCCGACGACGACGGCGGTCCGCTCGGGCTCTACCTGCTCGACCTCTACACGCGCGACGAGAAGCGCGGCGGCGCGTGGATGAACTCGCTCGTCGACCGCGTCGGCGCTGACCGGCGAGGCGCAGGCCGTCGTCATCAACAACCTCAACGTGCCGAAGCCGGACGCGGGCACGCCCGACGCTGCTCACCCTCGACACCGTCGAGACGCTGTTCCACGAGTTCGGCCACGCGCTGCACGGCCTGTTCGCCACCGTGCGGTACCCGAAGCTCGCCGGCACGAACGTGCCGCGCGACTTCGTGGAGTTCCCGAGCCAGGTGAACGAGATGTGGGTGCTGCACCCGGAGGTGCTGCCCGGCTACGCGCGGCACGTCGAGACCGGCGAGCCGCTCCCCGCGGACGTCGCCGACCGCCTCCGGGCGACGGAGACGTTCGGCCAGGGGTTCGCGACGACCGAGTACCTCGCGGCGACCGTGCTCGACCAGGCGTGGCACCGGCTCACGGTCGAGGAGGCGGACGCGGTCACCGACGTCGCGGCGTTCGAGGCCGAGGCGCTGACCGCGGCCGGCCTCGACCTGCCCGGCGCGTGCCGCCGCGCTACGCCTCCACCTACTTCGCCCACGTGTTCGCCGGCGGCTACAGCGCCGGGTACTACGCGTACATCTGGAGCGAGGTGCTCGACGCGGACACCGTCGCCTGGTTCGAGGAGCACGGCGGCCTCACGCCGCGAGAACGGCGACCGGTTCCGCCGGCTCGTGCTCGAGTCGCGGCAACGCGGAGGACCCGCTCGACGCCTACCGCGCCTTCCGCGGCCGCGATGCCGCGATCGAGCCGCTGCTGGCGCGCCGCGGCCTCGGCTGAGGCCGCCGACACGTCACGGAGGGGCCGCACGGTCGCGCGAGGACCGGCCGTGTCCGTGCGACGCGCGCGCTCAGGCGGACTTCTCCTGCGGGCGGATGCGGCTGCGCGGCACGATCGTCGGCGCCGCGTTCTTCTCGACGGCGTCGCGGGTGATGACGACCCGGGCGACCTCGTTCGAGGACGGCACCTCGAACATCACCGGGCCGAGCACCTCCTCGAGGATCGCGCGCAGGCCGCGCGCACCGGTCTGCCGCAGCACCGCGAGGTCGGCGATCGCCTCGAGGGCGCCCGCGTCGAACTCGAGGTCGACGCCGTCGAGCTCGAACATGCGCTGGTACTGCTTCACGAGCGCGTTCTTCGGCTCGGTCAGGATCTCCATCAGCGCGGCCCGGTCGAGCGGCAGCACCGTCGTGACGACGGGGAGGCGGCCGATGAACTCGGGGATCAGCCCGAACTTGTGCAGGTCCTCCGGGCAGCACGTCGCGCGAAGAGCGTCTTCTCGTCGATCTTCGAGTGCAGCTTCGCGCCGAAGCCGATGCCCTTCTTGCCGACCCGCTGGCTGATGATCTGCTCGAGGCCCGCGAACGCGCCCGCCACGATGAACAGCACGTTCGTCGTGTCGATCTGGATGAACTCCTGGTGCGGGTGCTTGCGGCCGCCCTGCGGCGGGACGCGACGCGGTCGTGCCCTCGAGGATCTTCAGCAGCGCCTGCTGCACGCCCTCGCCGGACACGTCGCGGGTGATCGACGGGTTCTCCGCCTTCCGGGCGATCTTGTCGACCTCGTCGATGTAGATGATGCCCGGTCTCGGCCCGCTTGACGTCGTAGTCCGCGGCCTGGATGAGCTTGAGGAGGATGTTCTCGACGTCCTCGCCGACGTAGCCGGCCTCGGTCAGCGCCGTCGCGTCGGCGACCGCGAACGGCACGTTCAGCCGCTTCGCGAGCGTCTGCGCGAGGTACGTCTTGCCGCAGCCGGTCGGGCCGATCAGCAGGATGTTCGACTTCGCGATCTCGATGTCGTCCTTGATCGCCTCGGCCGGCGCCAGCGTGCCGCGGGCACGGACGCGCTTGTAGTGGTTGTAGACGGCGACGGACAGCGCCTTCTTCGCCGCGTCCTGGCCGATGACGTACTCCTCGAGGAAGGCGAAGATCTCCTTCGGCTTCGGGAGGTCGAAGTCGCTGGGCCCCTCATCGGCGGCCTCGGCGAGGCGCTCCTCGATGATCTCGTTGCAGAGCTCGACGCACTCGTCGCAGATGTACACACCGGGTCCGGCGATCAGCTGCTGCACCTGCTTCTGGCTCTTGCCGCAGAAGGAACATTTCAGCAGATCGGCGCTTTCGCCCATTCGAGCCATCGAGCGTCTCTCCCCCGGTCAGGTTGCTTGGCGACGAGCCTAACCCGCTCATAGGAAGCCGCCCGCTGCGTGTCGAAGGTGTTTCGCCGGGATGTCGAGCCGCCGGGTCACGGATGACCCCGACTGGTGCCGATGTGACGGATGTGACCAGGCCGTGACCGTGGAGAATCGCCCCGTGCATGTCGACGCGCTCGAGGCGGCCGCGGCCGCGACCCTGCCCCCGCACGTGTACGACTACTTCCGGGCCACCGCAGGCGGTCCGGAGGTCGCGGTGCGGTCGACGAGCGCCTGGTCGGCGTTCCTGCACCGGCCGCACGTGCTCCAGGACACCGAACGGATCGACACGGCCACCACCGTGCTCGGCATCCCCGTCGCGACGCCGGTGCTCGTGGCGCCGATGGCGCAGCAGGTGGCCGCGGATCCGCTCGGCGAGCGGGCCACGGCGGCGGCGGCCGCGGCGCAGGGCTCGCTGATCGGCATCTCGACGAACACCGCGGTGCCCTTCGCCGAGGTGGCCGCGGCCGGCGCGCCCTGGTGGTTCCAGCTCTACATCTTCCAGAACCGCGCGATCTCGGAGCAGCTGGTCGACCGGGCGGTGGAGCACGGGGCGAGCGCGATCATCCTCACCGTCGACATCACCGGGCTGCGGCATCCGTCGCCCGAGGCGAACTACGCCGTCGACCCGACCGAGTGGCCCCTCTCCCCCGGCGCCGATCGGCTCGTCAACCTCGACGCGGACCTGCGCGAACTGTCGCGCGGCGAGGGCGGCTGGTTCGCGCGCGACTTCGGCTTCCGAGCCATCGAGTGGCTGCGGGAGCGGACCGGCCTGCCCGTCGTCGTGAAGGGCGTGGTCCGCGGCGACGACGCCCGGCGTGCGGTCGACGCGGGCGCGTCGGCGGTGCTCGTCTCGACCCATGGGGCGCGGGCCTTCGCCACCTCGGTTCCGAGCGCCCGCGCGCTCGCCGAGGTCGCGGACGCCGTCGGTGCCGACGTCGAGGTCTATGTGGACTCCGGCCTGCGCAGCGGGATCGACGTGGCCACCGCCCTCGCCCTCGGGGCCCGGGCGGTGTTCCTCGGCCGCCCGGTGATGTGGGGCCTCGCGACCGGCGGCGAGGCGGGGGTGCGGCACGTGCTCGAGACGGTGCACCAGGAGCTCGTCACAGCGATGGACCTGCTCGGCGCCCCGACCCTCGGCGACCTCACACGGGACCTGGTCGTCCCGGCCTGACCGGGGGCGATCCGCAGGACCTCGGGCGGGGTGCAGGACCGATACGCGGCGCGCGTCCTGCATCCGGCCCCCGATCCTGTGTTCGGCGCGGGCGGTTCAGCGGGCGATGGCGAGGACCCCGGCCACGAGCACGTCGAGGAGCGCGTCGAAGCTGCGGTCGAGGTCGTCCGGCAGCCCGAAGCCGCCGCCGGACTCCAGCACGGCGAAGCCGTGCACGGCCGACCGGACCACCCGGATGGTGTCGATGAGCCGGTCGTCGGGGACACCGGCGCCGCGGAGGACCGCGCCGATCACCTCGACGGCGTCCGCGGCGGCGAGCCGCACGGCCGCGCCGGCCTGGTCCTCCGCCTCGGGCGCCACCTGCGTGGCGGCGTAGAGGCCCGGATGCTCGCGGGCGAACCCTCGGACGGCGTGGCCGAGCGAGCGGATGGCGCCCGCGCCGGACCGGCCCACCGTCGCGGCGGCGCTGCGACGGCCCAGCTCGCGCAGCGCGACCAGGGCGACGCCCTGGCGCAGATCGGCGAGGGAGCCGACGTGCTTGTAGAGGCTCGGCACGGCGACGCCCGCTGTGGCGGCGACCGCCGCGAGCGACAGCCGGGCGAAGCCGTCGGGCGCCTCGTCCACGAGGTGGACCGCGATGTCGACGACCGCGTCGCGGCTGAGGCCGGCCCTAGGCACGGGTCACCTGCCAGCTCGCGCCCTCGCGGATCCCGTCGGCGAAGGCGGCGATCGCGGGCAGCACGAGGTCTGGACGCTGGGCGTGCGCGTAGTGCGCGGCATCCGGCACGAGGAGGGTCTGCGCGCTGAGCCGCTCCCCCATCCACCGCAGCTCGGCGGCGGGATCGGCGTAGTCGGGGTCGAGCGCGCCGACGGCGATCAGCGCAGGCGCGCGGACCGCGCTCACCCGGGGCTCGACCACCGAGTGGTCGAGCTGCACGGTGAGGCGCCGGAATGCGGCCAGGCGGCCGGGCTCGCGGAGCGCGGCGGCGATCTCGGCGACGTGCGCCTCGAGGCCGGCCGGCTCGGTCCCGCGGTTCAGGGTGCCCGCGTAGTACCGGGTCCAGAAGGCCACGCCCCAGGGGCGGGCGAACAGGAGCCGGAAGAGCAAGCGGTTCATCCGGAGGCGGCCGGCCGACGCGGGCTCGCGGAGGAAGGGGCTGAGCAGCACGAGCCCGGCCACCAGGTCGGGTCGGTCGGCTGCGGCGAGCACGGCGGCGGAGCCGCTGAAGGAGTTGCCGATCAGCAGCGCGGGCTCGCCGAGCGACTCGAGCAGGGCGACCAGATCGGAGGCCGTCGCCGCGTCACCCTGCTCGGCGAAGCCCATGTCGCTGTCGCCGTGGCCGCGGACGTCGGTCACGACGACGCGGAAACCGCGCCCGACCAGGTCGGTGACGAGCCCGTCGTAGACGGAGCGGAGGTCGCCCATGCCGGGCACGGCGACGATCAGCGGGCCGGAGCCCGTGTCGGTGAAGGCGATGCGGCCGCCGGGACGGCCGAGGTGGTGCACACCCGGAGCGATGCTCATCTGCATAGCCGTAAGGCTAGGGCTATTAGCCAGCGCTGTCAAACGTCGGGAACGACGAAGGGCGGAGCCGAACGGCTCCGCCCTTCGTGTGCCGCTGGTCAGGCGCGGGTGAGCGCCGGGGTCGCGGAGACCTGCTTGCGGGTGGTGAGCACCTGGTCGACGAGGCCGTACTCGAGCGCCTCCTGGCCGTTCAGGATCTTGTCGCGCTCGATGTCGCGGTTGACCTGCTCCACCGTACGGTTCGAGTGCTTCGCGAGGGTCTCCTCGAGCCAGGTGCGCATGCGCAGCACCTCGGCGGCCTGGATCTCGATGTCGCTCGCCTGACCGCCGGAGCCGCCGGACGTGGCCGGCTGGTGGATCAGGATGCGGGCGTTCGGCAGCGCGAGCCGCTTGCCCGGGGCGCCGGCGGCCATGATGACCGCCGCGGCGGAGGCAGCCTGGCCGAGCACGACCGTGGAGATCTGCGGCCGGATGTACTGCATCGTGTCGTAGATCGCCGTCATCGCGGTGAACGAGCCACCGGGCGAGTTGATGTACATCATGATGTCGCGGTCGGGGTCCTGGCTCTCGAGCACGAGGAGCTGGGCCATGATGTCGTCCGCCGAGGCGTCGTCGATCTGCACGCCGAGGAACACGACGCGGTCCTCGAAGAGCTTCGCGTACGGGTCCTGCCGCTTGAAGCCGTAGGCCGTGCGCTCCTCGAAGCTGGGGAGGATGTAGCGCCCCGAGGGCGAACCATAGGCGTCGGTTCGCCCTTGGGGCATCATCGGCAGCGAGCCGGCCGCCTGGAAGGTGGGGGTGTCCATGGAGAGTGGTGTCCTGTCTTGTACGGCGATCAGAGGTTCGCGGCGCTGACGGTCTGGCGGCTGTCGGTGCCGCCGCCGCCGGTGACGTCGGAGGCCGACGCGCGGATGTGGTCGACGAAGCCGTAGTCGAGCGCCTCCTGGGCGCTGAACCAGCGGTCGCGGTCGCCGTCGATGTTGACCTGCTCGACGGTCTTGCCGGTCGCCTCGGCGGTGATCTGCGCGAGCCGGTTCTTCATGTCGATGATGAGCTGCGCCTGGGTCTGGATGTCGGACGAGGTGCCGCCGAAGCCGCCGTGCGGCTGGTGCAGCAGCACCCGCGCGTTCGGGGTGATGTAGCGCTTGCCCTTCGTGCCCGCCGTGAGCAGCAGCTGCCCCATCGACGCGGCCATGCCGATGCCGACGGTGACGATGTCGTTCGGCACGAACTGCATCGTGTCGTAGATCGCCATGCCCGCGGTGATCGAGCCGCCGGGCGAGTTGATGTAGAGGAAGATGTCCCGCTCGCTGTCCTCAGCGGCGAGCAGCAGGAGCTTCGCGGCGATCTCGTTCGCGTTCTCGTCGCGCACCTCGCTGCCGAGCCAGATGATGCGGTCGCGCAGCAGCCTGTCGAAGACGCTGGGCTGGGGGCTCATGTCGGCCATATCGGTACGACTCCTTGTTCGATTTCGTGGTCTGGCGTCAACGGTACTGAGCGCGGCCGACCGCCCCGGCGATGTTCGCCGTCGGCAGAGCCGCCGTCCGCCGACCTCCCAGGCGCGGCCGCGCGTCGGTCAGACCCCGCCGCGCCAGGCGAGCAGCAGGTCCGGCGCACGTTCTTCGTTGGCCTCCCCGTCCGATCCGCCGATCGGCTCGAAGCCGCGTGCGGCGTAGAAAGCGCTGGCCGGCTCGTTCGAGACGAACACCCACAGTCGCAGCCCGTCCGGTCGCCGCACCTTCGCATGCGCGAGCAGCGCGCTGCCGACACCGGCCCCCTGCGCGGCCGGCTCGACGTACAGCTGATCGAGCAGATCCCCCTCGATCACGAGCACCCCGACGGGTTCCCCGTCGCGCTCCGCGAGCCACGCCTCTGCGACGGGCAGCACGTCCGCGAGCAGGTGGGGCCGAGCTCCGCGTCCTCGTGGACGGACGGCGGGAAGCGATCGCCGGCCGCCTTCCGCGCCGCGAGCTGGATCCGGGCGAGCACCTCGACGTCGTCGGCCGACGCGGCGCGGATGGTCAGGGCCATACGAGGACGCTGCGACGACGAACGCGTCGCGATCCGAGCCGCATCCACCGGGGTGGTGCGGCTCGAATCGCGACGCGAACGGGGATGTCCGGGCGCTCAGGCCGTGGGCGTCGCCTCGGCCTCGGGGGCCTCGGGCTCGGGCCCGCGGCGGGCTCGTCGGCTCGGGCGCCTCGAGGCCTCGTCGTCCTCGAGCTCGGGCGTCGGGGTGACGATGAAGTCGGAGAGGTCGACGGCGTTGCCGTCGGTGTCGACGACCTTCACCTGGCCGAGCACGACGCTGATGGCCTTGCTCCGCGCGACCTCGCTCATCATGGAGGGCAGCTGGTTGTTCTGCTGCAGCACCTCGACGAACTCCTGCGGCTGCATGCCGTACTGCTGCGCGCTCTGCACGAGGTACTGGGCGAGCTCGTCCTGGGAGACGCCGATGCGCTCCTTCTCGGCGACGGCGTCGAAGAGCAGCTGCGACCGGAAGGCCTTCTCGCTCGACTCGGCGACCTCGGCGCGGTGCACGTCGTCCTCGAGCCGCCCCTCCGACTCGAGGTGACGCTGCACCTCGTCGTCGATGAGCTGCTGCGGGACGGGCACGTCGACCTGGGCGAGCAGGGCGTCGGCGACCTTGTCGCGGGCCTCGCTGACCTGCTCGAAGCGCTTCTGCCGCTCGACCTGCTGGCGCACGTCGTCGCGGAGCTCGTCGAGGGTGTCGAACTCGCTCGCCATCTGCGCGAACTCGTCGTCGAGGTCGGGCAGCTCGCGCTCCTTGACCGCGAGGACGGTGACGGCGATCTCCGCCTCCTCGCCCTCGTGGTCGCCGCCGAGCAGCGTGGACTTGAAGGTGGTCGACTCGCCCGCGGTGAGCGACTCGAGGGCCTCGTCGATCCCCTCGATCAGCTCGCCGGAGCCGAGCTCGTAGGAGATCGCGTTCGCGGAGTCGACCTGCTCGTCACCGATCGTGGCGAGGAGGTCGATCTGCACGAAGTCGCCGGTGGTCGCGGGGCGCTCCACGGACACGAGGGTGCCGAATCGGCCGCGCAGCTCGTCGAGCTGCTGGTCGACGTCCTCGTCGGTGACGACGATGGGGCTCACGGCGACGGTCAGCGAGCCGAGGTCGGGGACCTCGATCTCCGGACGCACGTCGACCTCGACGGTGACCTGCAGGTCGCCGGAGAAGTCGGCGGCGTCGGGCCACGCCGTGATGTCGGCCTCTGGGCGGCCGAGCGGGCGGAGGTCGTTCTCCTCCACGGCCTGGCGGAAGAACGTGTCCAGCCCCTCGCTGACGGCGTGCTCGAGCACGGCGACGCGGCCGACCCGCTGGTCGATGATGGGCGGCGGCACCTTGCCCTTGCGGAAGCCGGGGATCGACACGTCCTCGGCGATGTGGCTGTAGGCGTGGTCGATGCTCGGCCGCAGCTCGGCCGGCGGGACGGAGATCGCGAGCTTGACGCGGGTCGGGCTCAGCTTCTCGACGGTGGTGGTGACCATGGCGGTCTCGCGGTTCCTTCCGGGATGCCCTCGGCATCCGTCGTTCCAGGCGGGTCGGGGCGACAGGATTCGAACCTGCGGCCTCCCGCTCCCAAAGCGGGCGCTCTACCAAGCTGAGCTACGCCCCGCGATCCGTCAGCGGACTTCGGGACGCGGCCCGTCCGGCCCGCGGAAGCGGGGACCGCCTCATGTGGGCGGCCGAACGGCCCGGTCGAGTCTAGGCCACCCGCGCCGCGCCCCTCAGCGGGTTCGCAGACCCACGACGAAGCGGGGGCGCCGGTCGCCCCGCGCCTCCGGTTCGTGCGCGGGGCCGGTCAGCCCTCGTTGCCGGCGAGGTGGGCGGCGAGGAACCAGCGGTCCTCCACGAGCCCGCGCTCGATGGCGATGGCGACGTCCTGGCTCGACAGGTCGCTGTCGTCGAGGCCCTCGATCGCGTCGCGCACGGTCTTCAGCGCGGCGTCGATCTGGCCGACGACCTGGCGGATCATCACGTCGTAGTTCTGGAAGCCGTCCATCATCTCGGGCAGCGTGCTCTTCTCCGCGATCGTCGTGAGCCGCGCATCGACCGGCAGCCCGAGGGCGACGATGCGCTCCGCGGCCTGGTCGGCGAACTCCTGCGCGTGCTGCACCACGGTGTCGAGCAGCTCGTGGACTGCGATGAAGTTGATCCCGCGGACGTGCCAGTGGGCCTGCTTGCCGTCGATGACGAGGGCCTGGCAGTTCACCACGATCGGCGACAGGAACTGGGCGACCTTGTTCACGGTCTCCATGTCCATGGAGCTCTGCTTCACGGTCTCGATCTCGGTGCGGAGTTCGGTGGTCTCGGTCATTCGGATTCCTCTCTCTCGCGTCCCGGAAGACGTGTGCTCAGTGAATCGGATGGGCCTGGGTGGGCCCCGAACGCGGGCGCGAGCACGGCCCGTACGGCTAGATCGCGGCGTCGGCGGACTCGGCTGTCGCGCCCTCCGCCGGGTCGTCGGTGGACACGTCGGCGGACGCCGCTGCGTCGTCGGCGGGCGTCAGGCGCTTGCCGACCTCGATGGCGGCGGTCGAGCCGGCGAGGCCCGCCAGCACGGCGAAGACGCCCCAGCCGAGGCCCCAGCGGGTCCTGCCGATGAGCCGGTCGAACGAGAGGTCACCGGGGCCGTCGTTCGTGAGGCCGGCGACGACGGACATCAGCACGGCGTTGTACTCCCAGCCGCCGGCGCTGTTCCAGGGGCCGTTCTTGGCGTGCACCTTGCGCACGGCCGTGGCCATCGTGCCGATCAGCGCGGCCGCGGCGAACGGGGTGCCGGCGCCGAGGGCGATGCCGGCGCCGCCGATCGTCTCGCTGAGCGCGGCCGCGCGCGCGTTCACCTTCGCCGGATGCATGGACAGCGCGGTCATCATCTGCTCCGTGCCGGCGAGGCCCGGGCCGCCGAAGGCGCCCCGCAGCTTCTGCATGCCGTGCCCGACGAAGAACCCGCCGACGACCAGTCGGACGATCAGCTTCCCGAAGTCCATGGCTTCCCCTTCCTCACGACACCGCCGTCCGCGGCGTCGGACGACGGTACGCACGTCCCCTGATGGAATCCCGGTCCCGGGCTCGGCGTCAGCCCACGAGCGGGCGCACCTGCCGGCCGAGGAAGCGGACGAACCCCTCGGGGTCCGGCTCGGTCGAGGTGGGCTGCACGACGACCGTGTCGACGCCGGCGTCCGCCCAGCGCCGGACGGCGGCGGCGATCGTGTCGGCGTCGCCGGCCGCCCCGACGTCGGCACCGTCCGGGAACTTCCACGCCCGCCGCTCCGCCTCGAACCGCTCCTCAGCGCCGGGGCCGGTCGCGGCGAGCATGTGGCAGACGACCCGGAAGGGGTCGGTGCGGCCGGCAGCAGAGCGTCCCGCTTCGATCCGGGTCAGCGCCTCGCGGGCCTGGTCGGGCGTCGTGCCGCCGGTGAGGATGACGCCGTCGGCCTTGGCGCCGACGAGCTCGAGCGTCTTCGGGCCCTCCGCACCGGCGAGCACCGGGACCCGCTGCTGCGGCGGCCAGTCCAGGCCCACGTCCGTGAGCTTCACGTAGCGGCCGTCGACGGTGAGACGCTCCCCCGCGAGCAGCGGCCGGAGCGCGTCGAGGTACTCGCCGAGCAGCGTGAGCGGCGACGCGACCCGGGCGCCGATCCACCCCATCCACTCGAGCACGCCGTGGCCGACCCCGATGATCGCGCGGCCGGGGAAGAGCCGCTCGAGCACCGCGGCCTCCATCGCCAGGGTCGCGACGTTGCGCATCGGCACGGGCATGAGGCCGACCGCGACGCGGAGCCGCTCGGTGAACGCGAGGGCGGCGGTCATCGTCGCGACGCCGCTGTTCTTGAAGCAGTCCTCCCAGAGCCACAGCTCCTCGAGGCCGGCCTCGTCCGCGGCACGGGCCACGTCGCGGAGCCGCTCGGGAGCGAACTGGGGCAGGAAGACGGCGCCGAGGGTGGTCATCCGGCCATCCTCGCGCACCGCCCGGTCGCGGGTCAGGCCTTCGCGCGGGAGGCCGGGCGACGCCGGCCGAAGAGCTTCGCGATCCGCCGCTGGAGCCCCCAGACGGTCACTCGCCGCATCGCCTCCACGACGATCGCCCGGCTCATCTTGCTGGTGCCCTGCTCGCGCTCCACGAACGTGATCGGCACCTCGCGGATGACGAATCCGGCGTCCGAAGCTCGCAGCGCGAGCTCGACCTGGAAGACGTACCCCGCTCCCCGCACCGTCGTGAGGTCGATGCTCCGGAGGACCTCCGCCCGGTAGGCGCGGAATCCACCGGTGATGTCCCGCAACGGCACCGAGAGCATCGCGCGCGCATACCGGTTGGCGGTGACGGAGAGCAGGCGTCGCCGGAAGGGCCAGTTGACCGTGCGTCCGCCGGGCATCCAGCGCGTGCCGAGCACCAGGTCGCCGCCTTCGCGGACGGCCGCGAGCAGCAGGGGAAGGTCCTCCGGGCGGTGCGATCCGTCGGCGTCCATCTCGATGAGCACGTCGTAGCCGCGCTCGAGCCCCCAGGCGAACCCGGCGAGGTACGCGGCACCGAGGCCGCCCTTCCCGGCGCGGTGCAGCACGTGCACGCGGGGATCGCGCTCCGCGAAGCCGTCGGCGATGGCGCCGGTGCCGTCCGGGCTGCCGTCGTCGATGACGAGCACGTCCACGCGAGGGCTTCACGCCGGCCAGCCGTGGCAGCAGGACCGGGAGCGACTCGGCTTCGTTGTAGGTCGGCACGCACACGAGCGCGCGGAGGTCGGGTTCCGACATGCGGGGCCTTTCTTCGTGAGGTGAGCCGTTCAGGCCGCGGCGCGCTGCATCCGCGAGCGCGCTGCCGGCGCGTCTACCGCGCCCCAGGGCTGCTGGGAGGCGCAACGCGTCCCTGCGGATCCGCGCCCCAGCCGTCGCCCGCCGTTCATCTTGGCGAACACCCGCGCGAATGCGTAACCGGGCACCCGGTGCGGCGCATGCCGACGCGCGGCTCGGTGGTCACTGGGCCGCAGGATCCGGCCGTGCCGCGGATCCGGCGGATTCGGTGCGCTCGTCCTTGCGTCGCGCCGATCGCTTCCGGAGGTACTCGATCGCGAGCGGCAGCACGGAGATCAGCACGACGAGGGCGAGGATCACCTCGAGGTTGTTCGCGACGAAGGGCACGCCGCCGAGCAGCGAGCCGATGATCGTGACGCCGACCGCCCAGAGGAAGGCGCCGAGCACGTTCCAGGGCACGAACTTCCGGTACGGGTAACGGGCGCTGCCTGCGGCCAGCGGCACGTACGTGCGCACGACGGGCACGAAGCGGCCGAGCACGAGGGCACGCCCGCCGTAGCGCTCGAAGAACGCCTCCGTCGCCCGGAGCCGCGACGTCTTCAGGATCTTCGCGTCCTCCTTGAACAGCCGCGTGCCGAACACGTGCCCGATGAGGTAGCCGACCTGGTCGCCCGCGACCGCCGCGAGGAACCCGACCAGCGCGATCACCGGTACCGAGAGGCCGAGCTGCACGTGGAGGAGGCCGGCGGAGACGAGCAGCGAGTCGCCGGGCAGGAAGGGGAAGAGCACCCCCGACTCGATGAAGACGATCACCGCCACCGCGACGAGCGCCCAGGGCCCGAGTGATTCGAGGAAGGGTCCGGGATTCAGCACCGTGCAAGGGTGCTGGATGCGGTCTAAGGATCCGCGGAAGGTGCCGGCGTTCTCGGCGTTTCGCCACCTGGTCCACAGCGATTCCATCGCCGTCGGGCCATGCGGCGGTCAGCGGGGCGCGTCGGGCCGCACCCGCACCGGCGCGAGCACGCCGACGACGATCGCCGCCGTGATCGAACCCGCCGCCATGATCGAGGCGAGCACGACGATCTGGAAGCGGCCGGCCTCGAGCGGCGAGACCCCGCCGAAGATCGCGCCGACGAAGGCCCCTGGCAGCGTGACGAGGCCGGTCGTCTTCGTCTGATCCGTCGACGGGATGAGGGCCGAGTGCACGGCCCGCCGGGCGAGGTCACGGGTCGATTCGCGCGGCGCTGCGCCGAGGGCCAGCCAGCCCTCGACGTCGTCCCAGTGCTCGTGGACGGACTCGAGGAAGCGGCGGCCGGCGAGCGTCGCGATCGACATCGAGTTGCCGATCACGATGCCGCCGATCGCGAGCGCGTACCGGGCGGTGAAGGCGAGCGCGCCGGTGGCGAACACCACCCCGAGCGCGACCAGCACCCCCGCGGCCATCGCGCCGGCACCAGCAGCAGGTGGCTCCGGCTCCAGCCGAGCCGGCGGGTCGCGGTCGCCGTCGCGACGCCGAACATCACGAGCAGCGCCACCGCCACCCACAGCGGGCTCGTGATGACGCCGGTGAGCACGAGGCTGATCACCGCGAGCTGCGCCGCCCCGCGCAGGATGGCGAGGGTCGGGCCGAACCGCTCGGGGGCGCGCGTCCACGTGAGCACCGCGATCGTCACGACCGACAGCACGGCCACGCCGAGCAGGGTCGGCGCGAGCGCGGCGAGGGTGGTCACGGCTCACGGTATCGAGGCGACGGCTGCGGGTCATGCCTCGGCGGACCGTCAGCGGACGGTCTACGATTCGCCCATGCCGCAGATGACGGACGAGGCCCCATGGCTGCGGCACCGCGTTCGACGGCCTCGAGCAGGCCGAGAGCACGAGCCTGACGCAGCTGCTCCGCGAGCACACGGAGCGCGCCGCCCGGCGCATCCGGAGCATCCGGTGCGATCCGTCGTCAGGACCGCGGGAGCGTTCGGGCTCGTGCTGGCCGCGAGCGTGTGGCTCGGCCGTCCACGCCCGTGAGCATCCCGGCCGTCGGCTCGAGCGCGCCGGGCAGTCAGCGCTCCGGGTCGAGTCAGCGCTCCGGGTCGAGCACGCGCCGGATGGTCCGCACGAGCAGCACGAAGCCGAGTACCAGCACGAGGAAGCCGACGGGCCGCCAGATGATGTCGTCGGTGCTCGCGGCCACGGTCGCGCCCGCGACGGCGAGCAGGAACTCGAGCGTCGCGGCGTAGAAGAGCCCGTTCCAGGGCGCACCGACCATGCGTTCGAGGCTACGCGCGGTCGGCGTCCCCGCTGCGCGCATCGGGTGCTCCTGCAGCAGCCTGACACCCGCTGCGGAGCGCGCTCGAAGGCAGGTGTAGCGGGTGCTCCGCAGCGCTGGAATCTCCCGAAGTGGGGAGAAGCGTGCCCGGGAAACCCCGGGTACCGTCGCTCCCCTACCCATGAGCTACATCGAACTCCCCGTCGCCGAGTACCGGCGCCGGCTCGCTGCCCTTCCTGCTGCACGCGCGGCGGACGCCGCGGGCGCGGCGGCGGCAAGAACCGTGACCGCGGTCACGGCCGAGGACGTCGAAGCCGCTCGCAGCCGGTTCCCGGAGGCGTTCGCCGCCCTGGATGCCGAGGCCGGGCTCTCCGCGGCGGAGACGACCGAGCGCGAGCGGCTGATCGTCGCGGCGATCCGCGCGGTGCACCACTCCCCCGCCTGACCCGGCGGTCACGGCTCCGGCCCGACCGCTGCCGGCGACGCGGCATGGCGGGCACCGGCGACCGTCCAGCATCCGCAGGCCAGGCAGAGCAGCCCGGCCGGATCGCGGGATCCCGGCGCGAACGTGAGAACGAGCCGGTCCGCCCCGCAGCGCTGACAGGTCATGCCCGAAGGAGTATTCGAGGCCACCGACAGCGGCCGGCTCCACCCTGTGCGCCTTCGGGACATCCGCAGCGGTTCGCCGTCCCTGTCGCACGGCCGCCACGCCGCTTCGCGGCGCGTCGGAACCGGCTCCACGGGCCCAGATGTCCCGAAGGCCCGACACCGGACCTGCTCAGGGCAGGATGTGCCCCGCGTCGGTGAAGAGGCCGTACCACTCCTCGCGCGTGAGCGGGATCGTCCGAGCCGGCGGCCGACTCCCGCACCCGCTCGGGCTTCGTGGTGCCGAGGACCACCTGCATGTTCGCGGGGTGACGCGTGATCCAGGCGACCGCGATGCCGGTCGGCGTGACGTCGTACTTCGCGGCGAGCGCGTCGAGGCGGTCGTTCAGCTCCGGGAACGCCTCCCGGTCGCCGAGGAAGACGCCGTCGAAGAAGCCCTTCTGGAAGGGCGACCAGGCCTGCAGCGTGATCCCGTTGAGCCGCGCGTGGTCGAGGATCCCGTTGTCGCGGTCGATCGACTGGTCGAGGCCGCCCATGTTCGCGGCGACGCCCTGGGCTGATGAGGTTCGCGTGCGTGATGCTCAGCTGCACCTGGTTGAACAGCAGCGGCTGCCGCACCGACCGCTTCAGCAGCTCGATCTGCCCGGGCGTCTGGTTCGAGACGCCGAAGTGGCGCACCTTGCCCGCGTCCGCCA
Source organism: uncultured Actinomycetota bacterium (assembly GCA_963771645.1). GTDB lineage: Bacteria > Actinomycetota > Actinomycetes > Actinomycetales > Microbacteriaceae > Amnibacterium. The sequence continues at coordinate 18,835 of CAVYUH010000001.1, read as the reverse complement.
GCTGGTCGAACGCCTCGGCGACCTCCTCGGGCTCGACGAGGGTGTCGGGGCGGTGCAGCAGGAGCACGTCGAGGTGGTCGAGCCGCAGCGCCGCGAGCGACTCGTCGACGGAGGCGAGGATGTGCTCCTTCGAGAAGTCGAAGAAGCCGTCGCCGATCCCGACCTTGCTCTGCACGATGACCTGCTCGCGCTCGGACGGCGAGAAGCGGATCGCCTCGCCGAACCGGGTCTCGCAGCCGTGCGGGGAGTCGCCGTAGATGTCGGCGTGGTCGAAGTAGGTGATGCCGGAGTCGCGCGCGGCGCCGACGAGGGCCTGCACCTCCGCGTCGCTGAGCGACTGGATGCGCATCAGGCCGAGGATGACGTTGGAGACGGCGGCGTCGAAGCCGGGGATGTCGAGGTTCTTCACCGCTCCGTTCTACTCGCGCCCCGCCTGTGAGGCGGCCGGTGCGCGGGCGTCAGGCCTCCTGGGACGTCTCGCTCTCCGACTCGTCCTGCGGCAGCGAGAAGGAGTCGTACTTGTCGATCTGGTCGCGCATGTACTGCAGGGCGTCGCTGTTGTCCGGCTCCGGCACCTTGGAGTGCGTGCTCTCCGCCATCATCACGGTGCCGGAGTTGAGCAGGAACAGCGCTTCGACGAGCTCGCCGTCGACGCCGAGCGAGCGGATGGTGACGCTGTCGGCACTGCCCACCTTGCCGAGGAGCGCCGCGTACCGGATCAGGACCTCGGCGACGTCGTCGCCCACGAGGAACGACTTCTCCGCCATCGTGACGTGCTTCATCCCAGGAACCGTAGGCAGAACGCCCGAACGGTTTCAGGGGGTTGACTGAAGGACGTGTCGGGTGGGCGTTCGCTGTCATCGCTCGCGATGGACATCGAGGTGTGGTGGCCGCACCTGCCACCGACCGACGCGACGCGCCGCGGCTGATCGTCGCAACGCGGAGGCGCTGGCCGCTGAGGTGCTCGGCGCGGCCGGCGACGCAGCCGGATGCCGGCCGCATCGAGCGCCGCGAGGCGAAGTCCGCTCACCGACGCGGGATCGCTGGATCGAGTCGAAGCCAACGCCGACCCGGCCTGTTCGGCCTCTCTCGAGCGCCCCTCGTCGGAGCGGCGGTGGAGGGGATGACGGGAATCGAACCCGCACCATCAGTTTGGAAGACTGAGGCTCTGCCATTGAGCTACATCCCCGCGTCGCGGCGGACCGCGGCCGGATCAGGGTACCGGACCTCCCGCGCCGGCCGCGGGCCGGGCAGCCGACGGGTCGCTCACCCGCCTTCCAGGCTTCGTTGCCACCGTCGATGCAGAGTCGTCAGCAGCAGGCGGAAGGAACGGGCGTGAAGCGCATCTCGATGGGGACGGACACGCTCGTGACCGACGGCCGGCTCGCGGACGTCCTGACCGAGTACGCGCGGCAGCTCGCCCGCTCCAGCACCGCCGACACCGTCGTGCTGCCGGTCGCCCGGGAGGGTGCCGTCGGAGCAGGCGACCGTGCTCCTCGGGCCGGCGAGCCAGATCACCCTCACCGAGAGCCACGACGACGATGTCGACGGCGTGGACCTGCCGGGCGTCGATGCCGTGATCGCCGACCTCGGCGGCGCCTCGATCGGCTCGCCGGACACGGCGGCATGACCGGGAACGAGGACACCGGCGAGCACGAGTCCTTGGAGGAGGGCTTCGCGGACGACGAGCTCGACCGCTGACGGCTCCGCGGTTCAGATCGCGCGGTGCGTGAACCGGCCGCCGACGAGCGTGGCCGCGACCGCGTCCGCGGTCATCCGCTCCGGCGGCAGGTCGATCAGCACGAGGTCCGCGACGTCACCGACCTGCGGATGCGGGCGGCCGCGCGTCGCCGCCGCGAGCGCCTCGTCGACGGTGATCCGCTGCTCGGGATGCCACGGCGGCTGATCGTCGTCGGTGCGGTGGACTGCCGCGCGGATCGCGAGCCACGGGTCGAGCGGCGCCACCGGCGCATCCGATCCGAACACGAGCGTGGCGCCGGCGTCGAGCAGGGATCGGAACGGGTAGGTGCGGCCCGTGCGGCCCGGCCAGTGCTGCTCGGCGACGTCGCGGTCGTCGAGCAGGTGCCCGGGCTGCACGCTCGCCGTCACGCCGAGCTCCGCGAACCGCGGCAGGTCGGCGTCCGCGACGAGCTGCGCGTGCTCGATCCGGCCGTGGGCGCCGGTCGCGGCGTACGCGTCGAGCACCTCGGTGATGGCCGCGTCGCCGATCGCGTGGATGGCGGGCACGAGGCCCGCAGCGGATGCCCGGCGGAGCAGCTCGCGCAGCCGCTCCCCCGGGATCGTCAGCAGGCCGTGGCCGCCGTCGGGGTAGGCGTCCGCGCAGTAGGCCGTGCGCGTGTTCAGCGCCCCGTCCGCGAGCGCCTTCAGCGGCCCCACCGTGATGAGGCCGCGCTCGTCGATCGGATCGCCCGTGCGCAGCCCCTGCGCCTCGGCGCGGTCGAGGTCCGCGGCGTAGACCGCGGCCTCGATGCGCAGCGCGTCGAAGCCGGCTGCCGCGCGCCTCGCCCAGCTCTCGGCGTTCCAGGCCATCTCGAAGTCGACGACCCCGACCACGCCGGAGCGGGCCGCCCGGGCGGCGAGCCCGGAGACGGCGGCATCGGCATCCGCGTCGCTCAGCTGCCGTACGGTGCGCGAGACGGCGAACGCGGCGTCCTCACGCAGCAGCCCCGACTCGTCGAGGTCCACGCCGAAGCGGCGGCCCGCGGCGCTGTTCAGCCAGACCGCGTGGATGTCGTGGCTCTGCAGCACGACCGGCCGCTCCCCCGCCGCGGCGTCGAGCAGCGCGCGGGTCGGCAGGTCCGGCCAGACCCCGTCGCGGAAGCCGAGCCCGACGAGCGGGCGGCCAGCCGGCAGCGAATCGTTCGCGGTGCGGACGAGCGCCGCGGCCTCGGCAGCGGATGCGGCGCCGCCGAGCGACAGCCAGGTGCTCGCGAGCGCGGCCTGGGTGACGTGCACGTGCTCGTCCCAGAGGCCGTGCAGCAGGCGGCGTCCGTCGGCGTCCAGCACCTCAGCGCCATCCGCCGGGAGCTCGGGGGCGATCGCGGCGATGCGGCCGCCCGCGAGGCGCACGTCGACGACGGCGGTGCCCACGAGGCAGCGCCGCAGGAGCAGGTCAGGCACGCCGCTGCCGCGCCTCCCGCATCAGCGCGGCGAGCGCCGGCTGCGCGTACGGGCCGTCGCCCTCGAGGTGCTCGATCACCGAGTCGACGATGTGGGCCGGCCGGTTCTGGCTCAGCTTCGACTTCGCGGTGACGGACGTCGGGGTGAGCCGCATCCCGACCGTGCCGGACTGGATCCGCTCGGCGTAGGCGGCGTCGGCCGGGTCGGCGAGCATCCGCCGCGGCTCGGGCACGCGGTCCTCGAAGTGGTCGACGAGCCGGCCGAGCACGGCGAAGTTCTCCTCAGCCGACAGGATCTCGGGCACGCCGCGCAGGTGCGCCGCCACGAAGTTCCAGGTCGGCACGGCCGGGTCGGCGTCGTACCAGGACGGCGAGATGTAGCCGTGCGGGCCCTGGATCACGACGAGCAGCTCGTGCTGCCCGAGCTCGTGCACCAGGTCGTCGGGACGGCCGACGTGGGTGAGGATGCTCAGCTCCTCGCGGTCCTCGTCCACGACGACCGGATAGTGCGACGCGACGAGGCCCTCCGCGGTGTCCGACACGATCGTCGCCCACGGGTTGTCCCTGATCAGCTGCTTGATCGCGGCGGGATCCGCGAGCGAGAAGCTCGGGTTCTGGCGCACGTCAGCGCTCCACGGGCTTCGGCTTCGGCAGCGTCTGCCAGCCGGGCGCCCAGTAGAGGTTGCGGCCGCCCATCTCCTCCATGACCACCTGGCCGCGGCCTCGCGGGCTGCGCTCGCCGGTGCGCTTGTAGACGTAGTGCCGCTCCTCGCGGCTCGCCATCGCCCGGCGGTACGCCTCCTCGGTGTCGAGGTCGTCGCGGGTCATCATCTGGCCCGTCCGCACCCCGATCTCGAGCAGGTGCGCCCAGTCGCGCCAGAGCTTCCGCAGGGTCTGCGGGGAGAGGTCCTTGCCGGGGGCGTGCGGATTGAGGCGGGCCCGGAACAGCAGCTCCGCCCGGTACACGTTGCCGATGCCGGCGACGACGCTCTGGTCCATCAGCTGCAGGCCGATCGGCGTCGCCGACTTGCGGACCGCGGCGACGAAGCGGTCCTCGGCCGCCTTACCGGAGTCGTGCATCGGGTCGGGCCCGAGCTTCGTGATGAGCTTCGCGACCTGCTGCGGGTCGAACACCTCGCAGGCGGTCGGCCCGCGGAGGTCCGCGACGGCGCGCTCGGTGAGCAGCCGCAGCCGCACCTGCCCGATCGGCTCGGGCGGGAAGTCGACGAGCTCGATGTCCTCGCCCTTCTCCGACTCCGCCATCCGCAGCCGCGTGCGACGCGGCGCGCCCATCGAGTTCAGGCTCGACTCGGGCAAGCGCGTCGGGTACGAAGGCGTCGTCGCCGGCCACCTGCGTCGACGAAGGTGCCGCGCTGGTTCGTCTGCCCCATCCGCCCGTTCGCCGAGGCGAGGGTGGCGTCGGCCTCGATCTCGCCCGCGAAGTCCCACGCGCCGTAGAGGCCGAGGTGCACGTGCAGGATGCGGTCGCCCTCGAACTCGAGCAGCAGGTGCTTGCCGATCGCGCTGGCGCCGATCATCGGCCGGCCGTCGAGCTCCGCGGCCCCGGCGGCGAAGCGGCCCTGCGGGCTCGACGCCGTGACCCGGTCGCCGACGAAGTTGCGGCGGAACTGCATCGCGATGCGATGGATGGAGTGCCCCTCAGGCACGGGCGTGCCCCGGGTCGTCGATCGGGTGGCCGGCGATGTTCCCGGTCCGCTCGTACTCGGCGAGCTGCGCGATGCGGCGCGCGTGCCGCTCCTCCTTCGAGAAGGGCTCGGCGAGGAAGAGGTCGATGAGGTGCATCGCCTCCTCGAGCGTGTGCTGGCGGGCGCCGATCGCGCAGACGTTCGCGTCGTTGTGCTGCCGGGCGAGCAGCGCGGTCGACTCGTTCCAGATCAGGGCCGCGCGCACCCCCTGCACCTTGTTCGCCGCGATCTGCTCGCCGTTGCCCGAGCCGCCGAACACGACGCCGAGCGTCTCGACGCCCTTCGCCTGGTCGTCCACGACCCCGAGCGCCGCGTTGATGCAGAAGGAGGGGTAGTCGTCGAGCGGCTCGTACGAGGCGGGGCCGTGGTCGACCACCTCGTGCCCGGCCGCCTCGAGGTGCTCCCGCAGGTGCCGGCTGAAGTCGAGACCCGCGTGGTCGGTCCCGATGTGGACGCGCATGTCGCGAGTCTAGGACGGCGTCCCGGGTGCGATCGGGCCGCGGCCTCCGACGCCGCCCGAGCCCGACCGCGCCCGCATCGATCGCGCCGTTCCGGAGTTCTCCGAGCGACACGCCGCGCCTCGCGCTCCGGGCGACGGCGTGTCGTCCGATTTCTCCGGATCCGCGCGATGGATGAATCCGCTCGGCACGGCCCCGATGCCGAGCGAGTCGAGGCCAGCGGGCGTCAGTAGGGTTGTCGGCCGTACCGACCAGGTCGAGGCCCATCCGGCCTCCCCGGTCCCGCGAACACGAGGAGCGTCACATGCCCGGAGAGAACCTCACCCGCGTCGAGGCGCAGGAGCGCGCCGGACTCGTCGCAGCCGTCCGCCTACGAGGTCGAGCTCGACCTCACGCGCGGCGCCGAGGTCTTCGGCTCGACCACCACGGTGCGCTTCACCGGCACCCCCGGCGCCTCCACCTTCATCGACGCGATCACCAAGACGGTGCACTCGGTGACGCTGAACGGCACCGCCCTCGACCCGGCCGAGGTGAGCGACGGCATCCGCATCCAGCTGCCCGACCTGCAGGCCGAGAACGAGCTCACCATCGTCGCCGACGCGATGTACACGAACACCGGCGAGGGCCTGCACCGCTTCGTCGACCCGGTCGACGACGAGGTCTACCTCTACTCGCAGTTCGAGGTGCCCGACTCCCGCCGCATGTTCGCGGTCTTCGAGCAGCCCGACCTCAAGGCGACGTTCCGGTTCACGGTCACCGCGCCGGCGCGCTGGGAGGTCGTCTCGAACCAGCCGACGCCCGAGCCCGAGGTCGACGGCGACGTGGCCACCTGGCGCTTCGAGCCCACCCCGCGGCTCTCCTCCTACATCACCGCCCTCATCGCCGGCCCGTACCGCGTGGTGCGCGACGAGCTGACGAGCTCCGACGGGCGCACCATCCCGCTCGGCGCCTTCGCCCGCGCGTCGCTGTTCGACCACCTCGACGCCGACTACGTCTTCGACATCACGAAGAAGGGCTTCGAGTTCTTCGAGCGGATCTTCGGGGTCCCGTACCCGTTCGACAAGTACGACCAGCTCTTCGTGCCCGAGTACAACGCCGGCGCGATGGAGAACGCGGGCGCCGTGACCTTCGTGGAGGCCTACGTCTTCCGCTCGAAGGTGTCGGACGCGGTGAAGGAGCGCCGGGTCGTCACGATCCTGCACGAGCTCGCCCACATGTGGTTCGGCGACCTCGTGACCATGAAGTGGTGGAACGACCTCTGGCTGAACGAGTCCTTCGCCGAGTACATCTCCACGCTCGCGACCGCCGACGCCACCGAGTGGACCGAGGCGTGGACGACCTTCAACATCATGGAGAAGAGCTGGGGCTACACGCAGGACCAGCTGCCCTCGACGCATCCGATCGTCGCGGACATCCCCGACCTCGAGGCCGTGCAGGTGAACTTCGACGGCATCACCTACGCGAAGGGCGCGAGCGTGCTGAAGCAGCTCGACGCCTGGGTCGGCCGTGAGCCCTTCCTCACCGGCGTCGGCAACTACTTCCGCAAGCACGCGTTCGGCAACACCGAGCTGCGCGACCTCCTCGTCGAGCTCGAGGCCACGAGCGGCCGCGACCTCACCTCGTGGAGCGCGTCCTGGCTCGAGACCGCGGGCGTGAACACGCTGACGCCCGAGATCGACATCGACGAGCAGCGGCTGGATCACCGGCTTCACGGTCCGGCAGACCGCGAGCGAGGCGCAGCCGACCATCCGCCCGCACCGCCTCGCCATCGGGTTCTACGAGCTCGACGGCGAGCGACTCGTGCGCACCGAGCGGTTCGAGCTCGACGTGGCCGGCGAGAGCACCGACGTGGCCGAGGCGGTCGGCAAGCGCCGCCCGGCCCTCGTGCTGCTGAACGACGACGACCTCGCCTACGCGAAGATCCGCCTCGACGAGGAGAGCCTCGAGACCGCGATCGCCCACCTCGCGACGATCGAGTCGCCGCTGGCCCGCTCGCTGGTCTGGGGCTCGGTCTGGGACGCGACCCGCGACGCCGAGGCCCGCCCGCGCGACTTCGTGCGGCTCGTGCTGAACAACGTCGGCAGCGAGACCGAGTCGACCACGCTGCGCACGGTGCTGCAGCAGGCCGCGGTCGCCGCGTCGAGCTACGTGGCGCCCGAGATCCGCGAGGAGACCCTCGTCGCGCTCGGCGACGGCGTGCTCGCGCTGCTCCGGCAGGCCGAGCCCGGATCGGATGCGCAGTTCCAGTTCGCGAAGAACCTCGCCGCGCTCGCCCGCACCGACGAGCAGCTGCAGGCGGTGCACGGGCTCCTGTCCGGCACGGAGACCCTCGAGGGCCTCTCGGTCGACACCGACCTGCGCTGGGAGCTGCTCATCGCCCTCGTCGCGGGCGGCAAGGCGGGCGAGGCGGAGATCACCGCGACGCTCGCCGCGGACGACACGGCGACGGGCCGCGAGTCCGCCGCGCACGCCCGCGCCACCATCCCGACGGCGGAGGGCAAGCGCGCCGCCTGGGACTCCGTGGTCGACTCCGCCGCGCTGCCGAACGCGACGGTGCGCGCCACCTGCCTCGGCTTCCGCCGCGCGGCCGACCGGTCGCTGCTCGAGCCCTACGTCGAGCGAGTACTTCGGCGTCATCGAGCAGCTCTGGGCCGACCGCAGCTACGCGATCGCCGAGGCGCTGGCTCGCGGCCTGTTCCCGGCGCCGCTCGCCGACCGTCGGCTCGTCTCGGCCGCGCAGCAGTGGCTCGAGGCGCATCCCGAGCCGACGGCGCTGCGCCGTGTGGTCGTGGAGAACATGGCCGGCGTGCAGCGCGCGCTCGCGGCGCAGGCGCGGGATGCCCGTGACTGACGCGCTCTCCGCGGTGCTGCAGTCCGCGACGACCCAGGCGGTCGAGTCGGAGTGGGACGCCTTCTGGGCCTCCACCTGGGGCGACGTGCTCTGGCACGTCATCCAGATCGTGATCATCGTCATCGTCGCGCTGCTGGTGCGCCTCATCGCGCACCGCATCGTCGGCGTCTTCGTCGAGCGGATCGTCTCCGGGGTCAAGCGCCGGCAGCGCGCGCAGGACACCCAGGCGCTGCTCGCCTCCCCCGTCGCGGCGGCGCGAGCTCGTGGCGCGGACGCGGACGCTCGGCTCGGTGCTGAACAACCTCGTGTCCGCGGTGGTCGCGATCGTGGCGATCCTCTACATCGTCACGATCATCAACTCGCAGATCACCGCCGCGTTCTCCCTGATCACCGCCGCGTTGGGCGCCGGCCTCGGCTTCGGAGCGCAGAACATCGTGAAGGACGTGCTCACGGGCCTGTTCATGGTCGCCGACGACCAGCTCGGCGTCGGCGACGTGGTGAACACCGACCTGGCGAGCGGCGTCGTGGAGGCGGTCGGGCATCCGCGTCACGCAGATCCGCGACGCGAACGGCGTGCTCTGGTACGTGCGCAACGGCGAGCTCACCCGCGTCGGCAACCTGTCGCAGGGCTGGTCGCGGGCGATCGTCGACGTGACCGTGCCGAAGGACGTCGACGTCGACGCGGTCCAGGAGCGGATGCTCGCCACGGCGACCCAGGTGCTCTCGGATCCGCAGTGGGCGCCGTACATCGCCGAGAAGCCGGAGCTGTGGGGCATCGAGTCCGTCACGCCCGACGGCGTCGTGCTGCGGCTCGTGGTCCGCACGCGCGTGAACACCCGCGACGACGTCGCCTGGTCGCTGCGGGTGCACCTGCACGAGGCGCTCGAGGCCGGCGGCGTGCAGGCGGCGTCGATCAGCAGCGCGCCGCTCGACCGGTTCGAGCTCGCCGGCGCCCTGCGCGGGGTGCGGCCGCCGCGCACCGGGCCGGTCGCGCGCCGGGCCCCGCGCGCCCGTGCTCCCCGGGCCTCGGATGCCGCGGCGCAGCAGGCCGCCGCCCTGCAGGCGACCCCGCACCAGCCGACCGCCCCCACCGTGCGTCCGCGATCGGGTGCGCGCGGCGCGTCCGGAACGAGCGGGGCCTCGGGCACGAGCGGTCCTGCCGCACCGTCGGACGGATCCGATGGCCGCTGACGACGCCGTCACCACGACCGACGGCTCCTTCTGGGCTGCGGTCGGCGGTCGCGCGACGTTCGAGAAGCTCGTGCGCACCTTCTACGCAGGCGTCGCGAGCGACCCGGAGCTGCTCGCGATCTACCCGGAGCAGGACCTCGAGGGCGCGATCCAGCGGCTCACCGGCTTCCTCGAGCAGTACTGGGGCGGCCCCGGCACCTACAGCGAGCAGCGGGGCCACCCGCGGCTGCGGATGCGGCACATGCCGTTCAAGGTGAACCCGGCGCAGCGCGACCGGTGGCTCACGCACATGCGCGCCGCGGTGGATGCGATCGAGCTGCCGCCGCTGTACGAGGCGGAGCTGTGGGGCTACCTCGAGCGGGCGGCCTTCGCGATGGTGAACACCTTCGACGACTGACGCGCGCGTCAGTGCGCGAGCATCGCGTGCAGCACGAGCAGGCCCCCGGCGAGCGCGCCGACGGTCGCGAGCACGATCCCGAGCAGCACGGCGAGTCCGGCCAGCCGGAGCACGAGGCGGCCGACGCCGAGTGCGGCCACGACGAGCAGTGCGATGCCGAGCAGGCGCGAGGCGGATCCCGCGACGAGCGGCGCGACCGGCAGCGCGGCTGCCGCGGTCGGCACGGTCTGCTGCTCGGTCACCTCGGCAGGCTACGAGCGCCTCATCCGTCCCTCCAGCCCCAGAGGGAGGGTCCCCGTCCCGCTCGCGTCGCGATTCGTGCCGCTTCGAGTGACGGGAAGCGGCTCGAATCGCGACGCGAAGGCGTCGGTCAGTTGCCCTGGAGCGACCAGGCGCGGCGCTTCACGAGGATGTGGCCGCGCTCGGTGCTGAGGCGCGTCCACGGGCCGGAGTCGTAGATGGGGATCTGCTCCAGCGGATCCATGAGGAACCCGAGGCTGTGCGCTGCGAAGGCTGCGCCGCCGGGCACGTGCTCGACTCCTTCGATGGGCCTGCTCCAGACGTCCGCACGGACGCGCCGCACGATCGGCTCCCCCGCTTCCGCCGGAAGCGCCTCAGCGACCTCGACGATCCCGGCCTTCGCCACCTCGGTGAGCACGTCCGCCTGCGTCTGGCCGACCGGCAGCCATCCGGTCCGCGGCGGGGCGACGCCCGCCCACGTCACGGTGTTGACCTCGGCCGGGATGCCGACGCGCACGTCGTCCGGGTCGACCTGCTCGCCGGCACGGTTCATCCGCTCGACGAGCGAGGCGATGGGGACGACGACGTCGAGGTCCTGCGACGGGTCGATGCCGACGGTTCGCAGCCCGAGCACGGTCGGGGTGTCGTCGAGCAGCCCGGAGGGGTACAGCACGGCGGTGTAGACGGCGAGCACGCCCGCGCCGCCGACGAGCCGCACCGACGCTCGTTCGACCGCGTCGGCGCGGCCGAGGTACGTCCGGAGGTCCGCGAGCGCCGCGGTGTCAGGCAGGTCGAGGGTGCGGTCCATGAGCGCCAATAAACTTACCCCGCACCATCCCCGCGGCCACGGTGCCGCACCTGACGCGAGGAGCAGCAGATGGACCCGCTCGCCGGGATGCTCGCGGCGCTCGACCTGGTCGACACCGGAGCCCGCACGTCCGAGGACATCTTCACCGGCACGCCCCAGTGGAGCCCAGCCGGCCGCCTCTTCGGCGGTCAGGTGCTCGCCCAGTCCGTGGTCGCTGCGACGCGCACCGCGCCCGAGGGCCGCCAGCATCCACTCGATGCACGGCTACTTCCTGCGCCCCGGCGACGTGGAGGCCCCGATCACGCTCGCCGTCGACCGGATCCACGACGGCCGCTCGTTCTCGACCCGACGCACGCAGGCGTACCAGCACGGGGTGCCGATCCTGTCGATGATCGCCTCGTTCCAGACCGAGGACACCGGCCTCGAGCACCAGGCGGCGATGCCCGACGACCTGCCGCAGCCGGAGGACCTGCCCGACGAGCGGACCGCGCTCGCCGCAGTCGACCACCCGATGGCCCAGTACTGGGCGAGCAGCCGGCCGTTCGACATGCGGCACGTCGAGTCGCCCGTCTTCCTCTCGGCCGACGGCGAGCACGTCGCGCACCAGGCCGTCTGGCTGAAGGCGATCGGCGACCTGCCCGACGACCCGGCGCTGCACCGCGCGGCGCTCGCCTACGCGAGCGACTACACGATCCTCGAGCCCACCTTCCGGCGGCACGGCATCGCCTGGGCGGCGCCCGGGCTCAAGGCCGCGAGCCTCGACCACGCCATGTGGTGGCACCGGCCGGTGCTGGTGGACCAGTGGCTCGTCTACGTGCAGGAGTCGCCGAGCGCGAGCGGCGGCCGTGGCCTGTCGCTCGGCCGGATCTTCACCCGAGACGGCGAGCTCGTCGCCTCGGTGGCGCAGGAGGGCATGGTCCGGATCCCCGGGGCTTCCTCAGCCTGACCCACATCGCGCCGTTCCGGAGTTTCTGCGCGACACGCCGGCCTTCGCGCCCGAACCGCGGCGTGTCGTCCGATTTCTCCGGATCCGCGCGATGGAGAAGGGCGCGACAGCCGCTCTGCCGAGCGCGCAGGCGTCAGCGGCGGGTGAAGCCGACCGGATCCTCGATGTACGGCGCCCACGCCGCCTTCTCGGCAGCGGTGATGCGCCGCGGCCTCGAGTCCGTGGCGTTCGCGAGCACGAGGGTCGTCGCGGCGCGCGTGTAGAGCACGCGCGGCTCCACCCCGACGGGCGTGAAGATCTCGTAGTTCAGCTCCAGGCTCGCTCCGCCGATGCGGCTGATCCAGACCTGGGCGTCGAGCGGCGCCCGCTGGAACGGGATCGGCTGGAGGTACTCGACCTCCTGCCGCGCGATCAGCGCGAGGGTGTCCGCGCCGGGCCGCCCGTCGAGCACGCGTGGACCGACGTGGTCGGTCGAGTCCGCGTCCTCACCGGTCACCCAGAACGCCTCGATGCGCACCTCCTCGAGGAGGTGCAGCATCGCGGCGTTGTTGACGTGCGCGTACGCGTCGATGTCGCTCCAGCGGAGTGGGACCTCGACGTGCAGGCGCATCGGTCAGACGCGGGTGAGCTTGCGGTACGCCCCGCGGCCGACGCCGACCGACTCCGGTCCGAGGCGCTCCGCCTTGTTCTCCTCGTAGGCCTGGAAGTTGCCCTCGAACCAGTACCAGCTGCCCGGCTGCTCCGCGGTGCCCTCGTAGGAGAGGATGTGCGTCGCGATGCGGTCGAGGAACCACCGGTCGTGGGTGATCACGACGGCGCAGCCCGGGAACTCGAGCAGCGCGTTCTCGAGGCTCGACAGCGTCTCCACGTCGAGGTCGTTGGTCGGCTCGTCGAGCAGCAGCAGGTTGCCGCCCTGCTTCAGGGTGAGGGCGAGGTTCAGCCGGTTCCGCTCGCCACCGGAGAGCACGCCGGCCGGCTTCTGCTGGTCCGGGCCCTTGAAGCCGAAGGTGGAGACGTAGGCGCGGGACGGCACCTCCGTCTTGCCGACCTGGATGTAGTCGAGCCCGTCGGACACGACCTCCCAGAGCGTCTTCTTCGGGTCGATGCCGCCGCGCGACTGGTCGACGTAGGAGATGTCGACCGTGCTGCCGATCGTGAGGTCGCCGGCGTCGAGCGGCTCGAGGCCGACGATCGTCTTGAACAGCGTGGTCTTGCCGACGCCGTTCGGGCCGATGACGCCGACGATGCCGTTGCGCGGGAGCGTGAACGAGAGGCCGTCGATGAGCACGCGGCCGTCGAAGCCCTTCTGCAGCTTCTTCGCGTCGATGACCTGCGAGCCGAGGCGGGGGCCGACGGGGATCTGGATCTCCTCGAAGTCGAGCTTCCTCGTGCGCTCGGCCTCCGTGACCATCTCCTCGTAGCGGGCGAGGCGCGCCTTCGACTTCGCCTGGCGGCCCTTCGCGTTCGAGCGCACCCACTCGAGCTCGTCGGAGAGGCGCTTGGCGAGCTTCTGGTCCTTCTTGCCCTGGACCTGGAGGCGCTCCTGCTTCTTCTCGAGGTAGGTCGAGTAGTTGCCCTCGTAGGGGTAGAGGCGGCCGCGGTCGACCTCGGCGATCCACTGGGCGACGTGGTCGAGGAAGTACCGGTCGTGGGTGACGGCGAGCACGGCGCCGGGGTACTTCGACAGGTGCTGCTCGAGCCAGAGCACGCTCTCGGCGTCGAGGTGGTTCGTGGGCTCGTCGAGCAGCAGCAGGTCGGGCTGCTGCAGGAGCAGCTTGCAGAGCGCGACGCGGCGCTTCTCGCCGCCGGAGAGGAGCTCGACCTTGGCGTCGCTGGGCGGCGTGCGCAGCGCGTCCATCGCCTGCTCGAGCTGCGAGTCGAGGTCCCAGCCGTTGGCGGCGTCGATCTCGTCCTGCAGCTTCGCCATCTCGGTGCCGAGGGCGTCGTAGTCGGCGTCCGGGTCGGCGTACTCCTCGCCGATCTGGTTGAAGCGCTCGATCTTCGCGCGCAGCTCGGCGACGCCGTCCTGCACGTTCTCGAGCACCGTCTTCGACTCGTCGAGCTCGGGCTCCTGCATCAGGATGCCGACGGTGAAGCCGGGCGTGAGCTTCGCCTCCCCGTTCGACGGGGTGTCGAGGCCCGCCATGATCTTGAGGATCGTGGACTTGCCCGCACCGTTCGGTCCGACGACGCCGATCTTCGCGCCGGGGAAGAACGACATCGTCACGTCGTCGAGGATCAGCTTGTCGCCGTGCGCCTTGCGGGCACGGACCATCTGGTAGATGTACTCCGCCATACCCCTCAGTCTAATTCGGGCGCCCTGCCGCCCGGTCGGCTTCAGAACGGGGCATCCACCCAGGACGGGTCGCTCGGCACGCTCCGAGGCCGGCTCGCTCGACGGAGCCACCGATCGCCGAGACGCCCCACTCGCCGCTGTGGTCCACGGGCGGCGCGGCGGAAGCAGCGGGCAGCGTCTCCTCGGCGGGCCGGGCCTGCGACGACACCGAGTCCCGTGTCGGTCGGCGACCGCCGCCTGCTGGGCTCGCTGCATCCGCTCGAACCGGCTCACGCCGAACGTGAGGTCGTGGCCGAGGGACACCGCACGGATCTCGACGGAGCGGTTCTTGTGGCCGTCGGTGCCGTCCCACTCGCTGACGGAGAGGTCGCCCGCGACGATCACGCGCTGGCCCTTCCGCAACGAGACGAGCGCGTTCCTCCCGAGCTCGCCCCAGGCGTTGACGCGGTACCAGCTCGTCTGGCCGTCCGACCAGTTGCCCTGCGCGTCCCGGCGCCGGTCGGTCGACGCGACGCGGAACTGCACCACCGCCCCGCGACTCGTGCTCCGCTCCTCCGGGTCGGTCCCGAGTGCTCCGACGACGGTGATCCGATCGGCCATCTGCTGCTCCCTCATCCTCCGCGCGGCACCCTGCCGCGACCGGATCCGCGCTCCGCATCCGTGCCGTGAACCGGAGCGCGGATCCACGGGGAGGGTGCCGGTTCCCGCGGCGCAACGGGCGCGCGGCCCGTCTCCCTGGGGAGAACGGGCCGCGCGAACGGGCTGTGGAGGAGCGGATGCGGTGTCAGGCCGCCTTGACGTACTGGGCGTACGACCTGCGCACCTTGTTCACCTTGGGCAGCGCCACGGCGAGGCAGTAGCCCTGGTTCGGGTTCTTCGCGAAGAAGTCCTGGTGGTACTCCTCGGCCCGGTAGTACTCGCCGAGCGGCGCCAGCTCGGTGACGATCCTGCCGTCCCAGATGTCGGCGGCCCGCTCGATCGCGGACTCGAACAGCGCCTTCTGCTCCTCGTCCCGGTAGAACATCGCCGAGCGGTACTGCGTGCCGACGTCGTTCCCCTGGCGGTTCAGCTGCCGCGGGTCGTGCAGCGTGAAGAAGACGTCGAGGATGACCTCGCGCGGGATCACGTCGGGGTCGAAGGTGACCTCGACCGCCTCGGCGTGCCCGGTCATCCCGGTGCAGACGGCCTCGTAGCTCGGGTTCTTGAGGCGGCCGCCGGTGTAGCCGGAGACGACGTCGACGACGCCGTCGAGCGAGCGGTAGACCGCGTCGAGGCACCAGAAGCAGCCGCCGGCGAGCACGAACGTTTCCATGGATCGATCTCCTGTCGTCGGGCACCGCACCGGCGCCCACCTGCCTCAACCCTGGCCGGAAGGCCCTTGTTCCCCGGCTCCGGCGCCCCGCGGCCCCCGTTCATCGCCGTGTCACCAGGCCTCGGTACCCTGAAGCCATGTGGAACGCGTTCGTCGCTTGGTTCCAGTCCTCCGCAGGGCAGCGGGTGCTCTACGAGCGCCGTGATCCCTGCGCTCGCGATCATCGTCGCGGGCGTGATCGCCGCCCTGATCGCGCGAGGGCGCGGTGCGCGCGCTGCTCGCCCGCGCGGACCGGGACGCGGTCGCCGGTTCCGTCGCCGCGCTCGTCGAGGCCGCTCGCGTCCGAGCGACGGGCTCGTACTCCACGCCGACCGAGGACGAGCGGATCGAGCGGCTCCGCACCGAGGCCGACATCCGCCTCCGGCTCGCCCGGCCGCGTGGCGCGGCGCTCGCCGCGGACTGGGCCTCGCTCCGCCTCGACGCCATCGAACGGTCCGGTTCGTCGCCCGTCCAGCAGGGCACGGCCGATGCGGATGAGGTGCGAGAGCGCCTGCTCGCGTGGATCGCCCGACCCGGCCGCGCCAAGCGGCTGTTCGCCGCCGACGTCGAGCGGCTCGGCGACGCGACGCCCGAGGCGCCCGCCGCACGCCGGGCGCCCGGATGCGGCCGACGCCGCGCCCGTCCCCTCCGCCGCTCCTGAGCCGCCGGACGGCGCCGAGGTGTCCGCGTGCAGCTCCCGGCGCCGGTGCCGGTGCCGCCCGGTGAGCAGCAGGCGGCGCGACGATGCCACGGGGAGCGCAGCGGTCGCCGCAAGGCTGAAGACGCACAAGGGCCGCATCGAGAACCAGCCCGAGCCGGTGTCGGCACGGGAGCAGAACCCGCGGGACGACCCCGACGCGCGAGCAGGCGGCCCCGGCAGGCGCGGACGTCCCTTCGCCGGCCGCCGAGCAGCCGCCCTCGACGGAGCCGGTGCTCATCCAGCGCACCCGCCTCGACTCGCTGGACCGTCAGGCCGCGGACGCCCGGCTCGAGCGATCGCGTCATTCCCGCTCCGCCGCCGCCGCGTCCTCCGGTCCCTCGACCGACACGGATGTCGACGCGGCTCCCGCGGCCGAGCCGCCGGCAGGGCCGGAAGCGCCTGCCGCCGCCGTCGCTGCGGCCCCGCCCGCTCCGGCGGCACCGCCCGCTCCGGCGGCACCGCCCGCTCCGGTGGCACCGCCTGCTCCGGCGGCCACGGCCGCTGCAGCCGCTCCGGCCGTGGCGCCCGCAGACCCGCCTGCGCCGTCCGATCAGAAGCAGCCCGTCCCGGCATGGCTCGACACCTACGACGACGAGGCCGAGGTGACCCGCGACATCGACCTGTCGAAGACGCCGCCTCCGATGTCCGCCGCAGCAGTGCGTGACCGCACCCGCACCGGGGACGACATCGTCCCCCGTCACTAAACTCGGCTGCTTCCGCCCCGATAGCTCAATGGATAGAGCAACGGCCTTCTAATCCGTAGGTTGCAGGTTCGAGTCCTGCTCGGGGCACAAAATACCTGATCAAGGGCAACTTACGGATTCGAGCCCGAGGTCAACTCCGTATTTACTCCGAACATTCGCTCGAGATGTTCCGCCGCGGCGGAGCTGCCGACGTTGCGGCTCATGTAGACGTCCTGCGTCAGTGAGGGCTTCGCATGGCCCAGATACTCCGCGATCCCACGCGCGCTCATGCCGGCGACATCGAGTCCGGTGGCGGCGGTCTTCCGGAGCGCATGGGTGGTCACTTCCTCGAAGCCCAAGCGGCCACGGTTCTGTCGCCAGATGTTCTCGACGTTCACCGGATCGCGGACCCGCATCCTCACCGACGGGAAGACCACCTCGGCGTTCCGCTGCCTGCCCTCGAGTATTCGCAGCGCGCGGGGCGGCACGGAGATGGTTCTCGTGGACGCCGCGGTCTTGCCGTGGCGCTGATTCAGCACGCCGCCACCAGGCACCCGCACCGCTGTGCCGTTGAAGGTCACCTTGCCCGCCGCGAAGTCGACATCCGACCAGAGCAAGCCGAGCGCCTCCCCGACTCGACACCCGGTGAGCACCATGAACGCCAGGACCTCACCGACGTCCAGCTGTGTGAGGACCGGGTCCGACAGCACTGTCTCGATGAACCCCGGTACTGCGTCAAGAGCCAATGCGCTCGACGCGTGGGACTGGCGGTGACGAATCCGGGCGACCTGTGTGACCGGATTGGATCGGAGCGCGTCCACGCGGACCGCCATGCCCAACATGCCCGAGAGGACGGATCGGCACGTCTTCGCCTGGCCGTGCCCATGCTCCTTCGCGACGGCGGTGAAGAACTGCTGCAGCCGGCCTGGCGTCGCCTCGTCGAGGCGCAGGTCCCCGATCCGCGGCACGATGATCGACTTCAGCACCTGCTCGTAGGTCGCAACCGATCCGGCGGCAAGGCCGGAGTCACGTTTCTCCGCGACGAAGCGCTCCCCCAGAGCGACCAGTCGCGTAGACCCTCTCAGCTCGCCGCTGGACGGCGTGACCAGGTCGACCAGGGCCTCTCGAAGCGCCGTCGCAGCCCTCGCACCGGTTCGACCAGGACGGATTCGCTCGACCTGCCTGCGCTTCCCGTCGGGAAAGCGGTATTGCGTCCGCGCCCGCCACACTCCCGGCGAGAGCTCCCGGACGTTGATCGTGCCGTAGGTACTGATCGGCAACCGAGGACGGCCCACCTCGCCTCCTCTCGAAGTTCTGCGATGCGCATGCCGATGCTCTTGCACGCCTCCGACAGCGATCGACTTCTGGACCTGTGTCCGGCTAACTCCACTGGAGTCGTCCGCCTCCGCACCAACATCCATCACCGCTCGCCCGCGCCCTGTCGACTCACCGCACTCCGCCCCTGCATTCGAACCCACTTTGACGCTCGACCCCTCGCTTCTTCAACGCCTCACTTCGCGTCCGTGAACCATCCACCTGCCTCCACTCTTCGCAATTTTCCTGCTTTTCCCTTTCACCAACCTCTCCTCTAAATGATCCTTTTGTCTTGCCCTGTCTTGGTCTGATTCCTGAATACGCAAACCACCCTCTCTCAAGGAACGCAGAGTGAGGGTGGTTTGGTACGGCATCCGCCGAGGAAGCAGACCAAGACAGGGCAAGACGCCCAAACCCCCGTCGCCAGACCCGTCGCGTCGAACGACGGGGCCGACGACGGGGGTTTCGGTCCAGGCATAAAGTTCGCCCTACCGTGCCTTCGGTGCCCCGGACGGGCGACTTTGCACGCCCATCCCATGGTCCGATGTACGTCCGACAGTCTCGGCACCGCTGTCCGAGGAGCGGATCGGAGTCTCATTACCCGTCGATCAAAACCCGCCCCACCGGGTCGAGGTTTTGAGACGGGTTTTGAGAATCTCCCGGTCGCGAGACAGTTTTTCAAGCAGTGTCGCCCACCAATCTCCGTCGGCGGTCCTCCGTCTGCCGATGCAGCCAGCACCACCGTTTCTCACTC